>DASZUG010000023.1:0-91907 GCA_035547755.1 Rhizobiaceae bacterium
GCCGAATAGCGCACGCCCTGCCGCGCCTTGCGCCCGGCCTGCCCCGCCCTGTCGAGCCCGTCCCATTCGGCGTGCCATTCATTGACGACCGCAGGACCGTAGGTCTCGGTCAATCCGTAGAGGTGCGTGACCGCGAATCCCGCGTCGGCCATTCCGGCAAGCACGGATTCCGGCGGCGGCGCGGCAGCGGTGTTGAAGGTGACCGTCTGCGGAAATTCGCGCTTGTCACCGTCCGCCGCGTTGATCAGCGTCGACATGACGATCGGCGCGCCGCAGAGATGCGTCACGCCATGATCAGCAATGGCGTCGTACATCGCCTTCGCCCGCACCCAGCGCAGGCACACATGCGTGCCGGCCTGAATGGCGAGCGTCCAGGGGAAGCACCAGCCGTTGCAATGGAACATCGGCAGGGTCCACAGATAGACGCAATGCTTGCCCATGCCGGCATGGACCGTGTTGGCATAGGCCATCAGCGCCGCGCCGCGGTGATGATAGACGACGCCCTTCGGATTGCCGGTCGTGCCCGATGTGTAGTTGAGCGAGATCGCGTCCCATTCGTCTTCCGGCATCGACCAGCTAAATTCCGGATCGCCTTCGCCGAGAAGAGCCTCATAGTCGATCGAACCGATGCGTGCGCCCTTCGGATAGGGCGCGTCGGCCGCGTATTCCGGATCGTCGAAATCGACCACCAGCGGCTTCACCTTCGCCAGTTTCAGCGCCTCGGCCATCACGCCGGAGAACTCGGTGTCGACGATGACGATCTTCGATCCGGCATGGTCGAGCTGGAAAGCGATCACGGCGGCGTCGAGACGGGTATTGAGCGAATGCAGCACGGCTTTCGTCATCGGCACGCCGAAATGCGCCTCCAGCATCGGGGGGGTATTGGAAAGCATCACGGTAACCGTGTCGCCCTTGATGATGCCACGCCCGGCGAGCGCCGAGGCCAGCCGCCGCGAGTGCGCGTAGAAATCGCGATAGCTGACCCGCAGACCGCCATGGATGATCGCGGTCACGTCAGGATAGACCTTGGCGGCCCGCTCCAGGAAGGACAGCGGCGTCAGTGGCTGGTAGTTGGCGGGGTTCTTGTCGAGGTCGATCTCGTACGGGTTGGGCATTCATTCCTCCGGCACTCAGCGCCTTTAAGCACAGCGGCAGGCTTCCGTCATCGGGCGAATCGGACGGTACGCCGCGCCACGAAGCGAGTTTTGTCAGGAATGCGCGGCCTCGCGTTTGATCGGGCGGCCGCCCGCTTTTATCCTGCCGCGGGATTTCGGAAGGAAAGCGGCCCGCCATGACGAAAACCGTGGATGCCGGCGTCCTGCGCGTCGCCTACGAGGAATACGGCCCGGCCGGCGGCTGGCCCTGCATCATGGAACATGGCTTCCCCTATGACGTCCACGCCTATACGGAGACAGCGCCCCTCCTGGCGGAAGCGGGCGCACGGGTGATCGTGCCCTATCTGCGCGGCTACGGGCCGACGCGCTTTCTCTCTTCCGACACGCTTCGCTCCGGCGAACAGGCCGCGCTCGGCGCCGACCTGAAGGCGCTGATGGATGCGCTCGGGATCGAATGTGCTGTGCTCGGCGGCTATGACTGGGGCGGCCGCGCCGCCTGCATCGTGGCCGCGCTCTGGCCGGAACGCGTCGAGGCGCTGGTATCCGGCAGCTCCTACAACATCCAGGACATCGCCCGTTCGCTGGAGCCGGCGCCGCCCGCCGAGGAGGCGGCCTTCTGGTATCAATACTATTTCCACTCCGAGCGCGGCCGGCGCGGCCTCGAGCGGAATCGCGCCGGCGTAGCCCGCCTCCTCTGGCGCATGTGGTCGCCCACCTGGAAATTCAACGATGCCGCCTTCGAACGCAGCGCCGCCGCCTTCGACAATCCGGATTTCGTCGAAGTGGTGATCCATTCCTACCGGCACCGCTACGGCCTGGTGCCGGGCGATCCGGCCTATGCCGTGATCGAGACGCGTCTCGGCGCACAACCCCGGATCGGGGTTCCTGCGATCACCATCGACGGCGACGCCGACGGGGTCGACCCGGGCACCACGCACCATGCCGGGAAGTTCGCCGGCCCGCACGAACACAGGATGTTTGCGGGGGCCGGCCACAATCTGCCCCAGGAGCGGCCACGGGATTGGGCACGCGCGGTGCTCGACGCCAAAGCGATGGCCCGACGCTGACGCCCGGCCGGCTCGGATCACCAGACCTCGACGGCGCCGTCCCAGATCAGCTTCAGCGACAGCAGGAACACCAGCGCATAGGTGATCGGATAGAATATCTCGGCGCGCATCCGCTTGACGACGGCCGCCCCCGCGACGGTGGCGAGGAAGGCGAAGGGCATCAGCGCCGCGGCGGCCTTGAGATTGCTGGTATCGAGTTCGCCGAGCGCGAAATAGGGGATTAGCTTCACCGCGTTGACGACGGCGAAGAAGACGACGCTGGTAGCGGTGTAGAGTTTCGGGTCCTGGCGCAGCGGCAGCGTATAGACCTGGTAGGGCGGACCGCCGGCATGGGCAACGAAGCTGGTGAAGCCGGACACCGTTCCCCAGAAAGCGCCCGAAATGGCATTGTGGCCGTGCGGCTTGTCGCGGCCGGCATATTTCTGCCAGACCCATCGGAGCACGAAGCCGAAGGCGATGAGACCGACGATCAGCTTGACCGCCGCTTCGGTGACGATCGCCGCCATCAGCCAGCCGATGCCGATTCCGACCATCGCGCCGGGGATGAGATTGCGGAAGGTGTGCCAGTCGCGATCCGCGCTTCGCCAGGCCCACAGCGCGGCGATGTCCATAAGGACGAGGATCGGCAGCAGGATGGCCGCCGCCTGCACCGGTGGCATGGCCAGCGCCATCAGCGGTACGCCGATCACGCCGAGCGCGCCGCCGAAGCCTCCTTTCGACAGGCCGACGAGGACGACCGCGGGCACCGCCACGGCATAGAAGATCGGATTCTGCAGGAGATCGGTCATGGAGGGCAGCGGTTGGTCGCAAGACGCATAGCCGCATCGGCCCGGTTTGGCGAGGAGGAATCGCTCGCCGGCGCGAACGCAAGCCGGATGAGGACGTCTGTTCAACGCCCGCGCTCATGTTATATGCCCCATTCCCACCACGATCGCACCGCATAGGCCGGGGGCTGGGCCTGGGGTTCTTGAAGGGCGTCATGACGGCAACAGAAGAAATGAACCGCTGCCGCGTCGTTCTGATCGCGCCCCGGGTGGACGATCTGGCGAAGCTGAAATCGTGCCTCGCCCGCGCCGTCGAGGGCGGCGACGTGGCCTCGCTCATCCTGCCCGCCTATGGCGACGGCGAGGCCGCGTTCCAGCGCCGCGCCGAACTGGTCGTACCCATGATGCAGGCGCGCGACATCGCCGTCATGGTCGAGGGCGACACCCGCGTCGCCGGACGCGTCGGTGCCGACGGCGTCCATTTCGAGGGACGCAAGGAAGGCCTGGAGGAACTGATCGCGAAATTCCAGGGCCGCATGATGATCGGCGCCGGCGGCGCGAAAAGCCGCGACGACGCGCTGGAACTCGGAGAGGCGCGGCCCGACTATATGTTCTTCGGCCGCTTCGGCTACGACACCACGCCGGAACCACACCATCGCAATCTTTCGCTCGGGAAATGGTGGGCCGAGATGATCGAACTGCCCGCGATCGTCATGGCGGGAAGCGACATAGCCTCTGTCCGGACCGTCGCCGCCACCGGCGCCGAGTTCGTGGCGGTGTCGGGCGCGGTCTTCGCCGAGGATGCCGATCCCGCCGAGCGGGTGGCGGCGGCGAATGCACTGCTCGACGAAACGGCGCCGCGCTTCGGGGTCGGAGAATGAAACGCGTAAAGGCGATCGCCGGGGCCGCTCTCCTGTCGATGGTGTTGGCGCCGATGGCCGCGATCGCCGCGAGTACCGACCGCGCCGGCCGGGTGATCAATCCGACAAACGATGTCAACCCGAAGCGCTTCGGCGCTGCGCCGACGGATGCCGCCTTCGGCGCATTCCAGCGCGGGCTTTACATCACCGCCCTCGACCTCGCCCTGCCGCGCGCCGAGAAGGGCGACGCCGCGGCGCTGACGCTTGCCGCCGAGATCTATGCGCGCGGGCTCGGCGTGCGCCGCGACGAGAAGAAGGCGGCCGAGTTCTACGAAAAGGCGGCCGCTCAGGGGGTCGCGGCGGCTGAGTTCCAATATGCGCTCTACCTGATGGACGGCAAGGTCGTTCCCAAGGACGAAAAGCGCGCGGTCGAACTGATGAAGGCGGCCGCCGACGCCGACAACCGGCTTGCCGCCTTCAACTACGCCCAGATGATCGTCGGCAAGGACGCGAGCGAAGAAGGGCTGGAAAAGGCCTACAGCTATTACGAGAAGGCGGCCGATGCCGGCCTTGCCGATGCCCAATACGCCATGTCGCAGGCTTTCGCGAACGGCATCGGCGGCAAGGTCAGGAACGACGAGGAGGCACGCCGCTGGCTGCTTCTTGCCGCGCGCCAGAACTACGATACGGCCGAACTCGAACTCGGCACGTGGCTCGTGGAGGGGCGCGGCGGACCGGCCGACATGGAAGGCGGGTTCCGCTGGCTGAAGCAGGCCGCGGAAGGCGGTAATGTAGCCGCCGAGAACCGCCTGGCCAAGCTCTACATAAACGGTATCGGCACCAAGGCGGACAAGGTCGAGGCCGGCGCCTGGTACGTGCTGGCGCGCCGCGCCGGCCTGAGCGATCCGCAGATGGATATCTTCTTCTCCGATCTTTCGACCGACGAACAGAAGCAGGCGATCGAGCGCGCCAACAAGCTTCGCTGACGTCAGGTCTCAGGACCCGGATCACAAACTGTAGACCGTGCCCACTCCTGTCGCCTCGCGAGCGCGAAGCGGGACGGAGTGGGGGTCGACACGGCTTCATCAACTGAACTCGTCGCCTGGCAGCGGCCTCCGCTCTTGCCTCTCTCGGCGTTTTATGGTCTGGAAGCGCCGAAAAATCGCCCCTCCGGGCGACCTCGACTACAAATTCATCCGAAAGCAGCGACATGGCCAAGATCAACGGCAACGAAATCCGTCCGGGCAACGTCATCGAGCACAATGGCGGCCTCTGGGTGGCGGTGAAGACCAACGCCGTCAAGCCCGGGAAGGGCGGCGCCTACAATCAGGTCGAGCTGAAGAACCTGATCGATGGAACCAAGCTCAACGAGCGTTTCCGCTCGGCCGAGACCGTCGAGAAGGTGCGCCTCGAGCAGAAGGACTTCACCTTCCTCTACGAACAGGGCGACGCGCTGGTCTTCATGGATTCGGAGAGCTACGAGCAGCTCGAACTGCAGAAGGATTTCGTCGGCGACCGCGCCGCCTTCCTGCAGGACGGCATGACGGTAACCGTCGAGCTCTACGAGGAGAAGCCGATCGGCATCTCGCTGCCCGACCAGGTGACGCTCGAGATCACCGAGGCCGACCCGGTGGTGAAGGGGCAGACCGCGGCTTCGTCCTACAAGCCCGCCGTGCTGGAAAACGGCGTGCGCGTGCTGGTGCCGCCCTTCATCTCGGCCGGCGAGCGCATCGTCGTCGACACGAACGAGATCACCTATCTGCGCCGGGCGGATTGATAAGGCGACCGGCAGTCGGCAATAGGCAGTCGGAACTAAGAGGGACGCGCTGCCGCCATATTCGACTGCCGACCTGTCGACTGCCCATTGCCGAATAACGAAAGACGTTCCCCATGGCCCGTTCTGCACTGCTCAACGTCATGGTCCAGGCGGCCACCAAGGCCGGCCGCTCGCTGGCGCGCGACTTCGGCGAGGTGCAGAACCTGCAGGTATCGATGAAGGGGCCGGCCGACTATGTCAGCCAAGCCGACCGCAAGGCGGAGAAGATCATCTACGACGAACTGTCGAAGGCGCGCCCCGGCTACTCCTTCCTGATGGAGGAGAGCGGCGCGGTGGAGGGTTCCGACGACCAGCACCGCTGGATCATCGATCCGCTCGACGGCACCACGAACTTCCTCCACGGCATCCCCGTCTTTGCCATTTCGATCGCGCTCGAGCGGCAGGGCGTGCTGGTCGCCGGCCTGATCTACAATCCGGCGATGGACGAACTCTATACGGCGGAACGCGGCGGCGGCGCCTTCCTCAACGACCGGCGGCTGCGGGTCGCCGCGCGCCGCAACCTCAACGACTGTGTGATCGGCACCGGCGTTCCGCATCTCGGCCGCGGCGATCACGGCCGCTATCTCGTCGAACTGCGCAACGTCATGGGCGAGGTCGCCGGCATTCGCCGCATGGGCGCCGCTGCGCTCGACCTCGCCTATGTGGCGGCCGGAAGGCTGGACGGCTTCTGGGAGGACGTGCTCAATCCCTGGGACATGGCCGCTGGCATGCTCCTCATCCGCGAGGCAGGCGGCTTCGTCTCCGATAAGTCGGGCGGACAGGACATCTTCGGCACGGGTGCAATCGTCGCCGGCAACGAGGCGATCCACGGCGCGCTGATCAAGGCATTGCAGAAGCCGATCCGCGCCGCGAAATAAGCCTGCCCACCCGGCCGCTACGGCTTCTCGGGCTTGGCCGCGGCGGGGGTGAGGAGTTCGGCGCCGGGCGATTCCTGCTGACTGGCGTTTCCCGCACGAACGCCGAGTTGCCCGGTGAAATCATCGACCTGGCTGCCGAGATTGCGGCGCGTCGCCGGGTCGATCACGGAAAGCGGCGTGCTGACCAGCAGGCCGGCGCCGGTGCCAACCGCCTTCGCCGTGCCGGCCGCAAGGACGGTGATCTCGTCTCCCAGGCCGATCTGCGATTCCGACAGCGACTGGCCGTTTACCAGCCGGGTCCCGATGGCCCGCACGATCTGCGGGCTGGCTGCGAACTTGTCGTGGTTCAGGTCGGCGCCCGGCGCCTTCAGTTTGGTCAGGTCGATGAAGGTGATGTCGTTCTTCTCCGCCTCCGTCCGGTAGGGTTCTACCTCCGGATTGATCTGGCCGAGGCGGTTCACATTGCCGGCGACGAACCGCGAGACCGCCAGCGCCCGGTCGTCCCGCGAAACGAAGACCGTGAATCTCGGGTGATGTCCGCCGAGATCACGGAATTGCCGGCCGAAGACGTCGATATCGATATCGGGCGACGCGAGGATCACGTTCTTTATCTTCGGCGCCACGCGGCCGTCGCGGATCGCCATCTGCCGCAGCGACTCCATGGTCAGGTAGGTGCCCATCGAATGGGCGAGCACGCTGACTTCGGAGACCTGCGGGTCCTCGGCCAGCAGTTTGAGCACCGTCTCCAGCCCGTCGCGGGAATATAGCGTGCTTTCGCGGTCGTAATTGTAGTCGAAGAGCTTGCCCGCCGAGGGCCAAGTAAAGAGGATCGGCGCCGCGTCGGCATGTGAATCATGGACGATCTGCGCGAAACGATAGACGGCGTCCTCGTAGCGGTTGTTGAAACCGTGCACGAAGACCAAAACCGTTCGGGATTTCGGCAAATGTTCGCGCAGCCAGGCATTACCGCTCGCCTTGTCCGGCGGAAGCTGTTTGACCGCCACCGTGGTGAAATCCCTGGCCGGGTTCGGCGGCAGCCGGGCCGGCCATTGCACCTCGCCGATTCTGCGTGCGGAGTCGGGCGGAATGGATACGGTGATCTCGTTGACCGAGAAATTGAGATCGCGTCGTCCGGTGAAGAGGATCCCGGGATCCTTCGACGGCGCGCGGGTCGTCACCACGAGCATGTCCACGCGCGATGTGCCGGGCGTGGTGACCGCGACGGGCGCGAGCACGCCGACGACGTGCCCGCAACCGGCAAGCAAGCAAGGCAGAAACAGGACCAGTGCGAGAACGGCAAGCTGAGCCCGGGACAGCCCCTCGCCCGGTCTGCGCAGGCTCGTTCGGCGCGGCATGATCAGGACTGCCCCTCTAAACAAGTATAGCCGCCCGTTTGACGACCAGGCATCCACCCCGACCCCGGTTATCCATAGCCGGTGGCAAGGCCTTCGCCAAGTACCCCGCCGTCTGCGCTGGATCATCTCACATCAACATGGCTATGGAATTGAATATATTGCCGCCTTTCATTTTGGTCACAATTCCGATTAGAGTCTCCGCCGGCTCCAGGGTCCTAGGCGGCAGGGTACGAGGCAAGGCGCATGGCATTCTTCGGCAGATCGGAAGGCGGCGACGAATACGATCCCTACAGGCTTTCGAGCCCGCAGGTATTCGTCCTGACGATGCTGATCTTCCTGGCCATCGCCGGGTTCGTGGCGGCGATCCTCTATCGCCAGGTCTCCCATGCCTTCAACGCCAATCCGGGCCTGAACGGCCTGATCGTCGGCGTGCTGGTCGTCGGCATCCTGCTCGCCTTCGCGCAGGTGATCCGCCTTTTCCGCGAAGTGCGCTGGGTCAACTCCTTCCGGGCGGGGACCGAGGCGGGCAACCCGGTGCTGCTGGCGCCGATGAAGGCGCTCCTGTCGCGCTCCTCCTCCATGGCGCTGTCCACCAGTTCGCTGCGCTCCATCCTGGACTCGCTCGCCACCCGCCTCGATGAAAGCCGCGACATCGCCCGCTACCTCATCGGGCTGCTCGTCTTCCTCGGCCTGCTCGGCACCTTCTGGGGACTGTTGCAGACCATCCAGTCGATCGGCGTGACCATCCAGTCCCTCGATCCGGGATCGGGCAGCACGAACGACGTGCTGGAGGCGCTGAAGGCCGGCCTCTCGGCGCCGCTGGGCGGCATGGGCACGGCCTTTTCGTCCTCGCTGCTCGGCCTTTCCGGCTCGCTCATCCTCGGCTTCCTCGACCTGCAGGCGAGCCGCGCCCAGAACCGCTTCTATACGGAACTGGAAAACTGGCTTTCCTCCGTCACGGATCTCGGTTCGGATATCCCTGTTCCTGATACGGGCAAGGCCGGCCCGGCCGAGGAAATCCGCGCCCTCTCCGAGCGCCTGCGCGCGGTGCAGGAAACCGGCGGCTCCAATCAGCGGGTGGCCGCCGCCATGGCCAATCTCGCCGACGGCATCTCCGGCCTCGTCAAGAACATGCGCTCCGAGCAGCAGATGATGCGCGACTGGGTAGAGGCGCAGTCGGACGAGCAGAAACGGGTGCGCCAGACGCTCGAGAAGCTCGCCGAGGCCATCAAGAAGCGGGAGATCGGGTAAATGGCGCTGGCGCGCGGGCGCACGACGCGCTCGATCGATTACTGGCCGGGCTTCGTCGATGCGCTGTCGACGCTGCTCCTGGCCATCATGTTCCTGCTCACCGTCTTCGTGCTCGCGCAGTTCCTGCTCAGCCGCGAGATCAGCGGCAAGGACGAGGTGCTCAGCCGGCTCAATTCGCAGATCAATGAATTGACGCAGCTTCTGGCGCTGGAGAAATCGAACACCCAGGACGCGCAGGACCAGATCAGCAATCTGCAGGCCTCCCTTTCCGCGGCGCAGGCCGAGAAATCGCGGCTGGAGCAGCTGCTCTCGCGCGGCTCGGGCTCAGAGGCCGCCGCCAACGCCAAGGTTGCCGGCCTGTCGGCCGAACTGGACAACCAGAAGCAGCTCAGCCAGCGCGCCATGTCGCAGGTTGAACTCCTGAACCAGCAGATCGCTGCGCTCAGGACGCAGATCGCCGCGCTCGAGGATGCGCTCGACGCATCGGAAAAGAAGGACCAGGAATCGAACGCCAAGATCGCGGACCTCGGACGACGCCTCAACGTGGCGCTCGCCCGTCGCGTGCAGGAGCTGAACCGCTACCGTTCCGACTTCTTCGGCCGGCTGCGCGAGATCCTAGCCGACCGCAAGAACATCCGCATCGTCGGCGACCGCTTCGTCTTCCAGTCGGAGGTGCTGTTCCCTTCGGGTTCCGATCAGATCAACGAAGAGGGCCAGGACGAGATGAAGAAGCTCGCCGACGCCATCATCCAGTTGGAGAAGGAAATCCCGCCAGAAATCAAATGGGTGCTGCGCGTCGACGGCCATACCGACGATGTCCCGCTCTCCGGCAATGGCCGTTTCCGCGACAATTGGCAGCTTTCGTCCGCGCGCGCCATCGCGGTGGTGAAATTCCTGATCGCCAATGGCGTTTCACCGAATCGCCTCGTCGCTGCCGGCTTCGGCCAATTCCAGCCGCTCGATCCATCGGATACGCCCGAAGCACGGGCCAAGAACAGGCGTATCGAATTGAAGCTGACGGAGCCGTAAGGGGCTATATCAGCCCCTCATTCGGCCGCTTCCGCGGTCCCCTTTCCGCTAAGGAGAAGGGCCGTTACGCCGGCTCGAAATTCATCGCCACGCCATTGATGCAGTAGCGCAATCCGGTCGGCGGCGGACCGTCCTCGAAGACATGGCCGAGGTGGCTGCCGCAGCGGGCGCAATGCACTTCTGTGCGCGTCATGCCGTGGCTGCGGTCCGTGGTTGTCTCCACAGCGCCTTCGACGGGATCGTTGAAGCTCGGCCAGCCGGTGCCGCTCTCGAATTTCAGAGTCGATTCGAAAAGCTTCTGACCGCATCCGGCGCAGGTGAAGGCGCCGGCGCGTTTTTCGTGCAGCAGCGCGCAGCTTCCCGGCCGCTCGGTGCCGTGCTGGCGCATGACGGCATATTGTTCAGGCGTCAATATAGAGCGCCACTCCGCATCCGTATGCGTGACGGGAAAACGATGCTCGTCCATGGGTCCGGTCCTTTCTGGATGCGGCGGTTTCGTCGGCCACCTTCCCAAGACCCAATCTAATATCGCCGGCCATCGGTTGAAAGGGCAGCGCCGCCGTCAATCGAAAAAGAGCCAGCTGATGAGAAGGAAGGTTGGAATGAGGATCGAAACCGACCACAGCATATAACCGAAGAAGCTCGGCATGGCGACGCCGCGCCTTCGCGCGATGGCATAGACCATGAAGTTGGGCGCATTGCCGATATAGGAGTTGGCGCCCATGAAGACGGCGCCGGACGAGATGGCGGCGAGCGTCGCCACCTCGCCCATCAGTCTGTGCGCGTCGCCGCCGGCGAGGTCGAAGAAGACGAGATAGGTCGGCGCATTGTCGAGGAAGGACGAAAGCGCGCCCGTCAGCCAGAAATAGGCGAGATTGTTCGGCGTACCATCCGCTGTCGTGACAAGCGAGACGAGCGGGGCGAGTTGGCCGCTCTCGCCGGCCTGCAGCATCGCAGTCACGGGGATCAGGCAGATGAAGATCGCGGCGAAGAGCTTGGCGACTTCCAGGATCGGTCCCCATTCGAAGCCGTTTGCGGCGCGGTATTCCTTGCGCGTGACAACAAGAGAAAGGAGCGCCATGACGAGGATGATGCCATCGCGCGCGACGTTTTGAAGCTGCAATTCGACGCCGTGGACATGGAAGGCGATACCTGGCCGCCATGCGGCGGAAAGCAGGATCGCGCCGATGACGCCGGCGAGAAGCAGGATATTGGGCATGCCGCGGATGCGCAGCTTCGAATCCGGTGTCGGATCCTTGATCTTCGGCAGTCCTTCTTCGCGGAAATGGAAATAGAAATCGACGATGAGGAAGACTGCAATCAGGATCGCGATGACTGTCAGCGTCTCCTCCGTCAGATGTCTCGCGGTCCAGAAGAAATCGACGCCGCGCAGGAAGCCGACGAAGAGCGGCGGATCGCCGAGCGGCGTGAAGGCGCCGCCGATATTCGAGACGAGAAAGATGAAGAAGATGACGACATGCACGTAGTAGGGGCGGTTGTCATTGGCGCGGATCAGCGGCCGGATCATGATCATCGAGGCGCCGGTCGTGCCGACGAAGGAAGCGATCGCCGCGCCGATCAGGAGAAGGGCGGCGTTCATCAGCGGCGTGCCGTGGATATTGCCGGCGATCAGTATGCCGCCGGCTATCGTGAACAGTGCGAAGAGCAGGATGATGAAAGGGATATATTCGAGCAGGATCGTATGCAGGGCGATCCCGGTCGCCGGTGACAGGCCGTAAATGATGGCGAGCGGAACGAGAACGAGCGCGCCCCAGAAAGCAGCGAACTTGCCGTAATGGTGCTCCCACAGATGCGGATAGAGGATCGGCCCCGTCGCGATCGACAGCAGGATGCCGAAAAAGGGAACGATCCAGATCCATGAAAGCGTCGTGCCGTCAATGCCATGCGCGTCAGCCGCGAAGGCAGGATCGACGACCGTGAGGCTGGCGAAGAAAAGCGTGGCGGCGGCGACCAGGCCGCTGCGGCGCGACAGATACATCAATCGTCTCCCCTTGGCCCGCGCCAGCAGAAGAAAGGGCTAGCGCGGACGGTCCGACGCACTCAAAACCGACAGCGTGCCGCTCTGTCAATGCTTTCGCGACAATTCCCGCGTTGCGGTTTCCAGTCCGGAAAGGGTGAGCGGATACATCCTGTTGGAAAAGATATCGCGGATCATGCCGGTGGAATGGGTGTAGCCCCAATGCTTTTCAGCGGTCGGGTTGAGCCAGACCGCGTTCGGCCATTGCCGGAGTATGCGGCTTAGCCAGACATGGCCGGCCTCTTCGTTCCAGTGCTCGACCGATCCTCCGGGATAAGCGATCTCGTAAGGCGACATGGCGGCGTCGCCGACGAAGATCACTTTGTAATCCGGCCCGTATTTGTGGATGAGGTCGAAGGTGGGCACCACTTCGGCGTGACGCCTCCGGTTGTCCTTCCAGACGCCTTCGTAGAGGCAGTTATGGAAATAGAAATATTCAAGCTGCCGGAATTCCGCCCGCGCCGCGGAAAACAGTTCCTCCACGACCTTGATGTGATCGTCCATCGAGCCGCCGACATCGAAGAACATCAAAAGCTTCACCGCATTGCGCCGCTCCGGCCGGGTCTGCACGTCGAGATAGCCGTGTTCGGCGGTGGCGTGAATGGTGCCCGGCAGGTCGAGTTCCTCCTCGACGCCGTCCCTCACCCAGCGGCGCAGCCTTTTCAGCGCGATCTTGATGTTGCGCGTGCCGAGTTCGACGGAATCGTCGAAATTACGGAATTCCCGCCTGTCCCAGACCTTCACCGCGCGGCGATGCCGGCTTTCGTGCTGGCCGATACGGATGCCTTCCGGATTGTAGCCATAGGCGCCGAAAGGCGATGTGCCGGCGGTGCCGATCCATTTCGAGCCGCCCTGGTGACGGCCCTTCTGTTCCTCCAGCCGCTTTTTCAGCGTCTCCATCAGTTTGTCGAAGCCGCCAAGGGCCTTGACGAGCTTCTTTTCTTCCTCGGTCAAATGCTTTTCGGCAAGCCGCCGCAGCCATTCTTCAGGAAGACCGATACTTTCCGGTCCGTTCTCGCCTGAAAGCGCCTCCAATCCCTTGAAGACATGGGAGAAGACCTGATCGAACCTGTCGATGTGACCCTCGTCCTTCACCAGCGCCGAACGCGCCAGATAGTAGAAGCCCTCGACATCGTAATCGATGAGATGGGCATCCATGCCCTCCAGCAACGAGAGATATTCTCTTAAAGAGACGGGGACGCTGGCGGCCCTGAGTTCGAGGAAGAAGGGCAGGAACATTTCCGGATTATAGAAATCCCCGTTCAGGCTGTCAGCCGCTCGCGCGCGTGGTCTTTCCCGATATCGGAAAGATCGAAGGCCGTCGTCTGGTAGACCTGGTTGATCCAGTTGCCGAAGAGCAGGAAGGCGTGGCTGCGCCAGCGGTTGAGCGGCGGCTTCGACGGGTCGTCGCCAGGGAAATAATTGTGCGGCACCCTGGTGGGAAGACCGGCCTTGGCGTCGCGGAAATATTCGTCGGCAAGCGTCGTGGAATCATATTCGACGTGGTTGAAGATGTAGAGCCGGTTGCGCGCCTTCTCCGCGATGAGGCAGATGCCGGTCTGGTCGGATTTCATCAACAGTTCCAACCCGCTTTCGGGCCGGATATCCTCCTCGCGCACTTCCGTCCAGCGCGACACCGAAATCTGGAAATCGTCGGAGAAGCCTGCGAGATAGGGCGACGCCGGCTGCAGATTGCGGTGGCGGTAGACGCCGAAGGCCTTTTGTGGCAGCGTGTATTTCGGCACTCTGTGGAAGTGCCAGATGGCCGCCATCGCGCCCCAGCAGATGAAGAAGTTCGAATGGACGTTGGTTTCTGTCCAGTCGAGAATGCGTTCCAGTTCGCGCCAATAGGTAACTTCCTCATAAGGCAGCGTCTCGATCGGCGCGCCGGTGATGATGAAGCCGTCGAACTTCCGGTCCTTTACCTCATCCCATGTCTGATAAAACGAGATCAGGTGCTCCTCGGGCGTGTTCTTGGCCTTGTGCTCGCCGATGCGGACGAGCGTGAGTTCGATCTGCAGCGGCGTCGAACCGATCAGGCGCGCGATCTGGGTCTCGGTCTGGATCTTGTTCGGCATCAGGTTGAGAAGCCCGATCTGCAGCGGGCGGATGTCCTGCCGCAGCGCTGTCTTTTCGTCCATGATCATGACCCCTTCGCGCAGCAGGGTCTCGCGGGCGGGAAGCTGATCGGGGATCTTGATCGGCATGGGTCTTTCCTCAATACATTCCGGACCGTCGGCCCAAAAACAAAAACCGGCTGCGAAATCGCAAGCCGGCCCTGGAAATCCCGTTTCCGCGGCCCCTTTAGCGATTTCTTTAACGTGGCTGCAAGCCGGCCGGCCAAATCACCACGAAACGACGATATAGAGGAAACGGATTGCGGAATCAATCCGGTTGCGGGCCATCGCAACGTCCACTGCCTTATACCGATCTCATGGTCGCGTCCCTTGCGTACAGGTTCGCGCCTTTCGAAGAATGCAGATCGGCGGTAGACATTCCGGCGTCGATCCTGCATCGACTGATTGACGAGACAGACCGGATGCGTGGTGAGCCGCGATGAAAGAGCCTGGCGCGACCGGAGCAAGTTTCGGCCTCCTTGCCGCCGGCTCGGCCAACATTTTCATCACCGACGAGGCGACGGCAAGATATACATTGGAACATGCCCATGACCGCTGACACGCTGACCCCAGCCGACATATCGAGACCCGCTATGCGCGCCGGAGCCAATGACAATCGCAATCCCGGCATGCCGCTGCGGCCGGAGATGTTCCTCGCCCATGCCGTCAATCGCAGCGCGGCGGAACGGCGCGCGGCGACACTGACAACCCGGCGATCGGTCAAGAAGGTCTGGCAAGCCGCCTGGCTGGTCAATGCGATAAGCTGCATCGATTTGACGACGCTTTCGGGCGACGACACCGCCGAGCGGGTCCGGCGGCTCTGCGCCAAGGCGCGGCACCCGCTCGCCCCGCACATCATCGAGGGCTTGGGCATTGCCGATATGGGCCTCACGACCGGCGCCGTCTGCGTCTACCCGACGATGGTGCCGCATGCAGTGCATGCGCTGAGGGGAAGCCGCATCCCGGTCGCTTCCGTCGCCACCGGCTTTCCTGCCGGCCTGATGCCGTTGCCGCTCAGGCTGGAGGAAATCCGCTATGCGGTCGGCGAAGGCGCCGACGAGATCGATATCGTCATCACGCGCGAGCATGTGCTGAACGGCAATTGGAACGCGCTCTATGACGAGATCGCGGCGATGCGCGAGGCCTGCGGCGCGGCGCATCTGAAGACCATTCTGGCGACGGGCGATCTGAAGACGCTGCGCAACGTCTATTCCGCTGCTATGGTCGCCATGCAGGCCGGTGCCGACTTCATCAAGACCTCGACCGGCAAGGAAGGGGTCAACGCCACGCTGCCGGTTGGACTGGTGATGGTGCGGGCGCTGCGCGACTATGGCGAGGCGACCGGTTACCGCATCGGCTTCAAGCCGGCCGGCGGCATGCGCACCGCCAAGGACGCGCTGAACTGGCAGTTCCTGATGAAGGAGGAGCTGGGCAATGACTGGCTTTCGCCGGATCTGTTCCGCCTCGGCGCTTCTTCCATGCTGGCCGACATCGAACGCCAGCTCGATCATTTTGTCACCGGACGTTACGCCGCGTCCTCGCGCCACGCATTAGCTTGAGGCCGAAGAGATGAACGTTGTCACCGATATCCTGAAATCCATGGAATATGGTCCGGCGCCTGAGGATTCGGCGATCGTCAAGGACTGGCTCAAGAAGCACAGACAAGGCTTCGGCCATTTCATCGATGGCGCCTTCACGCCGCCTTCGAATTTGTTCGACGTCGCCAACCCGGCTTCCGGCGCGGTGATCGCGCGCGTTTCCCAAGGCTCGGAGAAAGAGGTCGATCAGGCCGTCGCGGCCGCCCGGCGGGCGCAGCCGAAATGGGCCGCCCTTCCCGGCCACGAACGCGCGAAATATCTCTATGCGCTTGCCCGCCACGTCCAGCAGCATGCCCGCTTCCTAGCGGTGCTGGAGACGATCGATAACGGCAAGCCGATCCGCGAGAGCCGCGACATCGATATTCCGCTCGTCGCGCGGCATTTCTATCATCACGCCGGCTGGGCCGAGATCCTTGCCGACGAGTTTCCGGGCGCCGCGCCGCACGGCGTCTGCGGCCAGATCATTCCGTGGAACTTTCCGCTCCTGATGCTCGCCTGGAAAATCGCGCCGGCGCTCGCGGCAGGCAACACGGTGGTGCTGAAGCCCGCCGAATACACGCCGCTCACCGCGCTCGCCTTCGCGGAGATCGCCAATGAGGCGGGGCTTCCCAAGGGCGTGCTCAACATCGTCACCGGCGACGGAACGACTGGCGCCCACCTTGTCGATCACAAGGCCGTCGACAAGGTCGCGTTTACCGGTTCGACCGAGGTGGGGCGGATCATCCGCCAGCGAACCGCCGGCTCGGGCAAGGGGCTGACGCTGGAACTCGGCGGCAAGTCGCCCTTCATCGTCTTCGCCGACGCCGATCTCGACGCGGCGGTCGAGGGCGTGGTCGATTCGATCTGGTTCAATCAGGGACAGGTCTGCTGCGCCGGCTCGCGCATCCTCGCCGCCGAGACGATCGCGCCCCAACTGGAAAAGCTGCTGCGCCGGCGGCTGGACAAGCTCATCACCGGCGATCCGTTGGACAAATCGACCGATATCGGGCCAATCGTCCACCCCGTACAGTTGGAACGCATCAGGACGCTGGTCGAACAGGGCGTGGCGGAGGGCGTAAAGCTCTTTCAGGGCAAGGCTCCCGAGGGCTGTTTCTTCCCGCCGACGCTGGCGACCGAGGTCGAGCCGGCCTCGATCCTGACAAGCGAGGAGATCTTCGGGCCGGTCGTGACACTGACGCCGTTCCGCACGCCGGATGACGCCGTGGAGCTTGCCAACAATACGCGCTACGGCCTTGCCGCTTCCGTCTGGTCGGAGAACATCAATCTGGCGATCGATATCGCTGCCCAGGTGAAAGCCGGCGTCGTCTGGATCAACTCAGCCAACATTTTCGATGCGGGCGCGGGTTTCGGCGGCTACCGGGAAAGCGGTTTCGGCCGCGAAGGCGGGCGGGAAGGCATGGCCGCCTATCTGCGCACTCCCGCGCCGAAGCCGCGCAAGCCGGAGGAACAACCACCCGCTCTTATCGCCACGCCGACAGACGGGATCGTCACGATCGGGATCGACCGCACCGCAAAACTCTATGTCGGTGGCAAGCAGGCGCGCCCCGATAGCGGCTATTCCTATGCCGTCCCCGGCGTCAAGGGCCGGCCGGTCGGGCTCGCCGGCCTCGGTAATCGCAAGGATATCCGCAACGCCGTCGAGGCGGCACGGAAGGCTGGCGGCTGGGGCGCGCAGACCGGGCATAACCGCGCCCAGGTGCTCTATTATCTTGCCGAGAACCTTTCGGCCCGCGCCGGCGACTTCAGCGAGCGGCTGAAGAGCTTCGGCAAACCAAACGTCGCGGCGCGGACGGAAGTCGAGACCGCGATCCGCCGGATCTTCTGGTATGCGGCCCAGGCCGACAAGTTCGATGGCGCGGTGCACCAGACCAAATCGGCCCATGTGACGCTGGCGATGAACGAGCCGCTCGGCGTCATCGGCATCGCCTGCCCGACCGCTTTTCCTCTGCTCGGCTTCGTTTCGCTCGTCCTGCCCGCCATCGCCATGGGCAACCGTGTCGTTGCCGTCCCGTCGCAGCTGCATCCGCTCGCCGCGACCGATTTCTATCAGCTTCTCGACACGTCCGACGTGCCGGGCGGCGTCGTCAACATCGTCACCGGGGAGCGCGACGTGCTGATGAAGACGCTCGCCGAGCATGACGATGTCGAGGCGGTCTGGTATTTCGGCACCGCCGCCGGATCGAAAATGGTCGAAGAGCTTTCGGCCGGCAATCTCAAGCAGACCTGGACGGAAGACGGCGCGGCGCGCGACTGGGCAGGAGCCGATGGCCAGGGCCGGCAATTCCTCTCCCGTGCGACCCAGGTGAAGAATATCTGGGTGCCCTACGGCGAATGATCAGTTGTTGATCGCAACGTCATCTTGTTTGACAGGCCATGCCCCGGTTCAGCGCTTCGGCAGCCATTTCTTTTCGATGCGGCAGACCATGGTGTAAGCCGGATCGAAGATATTGGCCACATCGTAGCGGACGACCTGGCCCATGAGATGGCTCGCCGCCGCGGGACTGAGGCCATAGTCGCCGGTCAGCCAGTTGAACATGTCGGTCGTCGCATGCTGCAGCGCCTGGTCGAGCGGCCGCGCATTGCCGACCGAGAAGATGTCGGTGGCGTTCTCGCCGCGCGGCCAGACGAGATTGCGGTTCTTTTCCACCGTCAGCCGCAGTTCGACCTCGAAGCACGTCTCGATGCCGGTGCCGACGATCTCGCCATCGCCCTGTTTGGCGTGGCAATCGCCAAGGAAGAACAGCGCGCCGGCCACCGCCACGGGAAACCACACTGTCGCACCCGCGCAGAAGCCGCGATAATCCATGTTGCCGCCATTCTCGGCGCTCGTTGCGGTGGAAAAAGCCTGGCCCATGGCCGGCGCCACGCCGAAGCAGCCGATCATCGGCTCCAGCGGCAAAACGAGATCCTCAAGGCCCGGAACGGCCGGATCCAACGTCGTCGTCAGTCCCTGCCGGTCGATCCGCCAGTTGATCTTGTCGCGCGGCGGCAGGCCGCGCACGAATTCCGGATCGACGACATTGGCGGCCAGCGCGCCACGTGTCCAGCCGGTTGCCCGGATCGGCGTCATGCGCAGGATATCGACCTTGAGCGCGTCGCCGGGTTCGGCCCCGGTCACGAAAATCGGACCATTCATCGGGTTCGGCTCGGGCGCGCGGTGCACGCCATCCTTGTCGATGCCGTGGGAATCGATCGTCTCCGTGATTACGACATCGCCGGAGGCAATGGTGAATGCGGGCGGCAGCGTGCCCAGCACATTGTGCCATTCGGTGGCGGTGAAGCGATGTGTCGTCATGGATGATGGCGTAACCGAGCACCGCCTTTTCCGCAAGTTCGGCCGGTTATTCGGCGCAAGTGAACCATGCTCCGAGAGATGACGCGCGTGTCATGTTTTCGGGAGAACATCTCGGCGCTTGTCTTTTTGGATCGTTTGAACCACAAAGGGAAAACAAACGAGCGGAAAGCGGTCTTACGCATATCGCCGAAAATGGGAACGGGTTCGGGATGCGCCAAGGCAAGGAACCAAATCGCAGCCGCGCGGACTGAAAAAGCCAGCTGCAAAGGCAGCGGCTGGAAGATGGGATTTGAAAAGGGAGGACTTCGTATGAATTCGTGGTTGAAAAGCGTCGCTACCGTCGGAGCGGCGATCGCGTCGACGTTCGCCGTCATATCTTTTGCCGGCGCCGCAACGATCGGCAATTGCGAAGTGACCGGAACGAAGGGCTCCGTGCCCATCAAGCCGGCCATTCCCGGCCAACTGACGGTCGAGACGAACCTGCCGGCTCCGGGTTGGTGGAACGGCGATTCGCCGGATGCCATCAAGGACGGCTATGAATATTGCATGGCGGCCAACATTGCGTACCGGGCGGGCTTGGACAAGGTGAAGGTCGTCAATGTGTCCTTCGACGCGCTGGTCGCCGGCCAGACGAAGAACTTCGATCTCGCTCTCGCCGAAATCTCCATCACGCCGGCCCGCAAGAAAGTGGTCAGTTTTTCCGTGCCCTATTTCGATTCCGACATCGGCGTGATGGTCAAGAAAAACGAAACCTTCAACAAGGACGCGCTGAAGAATATGCGCGTCGCGGTCATGCGCGGGACGACCGGTGCGGCTTTCGTCGCCGAGCACCTGCATCCGAAGGAAGTGAAGGTCTTCCCCGACATGGGCGGCATGGACACGGCTTTGATGGCGAATCAGGTCGATGCGATCATCCACGATACGTCGATCGTTCTGGGCGCTGCTTCGCAATCGCATGGTGCTCTGAAAGTGCCGGACCAATATCACACCGGCGAATCCTATGGTGCGCTTTATCCCAAGGATTCCCCGAACAAGGCGGCGTTTGACAAGATTATCGAATCCCTGAAGAAAGACGGCACCCTGAACAAGCTGGCGCAGAAATATCTGGCCGACGCTTGGGGAGCGGACCCGACCAAGATCCCTTACATCAAGCCTTGATCGCGTAAAGAGGCATCGGCCTGATGGCATCAACCGATGACAGCCGGGAAGGCGGGCCAGCGGCCAGCCTTCTCGGCGGCGACCGGCACTGGAGCGCCGGAACGCCGCCTAAAGACGTGACGGGATGGTCGATCAC
The DNA here is from genome assembly GCA_035547755.1 of Rhizobiaceae bacterium. Classification (GTDB taxonomy): domain Bacteria; phylum Pseudomonadota; class Alphaproteobacteria; order Rhizobiales; family Rhizobiaceae; genus Mesorhizobium_L. Next base: position 20,478 of record DASZUG010000023.1, read on the forward strand.
GGCTCTGTTCGTCACCATCCTTGTTGTCTTCGCGGCATGGTCAACGCTGAGCGGCATCCATTCCGCGCTTTCTACCGTCAAATCGGAAAGCCTTATCGGCACGGCGATCCTCGTGCTTTGTGGCGTGGCGGTCCTGGCGCTTTTTCGTCCCGCCGTTCAATCCTGGCGACAAGCCCAGGAGGCGAAACGGACGTTGGCAGGCAGCGACATGGTCGGCGCACGGGTGGCGACCGCGGCTTCGCGCGAATTCGCCTATGTGACGTTCGGATATGCCGCCGTCGTCGTGATCCTGCTGGCGGTTGCGCAATTCTTCATCGCCAACAATCTCGCGGTGAGTCAGACCTTCTTTCAGCTTTCGCTTATCGGCAGTTCCCTCGCACTCACGCTCAAGGCGTTCTGGACCAACATCTATATCTTCGTCGTGGCGGAAATCCTGGTCCTGATCTGGGGGCTCATCGTCGCCATTGCCCGGCTCCTTCCCGGCGATGCAGCGCGCCCCGTCCGGCTGATATCGACAATCTACACCGATATGTTCCGGGGCCTGCCGGCGATCATCAACATCTATCTGATCGGCTTCGGCATTCCGCTGACGGGGCTGCCCGTGCTCAAGGATCTGTCGCCGGAATCCTACGCTATCCTCGCGCTGACCCTCACTTACGGCGCCTATGTCGCCGAAGTCTACCGCTCGGGAATCGAGAGCATCCATTGGAGCCAGGTAGCCGCCGCCCGTTCGCTCGGCCTGTCCTATATGCAGACCTTGCGCTATGTCGTCGTTCCGCAGGCCGTGCGCCGCATCATCCCGCCGCTGCTCAACGATTTCATCGGCCTGCAGAAGGATACGGCGCTGGTCAATGTCATCGGGTCGATCGACGCTTTCAACCAGGCCAGGATCATCGCCTCCAATCATTTCAATCTTTCGCCCGTAACCACCGTCGCTCTCCTCTTCATCCTCATTACCATTCCCCAGACCCGCCTCGTCGACAGGTTGATCGAGCGCGACCAGCGCCGCATGCGCGCCGGGGGAAATTGAGAGGCCGCTTGCATCATGGCGATGATCGAAATCCGTAACATCACCAAGAGCTATGGAGAGTTCAAAGTCTTCAACGGCCTCAGCCTCGAAGTTGAGGAGCATCAGGTCGTTTGCCTGATCGGCCCGTCCGGCTGCGGGAAATCGACCCTGCTGCGCTGCATGAATGGGCTCGAAACCATTCAGGGCGGCGAAATCCGCATTCATGGCGACCGCATGTCGGGACCCGGGGTCGATGTCAACGCCTTGCGCCGCGACGTCGGGATCGTCTTCCAGAGCTACAATCTGTTTCCGCACATGACGGTGCTGGAAAATGTCACGCTGGCGCCGGTCAAGGTGCTGGGCCAGAATCGGGCCGAGGCGGAAGCGAAGGCGCTTCATTTACTGAAGAGGATAGGGCTCGAACATAAGGCCAAGGAGTATCCCGACCGCCTGTCTGGCGGCCAGCAGCAGCGCGTCGCGATCGTGCGCGCTCTGGCGATGGGGCCGATGGTGCTTTTGCTCGACGAGATCACCTCGGCGCTCGATCCTGAACTGGTCTCGGAAGTGCTCAACATCGTGCGCGATCTGGCAGCCGAAGGCATGACCATGCTTCTCGCCACGCACGAAATGGGTTTCGCGCGCGAGGTCGCCAGCAAAATCTGCTTCCTCTATGGCGGCAAGGTGCATGAGGAGGGTCCGCCCTCCCGGATCTTCAGCAACCCAACCGAGGAACGGACGCGCGCCTTCCTTCAAAGGATCATCGAAGCGGGTCGTTTGTAGCTACAATGTACCCTTCGGATACGAAATCACCGTCCTGGCCCTGATTTCGATGCTGGGCATGTTCTTGTCGAAGATGTTCGTCGCCCTCGCAAAGCCAACGAACGATCGCCGGCCATCGTCGACGGCCAGCCGCCCTGCCTTGACCGCAGCGCAGGCGTTCAAGGCTGTGCGGTAAATCGGACCTCTGCGGTCGAGCGGCCAGCGATGCAGAAAGTCCATCGCATCCGCAACCGAGGATATCCGCTCCTGCTCGTCATGGAATACGACGAAGACCGGAACATCGAACTGATGTCTGGTTGTCATCACGTCCTCCTCAGGGCCCTCTTGATGGGGCTCAACATCATCGAACGTCGTTCTCGGGCAAGAGTTCCCCGACAAATCGAAGATCGAGGCGATACCATGACAGATGTTGGAAACGGCTCTTCAGGCCGCTTGAAAGGCCGACGCCTCGCGCAATTGCAGGCCCATAAGCCGGAGTCCCTAGCTTCGCCTCCCGCGATCGATTTGCTCTTTCTCCTTCCGGAGTTCCTCGATCTCGCGATCGATCCGGTTCCTGGTCTCGGGATTGGTGTCCTTCTCCATTTCCGTGAGCCGATGAATATCGCTGTCGATCTCGGCCGGCGTCGGTCCAGGCGTATTGTCCTTTGGCATGAGAGCACCTCCTGCCATTCAATGATAGTCCCCGCGGGAAGGTTCCGGTAGCGAATAAATGGAGTTCCGGATGGATGTGGGGATTTCGGAAGCTACGGAACGTCGCTACGGAAGGTCGTATGTCGTCACGATCGACAGCGCGCCATATTGCGCCCTGACGATCGCCTTCTGCAGAGCTTGACGTCTCGCGGTAGCGGACAGGCGTTTGGCTTCCTCTACGAACGAAACGGATGCCCTGAACGCACCGCATCCAGGGCAATCGAAATGCAGAGAATCCCGAAAGGCGAGCACGGCGCGAGCAGGCTTTCTGCAAATCACGCACGCAATCCTGGCGCTTGGCACGGCTCCTCTCCATGCGCTGTTTGAAACAGCTAACCAGACGCGCCGTGCAATGGCAAGAGAAAGGCCTCTAAAGCCAAAGTCTGGGACATTCCAGCTAGTCTTGCTTGCTTCCCTGGGCTACCGGGAAAAACAAGTCGTTCGTGTTGTCGGTCGTGTTCTTCACGAGACCAGTTTCATGCATGAAATGCAGATAGGGCAGCATGTTCTTCGGCTCGGCCGTCCATATGACGTCCTTACCCGTGATGATCGCGACGATCTCCTTCTTGGACAGCGGGGTCTTTTCCTCGCTCATCCAGATATCGGCTGCCTTTTCCGGATTCGCCTTGATGAAGGCGAGGCTCTCGTTCAGCGCCTCCACGAAGGCTTTGGCGATTTTCGGATTGGCCTCGACGAATTTCTTGGAGGCCCAAGTCAAATTGAAGGTGTGGGGGCCGCCCAGGACATCATAGCTGTTGACGACGACATGCGCCCGCTTGTCACGCAATTCGATGTTCTGGAAGGGCGGGGAGCCGAAATGCGCCGTGATCCCGGACTTGCCGCCGAGCATGGCAAGCAGCGCGTCGGGGTGCCCCATCGAAACGGTGAGTTTATCGAGCTTCTGGGCGTTCCCGGCGCCGAAGGCCTTCTTCGCCGCCATCTGTAGCGTCACGGCCTGAATCGAGGTCTTGACCGCCGGCAGCGCGATGCGATCCTTGGAGGTGAAGTCGGCCAGCTTCTTGACCTTCGGGTTGACCGATACGAGGTCGAGCGGCATGCAATCGAGCGTGCCGAGGCTTTTGAAGCCGTAATTGGTCTGGGTGCGGGACCAGAGCGTCAGCATCGGCCCGACGCCGCCCGCCGCTATATCGAGACTGCCCGAAAGCAGGGCGTCGTTCATCGCCGCGCCGCCCGTAAAGCGCAGCCACTTCGTCTCTATGTCGAGCCCTTCCTTCTTGGCGTTTTTCACCAGGAGCTTCTGGTGCTGCATGACCGAGAGCGGCAGGTATCCGACGCCGAATTCCTTGGCCAGCCTGACGGTCGTCGTATCGGCAAAGGACGCGCCCACCGATGCGGCGAGCATCGTCGCGGAAACCGCCGCAATCATCGCCATTCTTTTTTTCATGCCTTCAATCTCTCCTGTTGGTGTTTTATGCGCGGGAACGATCTCCCCGCGCCTCCTCCCTCATTGCTGGGCCCCCCAGCGATGAATGGTCCTGCGCTCGATGGTGCGGAACACGATATTCTCCACCGCAAGCCCGATCAGGATGACGGTCAAAAGGCCGGCAAAGACGTTCGGGATCGCCAATTCGTTCTTGTTTTCGAAGATGTACCAGCCGAGCCCGCCGGAACCGGAACTGACGCCGAAGACGAGTTCGGCGGCTATCAGGGTGCGCCACGCAAAAGCCCAACCGATCTTGAGGCCGGTAAGGATGCTCGGGAAGGCGGCGGGGATCAGTATCTTGGTGATGAAGCCGAAGCCCCGAAGCCCGTAATTGCGTCCGACCATCTTCAGCGTCCGGCTCACGGAGAGGAAGCCGGAATGGGTGTTCAACGCGATGGCCCACGTCACCGAATGGATGAGAACGAAAACAAGACTGCCTGTCCCGAGTCCGAACCAGATCAGCGCCAGAGGCAAAAGCGCGATGGCCGGCAGCGGACTGAACATCGCCGTCAGCGTCTCGAGGAAATCCGTTCCGATACGCGAGGCCAGGGCGATCGCGGTCAGAAGGGCGGCGACCAGAATGCCCGCCGCATAGCCGACCAGAAGCACCTGGATGGACCCCCACGCGCGCGCCAGAAGCTCGCCTGTCGTTATCCCGTGAAAGAACGCGGAAATGGTGGCGCTGAAGGTCGGGAACAGGAGATCGTTGTGAAGATAGCGTCCATAAGCTTCCCAGGCGGCGGCGAGGAAGACGAGAATAATGAGCTTGCGGACCAGACCGTCATTGTAGAGTGTTTCCCAAATGGAAAGCGGCCTTTCCACAACGGTGATCTGTTCGGGCAGTTCAGAACCCGCGGTCGGCCGGATTTCCGGCCGCAATATCTCGGCGGAAGGCGAAGCCACCTCCAATGGTCGTGCGAGAACCGCATCCTTACGCATGGGCTTCCTCCTCTAGCGGCTCAAGGAAGAGAAGTTCGTGGATTTCCCGCTCGAGTTCCGCTGCCTCCGCAGGGGTCGAAGCGCTGTTCAGTTCCGCCCTGACCCGGCCGGGGTGGGGCGAGAGCAGGAGAATCCGGTTTCCGATCTTGATCGCCTCGGCGATGGAATGCGTGACGAACAGAACCGTGAAACGCGTCTCTTCCCACAGGGCCAGGAGTTCATCCTGCATTTTACGACGCGTCAGCGCGTCAAGCGCCGCAAAAGGCTCGTCCATCAGCAGGATGTCAGGTTCCATAGCCATTCCACGCGCGATCGCGACGCGCTGCTTCATGCCTCCCGACAGTGTGTGCGGGTGGCTGTCGGCGAATTTCGTAAGGCCGACTTTTTCGACATAATGCGTAACACGGTCGTCGATTTCGCTCTTGGAAAGCCTGGTGGCCGTTTCGAGCGGAAAAGCGATATTCTGCCTGACGGTCTTCCATGGGAGCAATTGATCGAATTCCTGGAAGACCATCATGCGGTCGGGGCCAGGCTCTTTCACCGGCCGCCCCTTCAGCCTTATCTCGCCCTCGACCGGCTCCAGATAACCCGCAACGGCCTTTTGCAGGGTCGACTTGCCGCAACCCGAGGGGCCAAGCAGGATGAATCGGTCGCTCTTCAGCACATCGAAGCTGACGCGATAAGTCGCGGTCACGCGTACCGATGGGGTCTTATATTGCAGCGTCACACCATTGACGCTGAGCAAGGGTTCGTTGGTCATCGCTCCTCCCAGAGACTGGCGACACGACCCGGCACCGGGTTGCACCTGACCATTACGTTCAATTCGAGGCTCGAAAGGAGCCGCCGCTCGATCTCCCACCTATAGCACGGCCAAAGCGGGCCAGCGCCGGACGTCTTTCCATTGTCCTTCGACCGAGCGCAAATTTGTTTCCAGGGATGGGTTCTTCAAAGGCACGGCGCCTCCGGGGAAGCGCACCGATCAGGTCGAGGCAACGAGGCGAGAAATGGCGCCTTTTCGCAAAGCCGGGACGTCACCTGTTCCGACGCCTTACAAAGCGTCCACGCCATGCTTCCTCCTGTCGATCCTTTTCGTTCAAACGGGACGATGCCTCTTGCGTCCAGGGCCTTTTTCAGAAAAGTATGAGAAAGCGCTTTTTTATTAAAGGCACAAATTCTAACAGTTTTTGAAAGTTTATCTTTCAGAACTATGAGGGCAGCTTGACCATCCGGATGTTGAGAACGCTGATTGCCATAGAAGAAAACGGCACTTTCAGCGCGGCCGCCGATGCCGTGTTCCTCACCCATGCCGCCGTCAGCCAGCAGATGAAGGCGCTTGAAGAGGAATGGGGGGTGACGCTCTTCGATCGCTCGCGCAGGACGCCCGAACTGACGCCCGTCGGCCGTGCTCTCGTTGCGAAGGCCAGAGAAGTCGTCGCGGCCTATGACGGCATCATTCCGTCGGTTCTGGGCGATTCCGGACTGCAAGGCGTCCTTTCGCTCGGCGCCGTGCCGACCACTCTTACAGGCCTCGTGCCGATGACGATCGCCCGCCTCAAGGCCGGCTATTCCCATCTCCATGTCAACGTCGTCCCGGGCCTCACACTCGATCTGATCCGGCAGGTGGAACGGGGGGCCGTCGACCTCGCTGTCGTGTCGAAGCCGCATTTCATTCCCGACAATTTGATCTGGTTCGACATCGCGGAGGAGCCGATGGAACTTCTTGCCGCGCAAGAGGTCGAGAGCGACGATTCGATCCATCTGCTCCGTACCCAGCCCTTTATCCGCTTTTCCCGCCATGCGGTGGTTGGCGGAATGATCGAGACCTGGCTTCAGGAAAAGAGGATCTCCGTGCACGAAAGCATGGAACTCGAAAATCTCGAGGCGATATCGAGCATGGTGCTTTTCAACATCGGCGTGTCGATCGCGCCGCGTCCCTGCGTCTCGATGAATCCCATGCCGCTCAAGCATCTGCCGCTCGGCAACGGCCGTGACTTCATGCGCAGCCTCGGGCTGATCTGCCGCGGCGACAGCGTCAAGGTTCGGATGATCCGGGAAGTCCACGACAATTTCCTCGCAGCGATCCGCCTTCACCACAACGATCAATCAGACGAAGAGACCCCGCTAAAGTGAGCCCGCATTTTCTTCTTTTTCTCGTCGCAGGAGCCACGGCTGGAGGCCTCGTGAACGGACTGGCAGGGTTCGGCACGGCCCTTTTCTCGCTCGGCTTTTTGCTGCAGGTCATACCGCCGCCCGAGGCCGTGGCAGTGGTGGTCGTCATGTCGATCACGAGCGGCATACAAGGTCTCGTTGTCGTTCGCGAGGGGATTGTGGCAAATCCCGGCAGGCTCGCGCGTTTCCTCGTGCCGGCATTCATCGGCGTACCCTTTGGAACCGCGATATTGGCGGTGATAAGCGCCGGCACGCTGAAGATCACGATCGCTCTCTTCCTCATGCTCTATGGCGCTTTCTTCGTCGCCCGCCGCTCCTTGCCGCATTTCGAACGGCCGACGCCCCTGATCGATTGCCTCATCGGGCTTTCAGGAGGCGTTCTCGGCGGCGCGGCGTCGCTCTCCGGTGCGCTTCCGACCATGTGGTGCGCCATGCGGCCATGGACGAAGATGGAGCAGCGCGCCGTCCTGCAACCGTTCAACGTGGCGGTCCTCGCGCTGACGACGACGGTTCTCGCCTTGAAGGGCACCTATACGCCGCATGTTCTTCTGCTTGTCGTGATCGCGGTGCCGGTCGCCATGATCGCCGCCCAGATCGGCATCATCATCTATCATCGGCTGACGGACGAGCAGTTCCGCCGTCTGATCATCGCGCTGATGTTCGTTTCGGGCGTTCTCCTCTTCGCGCGCGAGGCACTGGCTTTCGCTTAAACCATAAATGGTTGGTTGAACCCGATCGTACCCTCAGGGGACCTTGAAGAAGGGCGCCGGGACCAGCAGCTTGTTCTCGACCTTGACGACCAGCGGCCGCATCTTGCGCGCATAGGCCTGCCATTCGGGCGCGGCCTGTAGCGCCTTGCGGCGTTCGAAACGGTCGTCGAGGCTCTCATAGCCCCACATATGCACGATCTGGTTCAGCGGGCCGAAATCCGTGTAGTAGTAGCCGACCATCTTGCCCAGGATGCGGACCTGGCATTCCATTCCCTCCTCCTCGTACAATTTGAGGAAGGTCGGAACCTGTCCGGCGTTAAGGGTGTAGATTCGCTCGTCGACGAACATCATCTCTCCTTTTGGATTGTCCGTACGGCTGATTCTTCCGCGCCACGCCAGGCGGGGCGGATGGAACGGAATCAGCCGATGACTTCGTCGCTGCGGTCGTCCGTTTCGCCGAAGCGCCGCAGCACTGCGGGCTTCGTTCCCTCGTAGACGCGAGCGAGGTTCTTCTCAATCTTGGCGTTCTCGCGTTCAAACAGGCTGTCGCCCTTCATGTCGCTTTCGACGATGAAAGGGCCCATCTTCTCGGCCTCGATCACCCACATGGCTTGGGCGAGGCCGAGTTCCTCGCGCCAGTGGACAGCCTTGACGGCCTTTATGCCGCGGCCGAGCAGGGCGCCCGTTCCGTAGCCGACCGTGGTCAAATAGATCGCGCCGTTCGGGACGAAATGGGCCTTGTAATCCTTCGAGGTCATGCCGCCCTTGCCGATGATCAGCTTGGCGCCGGAGAGCGTCAGCCAGTCGCCGATCCATTTGCTGAAGCGGAAGGACGCCGTCGCCGTCACCGCGCCCATCTTGTAGGAGCCGTCCGGCTCTATGGCTGCGGCGGGGGAACAATGGAAATTGGCGGCGCTTTCGCGCGGCAGGTCCATCGGCAGGGGCACATGCTCCTCGAGCGCGCGCGCATAGACTCCTTCCCGGCCGGTATAGATCAGCCCGTCGAGATAGACGATATCGCCAAGTTCGAGCTTTTCGAGATCGCCGCGCGCCGGCGTCGTGCTCAGGCGGATTTGCTTAGGCTTGGCGGAATTTCCCATTCCACTGTCTCCCGGCGTTGATAGTCGGTGAACCATTCGGGATCGGTGCGGTATTCGACGCGCCCATCGCCATAAACCCGCGCGACCGCCCGCCGCGAGGAAAGGCAGAAGGCGTGGACGCTCATCTGCATCCCGCCCGTATGGCAGTAGCCGACCTCGATGTTGCAATCGACGACCATCGACTTGCCGACGAAGCCCATGGCGCCCATGCCGATCGAATTGCCGAGTTCCTTGAACTCGTCCTCCAGCGCGGCGATGCGCGGATCGGGATTCCTGCTGCCGACGACGCGCAGGCAGGCCGCGCGCTTGCCGAGCACCATGCAGGCGTCCTTGGAGCCGCCGAGGCCGATACCGATGATCGCCGGCTGGCAGGCAAGGCCGCGCTTGCCGAAGGCGACGAGGCAATCGAGATAGAAGCGCTTGATGCCCTGGAGCCCGTCGGACGGGAACAGCATGCGGTAGTCCGTGCCGAACAGGCCGCCCTTGTGCACCGTGATCAGGTCGATCCATTCGCCGCCCGGTTCGAAGCCGTATTCGATCTCCGGCGCGCCGATGCCGACATTGTTGTCGTGGTCGGTGCGCCAGAGGGGATGAACCCGATTGGGCCTGAGGGGAATTTCGCGCGTGGCGTTCGCGGTGGCGCGGCGAAGCGCCGCCTCCAGCGCGATCGGTCCGCCTTCGATATGCGTTTCATTGCCCATCTTGACGTACCAGCGCGGGCAGCCGGTATCGCCGCACATGGCGCGGCGATCCTGCTTCGCCGCCTCATAATTCTCCAGCATCGCCTGGAGAACGAAGGAGGAGAGATCGCCATCCTCGACGGACGCAGCGGCCTTGAGCCCGTCCAGATAATCCTGAGGGATCTCGATGGCCGCCTTTTCCATCAGGCGCCCGGCCGTATCCTCTATGACATCGATCGGTATCATTCGGCAGCACTCAGAAGGGTTTCGGGTTCGTCGTCGGCAAGGATGGTCTCGCCCGGCCGGACGATGGTGAAGGCGACGTCCTGCCGACCGATTTCAACATCGCCGCCATTCTTTTGCGCGACGGTGAAGTAGGAGGTCGCCAGATCGCCGCTGTCGGGAAAATCCTCACGGTAATGCGCCCCGCGCGAGTTCTCGCGCTCCCGCGCCGCGAGCGCGATGATTGCGGAGATATCGCAAAGAGAGCGCATGTTCAGCCAATCGTGCCAGGTGAGATTGAAGGCGAGATTGTCCGCGGCCACGCCGGTCTGCATCAGTTCTTCGGAAATCTCGTCGACCCTGCGCAGACCGCGGGCGAGGCCCGCCCCTGTCCGGATCACGCCGACATAATCCCACATGACGTTCTGCAAGTCGGACCTGAGCCGCTGGATGTTGCCGGGCTTGAACGACAATGGATGCACCGCCCGGGAAATCTCCTCGTCGAGCACCGCTTCGTCAGGATCGCGCAGCGCCCCGATGCGGGCGACATCCGTACCCATCACATCTCCGGCGACGCCGCCATAGACGGTGGAATTGGCGACGCCATTGCCGCCGAGGCGGTTCGAGCCATGCGCGCCGCCGGCGTCCTCACCTGCGACATAGAGCCCTTCGAGCGCGGTGCGCGTATCCGGATCGACGACGACCCCGCCCATGAAATAATGCGCGGTCGGCACGACCTCGACCTTGCCCGCGGCGAGATCGAAGCCGCAATCGGCGCAGCGCTTGACCATGCCCTTGAATTTGCGGCGCACATTGTCGGGGCCGAGATGCGCCATGGAAATATAGACGCCGCCATTTTCCGACGTGTTGTTCTTGCGCATTTCGTCATAGATCGCGCGGCTGACGATGTCGCGCGTAGCGCGCTCGCCCTTCTGGTCATAGTCGAACATGAAGCGATGGCCGTAACTGTTGAGCAGTTGACCGCCGGCGCCGCGAAGGCCCTCCTCGAGCACCGTGCCGGTCATCTTCGTGCCTTCGCCGGCGAGCAGCCCGGTCGGGTGGAACTGAACCATCTCCATGTCGCGCAGCGGCAGGCCGGCCCGCAGCGCCATGGCAAGACCGTCCATCGTCTTGTCGCCTGACGGCGTGTGGTAGCGGTACATGGTTGGGCCGCCGCCAGTCGCCATCAGCACCGTCTTCGCGCGCACGAAGCGGAAGCGGCCGGTGCGCATGTCGATGAACAGAACGCCGGCAAGGGCGGAGCGGTCGCGGGTCGGCACGAGACCGATGGCGCGATGTTCCTGCAGCCGCTCGATGGGTCGCGAGAGGACCTGTTCCATCAGCCGGTTGATGATCTCGATGCCGGTGAGGTCGCCTTTGTGGACGGTGCGGTCCGCCGTTTGCCCGGCGAAGGCCTTCTGGTGCAGCGTTCCGTCGGGGTTACGATCGAAGAAGCAGCCGATCTCGTTTTCGAGTTCGCGCACCCTGACGACCGCCTGCTTGCAGAGCTTCCATGCCATATCCTGGTTCGGCAGCCATTTGCCGCCGCGGATCGTGTCCATGAAATGCCGCTCGACGGAATCGCCGTGGCCAAGAGCTACATTGTAGCCGCCCTGCACCATGCGCGTGCAGCCGCATTTCCCGACGAGGCCCTTTACCGCGAGGGTTATGCGCGTGCCCTGAGGCGCCGATTGCTGCGCATGCAGCGCCGCGAATAGCCCGGCTCCTCCCGTTCCGAGGATCAGGATGTCGGTGTCGTGCCGGTCGATTTCGAAACGCGAAGCCATGGTCAGATCGCCCGCAGGAAGAAAGTGCCGGAGATGAGAAAGGCTACGGCGACCGCGCCCGCGGCCAGCGCCTTCTGCCTGTTGCTCCAGGGCAGGAATTCCAGCGCGAGGAGCCGCAAACCGCCGAAGACATGCACGGCGAGGAGGAAAACCAGCCCGAACTCGGCGAACTTGACCATCGGCATGTCCGTCCACCGCAAAAACGTGTCGAGCCTTGCGGAGTGCCGGAGCGCCAGCGACAGCACGTAAAAATGGGCCGGCAGGAACAGCGCCAGCGCCAGCCCCGACACGCGGTGAAGCATGAATGCCAGCCACAGGGGATGATTGCGATGCGGCCGGATCATCATGCCGTCACCGAAAAGACGGCCGTCAGGCCCATGGCGAGCAGGCCGAGGCAGACAAGCCAGCCAAGCGCCGCAAGCGAAACGCCGCGAATCCCGAGCGTTTCCGCCGCGATGACGCGAACGCCGATCGCCGCATGGATCGAAACGGCGACGACGAATGCGCCGTAGAAGAGACCCCAGCCGACGCTGCCTTCAGTACGCGAGAGGATTTCGCCAGCCGATATGCCGCCTTGGACCGCGTAGATCATGACCGCGATATGGCCGAGCGCCAGCGGCGCCATGACAAGCGCGCTCAGGCGCTGAAGCATATAGAGTCTGAGATCAAGCATTGCGCGCCCCCTTGCCGAACCAGGATCTTGCCGTTTCGCGTTTCAGCCCGGCGATGGAGGCGATCGGCGTCAGTTCGTTAGGGCAGAAGACCGCGCAGCTTCCCTGCGAGTGGCAGTTATGACAGCCTCCGTTTTTCGACACGGCATCGAGAATGGCCGGCCGCGCGCCGTCCTTCGCGTCGTTGACGAGCGTCCAGGCGCGGTTCAGCGCGGCTGGGCCGAGATAATCGGGATTGGCGGCCACCGTGTCACAGGCGGCATAGCAGACGGCGCAATTGATGCACTCGATGCCTTCGTCCGCCCGCTGGCGTTCGGGCGTCCGTGGGTCGATAGGCGCGATTTCCTCCTCGCGCGTCCTCGTGGGGTGGAACACACCTTCCGCGGCGATCCATTTCTCGAAGAATGGGTCCATATCGGTGACGAGATCCTTGACGACCGGAAGATTGCGCAGTGGCGCGATTTCGATCCGGCCGGTCTTCGCGACCTTCTGGACATGGGTCCGGCAGGTCCAGCGCGGCTGGCCGTTCACCATCATGGCGCATGATCCGCACATGCCGACCCGGCAGGCGAAACGGTAGGAGAGGGTCGGATCGAGGTTCTGCTGGATGAAGGCGACAGCGTCGAGAACGGTCTGGCTTTCGCGGGCAGGAATCTCATAAGCCTCAAACCCGCCGGAAAGTCCGTCGCCGCGCCAGACAGAGATTTGCAGAACCTCGCTTTCCAAGGCCATGCCCTGCTCCGATTTTGCCTGGACGAAAGTGTCTCCGAACCTATAAGGAAGAAATAAAGTAACAAAAAGGGAGAAATTCTGACGCTTCTTGTAATTTCCGCTTACATATTGACGGCCGCAATTCGCGCGCGATCACGGGATTGTCACGCCTAATCGCCGCGGCGCGAAGCAGGGCTCCTAGAGCAACCGTAGAGCGCGATACGACCGGCGATCGTCGATCGTCCCCGGTGCATCAGCCGCGCTGGTATTTGATGAACGGCGTCTTCTTCGCCACCCGGTCATAGAGCAGCCGGGCGGTATGGTTGAATTCCTGCGTCATCCAATAGACCGTCGCGGCATCGCGCTTGTCGGCGACGGCGTAGACGGCCTCGATCAGCGCTCGGCCGATGCCCTTGCCGCGCATTTCCGGATCGGCGTAGAGGTCCTGGAGGTAGCAATTGTTCTTTTCCGACCAGCAGGTGCGGTGAAAGATGTAGTGAACGAGACCGACCGGCTTGCCGTCGACGAGGGCGAGCAGGCCTTTCGGCTCATATTCGCCTTCCGTGAACAGGCGTGACCAGGTGGATTGATAGACGCTATCGGGCAACGTCGTCTCATAGAAGGCGAGATAGGCGGTCCACAGGCGCCGCCATTCGGCCTGGTCGGACGCCTCGATCGGGCGAACTGAGATTTCCGGCATCACTTCCCTCCAGCAGAGCATGATGCGATCAGATTAAGTCGCATTATGCTCTTATCTCTTTGTTTTTGCATGATCTTTTCGGAAAACCGCCGCCCACTTTTCCGGATCATACTCAATGACCATCTCGGACGTTGTATTTGCGCCGGTTTGCAAAGCTCCTTCAACGGACCAGACCGGCAAAAGGACTATCACTGCCGCCGTGCCATGAAGGCGAGCCGCTCGAAAAGATGCACGTCCTGCTCGTTCTTGAGCAGCGCCCCATGCAGCCTCGGCAACATGTTCTTCGGGTCCGTTCTGAGATCTTCCGGCGTGATGTCGTCGGAGACGAGCAGCCTGATCCAGTCGAGCGCTTCGGACGTCGAGGGTCTTTTCTTCAGCCCCGGCACGTCGCGTATCTCGTAGAACTGCGTCAGCGCCGCGCGCACCAGCGATTGCTTGATGCCGGGATAATGGACATCGACGATGCTTTGCAGCGTTTCCATGTCGGGAAAGCGGATATAATGGAAGAAACAGCGGCGCAGGAAAGCGTCCGGCAGTTCCTTTTCATTATTCGAGGTGATGATGACGATCGGCCGCTGCCTCGCGCGGATTGTCTCGCCGGTCTCGTAGACGAAGAACTCCATGCGATCGAGTTCCTGCAGGAGGTCGTTGGGGAATTCGATATCGGCCTTGTCGATCTCATCGATCAGGAGCACGACCTTGCGATCGGCCGAGAAGGCGTCCCAAAGCTTGCCACGTTTGATGTAATTGCCGATGTCGTTGAAACGTTCGTCGCCAAGTTGGCTGTCACGCAGACGCGATACCGCGTCATATTCGTAGAGCCCCTGCTGCGCGCGCGTTGTCGATTTGACGTTCCATTCGATCAGGTCGAGGCCGAGCGCCGCGGCGACCTGGCGCGCCAGTTCCGTCTTGCCGGTCCCGGGCTCGCCCTTGACGAGAAGCGGCCTTTCGAGTGCGATCGCCGCATTGACGGCGACCATCAGATCCTTATCGGCGACATAGGCGGAGGTACCTTCGAAGCGCATCTGGTGATCCCTGTCTTATCGTGGCGCGAAACTAAACGATAGGCGTCGGAATAGGAACACGCGGCCACTCAATACTTTCCCTCGAAGAAGCGGAGATCACGTCTCTGCTTTTGATGTCGAAAGGCGCTGGCGGAGTTCCGGCACGCGACCTATATTGGCTCCCGGCGTTCTGCGCTTCACGGCAGGAGTAACTTATCCCCGGGGCCTTATTGATCCCTAGGGAGCTGTCCCTGGCCGGACCCGTGGGTTCGGACACACGGCGCCCACCTACTTTGTAGGCACCCGGGATCAACCTCTTCACCGGTCGTCGTGGTTCGCCGCAAAAATGTCGAAATCGCCACGGCGTTCTGCCGACCGAGGCGCTATGTCTTCCGGCGATCTTTCAACAGACCGTCGAAGCGTTCGCTATGGATTCCCTCAAGGCACTGAAAAAGCAGCATCGCAACGAGGCGCTCTCCCGCCGCGACCAGATGGATCCCGCCCTGAGAATCGAAGGGGCGATGGCGCTCCTGAATCACGCCTCGGCGATCGAACTCACCCCCGATGAGGTCATTTCGGGTTTCTGGCCGATCCGCTCCGAAATGGATATCCGCCCGCTCATGTTCGCGCTCACGGAGCGCGGCGCGCGCCTGACATTGCCCGCGATCATCGACCGCGAGACGATCGTCTTCCGGGAACTCGTCCGCGATGCGCCGCTGATCGACATGGGGTTCGGCACCAAGGGTCCCGGCGAGGACGCTTCTATCCTCGATCCGACGCTGATGCTCGTTCCGCTTGCCGCCTTCGACCGGCGGGGCCATCGCATCGGCTACGGGGCGGGGCATTATGACAGGGCGATTGCACGTCTCCACGCGAAGGGATTCAAGCCGGCGCTGATCGGCATCGCCTTCGACTGCCAGGAGGTCGCAACCGTGCCGAACGAGGCGCATGACGTCCGGCTTGACGCCATCCTCACGGAAAGCGGGTTGCGGACCTTCGCGGCCGGCTGATAGGAAGAACCGGGCCAGGCGCAATTTGCGGTTTTGGGCTGCGTGTGAAACAACGGATTGATGCGGTTTCTCTTTCTCGGCGATATGGTGGGACGGACAGGACGGACGGCGGTCTTCGAACGGCTGCCGGGTCTGATTTCCGACTTCAAACTCGATTTCGTCGCCGTCAATGGAGAGAATGCCGCCGGCGGTTTCGGCATCACCGAGGATATCTTCCACAACACGCTCGCCGCCGGGGCCGACGTCGTCACAACCGGCAATCATGTTTGGGACCAGCGCGAGGCGCTTTCCTTCGCGCCGCATGAGGAGCGTTTCCTGCGGCCGCTCAATTTTCCGAAGGGAACGCCCGGCCGTGGGGCGGGGCTCTACAGCGCACGGAACGGCGCCAGGATCATGGTCGCGAATGTGATGGGCCGCGTCTTCATGCATCCCGAACTCGACGATCCCTTCCAGACGATCGAGAACGAACTCGAAGCCTGCCGCCTCGGCCAGCACGCCGACGCGATCATCATCGACTTCCACGCCGAGGCGACATCGGAGAAACTGTGCTTCGGCCACTTCGTCGACGGCCGCGTCAGCCTTGTCATCGGTACACATACGCACCAGCCGACGGCGGACCACCAGATTCTCACGGGCGGGACGGGCTACATCACGGATGCCGGCATGTGTGGCGATTACGATTCCTCGATCGGCATGAATTGGGACGAGCCGCTCAACCGTTTCCTCTCGAAGGTGCCAAAAGGCCGCTTCGAAGCCGCCAATGGGCCGGCGACCCTTTGCGGGCTCGGCGCGGAGATTTCCGACCGGACGGGTTTTGTGGAGAAGATCGCGCCCCTGCGGCTCGGCCCGCGGCTCGAGGAAACGGTTCCATCCTTCTGGAACTGACGAGCGGCGAGCATCGGCTTCGACCGCCTGCGGCTCGATATGCCGTCAGCCTGATGCTTTCGGCGCGGCAGGGAGGCGGAAGAACATTGCGAGTTTCAAGCTTTCCGCGATCCGCTCGGCGCGGTCGATGAAAATCTCCGCGGCGTCCGGAGGGCAAAGCTCTTGCGCCGTCTTGCGGAAATGCGACAGCCAGATAGCAAAATCCTCTTCGCGCACCTGCTTCAGTTTGAGATGTGCCGGAACGGGCCGACCCTCATAGGAGCGGGTCTTGAGGATCACCGAGCACCAGAATTCCGTCATCTTGTCGAGATGCGGCTCCCAATTCTCGCCGATGACGCCGGCGAAAATCGGCCCAAGCCGCTCATCCTTGCGAACACGTCCGTAGAAATCGCGAACCAGACGGCCGATGAAGGCGCGATCGATCTCCGGATGCGCCAGCGGGGCTTCCGGCTGGGGCGGGATCCTGGCGACATCTAATGGCGACATTGGATATTTTCCTAAAGTGGAATATGATATACATGTTTTAGCCTTGGAGCGTCCCGCACTCAAGGGCGAAGTTTTCGGCCGCCTGGCGAAGAGACGACAATGAACCCTGTCCGGATAAGGAATGGTGTTTTCGAAGTCGAGGCGAGCTTTCTCGCGGAGCATTTCCATCTCCGCCCTGCCGATGTGCCTGAACTCCTGCGCAACCAGCGCATTTTGGCGCAGTGCGAGCGTGGCGAGAAGAACGATGCCGGACGCTACAGGCTGAGCTTCCGCTTCGGCGCCTCGCGGCTCAGCCTCGTCGTCGATGAAGGCGGCAATATCCTGCGCCGAAGGAGCGTTCGATGGCCCGATCCGCTATAATATTTTTAAAAAAAAGCGGCCGGTTCGGGATTGATGTCGCTTTCTGATACAGCTTTTCAGCAGCGTTGCTGCATTTTCAGGTGATCAAGGTTCGAGAAGAGGTGTTTTGCGGTGGCCGATAGACGTGACGACGAACTTTCTCAATATGCATCGCCGCCCTGCTTCATGCATGAACTCGGCCCGGACGGCGTGAGCGAGGTGCTCCGATCCGATGGTTGGGCCGACGTCAACAGATGGCGGAAGGCGGAACGCCAGCGGCTTATCGATCAGCGCATGGTTTTTTCACAGCAGGAGCGCGAAACCCGTTCGCAAAGGATCGCCGCCGGCCTTGACAGGGCGATCGGCAGCCCGAACAACCGCATCGTCTCGATCTATTGGCCGTTTCGCGGCGAACATGATTTGCGCAATTGGGGAAACACCGTAATCGAGCGCCGCGGCAGGATCGCGCTACCCGTCGTCGTCCAGAAAGGGCATCCACTCGAGTTCCGGTGCTGGGCTCCGGGCGATCCGATGGAGCGCGGCGTCTGGAACATCCTCGTTCCGGCGCGTGGGCCAGCCGTCCTGCCCGATGTCGTGATCGCGCCGCTCGTCGGCTATGACGGTCAGAGCTATCGCCTGGGCTATGGCGGCGGCTTCTTCGACAGGACGCTTGCATCCATGCCACGCAAGCCGCTGACCATCGGCATCGGCTATGTCGAAAGCAGGTTGGCGACCATCTATCCGCAGCCGCATGACATTCCGATGGACGTCATCGTGACCGACGAGGCGGGCGGCTCCTGACAAACCAGCTGTGCTTCGGCTCGCGCCTATTCGGCGGGACCGAGCGTCAGCTTGAGAGGCTCCAGCCCGTCGATCGAGCCTTCCAGCACATCGCCGGAATGAACCGGCCCGACGCCTGCCGGCGTGCCGGTATAAAGAAGGTCGCCCGGCATGAGATGATAATAGCGGGAGAGGTGGGCGATCAGTTCGTCCACCTTCCACACCAGTTCGTCGAGTGTCGAATCCTGCCTGACCTCGCCATTGACGCTCAGCCTGATCCGGCGCCCGTCGAGGGACGGGATCGCGGAAGCCTTGGTGATCGGCCCGGCAATGGCGGAATTCTCGAACGCCTTGCCAAGATCCCAGGGCCGGCGCTGATCCTTCGCGCTCTGCTGCAGGTCGCGGCGCGTCATGTCGAGGCCACAGGCATAGCCATAGACGGCAGACATGGCGTCTTCCCTGGCGATGCGAAAGGCAGGGGCGCCGATGGCGACCATGAGTTCCATCTCGTGATGAAGGTTCTTGGTACCGAGCGCATAGGGCACGGTGGCGCCCGACAACGCCAGGCTGAGCGCGGGTTTCAGGAAATAGAAAGGGGCTTCCCGGTCGACCTCGTTTCCCATTTCCTTCGCATGTTCGACATAATTGCGTCCAACACAAAAGATACGGGTGACGGGAAAGAGCCTCTCCTCGCCCACGACTGGCAAGGCCGGCTGTGGCGGTACGGGGAAGAGAAAATCGGCACTGTTCATTTGGCTACCTCTCGCCATGCCTTTTCCCAGCTTGTACGGAGAGGGTCAACCGATTCGCTGCTGCAACGGAACCATTTCTCTCCGCCTCGTGCATAGCTGCTATGCAGTTTCCGCGCTTGCTGAATCATTGGGCAGAAGTCATATAGCGGGTGCTGGTGATCTTCCTCCTCCCAGAGAGCCAGCATCGAATGCGGCGCACCTCCTCCCGCGCCGCTATTCAGATCAGGCCCGTCGCTCCTCCTCCCGCGGCGGGCCTTTTTCTTTTTGGCCGCCTTGGGACAGCCGCAATTCCACCGGCTACAATAAAGCGGCGACTGCCAATTTCTCTTCCGTTCCACCGCTTCAGGCAATTATGACCCGTTTCTTCTGCCAGATCATTGCATGGCTTCTCCTTGCGGGTATCATCGCCGTTACCGTGTCGCCGATCGGATGGCGTCCGGATTTGGGCGACGGCCCCAATGTCGACAGGGCAGTCGGCTTTCTCGTGATGGGTTTCTTTTTCGGGGCCGGATACGGGCGGCATTGGATTACGATCCTGTTCGCTGTCATTGCCGGTGCGTTTGCGATCGAGGCGCTGCAGCTCTTGACGCCAGACAGGCATGCAAGGTTGCTCGATGCCACTATCAAGGCCATCGGCGGTGGACTGGGTTTCCTGGCAGGCCATGCGGCGCTTGCCATGTGGCCGAAACTGAGGAGAGACAGCCGTTCTGGCTAGAGGACAGAATCGGTCACGGCCGGCCTGATGCGGATGCGGGTGATGCGGTTCTTCTCGCGCTTCAGGATAATGAAGCGCTTGCCGTGGAAGGTGAAGGCCTGCTTTTCTTCCGGGATCGTTTGGGTTTCGTGGATGACAAGGCCTGCTACGGTGGTCGCCTCTTCGTCGGGCAAATTCCAGTCGAGCGCGCGGTTGAGGTCGCGGATCGGCACGGAGCCATCGACGACGACGGAGCCGTCCGCCTCCTGCTTGACGCCCTGCATGTCGATGTCATGTTCGTCTGCGATCTCGCCGACGATCTCCTCGATGATGTCCTCCAAAGTCACCATGCCCTCCACCTCGCCATATTCGTCCACGACGACGGCGAAATGCGCCTTGCGGCGCAAAAACGCGTTGAGTTGATCCTGCAGCGATGTCGTGTCCGGTACGAACCACGGCTTGGTCGCGACCTTGGTGATGTCGATCGCGGAAGGATCGTTGTTCGCCTCATTGAGCGCGCGCAAGAGATCCTTGGCGTGGACCACCCCGATGATGTTGTCGATGGAATCCTTCCATATCGGAATACGCGTGTAGGGACTTTGCAATATCTCGCGGACGATGAGGTTGGGCGGCTGCTCGGCATTGACCGACATCATGCCTGTTCGGTGCACCATGACATCGGACACTTCCAGTTCGCCGAGATCGAGCAGTCCGCCAAGGCGGTCGCGTTCCTGCTTGATGACGGCGCCTTCCCGTAGAAGCACTTCGACGGTCCCGCGCAATTCCTCGCGTGCCGATAGAAGGGACATGTTCTTGTCGAAGCGGACGCCACAAAGCCACAAGACGCCCCTGACGATGCGGTTGATGAGGGCGGAGAGCGGCCCTACCACGAAAACGAAGAGATTGACGAGCGGCGCGACCGCCAGCGAGAAGCGGTCCGGCGTGGTGATCGCCCAGGATTTCGGCAGTACTTCCGCGAAGATGACGAGCAGCACCGTCATCGCGGCCGTCGAATAGGCGACCCCGCGCGCGCCGAAAAGGTCGAGAAAGACGGAGGTGGCGAGCGAGGAGGCCAATATATTGGCGAGGTTGTTGCCGATGAGCAGCGCGCCGATCAGCCGGTCGCGGTGGCCAATGAGGCGGTTGACGATGCCGGCGGCGGTCGAGCCGGAATGTTCGAGCGACAGCATGCGCGCCCGCGAGGCTGCCGTCAGCGCCGTTTCGGAACCGGCGAAGAACGCCGAACAGATGATGCACAGGCAGATCGCGCCGCAGGTGATCCAGAGGGCCGTCGTCATCCCTTGTGGTTTTCCCTCAGAAAGGCCAGGACCTCGGACGCGGGCACGTCCCTGGCGATGAAAGCCTCACCGATCCCGCGCGTCAGAATGAAAGTCAGCGCACCGCGCGCCACCTTCTTGTCCTGGCGGATATAGTCGAGAAGCCGTTCCGGACCAGGCAATGAGCCGGGAATGTCGGCGATACTGGTCGGAAGGCCGACGGCTGTGAGATGCGCCTCGACACGGCGTGCGTCGTCGGAACTCGCCAGGTTCATGCGCGTGGAAAAGCGGTGCGCAAGCGCCATGCCGATCGCGACGCCTTCGCCATGAACCAGTCTTTCGCTGTCGTAACCGGTCGCGGCTTCGAGCGCGTGGCCGAAAGTGTGGCCGAGATTGAGAAGCGCCCTCTCGCCCGTCTCCAATTCGTCCCGCGCCACCACATCGGCCTTGGCGCGACAGGATTCGGCAATCGCATGGGTGCGCGCAGGCCCGCCGTCGAAGATCTCGCGCCAGTTCTTCTCCAGCCAGACGAAGAAATCGGGGCGGTCGATCAGCCCGTATTTGACGATTTCGGCATAGCCGGCGCGGAATTCGCGCGACGAAAGCGTGTCGAGCACGCCCGTATCGGCCAGAACGAGACGGGGCTGATGGAAAAGGCCGACGAGGTTCTTGCCGCGCGGCGTGTTGATGCCGGTCTTGCCGCCGACGGAGGAATCGACCTGCGCCAAGAGCGAGGTCGGCATCTGGACGAAGCGCATGCCGCGCCTGACGATGCCGGAGGCGAAGCCCGCCAGATCGCCGACGACGCCGCCGCCGAGAGCGATGACGATATCGCCGCGTTCGAGGCGCGCGCCAAGGATTGCGTCGACAACCTCCTGGAGAGCGTCGAAGCTCTTGGTCTTTTCGCCGGCCGGGAGGACGATCGGAACGGCTTCGATACCCGAACCGTTCAGCGAAGCCATGAGTAGATCGAGATGGAAGGACGCGACATTGCGGTCGGTGACGATCGCGACCCGCACCTGCCCGAAAAGGGCAGCGATGCGCGCGCCGGATTCCTCGACGAGGCTGCGGCCGATGAGGATATCATAGGCGCGTTCGCCGAGCCCGACCTCGACTGTCACGGCATCGCTCATTCTATGTCTCTCCTGCCGGCTCTGCGTCCAACAGGCCGGCCAGCCCTTCGAGAACCTCCGCGGCGATGATCTCACGCTTTTCGTCGCGCGTCCTCACCGTGATCCGGGCGGAGGCATAGATGGGATAGCGCTCATCCATCAGCCTCCTCATCACCGCACGCGGATCCGGCGTGCGCAGCAGGGGCCGGTTCGGCCGTTTCGCGACGCGCTCCATGAGAAGATCGAGATCGGCTTCAAGCCAGATGGAGATACCGCGCTCCGCGATGTTGCGCCGGGTTTCCGTATTCATGAAAGCGCCACCGCCCGTGGACAGGACCTGCGGTCCCGTTTTCAAGAGACGCTCGATCACGCGCTGTTCGAGCGCGCGGAATTCAGTCTCGCCATAGGTATCGAACAGGTCGGGGATCGTCATGCGCGAGATCTCCTCGATCTCGTGGTCGCTATCGATGAACGGAAGGTCGAGCATCTGCGACACCTTCCGCCCGATCACCGTTTTCCCGGCTCCCATCAGCCCGACAAAGACGATCGATCGGTCGCCGAGCCGAGTGGTCAGAGCTGTCGGATCGAATTTCGCCTGTTTTTCCAGGACCATCATGGGTGAACCGCATCCTTTGCGGTCGTATCGACATGAAAACCGCCCTTGCGTCAAGAATGCCCCGTCTGCGAAGCCTTGAAAAGCGGCAGGCATGACCGCATAAGAGAAGAGCGGCGTTTCATTCCGGTACACGGCCGGCCATCGGGGGCGGAGGTTCATGCCCACTCTTTTCAGGCTGATAACGGTGCTGCTTGTTCTTGCCGGCCTTGTCTATGGCGGGATGTTCGCGCTCGCCTGGTATGTCAAACCCAAGATCGGCGTCATCACCGTCCGCGTTCCATTGGAGAAGATCGAGAAGCGCCAGCAGGAACAGAAGACCGTCAGCCAATGAAGATTTTCCGTGCCACCGAATCCGGCGGGAGTGGTGGCAAATGAATGGCTCGGCTGCCCGCATCGAAGCCTTCCTGGAGATGATGAGCGCCGAACGTGGCGCCAGTGGCAATACGCTCGCCTCCTATCGCCGCGATCTGGAGGATGCGGCCGCCTTCCTTGGCGGTTCCCACCGGAACCTCGCCGAGGCCTCTCCGGCCGATATACGGACTTATCTGGAGGATTTGGCTGCGCGAGGCTTTGCCAGGACGTCTCAGGCGCGTCGGCTTTCGGCGCTCCGGCAGTTTTTCAAGTTCCTCTATGCCGAGGGGCTCCGGACCGACGATCCGACTGGTCCGCTAGACAGCCCGAAAAAAGAAAGTCCGCTGCCGAAAACGCTCAGCGAGGAGGATGTCGGCCGCCTCCTCGACCGCGCTGCCGCCGAGGCTGCCGATCCGGACCTTGCCGGAGAGGACCAAGGCGGTGCCAGGCGGCGCCATGCCCTCGTCGAACTTCTCTATGCCACCGGGCTGCGAGTCTCTGAACTCGTCAGCCTTCCCCTTGCAATCGCACGCCGGGACGATCGCTTCTTCATGGTCAAGGGGAAGGGCGGCAAAGAGCGAATGGTGCCGCTTTCGACCAAGGCGCGCGAGGCGATGAGGGTCTGGCTGGGAGAACGCAACGGCAATCCAGCTTTCGCGGACAATCCCTGGCTTTTCCCCGCCGCTTCCGAAAGCGGTTTCGTACCGCGACAGGTCTTCGCCCGCGAATTGAAGGGGCTCGCGGCGCGCGCGGGAATAACGTCGGCCGCCATCTCGCCCCACGTTCTCAGGCACGCTTTCGCCAGCCATCTCCTTCAGAACGGCGCCGATCTGAGAGCCGTGCAACAGCTTCTCGGCCATTCGGATATCTCGACCACGCAGATCTACACCCATGTGCTGGAGAAGCGGCTGGTCGAACTCGTCCAGAATCATCATCCGCTTGCCGATCGAGACACGTGACGGTATGGGAACGTCATCTTAAGACGCCGGTAAGGCTCTTATCCGACGATTTCACCGCTGTTTTGTCCCAGCCTGGCGTGTTCATGTATAATTATCTCGAATTCGAAAAGCCCGTCGCAGACCTCGAGGGCAAGATATTCGAACTGAAGAAGCTGAGCGAAAGCGGCGAAGCGGTCGATGTCGCGGAAGAGATCGCGCGGCTTGAAAAACGGTCTCGCGAAGCCTTGCGCGACGCCTACAAATCCCTCACCCCATGGCAGAAGGCTCAGGTCGCCCGACACCCCGACCGGCCGCATTGCTTCGATTATGTGCGGGCGCTGTTCACCGATTTCACGCCGCTTGCCGGCGACCGCGCCTTTGGCGAGGACGAGGCGATCGTCGGCGGTTTGGCGCGGTTTCGCGGCGAGCCTGTCGCCGTGATCGGGCAGGAGAAGGGCAACGACACCAAAAGCCGCCTCAAGCACAATTTCGGCATGGCGCGCCCCGAAGGCTACCGCAAGGCGGTGCGGATCATGGATCTCGCCGACAGGTTCGACATCCCACTCGTCACCCTGGTCGATACCGCCGGCGCCTATCCCGGCGTCGGGGCGGAAGAGCGCGGACAAGCGGAGGCGATCGCCCGCTCGACCGAAAAATGCCTTGCGATCCACGTTCCTTCGGTGTCAGTCGTGATCGGAGAAGGCGGATCGGGCGGCGCGATCGCGCTCGCGACGGCAAACCGGGTCTACATGCTCGAACACTCGATCTATTCCGTCATCTCTCCGGAGGGCGCGGCTTCGATCCTCTGGCGCGATTCCGCACGCGCCCGTGACGCCGCGACCAACATGAAGATCACGGCGCAGGATCTGCTCGAAATGAACGTCATCGATGGCATCATCCCGGAGCCGCTCGGCGGCGCCCATCGCGGCGCCGAGACGGTGATAGAGGCGACCGGCCGCCAGATCGACCGCGCCTTCGCCGACCTCGCGGCCATCGGAGGCGATTTCCGCGAGCATCGCCGCGAGAAATTCCTGGCGATCGGGCGCTCGCTTTAGGTGGGCCGACCCTGACCGGCACATTGCCGCCACAAAATAGCCGCGCGTTTTTCCTAGTCACCTCCGGCTGAGAGGGTGAGCAGCGCCCTTGCGGTAATCCATTTTCAAGGTTAACGCCTTA
Source organism: Rhizobiaceae bacterium (assembly GCA_035547755.1). Classification (GTDB taxonomy): domain Bacteria; phylum Pseudomonadota; class Alphaproteobacteria; order Rhizobiales; family Rhizobiaceae; genus Mesorhizobium_L. Next base: position 45,510 of record DASZUG010000023.1, read on the forward strand.
TTTTCGAGGTTTCGACGTTGAATCGGACCCTTTGCGGTCCCGGGGACGAGAACGACCATCATCATGAATTCCCGCAAAACCTGTGCCGGAATCCTGTTTGCTCTTCTCATCCTTGCCGGATGCCAGGGCAAGACGCTCGAGGACATCGCGCCGAAGGCGGAGCAGAAGCTGCCGCCAAAGATCCTGCAGTTGATGCAGGCCAAGGGAATGGCTGTCACCTCGCCCATCATGGTGCGGATTTTCAAGGAAGATGGCGCTTTCGAAGTCTGGAAGCAGCAGAATGACGGCCGTTACGGCCTCGTAGCGACCTATCCGATCTGCAAATGGTCAGGTCAACTCGGCCCGAAGATGATCGAGGGTGATCGGCAGGCGCCGGAAGGCTTCTATATGATTCATCCCTACCAGATGAATCCACAGTCGAAATATTATCTCGCTTTCAATATCGGCTATCCGAACGCCTTCGACAAATCGCATGGACGGACCGGTTCCAACCTGATGGTGCACGGCGCCTGCTCCTCCTCTGGCTGCTATTCGATGACGGACGCCGAGGTCGGCCAGATCTACGCCTTTGCCCGCGATGCCTTCCAGGGCGGTCAGCAGGCCTTCCAGATTCAGGCCTTCCCGTTCCGCATGACGGCCGCGAACATGGCGCGCTACCGCAATGATCCGAACATCGATTTCTGGAAGACGCTGAAGGTCGGCTACGATCTCTTCGAGATCACCCATACGCCGCCCAAGGTCGATGTCTGTGACGGCCGTTACGTCTTCGACCAAACGCCGGCCGCCGGCCGCAGCTTCTCGCCCGGCGGCGCCTGCCCGCCAATGTCGCAGCCGCCCGACATTGTCGCCGCCTATAAGGCATTCGAGAAGACCTACGACGCCGCCTATGCCGCAGCGGTGAAGGCCCATAAGGGACCAGCGCCAAAACCGTCGCTCGACGGGCTGAAGGAGGCCAAACTCGTCGCCAACTGGACGCACGAATTGATGAGCGGCAAACAGGTGCCGCTCACGCCGCCCTCCATGGATGCCAACGGCAAGATCACGGAATCGACCGAACGGCTTGGTCGCATCGATTCACCGCTCGGCCGCAAGATGGCCGCCCTCGACGCCGAAAAGGCCGCCAAGAAGAAGGAGGCCGAGGAAAAGGCCACTGCGATCGCGGCGGCCAAGGCCGAAAAGCTCGCGATGGCCGAGCGCGCCAAGGCGGCGAAGCAAGAAGCCAGGGAGAAGGCACGCTCCGATAAGGCGAAGGGCGCGGCAGCCGTAGCGCAAAACGGAACGGCCGCCCAAAAGGGAAAGCATGAGTCCACGACGCAGGATGCCTCCGCCGTCCCGGTCGAAAATGCGCTCGCGCCCACCGAACAGCGCGCGCCTTCGCTCGGCAAGCGCATCTGGAACAAGATTTTCGGCAGCTGAGATATTGCCTGTGCCTGTCCCGACCCGTGCGGGCCCGTTGACAATCCCGCTTGCCATGCGCTGATCTCTGGCGATGTCCCAACCTGTCGATGTCATTGTCATAGGCGCCGGCTTCACCGGCCTGTCGGCGGCGCTGGAGCTTCAGCGCCGCGGCCTTTCCTTCCTGTTGATCGAGGCGAGTAGTCGCGTCGGCGGCAAGGTGGCGTCCCGCCGCAATGCGCTTAACGAGAGGCTGGATATTGGGGGGCAGTTCTTCTGCCAGGACATGCCGTCCGTGATGACTCTCGTTAGACGTTATTGCAAGGCGAAGGTCGAAACGCCGGTCGAAGGCGTCTTCTCGGTCCAGCCGAAGGCCGATCCGGAGGTGGCACGCCGCATCTATCGCTCGGCCGCGGCTATGCGCGAAAGTCTCCACGCGATGGCGCCCGACGATCCCGCCATAGCAGGTCTTTCGGTTGCGGATTGGCTGGGGAAGCAGCCGGCGCCGCCCGAGACAAAGGCGGCTTTTCATTCCATGGTCGAGGGTTTGTGGTGCCTGCCGATGGCGACGATCCCGCTCTGGTATCTGATCGACAACAATCGCCGCATTACCAACCACACATTCGAGCTGCAATATTTCCTCCACGATTCGATGCATTCGCTCGCGGACGACATGGCGGCGGAAATCGGCGAGCGGCTTGTGCTGGGCGCGCCCGTCACGCAGATCCGTCACGCCGATGGACGCGCGACGGTCGCGACACGCAAAGGCGAGTTCACGGGCAGGAAGATCATCCTCGCCCTGCCGCCGACCATGGCGGCTAAGGTCGTCTATTCCCCGCCGCTTCCCGAAACGCTCGGCCAAGCGCTGGCCGCCTGGAAGAGCGGGAGCGTCGCCAAGACTATCCTGCGTTATTCCCGTACCTTCTGGCGCGATCAGGGGCTTTCGGGGATGGTGCTCTGGCGCGACGTTCATGGCCTCTTCGCATGCGATGCAAGCTCCGACGCGGAGCATGCGGCTCTCGTCGTCTGGACCGCAGGGCCTCTCGCCGATCTCTGGCGTTCGGAAGGAGAGCCGGCAATGAAGAAGCGTCTGGTCGAACGTCTCAGCGCTGCGCTGGGACCCGAGGCGGCCGAGCCGCTCGACATCTCCCTCCGCGACTGGACCGGTGATCCATGGGTTGGGGGGGGCTATAGCGATATCATCACCGATATGAGCGCGCGCGATGCCGAAAAACGATTGCGAGAGGGCTTTGGCGCGCTTTTCTTCGCTTCCTCCGAAATCTCTCCGTCATTCCCCGGCTACATAGAAGGCGCCGTGATGGCGGGCGGCATCGCGGCACGGGCTGCTGCCGAAGCGCTGTCACGGCCGGTATGACATCTCCGGGAGCGGACGGTTATCCTTCGGCGCAAGGCCGACAGGGCGAAAAAGCAATGCGGGATGACGCATTCCCGATGAACTGCCGCACCGGGAGTGCGCTACGCTGAATGCGTTGGTCAGGGCGGATTCACCATCATGGGCAAGCGGGTCATCCTCATTCGTCACGGCCACAATCCGCCGGATGACCGCGTCTTCACGCATCTGACCTTGGCGGGTTTCGAGCCGGTTCTGTGCAGACCTTTTGCCGGAGATGCGATTCCTCCCGCGGATGAGAACGTCGCCGGCAGCGTCGTCCATGGCGGTCTATTCGAGGCGTATGCCTATGACAAATACCCTTTTCTACGGGACGAAGCGCGCTGGATCGAAAGCTGCATGCGCCGGGACATTCCGCTTCTCGGCATCTGCCAAGGAGCCCAGCAGATCGCGCATATGCTAGGCGCGCCTGTCGGACCGCCGACGGACGAAAGCGCCGAGTTCGGCTATTACCGCATAGAGCCGACCGAGGCGGGGCGATCTTTCCTTCCCGAACCGCTGTATGTCGCCCAGTCGCACTTTCATACGTTCGGCATCCCCACCGGCGCGGTCCATCTAGCGCGGAGCGACCTTTTCCCCAATCAGGCCTTCTCTTACGGCAAAACGACTTTCGCCGTGCAGTTCCATGCCGAAGTCACGATCGAGGGCTTCAGGCGTTGGCAAGACAATCCAGGAATCCGATATGATCGCAATGGTGTCCAGACGCGCGAAGAACAGGACGTGCTGATGCATCTCCACGACGCGGATCAGGCGAAATGGTTTTACCGCTTGCTCGACGCCTTGTTCCGCCAGCCCTTGGAGTGAAGGCAAGCCATGATCCCGCGTATCGACATCGCGCCGCTCTTTGATCCGGCATCCAGGGAAAGGGAGAGAACGGACCGCACCATCATGGAGGCGGCATCGGGCATAGGCTTCATGACGGTCATCGGCTTTCCCGGCGCGGAAAGCCTTGTCGCCGATCGCCGTGCTAAGTTGTTGAGCATTTTTTCACTGCCTGAGGAGGAAAAGAGGAAACTCTGGCGGTGGAATTTCGACAACAGCAAACCGAACGTCTATCGCGGCTGGTATCCCGTGCAGCAGGGAACCGCGTCGCACAAGGAAGGCATCGACATGGGGCCGGACATCGTCCGTGGGGTTTCCTCGGTCGATCCCAGCGATCCCTTGCGCGAGGCGACACCGCTCCCTCGGGAGGAACTGGTTCCAGGCTGGCGCGAGGCCGTTGCGGCCTATTACCGCGCGATGGAAGAGACAGGCGCCGGCATCATGCGGTCGGTCGCGCGTGGCCTCGGCCTCCACGAGGCGGTCTTCGATCCGGCCTTCGCCAATGGCATCTCGACGCTTCGGCTGACCCGATATCCGCCGCGCAGCGAAGAATGCAGGGAGGCGGATAGAGCCGACGCGTCGGGCGGAGAGGAACGCAGGAAGCTTGTCGGCGGGGCGCATGTCGATTCCGGTTTTGTCACCCTTCTTGCCCAGAATGGCGTTGAGGGCCTTCAGGCGGAAGACCGGACAGGTCGATGGATCGATGTGCCGCCGCAGGATGGAACGCTTGCAATCAATTTCGGCAAGCTGCTCGAGCGCTGGACGGGCGGCCGTATTCGCGCCACCCTGCATCGTGTGATCGCGCCCGGACGCGAGCGGTTTTCGATCCCGTTCTTCTACGAACCGGCGGCGGAAGCCGAGATCGCCCCGCTTCCCCTGGCGGGCGCGGAAGCGTTCGAGCCATTCCTCTATGGCGATTATCTCTGGGACGTGGCGACCAATTTCGTCGAGCAGCGGGGCATTCGTCATCTGCGCCAGCCGCGGCGAAGCAGCGGATCCTGAATACTTCCCATCCGCCTGCCGCGGCCGCGAATGCTTAAGAAAGCGTTGCTCCGCCTCTTATGATGCAATGCACAATTTGCATGCATGCCATGCAACCATGTGCATTCACAAAAGGCAAAATGATCGCCATTTAAGCACCGCTACAAGAGATTTGTGCACCGCAACAAGACACGACCTATGGAGGGTCAAAATGAACCTGTTCCGCAATTACCGTAACTGGCGCCGTTATCGTCAGACCATCAGCGAGCTTAGCCGCCTTTCGAACCGCGAGCTCAACGACATGGGCATCAGCCGTGGTGACATCCCGGCCGTGGCGAAGTCCACCTTCTAACGCTCATTCAGTAGTAGGCGGGCCTAGCGCCTGCCGGTCCGGCCAGCACGAGCATGGCCGACTTGCCAAAACCCGCCGCCCCAACGGCGGGTTTTGTTTTGCGTAAAAGCAGGTGTCCTGGCGGACCAATGGGCGATGGATGTGGCTCAGCCTTCCAGTTCTTCCCGCAGCATTTCGAGTTCCAGCCACTCTTCTTCCATTATCGCCAGAGCCTCCCGTTCCCGGTTGAGCCTGGCCGACAGTTCGCCGAAGGCCTTCGCGTCTCGCTGGTAAAGGCCGGGATCGGCCAGTTTCGCTTCGAGGCTGGCGATAGATGCCGAAGCCCCTTCGATTTTGCCCGGTAGCGTATCGAGGGCGAATTTCTGCTTATAGGACAGCTTTTTCGCGGTTTGTCGGGGCGGAACCGCCGGAGCGGCGGGGCTGTCCCCGTTGTCTGAAGCCTTTTTCGGCGGCGTGCGCGCGGTGAAATTCCGGCTTCCACGCTGCGCCAGCATATCGGTGTAGCCGCCGGCATACTCGACCCAGCGGCCCCCATTCTCTGGCACGATCACACTTGTCACGGTGCGGTCGAGGAAGTCGCGGTCATGGCTGACGAGGATGACCGTCCCGGCGAAGCCGGCAACCATCTCCTGCAAAAGATCGAGCGTCTCCATATCGAGATCGTTCGTCGGCTCGTCGAGGACGAGAAGGTTGGCCGGCCGGGAAAGGACGCGCGCCAGGATGAGGCGCGCCCGCTCACCGCCGGAAAGCTCGCGCACCGGCGTGCGGGCCTGTTCCGGCTTGAACAGGAATTCCTTCATCCATGACACGACATGGCGTTCCTCGCCATTGACGAGCAGGGTTTCGCCGCGGCCGTCCGTGAGGAAGTGGGCGAGCGTTTCCGCCGGATCGAGGTCCCGCTTCTGGTCGAGCGAGGCGATTTCGAGGTTGACGCCGAGACGGACCGTGCCGGTGTCGGGCTGAAGACCGCCGGTCAGCATCTTCAGAAGCGTTGTCTTGCCGGCGCCGTTCGGTCCGATAAGTCCGACACGGTCGCCGCGGTTGATACGGATCGAGAAATCCCGCACCACCTCGTTGCCACTGAACTGTTTCGAGATCGACTTCGCCTCGATCACGAGCTTGCCGGATTCCGCAGCGTCGCCGGCGGCGAGGTTGGCGACGCCTTCGGCACGCCTGTGGGAACGGAATTCGCGCCGCATCGCCTGCAATTCGCCGAGGCGGCGCATATTGCGCTTGCGCCGCGCCGTCACCCCATAGCGCAGCCAATGCTCTTCGCGCACGATCTGCCGTCCGAGCTTGTGCTGCTCGCGCTCTTCCTCCTCCAGCACCTGGTCGCGCCATTCCTCGAAATGAGCGAAACCCTTGTCGAGCCGCCGCGCCACTCCACGGTCGAGCCAGACGGTCGCCCTGGAAACGCGCTCGAGGAAACGTCGGTCGTGCGAAATCAGGACGATCGCGGCCTGGGAGCGGCCAAGCTCATCCTCCAGCCATTCGATGGCGGCGAGATCGAGATGGTTGGTCGGCTCGTCCAGAAGCAATATGTCAGGCTCCGGAGCAAGCGCGCGCGCCAGCGCCGCGCGGCGGGATTCGCCGCCTGAAAGCGACGACGGGTCTTCCTCGCCCGTCAACCCGAGATGGTCGAGAAGATAGGTCACGCGGTGCGGGTCGTCACCTGGTCCCAGGCCGGCTTCAGCATAGGCTCTTGCCGTGGCGAAGCCTTCCATGTCCGGCGCTTGCGGCAGATAACGCAATGTCGCGGTCGGTTGCCTGAAAACCTCTCCGTCCTGTGGTTCGACCAGATCGGCCGCGATTTTCAACAGCGTCGATTTTCCCGACCCGTTTCGGCCGACGAGAGCGATCCTGTCTCCGGCCGAAACCGAGAGAGCGGCGCCGTCGAGAAGCGGTGCGCCGCCGAAGGTCAGTTTGATGTCGTCGAGACGAAGGAGTGGGGGAGGCATGGACCGGATCAGACAATGAAAGCGGCTATTTGGCGACGATCTGCACAAGAAGCAAGGCACGCCCTTTGCCGAGCCGGATGCTGAATCCGTCCTCGACGACATTCGAGAGCGTCTGCGAAGAGCCAAAGGGCACGCCGACGTGGTCGAGCGGCCAGCGGGCGCCTTCCACCGTCAAATCCTGCAATTCGGAAAAAGGCAGGACGCTGAAGAGCGTTTTTTCGGGAAAACGTTCGGACAGCGCCTTTCTGCCGGTCGGGACCGGCCATCCCTCCTGGGCGCCGCTGGTGAGGAAGACGGACAGGCCTTGTTCCGCGAGCCGCAGGGCGAGCGTCAAATGAAGGAAGGCATGATCTACCCTCGCTCCGCCGAAAGCACCGCAAAGCACAAGCGATGTCGCCCCGCGCTCGATGGCGGCATCGACTGCGATCTCGCCATCGGTCTTGTCCTTCTCCGGCGGGAAGGTCAGGCGCGGAATTCCAGCGTGGCGCGTCGCATGCTCCTGGCTGGCCGAATCGAAATCGCCGACCCACAATTCGGGCCTGAGGCCGAGCGTGCCGGCATGGCCGATGCCCGAATCGGCGGCAATGACCCGCGTCCCGGCAATCTGGTTCGCCAGCCGCGGCGTCGGGACAAGGTCGCCGCCGAGAAGGATCGTAAAAATGTTCATTCCAATGGCATTAGCATGGCGCAGCGACAATGACAGCAGACTGCGGCGTCGGAATGCATGGATGTTCGGTGCGGAAGTCCGGACATGCCCGGATTGGATGTCCGAACCGACATTCCGCCGCAATCGCCAGTTTTCTGCCGTGAGCAGGGAACAGCTTGCTTCACGAAACGTTGCTTGCCTGCTGCCATAATTTACGCGCAATGCTCCCTTGCTGGATTCGCATCCTTCTTGTGTCGCGGGACGGAGTATGGAAAGGGACCGCCGAGGCGGATCGAGGGACAGGCGGCAGGGACCGTCTTATTGATTCTGGAAGGAATTCGTTCTGCGCGAAAAACGGGTGATGTTCGAGGCCGTGCGGCGGGGTTTTGGGAGTCTCGGCGAATGCTGCCTGTGGCTTGTGCTTTCGCTTGCCCTGACCGCTGCCGGCTGCCAGTCGATCGATCCCTCGATGGGCGACCCGGAGGCTTTTACGCCCTCGAGCCATCCGGTGACCGTCGACAACGTCTCGCGCGACAACAAGCTTATGGCGTTGGCAAAGGCGCAACATCCGCGCATTCTCAGCACCTATGGCGGCGAATATTCCAATCCGAAGCTCGAGCGCATGGTCGCCAAGGTGGTCGGCCGGCTGACGGTCGTCTCGGATAACCCGAACCAGACCTACCGGATTACGATCCTGAATTCGCCGAACGTCAATGCTTTCGCGCTGCCCGGCGGCTATGTCTATGTAACGCGCGGCCTTCTGGCGCTGGCCAACGATTCCGCCGAGCTTGCCGCGGTGATCGCGCATGAAATGGGCCATATAACCGCCAATCACGGCCTGCTAAGGCAGGAAAGAGAGCGGGAGGAACTTCTCGCGTCCAAGGTGGTCAACACGGTTCTGGGCGGCAGCGCGGAAGCGAAGGCCGCCCTGATCCGGGGAAAGCTCAAGCTCGCGCAGTTTTCGCGCGACCAGGAATTACAGGCCGATGCAATCGGCATCCAGTCGATCGGGAAGGCGGGATTCGATCCCTACGCGGCGGCCCGTTTCCTGAAGAGCATGCAGGCCTATGCAGACTTTCGCAACGTGTCGGGCGCCACAGACACAAGCCTCGATTTCCTGGCGACGCATCCGAGCACGCCGCAACGCGTCGCGCTTGCGGAGCAGCATGCCGCGGCCTTCGGGGCTCCCGGTGTCGGCACCCGCGATCGTGACGCCTTCCTCAAGGGCATTGACGGGATGCTTTTCGGTGACAAGCCGGAGGAAGGTTATGTCCGCGGCCGGACATTCCTGCATCCGGGACTCGGTATCGCCTTCACCGTGCCGGAAGGCTTTGTCATCGACAATACGGCAACTGCCGTTACTGCCACCGGTCCCGGCGAGCTTGCCGTGCGCTTCGACGGCCTTTCTCTCGACCGCAAGACTTCGCTGGTCGATTACATGAAGAGCGGCTGGGTCTCCGGCCTCGATAAATCAAGCATCCGCACCGCTACGGTTGGAGGACAGGAAGCCGCCATCGGCCGGGCGAAGGCCGGAAGCTGGCAATTCGACGTGACGGTGATCCGTTCGGGCGATCAGGTTTACAGGCTTTTGACGGCCGCGCCCCTTGCGAGCAACCAGCTGGAGCCGACTGCCCAGTCCGTGCGTGACAGTTTCAGAATGCTCACTCCCGCGGAGAAAGCCTCCCTCAAGCCGCTCGTTATCCGTGTCGTGACGGTCAGGCCGGGCGACACAGTCGGCACAATGGCCGCGATGATGCATGGCGTCGACCGCAAGCTCGATCTTTTCCGCGTGCTCAACGCACTCGGGCCCGGCTCCACCGTTTCGGCGGGAGACAAGGTGAAGATCGTGACGGAGAAATAGCGCCCGGCTCAGGATTTAAGCCATTACTGCTCGCTGCAGGAAAGGTGCGGGCCTACTACAAGGCCGCAAGTTCTGGGTTTTCCCGGATGAGGGCCGAGCGCAATTTTTCGATCGCCCTGTTTTCTATCTGGCGAACCCGCTCCTTCGAGATGCCGAGCCTCGCCCCCAGCGCTTCCAGCGTGGCGCCTTCTTCGCGCAACCGCCTCTCGCGGATGATACGGAGTTCCCGCTCGTTGAGAACGCCAAGCGCGGTATTCAGCCAGCCGGTCCGGCGCTCGATATCGATCGCTTCTCCTGCCACCTCGTCCGGCAGCGGATCGTCCGAGATGAGGAAATCCATCCTGTCGTTTCCCGAACCGTCATCTCCCAGCGGCGCGTTGAGAGAGGTATCGGATCCCGACAGCCTTGAATCCATCATGGCCACGTCCGCCTCGGAAACGCCGAGCGCCTGCGAAATCTCGCGGTAGATGGCAACGCCGGAAGGAGCGTCGCCCTGCGCCAGACGGGCGCGCAGGCGTCTTAGATTGAAAAAGAGCGCTTTCTGGGCGGAACTCGTGCCGCCCCTGACGATCGACCAGTTGCGTAGGATATAGTCCTGCATTGAGGCCCGGATCCACCACGTCGCATAGGTAGAAAAGCGCACCTCGCGCTCAGGTTCGAACCGCGCCGCCGCTTCCAGCAGACCGACATGACCTTCCTGGATGAGGTCGCTCATCGAGAGGCCGAAATAACGGAATTTCGAGGCCATTGCGATGACCAGCCTCATATGGGCGGTCGCCATTTTGTGGAGCGCCTGCTGATCCCGGTTTTCCTTCCATCTGAGGGCGAGTTCGTGTTCTTCATCGCGTTCGAGATAGGGTGCCTTCATCGCCGCCCTGATCATCGTCCTTCTGGCGGAATCGTCGCTCATCAAACTGCTCCTGACCGGGCCCCTCAGACCGCTTCTGTCCCGGACGATGTGTGGCACGAAATGCGTATTCTCCGGACCCGGTCCGCCAGCCGTGAAGCGCGCGAACCGATTGGATGAAACGCAGTCGCCGCCCGGTTGTTCCATGACAGAAAGGTGAACGACGGAGGCAGGAATTGCGACGAATAGCGCAAGCGGATCAACGGATCGGCCATCGCTGCTTTCGGCGGTCATTCATCGAGCGACAGCTCGAGCAATTACCAAAAAAAGAAACCCGGCCTTGGGGGCCGGGTTGCTACCGGAGCATGATGCGATCAGGTTGAATCGCATCTTGCTCCGCTCCTGGCGGAGCAGAAATAGATCAGGCCGCTTCTTCCTGCTCGGTTTCCTCATTGTCCGCCTTGGCGGCGCGGCGCGGTCCTTTGTTGAGATTCGTCTCGATCAGCCGGACGGCCTCTGTCTCGGACATGCGGTTCACCGCGGCGATCTCACGCGCCATGCGATCGAGAGCGGCTTCGTAGAGCTGGCGCTCCGAATAGGATTGCTCGGGCTGGTTCTCGGCCCGATAAAGATCGCGCACCACCTCCGAAATCGAAATCAGGTCGCCGGAATTGATCTTGGCGTCGTATTCCTGCGCGCGGCGGGACCACATGGTCCGCTTGATGCGCGCGCGCCCCTGAACGACCCTGAGCGCCCGATCGACATAATCGGTCTCGGAGAGCTTGCGCATGCCGATAGCGGTCGCCTTGGCGACAGGAACCTTGAGGCGCATCTTGTCCTTCTGGAAGTCGATGACGAACAGTTCCAGCTTGTGGCCCGCAACCTCCTGTTCCTCGATCGCGTTGATCTGGCCAACGCCATGCGCCGGGTAAACGATGAACTCGCCCGTCTTGAAACCGTGACGCTGTGCCGACTTTTTCTGCTGGTTCACCATACGCCTTCAACTCCTGTTTTGTTTCCGGCAGCTTCGCCGGCTTCTGGCGTGGCGGGCGACGTCAAGGACGTTCCGCGCCTGTTGTCGCCGAGCAGCTTCGTCGCCTCGATCAGATTCTGACCGATACAGGAACAATACACACGACCTGCTCCCGTCTCATCCGAAGTTTTCGTTCGCATCCAAGCCAATGGCCGCAAGGCAAAACCGATATCGCGCCCAAGTCGCCCCGGGCTGTGATCTGGATTTGCCTTCAATGATGGAACGCAATTGCGCCTTTGGATGATATGTAGCGTCGGCAACGCCCGACTATTGCTCACATGTAACATAAAAACCGGCAAGAATCAAGAATTTGCCGCATTCGCGAAGAAGGGAGGGAAATTCCCATCCCGGATAAAGCCGCCCTTCGGCTCTCGCTCCGGCCCCTAACCGATCCCGAAAACCTGCTTCAACAGATTGGGCCGGGGCTTTGTCGTGAACGGGAAATGATATTCTTCCGTCCGGCGCGTTTCATGCAGGAAACGCTCGCGCCATCTCTCATTGATCTCGTTGCGTTGCACTTTCATCCTTGCGGCGGCGGCAGGAAGCCCGTGCCTTATCGGCACGCCCACCATCCCGCCGATCGATCTCAAATGAGGCATCGGATCGGGAGCGAAGTCCTCATAACACAAGCGAAACGGCTCTATGCCGGCCTTTGCGAAATAGTTGCGCCAGGCCGCATCCTCGTCCGCAATACGCCCCATCAGCGCCCCGATCTGCTGACGGTCGTAAGCGGGTTGCGAGGAAGCCTGACTTTCATAAGAGCGAAATTTCTTGGTTTGCTTCGCGAGGGCGAAAGAGATTGCCTGGCCGAGGAGATCACGCCGAAAGATCCAGACGAAACGGACCCCCGGAAAATGGTTCAGGAAATCGCCTTGCCGGGCAGCAAATTCGAAATGCCTGAGGAACAGCTTGAAGGAACAGACGCCGTTTTCGGTCGTTCCCTGCGTCTTGGCGAGAGCGACCCGTGACAAAATGTCATCCGTCGCGATGCCGCTCCTCTCCGCTTCGGCGAGGGGATCGGCGTGGTTGCCGCGACGCTTCTTGTCGAGCACGCGGCGAAAATATTCGTCGGGGTTTCCGAGCGAGCCGGTGGCGGCCATCATCCGACACAGGAATGTCGAACCGGAGCGATGGGTGCCGACCACGACAATGGTCGATTTCGGGTTGCTGTGCGATCCGCGAATGTCCCCTTCCGAAATGATTCAGTCTCCCTCTCCGGCCTCCGGTGAAAAATACTTCTCGAATTTCCCCGCCGCGCCGTCGAACTCCTTGGCGTCTTCCGGCGGTTCCCTCTTGATGGTGATGTTGGGCCACTTAGCGGCATATTCCGCATTGACCTGCAGCCATTGATCCAGGCCGGGTTCGGTATCCGGCTTGATCGCCTCTGCCGGACATTCAGGCTCACATACGCCGCAATCGATACATTCGTCGGGATGGATGACGAGCATGTTCTCGCCTTCGTAGAAGCAATCGACCGGACAGACTTCCACGCAGTCCATATATTTGCACTTGATGCAATTGTCGGTGACGACATACGTCATGCTTGAATTCCGAAAACTGATATATCGGGTGACGTAGACTCTTTGCCTTGTACATGCAAGGTGGCTGCTCCGGTCAATAGGGGTGCCAGCATGCGGCTTCGAGCGCGACGACCGAAAACCACATCTCGTCCGGCCGCGATCATCCTGTTGATGGGATGGATACGCTCGTAGGGGAAGTGAGGTCTTCGTAGAGACGGCGCGCTTCTTCGGCAGGGCCCCGCCGCGTGCCGGGCGAGACGATCCTGTAGACGAGAATCCGGCGATCGAGCGCGATGGTGAGCACGTCGCCAGGTTTAACCGAGTGGGACGCCTGCGCGATCTTCTCCCGATTGACCCTGACGCGGCCCGAAGCGGCAAGCTTTGCCGCGGCGGTGCGTGACTTCACGACGCGCGCGAAGAAAAGCCATTTGTCGATGCGCTGCCGGTTGCGGGAAGATTCGCTCAAGAGCGGTTTGCCGAGCACGAAGCATCGGAATGAATTCGCATCATGCTCTTGTCTCTGTGGTCGAGCATCACCTTTTCGGAAAACCGGCGTCCGCTCCTCCGGACATGCTCTATTTCTTCAACTGTTCGCGCAGCGCCGCCAGCTTGGCGAAGGGAGAGTCGGGGTCGAAAGTCCTCGGCTTTTCCTCGTGGCGCCGGCCGCCAAAGGCCTGCTTGCCCTTCGCGGTGGCGCCTTTGGCATGGTCGCCACGATCCTGACGGCCGTCGCGCCGGTCATTCGGCTTGCCCTTGCCGCCTCCCGAAAACCGCCGGTCGAACCGTTCCTTGCCTTCAGGCCGACTGCCCGCTTTCGGGGAACCGCCCTCGACTTGAGCACCATTCCGTCCCTTGCGAAAGTGCTGGGGTCGGGGCCGCGCTTCGTGGCGACCAGGGCGCCAGAGCATGATCGTGCGCGCCTCGGCCGGCTGTTCCGCTGCGACGGGAGCCTCGCCGGAACCTGTGTCCCGCGGTTCGTGTGGTGTTTGAGCCGCTTCCTCAATTTCTCCGCCCGACAATGCCGTCTCCGCCTGAGCCCTTTCGACAGCCGCCGGTTCGGCTTCCTCGGCTGGACGCCCGCCGGACGGTCCGTTCTCGGAGACAGGCGTGTTCTGATCACCCTCGACCGGATCCACGACGGATATCTCCTCCGTCACCTTCGACGCCGTTTCAGCATCGGTGGGCGTTTCCGGACTTTGCCCCTGCTGGCCGGAAGCGCCAGCATCCGTCGTCTGTTCGCTTACGCCGGCTTCCGACGCAGTTGCCTCGCGGCGTTTTTCCTCCGCCTTTTTCGCTTCCGCTTCAGCATAGGCGGCATCGATGGTGTCGATGCGCGCCTCGATCTCTGCCGCCGGCTTGACCTCGGCGCGATAGCCGAGGCCCTTCAATATCTCCTCCATATCGTCTGCCTTGGCGCCGAGGATTGACATCATTGCGGGCGTGACCAGGAAGGCATTGCCGTCGAAAGCCGCTGTCGGGCGGACGCTGCCATCGGTTTTCCAGGCAAGCGCCGGGCGAATGATGTCCGCCAGCCGCTCGAGGATATCGACGCGCACCGCGCGGCGGCCGAGCAGTCGGAAACCGGCCAGCCTATAGAAAGCAGGATCGAAGGCCGGATCGCGCACCAGCGAGGTGCGGCCCGCGGCGAGCGCGTGGACGACATCGCCAAAGCCGGCTTTCTCCTTGCCATCATGGACGAGCGCCCACAAAAGAGTGAGGAGGCCTGCCGGCGCCGGCTTGATGAGAGCGGGAATGAAGATGTGGTAGGCGCCGAAGCGGACGCCGAGACGGCGAAGCGCGCCGCGTGCCTCCTGATCGAGCGCTTTCACGTCCGATGCCACGTCGCGGCGATTGATGAGGCCGAAATTCTCGACCAGCCTGAAGGCGATCCCGCGCGCCATGCCCGAAAGCTGCTCGGCATCCCTGAGATCGACGAGCGGCTTCAGGAATGTCTCGATCTGGAAATTGACGAAACGGTCCGCGCGCGCCTGCGCCTTGTCGCGCGAAGGGCCGCTCAATTGTTCGTCGGCGAGCAGGATGACGCGCGGCTTCAAAGGATCGTCGCCGGCGACCACTGTCGCGACAGGCGAACCGATCCAGCGCAGCGTCCCGTCGGAAGCAAGCGCGAAATCGCCGTTTGCCGCACTCGCAAAGCGCTCGGCACGCGCCTCGAATTCGGCGGCCAGCGCCTTTTGCGCCGCCGACCGTACGGCCTTGGCGTCTTCGCCTTCGGCGGATTGGTCGGCGGTAAAACGGAACCCCTGCAATTCTCCGACATGATGTCCTTCGACAAGGACCTCGCCGGATGGGCTGATTTCGGCTTCGGGCATGCTGTTTTCTCTCAGGCGCTTCATGAGAACGGATGTCCTGCGGTCTACGAAGCGTTTCGTCAATCGCTCATGCAGCGCATCCGAAAGGCGATCCTCGGTCTCGCGCGTTTTTTCCTGCCAGTGTGTCGGATCGGCAAGCCAGCCGGGCCGGTTGGAGACGAATGTCCAGGTGCGGATCTGGGCAATACGGGCGGAGAGCGCGTCGATGTCGCCTTCCGTCGAGGAGGCGCGCTCGACCTGTTCGGCGATGTAGTCCTCGTCGACGTGGCCGCGGCGCACCAGATCGAGATAGATCGACCCGACGAGATCGGAATGCTGCGCCGGAGCGATCTTGCGATAGTCGGGAAGGGCGCAAGCATCCCACAAAAGCGAGACCAGTTCGCGCGAAATGGCGATATCGCGGATATCTGGCTCGCGCGAAAGATGGTCGAGCGCGCGCTGGTCGTCCGCTGGCAAGGCCCGAGTCAGGCCCTCCGCCTGCGGCGGGGTGTCGAGTGAGCGCTTGAGGGCATCGAGGCTGGAGACGTCCAAAGCGGCATTGCGCCATTGAAGCACCTTAACCGGCTCGAAATCGTGACCCTCGATCCGCTCGATGAGGTCGTCGCCAAGCGGATCGACGCGGCCGGTTACGCCGAAGGTGCCGTCGCGGAGATGGCGTCCTGCCCGCCCGGCGATCTGGCCCAGTTCCGCGGCGGTCAGATTCCGGTACTGAAAGCCGTCGAATTTCCTGTCCTGGGCGAAGGCGACGTGATCGACATCGAGGTTGAGTCCCATGCCGATCGCATCCGTCGCGACCAGATAATCGACATCGCCGGATTGATAGAGGGCCACCTGAGCGTTGCGCGTCCTTGGCGAAAGCGCGCCCATGACGACTGCGGCGCCGCCCCGCTGGCGCCGGATCAGTTCGCCGATGGCGTAAACTTCATCCGCCGAGAAGGCGACGATCGCCGAGCGGCGGGGGAGCCGCGTGATCTTCTTCTGCCCGGCATAGGCAAGGTGCGACATGCGCGGCCTGGTGATGACCGAGATGCCCTTCAGCAATCGCTCCAGGATGCCGCGCATCGTGTCGGCGCCAAGGAGGAGGGTCTCCTGCCGTCCTCTCAAATTGAAGATACGGTCGGTGAAGACGTGGCCACGTTCGAGATCGCCGGCAAGCTGGACCTCGTCGATCGCGACGAAGGCGGCATCCGTCTCGCGCGGCATTGCCTCGACTGTGCAGACCGAAAAGCGGGCGCCGGGCGGTACGATCTTCTCCTCTCCCGTGTAAAGCGCGACCTGCGCCGTCCCGACCTTTTCCGCGATGCGGCCATAGACTTCGCGCGCGAGCAATCTGAGCGGCAATCCGATCAGGCCGCTTTCATGAGCAACCATGCGTTCGATCGCGAGATGGGTCTTGCCCGTGTTCGTCGGGCCCAGGATCGCGGTGACGTCGCGACCGGAATGTGCGGGGGGAAGATTGGACGATGTCTGGAGATTCATCTGTCGAACTTTGGCCTTCAGGCCGGGATCGCGGTGAAAGGAACGGCGCGCCACAAGGCGCGGGCGAATGCGACACATATAGGAATTGCGGCTGCCCGCAAAACCTGAATCGATCGCCGGATTAAGACTTGGAACGAGTCTGGAACGAATCGGCGACGAATCACTGACTCCGGCTGATTCAGTATTTGTTCCCGCCTATATATTGATGCGATGCCGGATCTTTGCACCAGATGCTGAATCGGTTCCACGGAATCCCGGTCGTACGTCGATGCAAAAGTTAACGACCGTGGGCCGAAACCTTTCCGAATTCCTGCAGGCGGTCCGTAAACTTCAGATTTCATTAGGAAATGTTGAAAATGCGTGACTGAGAAAAGCTTACGGGCGCAGGAGGTCGGTAAGGTTTGGATCAGAGGCGGAACAAAGGAGCGACGAATCGCTGATCGATCCATTTTCGCTCTTTGTTCTCCACCACATCTTGTGTCCCGCACCGGTCATTCACCGATTATCCACAGCGGTTCCACAGCTTACCCACAGGGGATCCGGTTCTGAGGGGAGATCGCGTTAACCATTTCGCACCAAAACGGCACAGCCGAGCGCTTTCAGTCAAATGATGTATTGCCCGCCATTCGCGGTCAGCGTCGAGCCGGTGATGAAGCCAGCCTCGTCCGACGCCAGAAAGAGGACGCATCGTCCGATCTCGTCTACTCCCCCGAGGCGCCCGACGGGTATCTGTGCGATGATGCTCTCGCGCACCTTTTCCGGAACGGCCATCACCATATCGGTGGCGATGTAGCCGGGACAGATGGCGTTGACGGTGATGCCGGCGCGGGCGCCTTCCTGGGCGAGCGCCTTGGTGAAGCCGATATCTCCCGCCTTGGAGGCGGAATAGTTGGCCTGCCCCATCTGGCCTTTCTGTCCGTTGATCGACGAGATGTTGATGACACGGCCGAATTTGCGGTCGCGCATGCCGCTCCAGACGCAATGCGTCATGTTGAAAAGCCCGGTCAGATTGGTGCCGATCACCTCGTGCCATTGGTCCCGCGTCATCTTGTGGAACATGGCGTCGCGCGTGATGCCCGCATTGTTGACAAGGATATCGACCGGCCCGAACTCGGCTTCCACCGCGGCAATCCCGCCGGCGCAGGCGTCGTAATCGGCGACGGACCATTTATGGACGGCAATTCCCGTTTCATCGCGGAATTTCCGAGCCGCGTCCTCGTTGCCGGCATAATTCGCCACAACACGATAGCCGGCCTTCTTCAGCGCCAACGCGATGGCTGCTCCAATCCCTCGCGTTCCACCCGTGACGAGTGCTGTCCTTGCCATTTCGGTTCCTCCTCCCGATTTGCGGCAATCGTCAGTCGGCATTCGGCAGTCGAATTGATCTGTTCCCTTCTTCCTCTTGCCGACTGCCCATTGCCGACTGCCGCACTAGTTCATCGCTTCCACGCACATTGCGACACCCATCCCGCCGCCGATGCAAAGCGTGGCCAGGCCCTTTTTCGCGCCGCGGCGCCCCATCTCATGGACGAGCGTGTTGAAGATGCGCGCTCCCGACGCGCCGATCGGATGGCCGATGGCGATGGCGCCGCCATTGACATTGACGATATCAGTGTTCCAGCCCATGCCCTTGTTGACGGCGCAGGCCTGCGCCGCGAAAGCCTCGTTCGCCTCGACTAGGTCAAGATCGTCGGCCTTCCATCCGGCCTTTTCCAACGCCCTGCGTGAGGCCGGGATCGGGCCGGTGCCCATGATCGCCGGATCGACGCCGGCCGTCGCCCATGAAACGATGCGCACCAAAGGCTTGACGCCACGCTTTTCGGCATCCGCCTCGCTCATCAGGACGACCGCCGCCGCACCGTCATTGATGCCAGACGCGCTGGCCGCCGTCACCGTGCCTTCCTTGTCGAAGGCCGGGCGAAGCTTCTGCATGGCTTCTAGCGTCGCGCCGTGGCGGATATATTCATCGTCGGCGACGACGATATCGCCCTTGCGCGTCTTTACCGTCACCGGCACGATCTCGTCCTTGAACTTGCCCGCCTTCTGCGCCGCCTCGGCCTTGTTCTGCGAAGCGAGCGCGAAACGGTCCTGGTCCTCGCGCGTGATCTGGAATTGCCGCGCGACGTTCTCCGCCGTCATGCCCATATGGTAGCCGTTGAAGGCGTCCCACAGCCCGTCCTTGATCATGGTGTCGATCATGGCGTAGTCGCCCATCTTCACGCCGGCCCTCAGATGCGCGCAATGCGGCGACATCGACATCGATTCCTGGCCGCCGGCGACGATGATTTTCGCATCTCCTGTCGCGATCTGCTGCATGCCGATGGCGATGGTTCTCAGGCCAGAGCCGCAAACCTGGTTCAGCACCCACGCCGTCGTCTCCTTCGGCAGACCGGCTCCGATCGACGCCTGCCTTGCCGGATTCTGCCCCTCCCCGGCAGTCAACACTTGCCCGAGAATGACTTCGTCCACCTCCGCGGGATCGACCTTGGCGCGTTCCAGAGCGCCTTTGATGGCGACGATGCCGAGTTCATGGGCGGGTATGGCGGCGAAGGAGCCGTTGAAGGAGCCGACCGGGGTGCGGGCGGCGCTTGCGACGACGATCGAATTTGGGGAGGGCATGTTCGTCTCCGTTCGAGGATGGGACGCGCGTTCCCTATGTTTGTTGCCCTTTCCAATAAGGGAGTCAAATCGGAAAAAAGCAGAAGGGACGCGTGTTGCGCGGGCTCAAGGGAGTTTCCGCACCGCACAAAGTCCTTTCATTTGCTTGCCTTTTGCGCATATCCTGACCGGATGACGCCATTGACGCGCCAGCGGGGCGCGTCCGGGACACCAAGGAGGATGGCAATGCCCGCAAAGGATGATCCGGTGGTCATCAAGAAATATGCCAACAGACGCTTATACAATACGGGCACGAGCACCTATGTGACGCTCGAGGATCTTGCCGAGATGGTCAAGAGAGGAGAGGAGTTCAACGTCCAGGATGCGAAGACGGGGGAGGACATCACGCATTCCGTCCTGACGCAGATCATCTTCGAACTGGAAAACAAGGAGGGGCAGAACATGCTGCCCATTTCCTTCCTGCGGCAACTGATCTCCTTTTATGGCGACCAGATGCAGATGATCCTGCCAAGCTTCCTCGAACAATCCATGATCTCTTTCGCGCGCGAGCAGGAGCGGTTCCGCGAGCAGATGAAGACCGCCTTCGGCCAATCATCGGTGGACATGATGAAGCTGACGCCGATGAAGGCGATGGAGGAGCAGACCAGGCGCAATGTGGAGATGTTCCAGCACGCCATGCGTATGTTCTCTCCCTTCGTCGCGGCAAACAACGGGACTTCCGCCGGATCCCCATCCGGCGAAAAGGGAGAAGCGAAATCCGGCGCCAAGACGGACGACCTTCAGGATTTGCGCGAACAGATCGCGGCCATGCAGCGAAAGCTCGACGCGATCGGGAAGTAGTGTCAGCCCGCTACGTAACTCAAGACGAAGGCGAGGATGACGATGCCGACGAGGCCGGCGACAAAGATTGCGCGCCGGAGAGGCGTGCGGAGAATAATGTCGCCTTGTCGCGCGTCCCTGCCGGAGAAGGTTCGCGGCTTGTTTCGGGGCGCTGTCGTTCGCGAGTGATGCGTGGCCATGGTTCTGCTCCTTTCGGAGTTTCTACCCGTTTGGATAACAGCCTGTGGCGGCGAACGTTCCGGCACGGATTCATTTGACTCTTCGCCTAATCCGCGTAAAAGCCGCGCATCGATTTTGATGGCGCGCGAAGAATCTCGTCGCGGCCTGGGAGCACCAGATGCGTGGCCTTTCCGTGGCCCTCAATGCAGGCGTTTTTTCCGGCGACGTGTCGGAAGCTGCGGCCATGCGTATTCGCTCCACCAAAGGCAAACAGGACCTGAAAACGACCGCCAAAACGGTCTGATCTTCTGGCCTTGCCGCTCTCTCTCCCCGGCTTTGGCCGGGAGGCGCCCGCGGCCGGCGGGATCAAACGCAAGAGCGGAGAGGAACAGGAGAAACAATCATCATGGGTTTCAAGATCGCGATCGCCGGCGCCACGGGCAATGTGGGGCGCGAAATGCTCAATATATTGGAGGAGCGCGGCTTCCCCGCCGACGAGGTGGTAGCGCTCGCCTCGCGCCGCTCGGTCGGCACCGAAGTCTCCTATGGCGACCACACGCTGAAGGTGAGGGCGCTCGATAATTACGACTTTTCCGATACGGACATCTGCCTGATGTCGGCGGGCGGCAACGTCTCCAAGGAATGGTCGCCCCGGATCGGCAAGCAGGGTTGTGTCGTCATCGATAATTCCTCGGCCTGGCGCTACGAGCAGGATGTGCCGCTCATCGTTCCCGAGGTCAATCCCGACGCCGTCTCCGGCTTCACCAGGAAGAACATTATCGCCAATCCAAACTGCTCGACCGCGCAGATGGTGGTGGCGCTGAAGCCGCTGCATGACCGCGCCAGGATCAAGCGCGTCGTGGTCGCGACCTACCAATCCGTTTCCGGCGCGGGAAAGGAGGCGATGGACGAACTTTTCACCCAGACCCGCGCCGTCTTCGTCGCCGATCCGGTCGAGGCGAAGAAGTTCACCAAGCGCATCGCCTTCAACGTCATTCCGCATATCGACGTCTTCATGGAGGACGGCCAGACCAAGGAAGAGTGGAAGATGGTGGCCGAAACGAAGAAGATCCTCGACCCGAAGATCAAGGTGACGGCGACCTGCGTGCGGGTGCCCGTCTTCATCAGCCATTCGGAAGCCATCAATCTTGAATTTGAAAATCCGATCACGGCGGAAGAGGCGCAGGACATATTGCGGGAGGCTCCCGGCTGCCTTGTCGTCGACAAGCGCGAGAACGGCGGCTATATCACGCCGATCGAAGCGGCGGGCGAGGACGCGACCTACATCTCGCGCATCCGCGAGGATCCGACCGTCGATAACGGCCTCAATCTCTGGGTCGTTTCCGATAATCTGAGAAAGGGCGCGGCGCTCAACACCGTTCAGATCGCGGAACTTCTCTTGGAGCGCGGATTGATCGAGCCGAAGCGCAAGGTCGCCTGAGAACGGTGACGCCAAGGCTGTTGCGCCTCCGCTTTCCCGCGTGTAAGGCGCCAGGCGCTGGGGCGTGTCGCAATTGACAAGCGGCACGCCTTGTTTCATTTGCAAAGGTCAAGGCGACCGGGCGGCCGCCGTTTCGAACGGTTTGGGAGAAGAAGATGTCGAGAGCTATGACACGTTTCGGTAGCGCGCTTTTGTGCGCGGCGTTGACGGCGTATGGGCTGCCGGCTTTCGCGAAGGATATCGTTCTGGGAGCCTCCGTGCAGCTGACAGGATCGTCTGCGAACACCGGCCGCTATTACAGGGATGCCTACCAGTTCGCCATCGACAAGATCAACGAGAAGGGCGGCGTCAAGGTCGGCGACAAGCAGGAAAAGCTCGCGCTTAAGCTTTACGACAACCAGTCCAACGTCAATTTGAGCGTCAGGCAATATGTGCAACTCGTCTCGCAGGACAAGGTCGATCTCCTGCTTGGACCCTTCGCCAGCAATTTCGCGCTCGCTGATTCCGCCATTTCGGAGAAATACAAGATCCCGATGGTGCAGGGCGGAGGCGCATCCGACCAGATCTTCTCGCGCGGCTTCAAATACATCTTCGGCACGCTGGCGCCGGCGAGCAACTATTTCGGCTCGACTGTCGAAATGCTGACGAAGCTCGATCCGAAGCCGTCCAAGGTGGCGCTGCTCTATGCCGATGACGCCTTCGACGTTTCCGTCGCCAAGGGCACGCGGCCGCTTCTCAAGAAGGCGGGCCTGACGATCGCGATGGACGAGCGCTATACGTCCAACGCGAGCGACTTCAATTCGCTTCTGTCGCAGATCAAGAACGCCAATGTCGATGCCGTTCTCGTTGCCGGCCACGAGACCGAGATCCTGAACTTCATCCGTCAGGCGAAAAGCCTCGCTGTCGCGCCGAAGATGTATTCTTTCACGGTCGGCGTTCCGAGCGCGGATTTCCGCAAGGCACTCGGCAAGGACGCGGATTATGCCTTCGGCATGACCGCGTGGCTTCCGAGCGCGAAGCTGAAGGACAAGTGGTTCGGCGACGCGGCGCAATTCGCCCAGGATTACAAGGCGAAGTTCGGCTATGACCCCGACTACCACGCCGCTTCGGGTGTGGCTGACGTCGAGGCGATCGCCGAGGCCATCGAAGCGGCTGGCTCGACCGATCACCAGAAGGTGCGCGACGCGATCGCCAAGTTGAACTTCCCGAGCCTCTACGGCACGATCGCCTTTGCCGAGAACGGGCAGATCGACCTGCCGCAGACCGTTATCCAGGTCCAGGACGAGAAACTCGTTCCCGTCTATGATGCGAATGGCTTCGTCGAAAAGCCGAAATATCCGATGCCGGCCTGGAATGCCCGCTGACGGGACATTGCTGATCTGAATAGGCGGCGGCGATCCCGATCGGTTCGCCGCCGTTTTCGAAAGAGGGACAATCGAGGGACGGGCGGCAGGTGGATCTGTTAGCGCAAATCCTGGTCAACGGCATTTTGCTTGGCGGCCTCTATGCCGTGATGGCGCTCGGCCTGGCGCTCGTCTGGGGCGTGCTCAATATCGTCAACCTGGCGCATGGCGCCTTTATCATGCTGGGCGCCTATCTGTCCTGGCACCTTTTTACATACCTGGGCATCGATCCGTTTCTCGGCCTGCCGATCACGGCGATCGTCATGTTCGGCGTCGGCTATGGAGTGCAGCGCGGGCTGCTCAACCTCGTCGTTCGCGCGCCAATGTTCAACACGCTGCTGATCACCTTCGGGCTCGAAGTGGTGCTGACCTATCTGGCGCAGCTTGCCTTCTCCGCCGATTTCCGCACCATCAACCCGTCCTATGCCGGCTCCCATGTCGCGTTCGGTCCTGTCGTCATCCCGCTCGCCCGGCTGATGGCATTCGGCATCGCCATCGTTCTGACCGTCGGCATGTGGGTCTTCCTGCTGCGCACCAAGCTTGGGCGCGCCATACGCGCAACGGCGCAGAATCTCGTCGCGGCGCGCCTCTACGGCGTCGAACCGCGCCATCTCTACGCCATGACATTCGGCATCGGCATCGGGCTCGCCGGTGCGGCTGGCGGCCTTTACGGCACGGTTTCGCAGATCAACCCCTATATCGGTGCGACACTCACCGCGAAGTCCTTCGCCATCGCCATTATCGGCGGCCTTGACAATCCGCTTGGCGTCCTTGTCGGCGGCCTTGTTCTCGGCATCATCGAATCGCTGACGGTCGCCTATGTCGGCGCCACTTTCGGTGACGTGGCAAGCTTCGGCGTCCTCGTCCTCGTCCTCATCGTCAGGCCGAGCGGGATATTGGGAAAGACGGCATGAAAGCGCTGTGGCTTGTCCTCGTCCTGCTGGCGCTGGTCGCTTTGGCCGCGCTTCCCTGGTACGGGTCGGACGTGCTCATCCAGTTCGGCATCAGCACGCTGCTGCTCGCCGTCCTGGCGCAAGGCTGGAACATCATCGGCGGCTATACCGGCTATGCTTCCTTCGGCAATTCGGTGTTCTACGGCCTCGGCGCCTATGGCGTCGCGATCGCGATGGTGCAGTGGAACCTCTCCTTCGGCTTCGGCATGGCTTTTGGCGTCGTGCTGGCTGTCGTCTTCGCCTTCCTGCTCGGCATTCCAGTGCTGCGCCTGAAGGGACATTATTTCGCTATCGCCACGCTGGCGCTGGCACAGGTGATGGCGGCGATCGTTTCTAACATTCCGCTCGCGGGCCAGAATATCGGGCTGGTGCTGCCGCCGCTCAACAATGACCGGCTCTTCTACGAATTGTCGCTCGGGCTGCTCGTGCTCGCCACGCTCACCGTTTTCTGGTTGACGCGCAGAAAATTCGGCTTCGGTCTGATCGCCATCCGCGAAAACGAGGAAGGGGCTGCCGTCATGGGCGTCAATACGACGCTCTACAAGGTGCTGGCTTTCGCGTTGTCGGGCATTTTCACCGCGCTCGCCGGCGGCATCCACGCCTATTGGATCACCTTCCTCGATCCCGAGAGCGCCTTCGACATCAGTCTCAATGTCAAGATGATCATCATGGCTGTTTTCGGTGGGCCCGGAACCATCCTCGGACCGGTGGTGGGCGCCTTCGTCCTCTCCGCGATCTCGGAAGTGCTGTCGAGCGAAGTCACCAGCATCGCCGGCCTGTTCTTCGGCGTCGTGGTCGTGGCCGCGGTGGTGCTGATGCCGCGCGGCGTCGCCGACGTCATCCGCCGCTTCCGCTCCAGCGGCTGGCGTTATTTCGCCGAGAACATCAAGGCGCACCGGCTATGAGCGCGATCCTGGAAGTCTCCCATGTGACCCGGCGCTTCGCCGGCCTCGTGGCCGTCAACGATGTCAGCTTCACGCTCAACCAGGGCGAAATCCTCGGCGTCATCGGTCCGAACGGCGCCGGCAAGACGACTCTCGTCAGCCTGATCAGCGGCACCTTGCCGCCGAGTTCCGGCGAAATCAGCTTCGAGGGCCATCCGATCTCGACGCTTCCGGCCTATCGCCGGGCGCGGCTCGGCATCGGGCGCACCTTCCAGATCATGCGCCCCTTCCCCGGACTTTCCGTGCTCGACAATGTCGCCGTCGGCGCGCTTTTCGGACAGGGCGGAGGCGAATCCGACCTGAAGCGGGCGCGCGAAAGGGCGCGCGAGCAACTCGAATTCGTCGGGCTCGCCCGCCATGCCGACCAGCGTGCGGACGAACTCGGAGGGCCGAGCCGCAAGCGCCTGGAGCTTGCGAAAGCGCTTGCCATGCAGCCGAAATTGCTGCTGTGCGACGAGGTCATGGCCGGGCTCAATCTTGTCGAGATCGACGAGGTGATCGAGGTGATCCGGAGAGTGCGCGCACAAGGCATCAGCATTCTCGTCATCGAGCATGTCATCAAGGCGATCAAAAGCCTGTCTGACCGGCTATTGGTCATTCACCACGGCGAGAAGATCGCCGACGGCGCCCCTGATGCGGTCCTGTCCGACAGCCGCGTCGTCGAAGCCTATCTCGGCCGGAGGCGCGCATGAGTACGGCGGGCAAGGCGAGCGGGCCGCTCCTCACCGTTACCAATCTTAGTGCCGGCTATG
Organism: Rhizobiaceae bacterium; assembly: GCA_035547755.1. Classification (GTDB taxonomy): domain Bacteria; phylum Pseudomonadota; class Alphaproteobacteria; order Rhizobiales; family Rhizobiaceae; genus Mesorhizobium_L. The sequence continues at coordinate 71,256 of DASZUG010000023.1, forward strand.
GCGGCATGCCGGTGCTGCGCGACGTGTCGCTCGAAGTGCGGCGCGGCGAGATCCTGGCGCTGGTCGGCTCGAACGGTGCCGGCAAGACGACGCTGCTTCGCGCGTTGTCGCGCGTGATCGCCTCGAATGGCGGCATCAAGTTCAACGGCCATGATCTCACTCCGATGACGCCGGACGAAGTCTTCGGCGCTGGGCTCGTACAGGTGCCGGAGGGGCGGCAGCTCTTCGACCAGATGACGGTCGAGGACAATCTCCTGATGGGCGCCTATCGCCGCGCCGATCAGGCTTCGGTCAAGGGTGATCTCGACCGCATGTACGGGCTTTTCCCGCGCCTCGGCGAAAGGCGGCGGCAGATCGCCGGTTCCATGTCGGGCGGCGAACAGCAGATGTGCGCCATGGCGCGCGGCCTGATGGCGAAGCCGCAGCTCCTGATGATTGACGAGATGAGCCTCGGCCTCGCGCCTGTCATCGTCGAGCAATTGATGGACGTGCTCGCCACGATCCGAGGCGAGGGCGTGACGGTGCTCCTGGTCGAGCAGGACATCCACCTCGCTCTTTCCGGCGCCGATCGCGGTTATGTCATGGAAACCGGTTCGGTCGTCCATGGCGGCGACGCGAAGGACCTGATCGACGATCCGGCGGTACGCAAAGCCTATCTCGGACTTTGATTTTACGTTCTTCGGCGCACGAAACGCGCGAGTGTCGGCGTGGTATCAGTCGCTGTGCTTCGCCGCACAGGGCTCGATCGTGACCGCGTCGCCCTGCTTGCTGCCGAGAACCATGCAGGGCTTGCCGGCGGGACAGAGCGACCAGCCGCCGACCGTCGCGCCCGACGAAGCAAGGATCAGCTTGGGCTGGGTCGGCACGCGCGGCCGGTAATCCCAGCCGCCGTCACGGAAAACGCTGCCCTCCGGCGGGTCCATGCCGGCGCCTGAACCTTCCACGCGGGCTTCGACGACAAGGAGACCCGCGGGCGTTACCTGCCAATGTTCCGTCCATCTGATCTTCTCGACCGAATGTGTCCATGACAGCGTGAAGGCTGCGGCGGCAATGACGAGCGTCTTGCCGCCGACAAGGATGCAGAAACTCATCCGACGGTGCCGGGGTCGAGACGGCGACCGACATTCCTGACGCGATACCAATGCAGCGCGAAGAAGATGATCGCGAGTGCGAAGCCGATCTGGTCGGAGACCGGCACCGCGGCGATCAGAGAGAAGGACGCGGCCGTCGCCAGAACGCGTTCCCACCAGGTGAGATGCGCCTTGAGATAGCCGATCACCGCCGTGCCCCAGAGCGCGATGGCGAGCGCCGTCTTGAAGACGATATAGGCGACGGCCGGGTAGAAGCCGATCGTATCGGCGAGCGCGCCGCCCGGCTGCAGCATCAGAGCCGGCGTATAGACCGCCATGTAGGGAATGACGAAACCGGCGGCGGCGACCTTGATCGCCTCGACGGCGATCTTCAAGCCGCTTTCCCTGGCGATCGGCGCTGCGGCGAAGCAGGCGAGCGCCACCGGCGGCGTCAGGTCTGCCATGATGCCGAAATAGAAGACGAACATATGGCTGACCAGAAGCGGGATGCCGAGCGCCAGCAGCGCCGGGCCGGCAATGGTCGAGGTGATGATGTAGTTCGGGATCGTCGGGATGCCCATGCCGAGGATCAGGCAGGTGATCATGGTCAAGATGAGCGAAAGGATGAGGCTCGATCTGCCGATCGAGACAATATAGTCGCCGAAGGTGTTGGCGACGCCGGTCAGCGTCATGGTGCCGACGATAATGCCGACGATGGCGCAGGCGATGCCCACGGGAAGCGCCGTCTTGGCGCCTTCGGCGAGCGAATCGCGGCAGTCGCGCAGAGTCTGCATGCCGCCCTTGATGAAGAGATTGACGACGACCAGGACGGCCGCCGCGGCAATGATGATCCAGATGCCGAATTTGAAGAAGCTCGCCGCGATCAGGCCAAGGAATACCCAGAAGATGACCCTGAGCGCGTAGTTCGGCAGGCCGAGCGCCACGGAACCGCCGAGAATGAGCAGGGCTGTCATGGTGAAGCCGATCGTCCCGGCAAAGAGCGGCGTGAAGCCTGAGAAAAGCAGGTAAACCAGCGCCGCCAGCGGCAGGATAAGATACCAGCGTTCCTTCAAGGCCTTGACCGGAGAGGGGAGTTGGTTGCGGGGAAGTCCCATCAGACCGGCGCGGCCGGCTTCCAGATGCACGGCCCAGAAGGCGGAGGCGAAATAGAGGATAGCGGGGATGATGGCCGCCTTGACGACTTCCTTGTATTCGATACCGAGCGTCTCGGCCATGATGAAGGCAACGGCGCCCATGACCGGCGGCATGATCTGCCCGCCCATGGAGGAGGTGGCCTCGACGCCGCCGGCGAAGGCGGCGCGGTAGCCGAAACGCTTCATCAACGGGATGGTGAACTGGCCGACCGTGACGACATTGGCGACGCCGGAACCCGAAATCATGCCCATGAAGCCCGAGGAGATGACCGCGACCTTGGCCGGGCCGCCGCGCGCGTGGCCAACCAGTCCCATCGAGACGTCGGTGAAGAGCCGGATCATGCCGGCACGTTCCAGGAAGGAGCCGAACAGGATGAAGAGGAAGATGTAGGTCGCCGACACGAGTGTCGGGATGCCGTAGATACCCTCGGTGCCGAAGGCCATGTGGTCGATGACCTGCGAGAAGGGATAGCCGCGTGTGTTGAAGGGCGCCGGCAGATATTGCCCCCACAGGCAGTAGGCGAGGAAGATACCGCAAATGATCGGCAGCGCCGGCCCCATCAGGGCATAGGTGGCGATGAAAAGGGTAGCGAGCGACAGGACGCCAACGATCGTGTCGATCGGCAACGGCTCGCCGGCACGCAGGATCAGCGGCTCATATTCGATGAATTGGTAGAGCCCGACCGCCATGCCAACGATGCCGAGTCCCCAGGCCAGCACGCGAACGCTCGGACGCGCATGGCGCAATGCCGCCAGAAGCGGAAAGACGAGCAGCATGAGGAAGCCGACATGGACGGACCGGACCACTTGGCTCGGCAGGCCGAGCAGGCCGGCTGCCGTCAGAAGCTGGAAGACGGAGAAGGCGATCGCGATGCCGAACAGAACCTTCCCTTCCAGTGTCGCCGGAAAGCTTTCCGCAAGCGGATCGCGGACGGTTGCAGGCGCGCCGTGGGGTGCCTCATCGGCTGGTGTGACGGGCTCGCTCATGGTTCCTCCCGGAACAATCTTGTCTGATTGAGAAGCGGGCGGCGTGGCTGCCACGCCCGCCGCCTTGGCCATTGTTCAGACTCCCCAAGTGAGGAGCCCGTGCCCTTATTTCAGGAGCCCTTTTTCCCGGTAATATTTCTCCGCGCCCGGATGCAGCGGGATCGGCAGGCCCCTGACCGCGTTCTCGATCTTGATGCCCTTGGCGGCCTTGTGCGCTGCGACCAGCCCGGGAAGATTCTCGAAGAGCTGCTTCGTCATTTGGTAGGCTTCCTCATCGGAGATGTCGGCGCGCGTGACGAGGATATTGGTGATGGCGACCGTCGGCACGTCGGTGCTCTGGCCGTCATAAGTGCCCGCGGGAATCGTCGCGGCCTGGAAAGGAGCGCCGAGCTTATCGGCGATCTCCGCCGGCACCGAGACGACGGTGATCGGAACCGACGAGGCAAGATCCTTGATCGAGGCGACGCCGAGGCCCGCTGATTGCAGGGTCGCATCGAGTTGGCGATTCTTGATCAGTTCCACGGACTCGCCGAAGGGCAGATATTCGGTCTTGCCGAGATTGTCATAGCTCATGCCGGCCGCCTTGAAGATGGCGCGCGCGTTGAGTTCCGTTCCCGATTTCGCCGCGCCGACCGAAAGCCGCTTGCCCTTCAGGCTGGCAAGATCGGTGACGCCGGATTCCTTCGAAGCGACGATCTGGATGTAGTTCGGATAGATGGCGGCGATGGCGCGCAGCTTGTCGAGCTTCTTCTTGAAGCCGGCTTCCTTGTTCCCTGCCCAGGCATCCTTAACCGAATCGCCGAGCGCGAAGGCGATCTCGCCGCGCCCCTGCTGCAGGAGGTTCAGGTTTTCGACGGAAGCCTTGGTCGCCTGTACCTGTGTGCGGGCGCCAGGGATCTTTTCACCGTAGATTTTCGCCAGCGCGGCGCCGAGCGGGTAGTAGACACCAGAGGTTCCGCCGGTCAGGACGTTGATGAAGTCGTCCGCCTGAGCCGAGGCGGTTGAAAACCCGGCCGACAGCGCAAACGCCCCGGCGGCGATAAAATGAACAAATTTCATGGTCGAGAAATCCCTCCCTGTTGCCAATGGCCCGGCGGCGACCCCGCCGGGCACGTATTGGCGCTTGGCATGTTCCATGCCAAATTGGACGGGAGAAAAAATCCCCTTTCCTGTCAGTGGATTAAATGGTTTTGCTGTACGGGCAGGGAATCTGAAGTCGGCGATTTTCCGCCAAAATCCGGAGATGTTCGGCGGAAATCCGCCGAAGAGCCCGCTGGAAGAAAATTTTTTTGCGAACTGTCGAATCCGGGAGGGGATACCCGTCATCGCATCGGCCGGACAAATCCGTCCGGCAGCAATGAGAACAGGAGATCAAGATGCGTTACATGTTGCTGATCTACATCAATGAAGGCGACTACCAGGCTGCGTCCAAGGACGCCGCCACACAGATGACGGCGGCCTATTTTGCCTACACTGATGCGATGAAAGAAGCGGGCGTTTGGCTCGGCGGTGGTCGCCTCAGGCCGACATCGATGGCGACGAGCGTGCGTTTCCAAGAAAACCAGAAGAAAGTGCTTGATGGACCCTATGCCGACACGAAGGAGCAGCTCGGCGGTTATTATATGATAGAGGCGCCGGATATGGATGCGGCGCTCTCCTGGGCCGCACGCTGCCCCGGCGCCCAGCGCGGCACCATCGAAGTGCGGCCGATGTGGGAATATACGGAATAGAATGCCCATTGCCGGCGATGGTCGCGCGAAAGTCGCCGCCGAGCAGGCGGCGCGCCAGAGTTATGGCAAGCTCGTCGCCTATCTCGCGGCGCGGACGCGCGATCTTGCCGGTGCGGAAGATGCGCTTGGCGACGCTTTCGCCGCGGCGCTCGTGGATTGGCCGAAGACCGGAATTCCGGCCAAGCCGGAAGCCTGGCTGCTGACGGTCGCACGGCGGCGTATCATCGATGCGGCGAGGCGGACGAAAACGGCTGATGCCGCATCGGATGATCTTCAAATGATCGCGGCGGAGGTCGGCGAGCGTGACGAAAAGGATATCCCCGATCAGCGCTTGCGGCTGATGTTCGCCTGCGCTCATCCGGCAATCGATCCGCAGATCCGCGCGCCGCTGATGCTGCAGACGGTCCTCGGCTTCGATGCCGCGACGATCGCATCGGCCTTTCTCATATCGCCCGCGACCATGGCCCAGAGGCTCGTGCGCGCCAAGACACGCATCAGGCATGCGGGAATCCCGTTTGCCATACCGGAGCGCCCGGATCTTCCCGAACGGCTCGATGCCGTCCTCGAAGCGGTTTACGCGAGTTATGCGGAGGGCTGGGTTGATCCCATGGGGGCGGAGATGCGCCGCCGGGGCCTATCCGGGGAAGGAATCTGGCTCGGACGATTGCTCGTCCTGCTCATGCCTGAAGAGCCGGAGGCGCTCGGGCTGCTTGCGCTGATGTTGTTCGCCGAGGCCCGCCGCTCTGCCCGGCGCACCGCGGGCGGCGCCTATGTGCCGCTCGCCGCGCAGGACATCGCTTTGTGGGACGCGGCCATGATCGAGGAAGCGGAGGCGCTTCTACGAAAGGCGAGCCTGGCCGGAATGATCGGCCGGTACCAGATCGAGGCGGCTATCCAGTCGGCGCATGTGGCGGGCCGGCGGCGGGAAACGATCGACTGGAACGCGATCGAGATGCTTTACGAGATGCTGGTCTCGCTCACCGGTTCACCGGTTGCCGCGCTCAACCATGCCGTCGCAGCGGCGGAAGCCCGCGGCGCTCCGGCAGGGCTTGCCCTGCTCGACAACATTTCCGGAGATCGGCGCTTCGTCGATTATCAGCCCTATTGGGCGGCACGGGCGGAATTGCTCAGGCGAACCGGCGATTCGGCCGGTGCGCATGCTGCATATAGTCGCGCCATCGGACTTGAATCGGATGCCGCGATACGTGCGTTCCTGCAGGAGCGGCTCGCCTCGCTCACCGGGAAATAGCCCTCTTCCACGGATATGCTTACGTCGTCGTGATGGGCGGCTTCAGCCCATAGCGGGCGATTTTTTCGCTCAATGTCCGCCGGGGAATGCCAAGTGCCGTGCTTGCCTGCTGGGCGTTGCCGCCATGGGCGTCGAGAGCATTCCTTATCAACTGGGCTTCATAGGTGGCGACACGTTCGGGCAATGATAAACCGAGAGCAGCTTCCGACAGGGTATCGCCGGACTGATCCGGCGGCAGACCGAGCACGAAGCGTTCGGCTGCGGCGCGCAATTCCCGCACATTGCCTGGCCAGTCTTCCGCCGCGAGCGCGGCGAGGCGGGCGGCTGTCAGACTCGGCGCCTCCCGATTGTGGCGGCGCTCGGCCTCAAGGCAAAAACGCTGGAAAAGAAGCGCTATGTCGGCGCGCCGCTGACGCAGGGGCGGAATGGCGATCTGGACGGTGGCCAGCCGGAAATAGAGGTCAGCGCGGAAGCGTCCGGCATCGCTTTCCGCCTTCAGATCCGCCTTGGTCGCGGCGATGAAGCGAACATCGACCGGCACCTGCCGGTTCGAGCCAAGCGGCTCGACGACACGCTCTTGGATCACGCGCAACATCTTCGCCTGAAGAGGCAGGGGCATCGATTCGATCTCGTCGAGAAGGACCGTGCCACCCCCCGCATGTTCGATGCGCCCGACACGCTTCTGGACGGCGCCCGTGAAGGCGCCGCGCTCATGGCCGAAAAGCTCGCTCTCGAAGATCGTTTCTGGAATCGCCGCACAATTCAGCGCCATGAAGGGTCGCCTTGAGCGCTTGCCGCTTTCATGCAGTGCGCGCGCCACCACCTCCTTGCCGGTTCCGGTTTCTCCCTGAATCAAGATGTCCACGTCGATATCGGCGAGTTGCAGGATGCGCTTCCTCAGCGCCATCATTTGCGGTGTGCTGCCGACGAGACGTTCCTCCAGGGCATTGCCGCCTGTTCCGGCGCGCAGCCTTTCCATCTCCCGATCGAGCCGCCTTGCCGCTACCGCCCGGTCGATCACGGCGACGAGATGGTCGGCATCATAGGGTTTTTCGAGGAAATCATGAGCGCCGGACCGCATCGCCTCCACCGCAAGGGCGACATCGCCATGGCCGGTGAGCAGGATGACCGGGAGCGCCGGATCGCGGCCAAGCGCGGAACGCATCAGCGTCATCCCGTCGGTTCCGGGCATCCTGATATCGGTAATAAGCGCATCGAAATCCGCCCGCGCGAGCTTTTTCAGGGCCGAGGGCGCATCAGCCGCAGCCTCGGCGGAAAAGCCGCTCAGCATCAGCCATTCGCGGGCAGATTCGCGCAATTCCGTATCGTCATCGACGAAAAGCATTGCTCCCCTGGTCATGCAGCAACCTCGCCGGCCATGCGGGTATGGGCAGTTGCGGGCAGGGAGACGGTGAAGATCGACCCGCCGCCTTCGCACGCGGCGAAGGAGAGGCTGCCGCCGAATTCGGCGGTGATCGCGCGCGAAATGGAGAGGCCGAGTCCCAGCCCTTCGCCGGTTTCCTTAGTGGTGAAAAAGGGCTCGGCGATCCGCTCTTTCAGATTCTCGGGTATGCCGGCTCCGTTGTCGACCACCTCGATCTTTACCATGGGCCCGCTCCGATGCGCACCGACGCGGATTTCGGGCGCCGAGCATTCCGCCACAGCATCGAGCGCGTTGATAAGGAGGTTGAGGATGACCTGTTCGAGCCGGATCGCGTTCGCCGCCACCTTGAGCGTGCGCGCGCCCGGCTCGACTTTTATTCGAACGCCCGACGCGTTGGCGCGATGGAGGGCAAGGTCGACCGCCGCGGCAATGCTCCTGCCAACATCGACGATTTCGCGCTGCCCCGGCTCATTGCGGGCGAAAGATTTCAAATGCTTGACCGTGCGGCGAAGGCGGCGGACGAGTTCACGCGCGGCGCCGACCTTTTCGATGACGCGGCCAGATTCGCCGCGCTCCGCCAGAAGCGCGGTCGAGGCGAGTGTATTCTCCATCGCGGCGAGTGGCTGGCTGACCTCATGCGCGATGGCGGCCGACATGCGCCCAAGCGCCGCCAGCTTCGCCGTCTGCACCAGCGTCGCATGCGTGTCGCGCAGTTCCGCCTCGGCGCGTTTGCGCTCCTCGATTTCGCGATTGAGTTCCGCCGTACGTTCGGCCACGCGCTGCTCCAGCCGCGCATTGGCGTCGAGCTTGGCGCGGAGAAGTTGCCGCCTTTGCCTGAGATAAAGGATCGTCCCGGACAGGAGCAGACAAGCAAGGGCGACCAGCGAGGCGACGAGGTTGGCATTGGCGCGAATCGGCGCCATGCTGGCCGCCGTCCAAAGCTGCCAGCCGTCCGGCTCGACCCGTATCGATCGGAAGAGATGACGATGATTGAGATCGGCGCGGGCCGTTCCATCCGTTTCCGGCTCGTTTTGGCCGAGGATGGGCGACGTCGCTTCGAGCGTCACGCCGTCATATTTCCGCGTCTCGGCAACGCGCTGGAGCGCTGCGTCGTCGAGCGGGTGAAGCGGACGATATTTCCACTGCTTGTGGCCAGTGAGGAAGATGACACCGTCATTGTCGGCGATCGCCGCAAGCGTTCCGGCCTCCTGCCATGCCTCCTCGACAGTGTGCATGTCGACCTTGGCCACAGCAACGCCGATGATTCCCGATTCGTCGCGGATCGCCGAGGCAAGGAAATAACCTGGAAGCCCGGTGGTTACGCCCACGGCGTAATATCGGCCCGTTCCCGTGCGAAGCGCGTCCTGGAAATAGGGACGGAAACGGTAGTTCTCGCCAACGAAACTCGTCGGCTCGGCAAAATTGCTGGCGGCGACGGTCAGCCCGTCGGTCTTCATTATATAGAGGGAATCGACGCGGGAATCGTCCCGGACCGCGAGCAGATAATCATTTGCCGCGCCGATGGACTCGGGCGTGCCGGCGATGAGGGCAGAGCGGATGCGTTTGTCATGCGCCAGAACGGCGGGAAGATAGCGGAAGCGTTCGATTTCGCTTTCCACCGAACGCGACAATATCTGCAACGAACCGTCGAGCGTAATGATCGCGCGGCGGCGGCCTGCTCCCATTGCCGCATACCAGGAGGCAAACGCGGCGAGCGCCGTGACAATCAGCACCAGCGCGAAAAAAGCCGCCTTGTACCGAAAAGCCCTAACCGACACCTGCCTCCCATCGCATCCTGACGCTGACCTGATGACAGTCCGCCTTATGGCATGACGGCATCTCTATCAAGCAGCAAGGTGCGACGGAAAAGCCTCGCTATGGCGCCGTCCGCCGCGCTATCGGCCGCAATATTCATCCGCGGGAACCGGGACGACGTTCTCCGGCAGACCATACATATAGCTTCGGCCATGCAGGAGAACGGCGCTGCGGGCGCAGTGGTCGGCGAGATAATAGACGGCGCCCGGCACCGCCTGCCCGCGGGCGACATGAGTGGTTTTTTCGCTCGCCGCAGCCAGTTTGGGGGCGAGATAACCCTTGCCGACGACGATCGCCTTGTAGCCCGCTGGGCTGTAGATGACGAGATTGCCGTAGGAATCGGCATAGGCGTGGTCATGATAGAAGCTGCCAGCCAGCGCCGGCGCGTGGGCGCCGAAGAAGGAGGCAAGGAACATGGCACCAGCCCCTATCGATCTCTTCAGAGCCGGTTTTTTCGAGTGGGAACGCGCTTCCATGGCAAGCTCCGCAGGCCAATTGAATGATTTCCGAATCGGAGATTAACCTTTTATTAACCTTTGTCACCGTCATTGACCGTCATCTTCAACGCTTATGGTTAACGCCGCAGAGGGTATTGCCCCGCTCCTCTTCAAGGAAAAAGGTCCGGGCGGCAGGCAAAGGAAAACAGCAAGTGGATCGAAGCAAGCTCGGCATCCTATTGGCCTCCTTCGCGTCAATGCTTCTTTCCGCCTGTGTCGCCGCTCCAACCCAGACCGCGCCGACCGGGGCGGCCAGTGCCGCTCCCGAACTGCGCTACACTTCGTTTCGATGCGATGGAAACAGCGAGATCAATCTGGAGGATTTCGGGACGTCCGTGCATGTCATCGATTCGCGCGGCGCGGACGTCGTCCTTCCCGCGTCACCTCCCGCACAGAAGAGCCGTTACGGCGAGCCCGGCTATGCCCTGGTGCTGGAAGGCCGCAAGGCGCTGTGGATGGTCAGCGGCAAGCGGCCGGTGAATTGCGTGATGTGACTTTTCCTGCCGCGACCCCTCGATTCTTCCAGCCCACGCTATTCAAATCGGTTTGAACTGGAGCGTGCTTGGGAAATTTGCATGGTCCAGGCCATAAACTATGATGCCGACACGTTTTTTCGACTTTGACGCGGTGCAAAAAGAGTTCTAAAAGGCGTCATCCAGGCATGACGCCGGTATCGATTTTTCAAGGCAACGACCCAGTTGTCTTTGGATGCCGGGCCAGACCCAAACGGGGGCTGAAATGAGCAAGGAAACGATGATGCATGCGCGACCCCTGTCGCCGCATCTGCAAATCTATCGACTGATCCCGACCATGCTGATGTCGATCTTGCACCGCATCACCGGCGGAGCGCTCTATTTCGGCACTCTTCTTCTTGCCTGGTGGGTGATCGCGGCCGCCACCTCTCAGCATACTTTCGACATAGCCAACCTGGCCTTCGGTTCATGGATCGGGCGGCTTGTGCTTTTCGGCTACACATGGGCGCTGGTGCATCATTTGCTGGGCGGCATCCGCCATCTCATCTGGGATACCGGCAACTGGATGGAAAAGCGCACCGCCACCAGGCTCGCCTGGGCGACGATCATCGGATCGGTCGCGCTTACCATCATCATCTGGATCGTCGGCTATGCCGCGCGGGGAGCGTTCTGACATGGCCGACATGATCACGCCGCTGAAGAAGGTCCGTGGCCTTGGCGCGGCGAAGGACGGAACGGGCCATTTCTGGCATATACGCGTCACCTCCGTCGCCCTCATCCCGCTTTCCATCTATTTCATCATCCTCGTCATATCGCTGAACGGCGGGGGCTATCAGGAAGTGCGGGCGTCGCTGTCACATCCCTTCAATGCGTTGGTCCTCGGACTTTTCATCCTGATCAGCCTCGTCCATATGCGGCTCGGCATGCAGGAGATCATCGAGGACTATATTCATGGCGAAGGCCTGAAGGTCTCGCTCCTGATGCTCAGCACCTTTTTTTGCGTGATCGTTGGCGTTGCCTCCCTTTTCGCGCTTCTCAAGCTTGCCTTCGGAGGTTGACGATGGCTCAAACGTCCGGAACGGCCAAGTCCTCCACGATTGGCTCCGCCTACACTTTCATCGATCATGCCTTCGATGTCGTGGTCGTCGGCGCGGGCGGCGCCGGCTTGCGCGCCACGCTCGGCATGGCGGAGCAGGGGTTGCGGACGGCTTGCATTACCAAGGTGTTCCCGACGCGCTCTCATACGGTCGCGGCGCAAGGCGGCATCGCCGCCTCGCTCGCCAATATGGGTCCTGACAACTGGCAGTGGCATCTCTACGACACGGTCAAGGGATCCGACTGGCTGGGCGACATCGACGCGCAGGAATATATGGTGCGCGAGGCGCCAAAGGCCGTCTATGAACTCGAACATTACGGGGTGCCCTTCAGCCGTACGGAAGAGGGCAAGATCTACCAGCGGCCGTTCGGCGGCCATATGACGGAATTCGGCGAAGGGCCGCCCGTCCAGCGCACCTGCGCCGCCGCCGACCGGACGGGCCATGCCATTCTGCACACGCTCTATGGCCAGTCGCTGAAGCACCACGCGCAGTTCTTCATCGAATATTTCGCCCTCGACCTGATCATGTCGAAGGATGGCGTCTGCACCGGCGTCGTCGCCTGGAACCTCGACGACGGCACCATCCACCGTTTCTCCGCCAAGATGGTCGTGCTGGCGACGGGCGGCTACGGCCGCGCCTATTTCTCGGCGACTTCGGCGCATACCTGCACCGGCGACGGCGGCGGCATGGCGGCGCGGGCGGGGCTACCGCTGCAAGACATGGAATTCGTGCAGTTCCACCCGACCGGCATTTACGGCGCCGGCTGCCTTATCACCGAAGGCGCGCGCGGCGAGGGCGGCTATCTCGTCAATTCGGAGGGCGAGCGCTTCATGGAACGCTACGCGCCCTCGGCGAAGGACCTCGCCAGCCGCGATGTCGTCTCGCGCTGCATGACGCTCGAAATCCGCGAAGGACGCGGCGTCGGCAAGAAGAAGGACCACATCTTCCTGCATCTCGACCATCTCGATCCGGCGGTCCTGGCGGAACGTCTGCCTGGCATTTCCGAATCGGCGCGCATCTTCGCCGGCGTCGACCTGACCAAGGAGCCGATCCCGGTGCTGCCCACCGTGCATTATAATATGGGCGGTATCCCGACCAATTATTGGGGCGAAGTGCTCAACCCGACGGAGGACGATCCGAACCGCGTCCAGCCCGGCCTGATGGCCGTCGGCGAGGCGGGATGCGCCTCCGTCCACGGCGCCAACCGCCTCGGTTCGAACTCGCTGATCGACCTCGTCGTCTTCGGCCGTGCGGCGGCGATCCGCGCGGCGGAGGTGATCGACCGTAACGCCGCTGTTCCAAAGCCGGACGAGGCGGCGGTGGAAAAGATCATGGAGCGCTTCGATCGCCTGCGCCACGCCAATGGCTCGAAACCGACGGCGGAACTGCGCGAGAAGATGCAGCGCACCATGCAGGAGGACGCTGCCGTCTTCCGTACGGATGAGACGTTGGCTCAGGGTTGCAGGCGCATTTCGGCGATCTGGAACGAACTGTCCGATATCAGGGTGACGGACCGGTCGATGATCTGGAATTCCGATCTCGTCGAGACGCTTGAACTCGAGAACCTGATGACGAACGCGATCGCCACCGTCTATGGGGCCGGAGCGCGCACGGAAAGCCGCGGCGCGCATGCGCGTGAGGATTTCCCCGACCGCGACGACCTAAACTGGCGCCGGCACACGCTTTCATGGGTGGACGATAAAGGCCATGTGACCCTCGCCTATCGCCCGGTTCATGCGGAAACCATGCTTCCCTATTCCGAAGGTGGCATCGACCCGAAGAAGCTCGCGCCGAAGAAGCGCGTGTATTGATCAAGGGACAGACGAGATGGTCCAACTCACGCTCCCCAAGAACTCCAAGGTCCGTGAAGGCAAGGTCTGGCCGAAGCCGGAAGGTGCGGCCAACCTGCGCGAATACCGCATCTATCGCTGGTCGCCGGACGACGGGCAGAACCCGCGCCTCGACACCTATTATGTCGACATGGACGATTGCGGGCCGATGGTGCTCGACGCGCTTTTATGGATCAAGAACAAGGTCGACCCGACGCTGACGCTCCGGCGCTCCTGCCGCGAGGGCATTTGCGGTTCCTGCGCCATGAACATCGACGGAACCAACACGCTCGCCTGCACCAAGGGCATGGACGAGATCGACGGGGCGGTGAAGATCTATCCGCTGCCGCACATGCCAGTGGTGAAGGACCTCGTGCCCGACCTCACCAATTTCTACGCGCAGCACGCCTCGATCGAGCCCTGGCTGATCACCGTCACGCCTGCGCCCGAAAAGGAATGGCGGCAGAGCCATGAGGACCGGGCGAAGCTCGATGGTCTCTATGAATGCATCTTGTGCGCGTGCTGCTCGACCTCCTGCCCGTCCTATTGGTGGAACGGCGACCGCTATCTCGGCCCCGCCGCGCTTCTCCAGGCCTATCGCTGGTTGATCGACTCCAGAGACGAGGCCACCGGAGAGCGGCTCGACAATTTGGAAGACCCGTTCCGGCTCTATCGTTGCCATACGATCATGAATTGCACCCAAGCCTGTCCGAAGGGGCTCAATCCCGCGAAGGCAATTGCCGAAATCAAGAAGATGATGGTGGAAAGAAGGGTGTGATTTAGGAGTGAATGACCCGTGACCACAAGCGCGGAGATCGTTTCGGCGGCTTCCGCTGCTATCTTTGGAAGGCCGCTTGTTACCAACATTTACAGATCGGTCATTGTAGAGGCGATTGTTGCTACAGCCTTACCAGAGTGGGAGTGGTGTTCCTCGGATTATGCCCCATACGATTTCACCCGAAATAATATCCGATTGGAAGTTAAACAAAGTGCAATCCGGCAAACTTGGTCGACAGCGCGTTTTTCGCGCCCTTCTTGGGATATCGCACCCAAGACCGGCTATTGGCTGAACGGCATTACTTGGGTACCGGCTCCCGGTCGGAATGCCGATCTCTATGTACTAGCTCTGCATTCTATTACGGACGAAAGGGCCGATCACCGTGACCCTTCGCAATGGCTTTTTTACGTTGCACCGGCAGCGTGCCTACCGGAAACTAAAAGGATTGGCTTACGCGCTGTAGAAAAGTTGGCATCTGCTGTTTCGGTGCAACAACTGTCTACACGTGTCGAGGAAATCGTGGCTCTTATAAAGAAGATAGCTAATCTTCATGACTGAAACCGAATCTCTCGTCCTAAACCTGGCAGAAGCGCGCGTTCTCGGCTGTCTGATCGAGAAGAAGGAGCTGACGCCCGACGTCTATCCGCTGACGCTCAATGCCACGCTGGCGGCGGCCAACCAGAAGACGGCGCGCGAACCCGTCATGGCGCTGGAGACGATGGAGGTGCACCGGGCGCTCAAGGCGTTGGAACAAAAGGGCCTGGTGCGGCAGGTTTTTGCCTCGCGCGTCGAGCGTTACGAGCATCTCGCCGCACAGCATTTCTCACTGACCCGGCCGCAGATGGCGATTCTCGGCCTGCTCCTGCTGCGCGGACCGCAGACGGCGCATGAACTTCTGGCGCGGTCGGAACGCATGGCGCGCTTTTCCTCGATCGACGATCTGCGCGACGATCTCGATCTTCTGATCGGGCGCAGGCCGCCGCTCATCCAGTTGCTCGAGCGCGGGCCGGGCCAGCGCGAGGAGCGCTATATGCAATTGCTCGGCGGAGCGACGCCTCCGGCGGCTTCTGCCGCGGCGCCCCAATCCGCTTCGCCGGTTTCGGAACTCAAAGCGCGCGTCGAGGCGCTGGAGGAAGAGGTCGCGGCCCTGAAAGCAAGGCTACAGGCTCTGGAAATCCGATAGAGCATTCTTGCGAGAAGCCTCTTCGGCCGGGATGTTTCAGTGCGTCCTTCGAGGCTCGCTTCGCTCGCACCTCAGGATGAGGACTCTCCGTGCCAACCTCAAATTGAGAGTCATGCGCACCGATCTCCCCGGTCTGTACAAGGATGAGGGAGTCTGGCGCAAACGCCTCTCAACCGAGTCAGGCGCAAACGGTCCTCATCCTGAGGTGCGAGCGCAGCGAGCCTCGAAGGACGCACCACATGTCCACGACAGAGTTTGCCCCCCAAACTTCGTCAACCAAGCTTTGCGTCGAGCGAAACCTTGATCGCGCCGAGCGCTTTGGAAACAGGGCAGGACGCCTTCGCCTTGTCGGCGAGCTGCTTGAATTTGCCGGCATCGATACCAGGAACCGTGCCGACCAGCGTGATGGCGCTTTCGGTGATTTCGAAACCGCCGCCTGCCGCCGGGCCATAGGTGACGAGCGCCTTGGCATCGAGCTTTTCCGCCGGCGTGCCGTTTTCCGCGAGGAAATGCGAAAGCTGCATGGCGAAGCAGCCGGCATGGGCGGCGGCGATCAACTCTTCGGGATTGGTGCCTGACTTGCCGCTTTCATCCTGAAAACGGCCCTTGAAGGAATAGGGCATGCTGGCGAGAGCGCCGCTCTGGGTTTCGAGCGTACCCGAACCTTCGGTGAGCGTTCCCTTCCAGATGGCGGTGGCTTGGCGGTGCATGATGATGTTCTCCTTGTTTTGAGGCCGGTGATGTCGTTGCCAATATAGGGTTTGTATGGCTGTGGACTATGCGGCGAAAGCTCGGCACGTCCGCTTTCACGCACTGCCCGTCAGATCGGCTCGCCCTGCAGGAGCCTTGGCGTCGCGCCGCCGAGGCCGGAGGCCTGCTTGATGAAGAACTCCTTCAGCCGCGGCACACGATCGACCAGGCCGAGGCCGATGTCGCGCACGGCCCGCAGCGGGGTGAAATCATTGGAGAACATGCGGTTCAGCACGTCGGTCGTCACGCCCATCTGGACCGTGTCGAAGCGCCGCCAGAGCTGGTAGCGTTCGAGCACTGCCATGCCGCCAATATCCTGGCCAAGCCTATCAGCCTCGACCACCGTCTCGGCGAGCGCGGCGACATCCTTGAAGCCGAGATTGAGGCCCTGACCCGCGATCGGATGGATGCCGTGGGCCGCATCGCCGGCAAGCGCCAGCCGCGGCGCGACGAAGGAGCGGGCAAGCGTAAGCCCCAGAGGCCAGGCGCGGCGGTCTCCTTCGACATGGATTTCGCCGAGCTTCAGCCCGAAGCGCTGTTCCAACTCCGTCTCGAAGATGAAGATGTCTTCCTTGACGAGCCGTTCGGCGTCCGCTCGCCGCTCCGTCCAGACGATCGAGGAACGGTTCTTGCCCTTGGCGTCGGGTTTCAACGGCAGGATGGCGAAGGGGCCGGACGGAAGGAAATGCTCCTCGGCCCGGCCATGATGCGGTCTTTCATGCATCACGGTGCAGACGATGCCGGACTGGCCGTAATCCCAATGGACCGTCTTGATGCCTGCCATGTCCCTCAGTCTCGAATGGACGCCATCGGCGGCAACCACCAGCCTCGTTTCCATCGAGATGCCATCGGCCAGATGGACTTTCGCCGCGCCGCCGGAAATCTCAAAAGCCTCCACGGCGACGCCCTCGATCAGATCGATGCCGAGGCGCTCGGCTTCGGCGCGGAGCGCGCCGTTCAGAACATTGTTCTCGACCATATAGGCGAACGGTTCGCCCGGAGCGACTTCTCCATCGAAGGTAAGGAAGGTCGGGCGGACAGGATCCGCCGTGCGCGAATCGGTGACGATCATCTCGGTGATGGGCTGCGCCTCCGGCCTGATGTTATCCCAAACGCTCAATTGTGTGAGCATCCGGCAGGCTGCGGCGGCGATCGCGGAGGCGCGCATGTCCTTTTTCCAGACGCCTGCGGGCGCGGCATCGACGATGGCGACCGCCATGCCCGGACGGCTTTGCTTGATCGAGACGGCAGCGGCGAGACCGACATAGCCGGCGCCGACGATGAGGACGTCGAGACGGGCGTTTTCATCCCTGTCCGACGCGGGCTTCCTCTTCTCTTTCGCCATTGCCGCCTCCTTCATTCTTGACTTCACCGTCTGTCTTGTCGGAAACCCGGCTGACGCGGAGCGGTTCCGAAAGCATCAAGGACCAGCGAATGTCTTCGGCCATGCAAGAATTATTGTCCATCCTGGACCTGGAGACAATCGAGCACAATCTGTTTCGCGGCTTGAGCCCGAAGGTCACGTGGCAGCGTGTCTTCGGCGGCCAGGTCATCGGCCAGGCGCTGGTGGCGGCCCAACGGACGGTCGGGCCCGCACGGCATGTGCATTCCCTGCATTGCTATTTCATGCTGCCGGGTGATCCCTCCACTCCTATTATCTATGAGGTGGAGCGCCTTCGCGACGGAATAAGCTTTGCGACGCGGCGGGTGACGGCGATCCAGCATGGCCGTGCGATCTTTTCGCTCGAGGCGTCTTTCCAGGTGGAGGAACCGGGCCTCGATCACGAGATCGCTATGCCGTCCGATATCCCCCGGCCGGAAACGCTGAAGACGCAAAGAGAATTGATCAGCGATCCGGGTCTCAATGTACCCGATGCGATCCGCCGCTATTGGGCGCGCGAAAGGCCGCTGGAGATACGTCCGGTCCAGATGGAACACTATACCAGCCGCGAGCAACTGCCGCCGCGCCAGCAGGTCTGGCTGCGACTCCAGGGCCCGGTGCCGGACGACCGCGGGCTGCAGGCGGCGATCCTCGCCTACATCTCGGACATGACGCTGCTTGACACCTCGACTTTCGCGCATGGCCGCTCGGGGTTCGATCCCGACCTGCAGATGGCGAGCCTCGACCATGCGATGTGGTTCCATCGCCCTCACCCTCTTTCGGGCTGGCTTCTTTACACCCAGGATAGCCCCTCCGCTTCCGGCGCGCGCGGCTTTTCCCGTGGCTCTGTCTACAGTGAAGAGGGTTTGCTGATCGCGTCGACAGCACAGGAAGGGCTTGTACGTCTCCGGACTACGCCTAAAAATTAATCACGATTGGTGTTGCTGCATATTTTGTAGTCATATTGGGCCGTTTTGCTCTTGCATCCCTCTCCGGCGATTTTCCGATTGTCCAATAATTCCCGCGAATTGCCGTGACTGCGGGCAATTGGCACGGAGCTTGATTGCCACCCTTCGATCCAGTGCCGACAAGAAGACGGCGCTATCGAGCAACGCGGATGGCAAGGGACCGAAAGATGCGGATATTCCATTTCAAGACTGGCGCGCTGGCGGCCGTTCTAGCCCTTTTGGGAACGCTGCCGGCATTCGCCGAGGCGGCCCAACCGAAGCTCGACAGCGGCGACACGGCCTGGATGTTGACCTCTACGGCGCTCGTCCTGATGATGACGATACCGGGCCTTGGCCTCTTCTATGGCGGCATGGTGCGCAAGAAGAACGTTCTGGCGACGCTGATGCAAAGCTTCGCCATAACATGTGCGGTCACGGTGCTGTGGATGGTGGTGGGCTATTCGATCGCCTTCACCAACAGTGATCCCAACCTGCCGGGCCGATTCATCGGCAGCTTCGGACACCTCTTCCTGGCTGGCGTCACCATCAATACGGTCAATTCGCTCGCCCCGACGATCCCGGAATATGTCTTCTCCATGTTCCAGATGACGTTCGCGATCATCACGCCTGCACTGATCGCCGGCGCGTTCGCGGAGCGCATGAAGTTTTCCGCCATGTTCGTCTTCATGTGCCTGTGGGTGCTTTTCGTCTATTGCCCGATCGCGCACTGGGTCTGGGGCGGCGGGTTTCTTGGCGGGCTCGGCGTTCTCGATTTTGCCGGCGGCACGGTGGTTCATATCAATGCCGGCGTCGCCGGCCTCGTCTGTGCGCTGGTCATCGGCAAGCGCAAGGGTTATGGTGAGGTCAATATGGCGCCGCACAATCTCGTTTTGTCCATGGTGGGCGCCTCTCTGCTCTGGGTCGGCTGGTTCGGGTTCAATGCCGGCTCCGCCGTTGCATCGAACGCACTTGCCGGAGCGGCGATGATGAACACGCAGGTCGCGACAGCCGCCGCGGCTCTTGCCTGGATGTTCACCGAATGGTTCATCGCCGGAAAACCCAGCCTGCTCGGCATCATTTCTGGCGCCGTCGCGGGCCTTGTCGCGGTGACGCCCGCCTCGGGCTTCGTCAACCCGACCGGCGCGCTCGTCGTCGGAATCGTGGCGGGCATCGTCTGCTATTTCGCTGCAACGAAGCTGAAGCATGCCTTCGGCTATGACGATTCGCTCGATGCGTTCGGCGTCCATGGCGTCGGCGGCATCGTCGGCGCGCTGCTGACCGGCCTGTTTGCCGATCCGGCTATCAATTCCGCCGGCAAGGCGCACTCGATCGTCACGCAGTTTTACGGCGTGACCGTCACCATTGCCTATACGGCCATTGCCACGCTCATCATTCTCATGATCGTGAAGGCCCTCGTGGGCCTGCGTCCCTTCCCGATGGAGGAAGAGGAAGGCCTCGACATCACCCAGCATGGCGAGGTGGTGCAGTAGCCTCTCCTCGGCTTTGTTTTTGGCATGCGACGAAAAAGCCCGGCTCTGTCGGGCTTTTTCCTGGCAAACGGGTGCCCCTCATTGCCGCATCTCCGTCAGGGGCAATTTGCTGCAGCGCAATTTCCGCTTTCGTTCGCGTATACTCCTCGCATTGTTATCCGCTTTGACGCGAGGCATATTCCCATGGACGACGTCATCCTTGCACGGGCGCTGCATGTAGTCGCCGTGGTGGTCTGGATCGGCGGGGTGGCCATGGTGACGACCGTGATCCTGCCTGCCCTTCGCCGGGGCGAATTTGGTGTGGACTGGCTGAAGGCATTCCATGCGATCGAACACCGCTTCATCTGGCAAGCGCGCGCGGCGGTGCTGATCGTCGGCCTGAGCGGGCTTTACATGGCGGCGCGACTCGATCTGTGGGATCGTTTCCGCTCGGTAAGCTTCTGGTGGATGCATGCCATGGCGATTGTCTGGCTCATCTTCGCCTTCATCCTGTTCATCGGCGAGCCTCTCATCCTCGATCGGCATTTCGGCGCCTGGGCGAAGCTCCAGCCGGAACGCGCTTTTGCCTGGCTTCACCGGGTGCACTGGCTGTTGTTGTTCCTCGCCATGGTGACGATCCTCGGCGCGGTTGCGGGAAGTCAGGGATGGTCCATAATTTGAAGGAACGGATCTCGAACAGGAACCGAAGGGCATGGCCATGGCTCATGAGGCGCTCAACCTCGGGCTGAAGAGGGTATACGACCCACCCAATCCGGACGACGGCGCGCGCGTGCTTGTCGATCGCCTCTGGCCGCGCGGCCTGCGCAAGGACGAGGCCGAACTCGCCTTGTGGCTCAAG
>DASZUG010000024.1:0-8682 GCA_035547755.1 Rhizobiaceae bacterium
TCGAGCTTGAAGTTTCTGAGATGATAGAGGCTGGAATAGCCGGTTCCAAAATTATTGAGCGCGACCCTGACGCCCGCATCATGGAGATCGCCGAGCACACGCTTGGCTGTTTGAAGATCTGCGACGAGAGCACTTTCAGAAAGCTCCAGCTCAAGGCGGCGAGGCGGCAGTCGTGTTGCCCCAAGAACGGCCAATATACGCAGTCCGATTCCCGCATCCCGCAAAAGCGAAGCAGGAATGGCAAAAGACAGCGTCACCTCTTCACTCCACGATGCGGTGTCGCCACACGCTCTCCGCAAAAGCTCCTCGAAAAGCGGCCGGAGAAGTCCCGCCGTTTCGGCGATTGGAAAGAGGCGCGCAGCATCCATGTTCCCCAATTCGCCGTGATGCCAATAGGGCTGTGCTTCGAAGCTCTTCGCCGCACCGGTCCTGAGATCAATCCTAGGCTGATAGCGGATCTCGATTGCTCCTGCATCGAGGGCTCCGCGCAAATCGCGCTCAAGCTTGTCTCGTTCGCGGATATGATGATCCATCTCCTCCTCGAAGAAGCGAAGCGCACTCCCCGATTCCGATTTTGCTCGATAGAGCGCCACATCGGCCTTGCGCAGAAGTGTTTCGGCATCCGTCCCATCGGGCGGCGCTAAGGCAATTCCGATTCCCGTCCCGATCGGGTGATCGCCGTTTCCCGCACGAACCGGTGGCCCCATCTCTTCGATGACTCGGAGTGCCAAGCTCGCCGCGGCCTCTGCACCGGAAAGATGCCGGGCAAGGATCGCGAACTCGTCTCCACCAAACCTTGCAACCATATCGCCTTCACGGACGGCCCTTCGCAGACGAAGAGCGGTTTGGATCAGCGCTTCGTCCCCCGCCGGATGTCCTTCAAGGTCATTGATCTTCTTGAAGCCGTTGAGGTCCAGCATGAAGACCGCGTGGACGGCGTTGGCGCTGGGAGGAGCTTCAAGTGCGGCGTTCAGCGCGGCGTGAAACTGGCGGCGGTTGGGAAGACCTGTAAGCGTATCCTCAAACGCCAGGATTCGTGCTTCTTCTTCCGCGGCACGCCGCCGGTGGATTTCTCTTCTCTGGGCGCGCAGACGCGACCAGGCGAATAGTGCGAAGGTCAGAGCACAGATCGCAAAAATCTCGTCAAGCTCGAAAACCCTATATCGTTGCTGGGACGTCTCGTTAGGAAAGATGTCGAATTGCCAAACGCCGAATAATGCCGCAACGACGACGGCGCCGATCATGGCAATGTCCGTCAAGGTGAGCCGGTGCCGGATGATCATCTCTTTGAAGCCATTCGCCATTTTAGTTCAGCCGATCTCCGGTCGGAGGCTGCCTCAATGGTCTAAACACCCCCTTAACAACCAACGGCAATCGCAAGGGCTGGACGAAGGCACAATTGCTCTTCTCTTAGGTTCTCTTGCCAACAGGCTGGCTAACTGGCCTGCGACCGAACTTTAGTAGTGTTCGCAAATCTCAGCGCGCCGACAAAAGCGACGGCGTTGGGGCAATGCTGAAAGAGCCGACTCGACTGTAAAGGACCACAGGATACTACCTTCCCGAAGCGGCTGGCAGCCGAACCGACCAGATCTCTGAGTCGTTTGCGGACCCCGTGCTTGCGTTAAGTACTCGTGAACAACGCATCCATGGGGTTGGTCGTGCCTGTGTGTACGGCCGTGCCATAATGGTAATGCAGGCCGTTGCCGCGGCCGTTTCTCCGCAACGTTCCCATGTCGTTTCCAGCCGGAACTCCGTGATTAATGCCAGTAGCGATACGAGGTCGTCGTTCGGTCGTCCAGCTTCCGTTCGACGTTGCGAGAGCACATTTGCCTACACTACGCATTTACAACAGTGCGGTCGACCAAGCGACTATTTAGCTTTGCAAACAAAGGAATCAGATTTTCAATTTGTCGGCGGACCGGATGGCCGGGAGGCAGCGCCTGCCGCCTCCCGGAGCCAATCTGAACGTCAGTTCTTGATGGCGATGCGCTTGACCTGCGACTGGGCCTTTTCGGTCTTTGGCAAAGTCACGGTCAGCACGCCGTTCCTGAAGCGCGCATCGACCTCATCCTCCTGGACCTCGCAGCCGACCGGGATACGACGCTCGAAGCGGCCATAGTAGCGTTCCGAGAACTGCCGGTCCTTGTCCCCGGTCTCGGAGCGCTTCTCTCCCCGCAGCGTCAACACGCCGTCATCGAGCAGGACCTCGATGTCCTTTTCCTCCATGCCGGGCACTTCGGCCGTCACCTTGATCTCCTTGTCGTTGTCGGAGATCTCGACGCTCGGCCAGTTCCCGTTGAACGGAGACACCCTGCCGACGGACGGTAGGCCGCCATCCAAGCCGCGGAAAACGTCGTCGAACAGCCTGTTCACTTTGCGATGCAGCGACAGGAACGGATCGCGCTCGTTGTCGCGGAACAGGCTCGGGACGCGGCTCTCCTCGCGCCCCCATGGAATAAGATCGCGTACGCTCATCGTCATTCTCCTTTCGTCAATCTTGATAACCGTCTTTCAGGCAGACCCCTGCATCGCCGGGCAGTCAGTGTCCGGCGTCCAGACGTCATCGGAATTGCCTCAGGCGGCCTGTTTCTCGGCGACCGGCTTATCGACGGCCTTCGTGGCCTTGGTCTCGATATGGGACCCGGCTTTGCCGCTGCTGCTGCCGATCTCGATCTTGCGCGGCTTCATCTCCTCGGGAATCTCGCGCTGGAGATCGATCGTCAGCAGGCCGTTGACGAGGCTGGCCCCGGTCACCTTCACATGGTCTGCGAGTTCGAAGCGGCGCTCGAATGGCCGCCCGGCGATGCCGCGATGCAGGTAATCGCCGTTGTCTTCCGCCGTTCTCTCGCCAGAGATGACAAGCATGTTGGGCTCGTGCACGATGCTTAGCTCGTCCTGGCCGAAGCCCGCCACCGCCATGGTGATGCGGTAGGCGTCTTCGCCGGTCCTGGCGATGTCGTAAGGCGGCCAGTTGTCGACGCTCGGCGTCCGGCTGGCGTTCTCAAGAAGGTCGAAGACGCGATCGAAGCCGATGCTCGACCGATAGAGCGGGGAAAAGTCGAATGCGGTTCTCATAGCCATATCCTCCATTGCTGAGCAACATGGGTACGAGGAGCGCCAAGGATGCGCTCCTTGACCTTGCCGACCCCTGAGGGCACCGGCGGAATCGATTTGGGAATTCACTTTCCGCGCGTCAAGAGGGTGGCCGCCGGAACGTCCGTCGCCGATGCGCATTATCTTGCCGTCGCCAACGGAAGACCTCTTTCGGCTGGCACCTTCCAGATCGATACCAGGAGAGCGACCATGCCCATGACGCGGGAAGAGATCGTATCGGTCCTTGGACCGACCGACGAAACGCTCATCGCCGACATCCTCTCCACCGGCGCCTCCTTTGAGGAACTGCGCGAAGCCTGGGCGTGGCTCAACGGCGACGAGGCACTGATCGGTGAGGGACGACCACTGCCGGGAACGCGCCTAGCCGAACTGATCGATCTGCTGGATGTCGATGAGGAAGATTGATGCTTTCAGCCTGATGATCGGATAGCTGCCCGCATGATCCGGATGCAAAGGCCATGGCGCCGTCTTGACGCCGGTCGGATCGCCAACCATCTCGATAATCGGCGGGAGGATAATGCCCGCGATTGCTTGCTCTTGAAAAGACGTCAAAAACGGAGGAAGTGATGAACGACGTTCGGTTTCCCGAACCTGTTATTCTCAAATTTTCCACGACCTCGCGCAATGTCGCCAGCAGCTTCGAGGCGCTGGAATGCCTGGACCAGCAATGGCCCGAATGGGCGCGCGGACGGAGCTGGCGCGCGGCGGAACGCGCCTGCCGCGACGCGCTGGATGGCTGGCGCAGCGCGCGCGATGCGCATAAGGCGTTTCTCAAGGCGGCCAGGCGGGCCGGATTGGCGCCCTCGGCAGCCCGCTTTCCCCGCAAGTCACGCCAGGCATCGGTGATCGATGTCCTGCGGCCCGAGACGAGTTTCAGTGGATGGCAATAATGCCGTCGACGGCGCGCCATTCGGAAGGTTCGATGAGGCGATGGTGGGCGACGCGCACGGAGTGCAGCGCGCCCTCCAGTTCGCGCTCCCAGTATCCAAGAAAGCCCTTCAGTTCCGGAAACTCCGGCGCAAGGTCATAGTCCTGCCAGACATAGAGCTGAAGCAGGCTTGGGTGGTCGGGCAGATGATAGTGAATTTCGGCCGTGGTCAGGCCATAACCTTCCATCTGCAGGCAGAATTCCCTGCTTACCGTCTTCATGGGTCTCCTTTCCGCGCGGCTTCAGGCATCGAGCCTGTCGAAATTGTGGCGCAATTCGCCGGACGTCGCCGCCCGACCTGACATATCGTGGTCGAGCTTGCACAAGGCATCCATGATCTGGTCGAAGGAGATCGGCCGCTCCGCCCCGGGCGGCTGGCGCAGCGCCGGCATGGAGTCTATGGCGCACGCGTCCGAGGCCCAGGAGGAGAGGATCGCGCGCTTTTCCTGCGGGTCGAGCGTCTTGTCGTTCAGCACGTCGTCGGGATGCCGGAAATGGCGCGCCGGCGATAGCAGCCGGTCAAGCGCCAGGTCGGATGTTTCGGGTACAAGAGAAGGGATGATCGGCGTGGGGTTCATCTCGGTCCTCCGTCTTTCCAAGAAAACTCCTTTGTCGGGTTCCGGTTTCACAGCCTCGCCAGTGGCGAAGGCTCGAATAATTTTGTTCGAGCATCGGGAAAGTTCAAGCGGGAAAATTCGTCTGCAAGGCAAAATAACGACACGATAACAGCCTGTTGGCACTCTCATGGGATGAGTGCTAAAATTTTTGCATTCCCCTCTTGAAACAGGAAAATTCCCAAACCAGATCGTATGCGCGCGCGACGCCTGAATGGGGTCGCGGCGCCCCGCATCGGTCCGATATTGCCGGTCCGGTGTGGAGGAACCTCAAAATCTGTTTGTCCAAGAGGAGAACGACATGGCGTTCCGTCCATTGCATGACCGTATCCTGGTCCGCCGCATCGAGGCCGACGAAAAAACGGCCGGCGGCATCATCATTCCCGACACCGCCAAGGAAAAGCCGCAGGAAGGCGAGGTCATCGCTGTCGGCCCAGGCGCTCGCGATGAGAGTGGCAAGCTGGTCGAACTCGACGTCAAGGTGGGCGACCGCATCCTGTTCGGCAAATGGTCCGGCACCGAGATCAAGCTCGACGGCGAGGACCTGCTCATCATGAAGGAATCCGATGTGATGGGCGTGATCGGTGAAACCACTGAGCTGAAGAAGGCTGCCTGACGGCTTCTCGAACAGTCAATCAGTCCATGAAGCTGCCTGGAATGAAAGGAGTGATCCAATGGCTGCGAAAGAGGTGAAGTTCCACGCTGACGCGCGCGAGCGGATGCTGCGCGGTGTCGACATCCTCGCCAATGCGGTGAAGGTGACGCTCGGACCCAAGGGCCGCAACGTCGTCATAGACAAGTCGTTCGGCGCGCCCCGCATCACCAAGGACGGCGTCACCGTGGCAAAGGAGATCGAACTGGAGGACAAGTTCGAGAACATGGGCGCCCAGATGGTGCGCGAGGTTGCGAGCAAGGCCAGCGACAATGCTGGCGACGGCACCACCACGGCGACCGTTCTCGCCCAGGCGATCGTCCGGGAAGGCGCCAAGGCTGTGGCGTCGGGCATGAACCCGATGGATTTGAAGCGCGGCATCGACAAGGCGGTTGATGCTGTCGTCGCCGAGCTGAAGGCCAATGCCCGCAAGATCACGAAGAACGATGAGATCGCGCAGGTCGGCACCATCTCGGCCAATGGCGACGCCGAGATCGGGCGTTTCCTCGCCGAGGCGATGCAAAAGGTCGGCAATGAGGGCGTTATCACCGTCGAGGAAGCCAAGACGGCCGAGACCGAGCTGGAAGTGGTCGAGGGCATGCAGTTCGACCGCGGCTACCTCTCCCCCTACTTCATCACCAATCAGGACAAGATGCGCGTCGAACTGGAAGAGCCCTATGTGCTCATCCACGAGAAGAAGCTCTCCAACCTGCAGGCCATGCTGCCGGTGCTGGAAGCGGTCGTGCAGTCGTCGAAGCCGCTGCTCATCATCGCCGAGGACGTCGAGGGCGAGGCGCTTGCCACACTCGTCGTCAATAAGCTGCGCGGTGGCCTCAAGGTTGCCGCCGTCAAGGCGCCGGGCTTCGGCGACCGCCGCAAGGCCATGCTGGAGGACATCGCCATCCTCACCGGCGGCACGGCGATCTCGGAAGATCTCGGCATCAAGCTGGAAAACGTAACGCTGCAAATGCTCGGCCGCGCCAAGAAGGTGGTGATCGAGAAGGAGAACACCACGATCGTCGACGGTGCCGGCCGCAAGGAAGAGATCCAAGGCCGGGTCACGCAGATCAGGGCCCAGATTGAGGAGACCACGTCGGACTATGACCGCGAGAAGCTCCAGGAGCGCCTTGCCAAGCTGGCGGGCGGCGTCGCGGTGATCCGCGTCGGCGGCTCGACCGAGGTCGAGGTGAAGGAGCGTAAGGACCGCGTCGACGATGCGCTGCACGCGACCCGCGCCGCTGTCGAGGAAGGCGTTCTGCCGGGTGGTGGCGTCGCCCTGCTCCGCGCGGCCAAGGCGCTGGACAGTGTGGCCGTCGACAATGCTGATCAGAAGACCGGCGTCGAGATCGTGCGCCGCGCCATCGAGGCGCCGGTGCGCCAGATCGCCGAGAATGCCGGCGCCGAGGGATCGATCATCGTCGGCAAGCTGCGTGAGAAGGGCGAGTTCGGCTGGGGCTGGAACGCCCAGACCAACGAGTTCGGCGATCTCTACAAGCAGGGCGTAATCGATCCGGCGAAGGTCGTGCGCACGGCCGTCCAGGGCGCTGCCTCGGTCGCCGGCCTGCTCGTCACCACGGAAGCGATGGTGGCCGAGAAACCGAAGAAGGAAGCGCCTGTCCCGCCAATGCCGGGCGGCGGCGGAATGGACTTCTGAAGCCACTGAAGAGGCTGCCCGCCCCAACCAAGGCGGGCAGCCATCGGAAATGCCCGGGAGCTTGCCATGAACATGATGACAGGCATCGAAACCGTTCCGCCGCCGACGCATGCGGAAGCAGAATTTCTGGCCTACGAGATGCAATGCCGGAACACGCTGAAGCCGTTGCTGGCGCGATTGCTGGACATGGCTCAATCGGCCGGCTGGAACCGCCGAACCGCGGCGACGGCGCTGATGTTTCTTGCCGCGCATCATGTCTCGGCAGCTTCCCAAGCGTCCGACAAAACCTGACTCCGAGTGCCGGCGAAAGGGAGGTAGCGACATGATTCCGGGACGATTGCGCCAACGTCTGAAAATTCTGAGATGGAAGCCTGCCGATCTTGCGGACGAGCTTGGCCGCCGGGAAGCCGAGGTCAAGGCGTGGATCGAGGGACGCGCCGACGCTCCGCTTGCCGTCACCGCATGGATCGAGGCTCTGGTCAAAGCGCATGAAGCGCTGCCGCCGCCAGGCCGGGCCCTCGCGATATCGAAAACCGGCGGCGACGAAATCGAGCCGGCGGAGATTAGGCTGCCGGAGGCGGGCCGCAGAACGACGCAGCCAGGGACCGCACGGCGCCCGATACATCCGCTTGAAACCGGATTTTCCACCGCCGCCGCCAGCCAATCCACTCCAAGTGTAACATCGTCGAAAGGAGGATCAACCCATGGACCGCGCCCGCTTTGAGGAGCCTGTCACGCTTCTTGTCGGAATGGGCTTCCCCGCAAGGATCGAGAGTACGACGGAAGCATACGCCCTGCTTCAGGATTGGCCGGCCGCCAATCGGAATCATACGCATGCCGTTGCTCTCAATGCCTGCAAGGCCGGCATCGCGGGCGAGATCGATCCCGAAACGGTGCGCGCGGCTCTCGTCGCGTTCGCGCGACACAACGACTTACTGGTGCCTGACATGAGTGCGCCCGTGACCTCGTTCCCAGCCGGCAACGCTCACCATGCCGGGTGACAATCGTCTGACGACTATCAAGACGGGCTGCTATTGCCTTACGGCGGCCTGTCCGTAGAAGTTGAACGCGACCCTATCGGTAAGCAGCAAGACAGTGATCTGAAATGACGACGGATAGGACTGCAGCGGAAACGAAAACGTTCGAGGCGGATGTCGCGCGGCTCCTGCACCTGATGGTGCATTCGGTCTATTCTGATCGTGACGTCTTCCTGCGCGAGTTGATCTCCAACGCGGCCGACGCCTGCGAAAAGCTGCGTTATGAGGCGATCAGCCAGCCAGAACTCTTTGGTGACGACCCGCAGCCGCGCATCACGATAACGGCCGATCGGGACAAAAGGCAACTCTCCGTCGAAGACAACGGCATCGGCATGAGCCGCGACGAGATGGTGGAGGCGCTCGGGACCATCGCACGCTCCGGTACGCGGGCGTTCATGGAAAGCATGGAGGCGGGCAAGACCGCGGACGGTACTCAACTCATCGGCCAGTTCGGCATCGGTTTCTACTCCGCCTTCATGGTAGCCGACAGGGTCGACGTGACCAGCCGCCGGGCGGGCGGCGAAGAGGCATGGCGCTGGTCATCCGACGGTAAGGGCGCTTACGAGATCGGCTCGGTGCCGCTCGACGAGGCGCCGAAGCGCGGCACGCGCGTCGTCCTTCATCTGATGGAGGATGCCAACTCCTACACCGAAGCCTTCCGCCTCGAACGGCTGGTGAAGTCG
>DASZUG010000025.1:0-19418 GCA_035547755.1 Rhizobiaceae bacterium
TGACGCTCTGCGGCGGCTGGTTCTCGGGCACGCTGGTGAACGAGGAACTGGCGGCGAACAAGGTCCGCATCCAGCCGATGATCGACCTGTTCAAGGCGGTGAACGCGCCCTGCATCGTTTATGGCGAGGTCGGCCGCTCGATTCAGGGCGACCGCTCGAAGCCGCTCGCCACCAAGCCGAAGCTTTCCGACGAGGAGATGAAGGCTTACGCGAACCGCGTGACGGAATTCGGCGAATGGTGCGCCGACCAGGGCATGCCGCTTTCCTATCATCACCACATGGCGGCGGTCGTCGAGACCGAGCCTGAACTCGACGCCTTCATGCGGTCTTCGGGCGAGGGCATTCCGCTTCTTCTCGATGCCGGCCACCTTGCCTTTGCCGGCGGCGACGTGCTGCGCGCCATCGATCATCACCACAAGCGCATCAACCATGTGCATGTGAAGGACGTGCGCATGGACGTCATCGAGGGGCTCGACCGGGCGAAACAGTCCTTCCTCGACGCCGTGGCGCTCGGCGCCTTCACCGTGCCGGGCGACGGATCGCTCGATTTCGGCGCCATCGTCCAAAAATTCGCGGATTACGGCTATGAAGGCTGGTTCGTGGTCGAGGCGGAACAGGACCCGAAGAAAAACCCGCCGCTCAAGATGGCGCAAGTCGGCTACAAGGAATTGATGCGCGTGATGACGTCCGCCGGCTATACCGTCGAGACGCAAGGTTTCCCAGCCAGCTGAATATACCTGTAAAGGCTGGAAAGATGGAAGGAAGACGATGCCGAATCTACTCGTGAAGCCGAACGGCGATCAAGGACGCGTTACGCATATCACGCCGCAGAACGCCGGCTGGACCTATGTCGGCTTCGATCTTCACCGGCTGGCGCCGGGCGAAGCGGCGTCGGCGGAGACCGGGGATCGCGAGGTCTGCCTTGTCTTCGTTTCCGGCAAGGGGCACGTGACGGCGGACGGCAAGGATATGGGCGACGTCGGCGAGCGCGTTTCTCCCTTCGAAGGCAAGCCATGGTCGGTCTATGTACCGGCGGGGTCGCGCTGGAGCGTGATCGCGACGACGGATTTGCAGCTTGCTGTGTGCACCGCTCCAGGCAGGCCGCACAGCCATCCCGCGCGCATCATCGCGCCTGACGCGCTCGGGCAGGAGGTGCGGGGGAAGGGCACGAACACCCGCTATGTCACGAATATCCTGCCGGAAACCGATCAGGGCGCGGATTCGCTCCTTGTGGTCGAGGTCATCACGCCAGGCGGTCATACCTCGTCCTACCCGCCGCACAAGCACGATCAGGACAATTTGCCGGCCGAATCGCTCTTGGAGGAGACCTATTACCACCGCATCAACCCGCCGCAGGGTTTCGCTTTCCAGCGGGTCTATACGGATGACCGCTCGCTCGACGAAACGATGACCGTTGAGGACGGCGACGTGGTGCTGGTGCCGCGCGGCTATCACCCCTGTGCCGCCTGTCACGGCTACGACCTCTATTATCTTAACGTCATGGCCGGCCCGGTGCGGACGTGGAAATTCCACAATGCCGCAGAGCATGAGTGGCTGCTGAAGGCGTGACGCGAGCGGGCGTTCATGTTTATCCATGCTTCAGTGCGTCCTTCGACGCCGCTTCGCGGGCGCCTCAGGATGAGGGAGTCTTGCGCCAGCGGTCCTCATCCTGAGGTGCTCGCCCAGAGGGCGAGCCTCGAAGGACGCACATCACGCGAGCGACGAACATGAGACGAGCGAGGTGGACGGGATGAAGGTTGCATTCACCCAACCAGCGTGCGCCTCACCGCGTCCCGCCACCCCTTGATCTTCCGTTTGCGTGTCGCCTCGTCCATTTGCGGCTCGAAGCGGCGATCGAGCGACCAGCTTTTCGCGAATTTTTCCGCATCCGGCCAGATCCCGGCCTTAGAGCCGGCCAGCCATGCCGCGCCAAGCGCCGTCGTTTCCAGGATTTTCGGACGGTCGACCGGCGCGTCCAATATGTCGGCCAGGCACTGCATGGTCCAATCCGACGCGACCATGCCGCCATCGACGCGCAGCACGGTTTCGCCAGCGCCCTTCCAGTCCTTGCGCATGGCGTCGAGCAGGTCGCGCGTCTGGTAGGCGACTGATTCGAGTGCCGCCCGCGCGAACTCGGCGGGACCGGAATTGCGCGTCAATCCGAACATCGCGCCGCGCGCTTCTGCGTCCCACCAGGGCGCGCCCAGCCCGACAAAGGCCGGCACGAGATAGATCTGCTGCGAGGGATCGGCCTCGGCGGCAAGCGTACCGCTGTCGCGCGCATGGCCGATCATCCGGATGCCGTCGCGCAGCCATTGCACGGCGGCGCCGGCGACAAAGATCGAGCCTTCGAGCGCATAGGTCGTCTTGTCGTTGAGGCGATAGGCGATCGTGGTGAGCAGGCGGTTTTTGGAGCGGACCAGCGTCTCGCCTGTATTGAGAACAGCGAAACAGCCGGTTCCGTAAGTGGATTTCAGCATTCCCGGCTGGAAACAGGCCTGGCCAACCGTCGCGGCCTGCTGGTCGCCGGCAACGCCCAGAATGGGGATAGCGGCTCCGAAATGGCGCTTGTCCGTTACGCCGAAATCGTCGGCGCAGTCCTTCACCTGGGGTAGCAGCCGCTCCGGGATGCGCAAGATGTTCAGCAATTCGCCGTCCCAGGTGTTCTTGCCGATGTCGTAGACGAGTGTGCGCGAGGCGTTGGTCGCGTCGGTGACATGCGCCTTGCCGCCCGTCAGCCGCCAGATCAGGAAAGAATCGATCGTGCCCGCGAGCAAATCGCCCTTTTCGGCGCGGCGACGGGCGCCTTTGACATTGTCGAGCAGCCAGCCGATCTTGGTTCCGGCGAAATAAGGGTCGAGCAAGAGGCCTGTCTTGCGCGAGAAGCGGCCCTCCAGCCCTTGCTTCTTGAGCTTCTGGCAAAGCGGTGCGGTGCGCCGGTCCTGCCAGACGATGGCGTTGTGGATGGGCTCGCCCGTTTCCCTGTCCCAGATCACCACCGTCTCACGCTGGTTGGTGATGCCGATGGCAGCGATATCCGCCGCTTTCAGCTTCGCCTTTCTCAAGGCGGCTTTGGCGGTATGGAGCACCGTCTTCCAGATGTCTTCCGGATCGTGTTCCACCCAGCCCGAGGCCGGATAATGCTGCCGGAACTCCTGCTGTCCAATGCCGAGGACCGCCATGGAACGGTCGAAGATGATCGCTCGCGTGGATGTCGTGCCCTGGTCGATGGCCAGGATAAAACCACTCATGCTTTCCCCTCCGAAACGGTTCAGACCGCCTTGATCCTTTTCGGGCGCGTGGATGCGCCTTTCATGAAATTTTCGAGCGCCTGGGCTTCAGCCGCGCTGAAATGCAAGCCCCGTTTCGTCCGCCGCCACAGGACATCCTCCGCAGTCAAGGCCCACTCCTCGCGCATCAGATAACGAACCTCCGCCTCGTAAAGGTCGGCGCCGAAACAAGTGCCGAGCGCTGAATAATCCCTGGCATTCCCGAGGATGGCGCGCGCCCGCGTTCCGTAAAGCCGGATCAGCCGCGCCGCGTGAGCATGCTCCAGGAAGGGATAATCCTTTTCGAGCCGCGCTACCTCGCCGGCATAGCCGTTGACGGGGAAGTCGCCGCCGGGGAGGGGGGCGGACGCCGTCCAGGGCGCGCCGCGTTTGCCGAGGCAGGTTTCGGCCTTCTCCAGGACGGATTCCGAAAGCCGTCGAAAGGTCGTGATCTTCCCGCCGAAGCTGTTGATCAGCGGCGCCTCGCCCTCGGGTGCGTCCGTCTTGATGACATAGTCGCGCGTCGCCTCCTGCGCCTTGGAGGCGTGGTCGTCGAAGAGCGGACGAACGGCCGAATAGGTCCAGACGATATCCTCCCGGCGCACCGGTTCGGCGAAATATTCGCTCGCGGCGGCGCAGAGATAGTCGGTCTCGGCCTCGCTTATGTGAACGGCGTGGGGATCGCCGCCAAAATCGCGGTCGGTCGTGCCGATCAGCGTGAAATCATTCTCGTAGGGGATGGCGAAGATGATGCGGCCATCCTTGTTCTGGAAGAAATAGGCGCGCGGATCATCGAATTTCTTGCGGATGACGATGTGGCTGCCCTGGACGAGCCGGACATTGTGCGCGTCGGTCCGCCCGAGCGCGGCGGAGAGCACGTGATCGACCCACGGGCCGGCCGCATTGACCAGCAGACGCGCCTTGACCTCCTCACGCTCGCCGGTGAGGCCGTTTTCGATCGTGAGACGCCAGACACCGTCGGCGCGTTCCGCACGTGTCAATTTCGTGCGGGTCTGAATGACCGCTCCACGATCCGCCGCGTCGCGGGCGTTGAGGGCGACAAGGCGCGCATCATTGACCCAACCATCGGAATATTCGAATGCCGTGGAGAAGTCCGGCTTCAGCGGCCGTC
The DNA here is from genome assembly GCA_035547755.1 of Rhizobiaceae bacterium. Classification (GTDB taxonomy): domain Bacteria; phylum Pseudomonadota; class Alphaproteobacteria; order Rhizobiales; family Rhizobiaceae; genus Mesorhizobium_L. The sequence continues at coordinate 4,402 of DASZUG010000025.1, forward strand.
CGGCCGGATCGCGCCTCAGATCGAGCGTCCTGGTTGGCGGCAACAGCTCGCGGCCGCCGATATGGTCATAGAGGAACAGGCCGAGTCTCAGCAGCCATTTAGGGCGCAGCCCTTTCTGGTAGGGCAGGACGAAACGCATCGGATGGATGATATGCGGCGCGTTTCGCCACAAAACCTCGCGCTCCATCAGCGCCTCGCGGACAAGCCGGAACTCATAATATTCGAGGTAGCGCAGGCCTCCATGAATGAGTTTGGTCGAGCCTGAAGACGTGCCGTTCGCCAAATCGTTCATTTCGGCGAGGAAGACGGAAAAGCCGCGCCCGGCGGCGTCACGCGCTATGCCGCACCCATTCACCCCGCCGCCCACGATGAAGATGTCGTACAGGGGCGAATCGGGCACCGCTTCCTCCGCGATCTGTAGAAACCAGACCGCACTATAAACGAATATAATTCGAAGCCAAAGCGAACAAAAAGGAAAATATCACCTTCATTCGGCGTCCACGGAAACGACAGCTGTCTCGATCAGCTTCACGTCCCGTTCGTTGCATATCCGCCGCAAGGCCGGAACGGCGCAGCGGTCGGTAATGAAACTGCCGACTTGCGAAAGATGGCCGATGCGGACGGGAGCGCTCCGCTCGAACTTGGTGGAATCGGCGACGAGAATGACATGGCGCGCATTGGCGATGATCGCCTGCGCGACCTTGACCTCGCGGAAATCGTAATCGAGAAGCGCGCCGTCATGATCGATGGCGGAAGCCCCGATGACCGCGTAATCGACCTTGAACTGGTTGATGAAATCGACGGCCGCCTCGCCGACGATGCCGCCGTCGGAGCCGCGCACGACACCGCCCGCGATGATCACTTCTATTGATGGATAGACGCGCATCCTGTTGGCAACGTTGATGTTGTTGGTCACGACCATCAGTTCGTCATGGTTGAGCAGAGCGTTGCTCACCGCCTCGGTCGTGGTCCCGATATTGATGAAAAGAGAAGCCCCGTTCGGCACGAGCCGGGCGGCCGCGAGGCCGATCGCTTCCTTTTCGTTCGCCGCTATTCCGCGCCTTGCCTCATATTCGACATTCTCGACGCCCGACGGAAAGAGCGCGCCGCCGTGGATCCGCGTCAGAAGGCGTTGCTCACACAATTCATTCAGATCCTTGCGGATCGTTTGCGGCGTCAGGTCAAAATAGAGGGCGAGATCTTCCACAATGACCCGGCCGTTCTCCTTCGCCATGTGGATGATTTCGTTATGGCGCGGCTGCAGGTGCATGTCGGGCGCTTTCGTTGCGAACGAAAGCGCATTCTATCAAAATACGAAAAAATCGAAAGCGGCATCTGCCGCTTTCAAGGCGACGGCCAAAGGATCCGTCAGCGGAAACCGCTCGTGTTGTTGATGGTGCCGCTGCCGCCGCCCGCAGGGTAAACCGTCATGCGCCCACCGCCTCCACCCGAACGGCCGCCACCCCGATAGTTGCCATGGCCGCCACCATGGTAGTTTCCATGGCCGTCACGGTATCCGTGATGATAGGACCCATGATAGTAGCCGGGACGGCCATGCCAGCCGCCGCGACGATAATATCTGTGGCCGCCGCTCCAATAGTAATAGCCGCCGCCGTAATAGGGGCCGGGACCATAATAGTCATAGACCACGGGACCATAACCGTAGCCGCCATAAGAACCGCCATAGTAGCCGTAGTCATCCACGCAACCCGACAACGCCAACGCCGCCAGACCGACGGCGGCGGAAATACCGATTATCCTGAAAGACATCTGTCGCTTCCTTCCCTTAATGCCTCACGGACGGGCTGCCCGTTCGCTTTCAGGAATTCGTTCCCCTTGTTCAGGAGTCCGACTCGGGGGCGTTCGGTACCCGCTGCACAATAACGTTCGAACTGCCGGAATATATCCTTTGCTCCATCACTTTGTGATGAGCGATGATCCGGACCGTGCGGCCGTACGCATTCAGTTGTCTGGGTTGTCGCCCGCGACGATCCTCAGAGCCGTGATCCGGCCGGTCCTCGTGTCGAACGAGCAATAATAGGATTTGGGCTTCCATGCACCCATGGCATCCCTGAACAGAACGGCGTCGCCGGCATATTCGAGCACGAAATTATCGCTGGATAGCGCGTGGGAGTTGAAAAAGACCGAATCCAGCCAGCCCCCGGTCCATTTGAAACCATTGGCCGCCTTGGCTTCGATAAGCGGAATGCAGGCCTTTTGAGCCGCAACCAGATTCTCCTCGGACCAGCAGCCCATATTTTGCCGGCAACTGTCCTCGACCGCCTGATGGCGGGATGCAGCCTCCGTGAACAGATCCGGCAGGACCGTCGGCCCCGCCAGCGCTGCCAATGCCACGGCCACGGCGATGCCTGCAAGAACACCGTGCAAGGGCAGGCGAGGCAATCGTTGAATGCTGAAGGCCATCTCAGGTTGCCATTTGTGATCTTTCGAAGAAGAGGACCACCATGATTGCAAAAGCGAGGGGAAGGATCAGATAGAGAAGACGGAAAACGAGCAGTGCGGCAAGAACCGCGTTGCTGTCCATTTCCGGCAAACCTGCCATGAAGACCAGCTCGAGAACACCGATTCCACCCGGCGCATGAGACAGGAGCGCAACGGTGAATGACAGGAGGAAGATGCCGAGCACGACGATGAAACCGGGGTTCTCCGCGCTCGGCAGGACGAAATAGATGATCGCCGCCGCGCCGATCAATTCGAGAGGGCCGACGACGAGCTGGCGGGCTATGATTCCCGGTCGGGGATAGGTAATTGAAAGCCGTCCGAGTTTCAGCACAGGGAGCGAAAGCAGTCCGCCTCCGATGTAAAGAGCCACGGCTGCGAGCATGGCAACCCCGCCGGCTCTCGACAGGCCGACCGGCAGGATGTCGCCGAACCGGTCGGCAATATCGGGGCGAATCGCAAGGATGGTGCCGAGCAGGACGATCACGCCCATCGCGAAGGTGATCGAACAGAAGGCAACGAGGATACCCACCTCCGCTACGCCCAGTCCGCGGGTCGCGTAGGCGCGATACCTGATGACGGCACCAGACACGACGGTCGCGCCGATGCTGTGGGAAAGCGCATAGGACGTGAAAGAGCAAAGGGCGACGAATGCCAACGGCACCTCCCGGCGCAGATGTTTGAGCGCGATCCGGTCATAGCCGGCAAGGGCCGTGTAAGCCGCCAGTGTCGCGGCCGCCGCCAGAAGCCACTGCTGCGGCGAAATGCTGGACAGGCTTTCGACCGTTCCGTCGAAGGAAAGTTTCTTCATCTGGCTGTAAAGCAGCCAGCCGGAGAAGACCGCGGCGCCAATACCAACCACGGGCCAGATGAATTTCGAATATTTCAAAATCAACCCCGCTCCTTCCTCTCGTTACCATATGTGACGAGAGCCGGCGAAAATATGTCGGTTGGTTGATCGTCAACGGAACGAAGGGTCCGCACCGAAATTCGCTCGAAATCGTAATGATTCGCCTTTGAGGCTGGGCAAGCGAAGAAAATCCGGCTGATTTTTTGGTGAGCGCGTCGGGGTTCGAACCCGAGACCTACTGATTAAAAGTCAGTTGCTCTACCGGCTGAGCTACGCGCTCCCGATGCGCATTGCCGCGCCCCGAAAGTGCGCGGAAAATAGGGAGAGCCTTCGTATGGGTCAACCGGAAAAAGCTGGTGTTGCGAACGAAAGCGGGTTTGACGGTTGCCCAAGAGCGACGACGTGCCACGCAACGTTGATTTGGCGTGATCGCCTGCGCGCGCTATAGCCGCGTGCAATACGGTCGAGGATTGGATTTCAATGGCGGTGGATGTGGGGATCGTCAGTGCGGTTGGAGCGGGGGCGCTTTCGTTCCTGTCGCCCTGCGTGTTGCCGCTTGTCCCGCCCTATCTCTGCTATATGGCCGGCGTTTCGGTCGAGGATTTTAGGGGCGCCGACACAAGCGTCCAAAAACGCGGCGCTCGCATCGCGCTTGGCGTCGCCTCGATCGCCTTCGTTCTCGGCTTTTCGACCGTTTTCATCGCGCTCGGCGCCGGCGCGTCGACCATCGGCGGCATTCTGCGGCAATGGCAGCAACCGCTCGCGATCGCCGCCGGCATCCTGATCATCCTCATGGGGCTGAATTTTCTTGGCGTCGTCCGCATTCCGCTCCTGTCACGCGAGGCGCGCTTCCAGACCGAGGGCCGGCCCGCCAGCGCGGTCGCGGCCTATATTATGGGCCTTGCCTTCGCCTTCGGCTGGACGCCCTGCATCGGCCCGGTTCTGGGTCCGATCCTGACGCTCGCGGGCGGGCGCGAAACGGTGTCGCAAGGCGCCTTGCTGCTCGCCGCCTATTCGCTGGGCCTTGGTATCCCGTTCCTTCTGGCGGCGCTGTTCTCGGGAGCCTTCATGCGCTTCCTGGCGAGATTCCGCGTCCATCTCGGGCGTGTGGAAAAAGTGATCGGCGGCCTGCTCGTCGTGGCGGGGGTCTTCTTCCTCGCCGGCGGCGTCCAGACGATCTCCTATTGGCTGCTGCAAACCTTTCCGACGCTGGGGACGCTCGGCTGAACCGTCTCTTCGCTTTCTTCGGCGGGAATGCTAGAAGCGCGGCCTGATTTGGTCATTCCTGCCGGGATTCAGTCATGACGAACCGAAAATGCCTCGCGATCGTACTCGCGGCCGGCGAAGGCACGCGGATGAAGAGTTCGCTTCCGAAAGTGCTTCATCCCGTCGCCGGCCTTCCGATGATCGCTCATGTCCTCGAGACGGTCGCTGCTGTCGGCGGGAGCGACGTTGCGCTCGTCGTCGGCAATGGCGGCGAGGCGGTGGAGAAGGCGGCTCCAGCCTTCGCGCCGAAGCTTGAGACCTTCCGCCAGGAAGAAAGGAAGGGCACGGCGCATGCCGTGCTCGCCGCGCGCGACGCAATTGCCCGTGGCTATGACGACATTGTCGTCCTTTATGGCGATGCGCCGCTGATCGAGGCCGATGCTATCCTGTCGCTCAGGAAGAAGCTGGCGGAGGAGGCCGACATCGCCGTTCTCGGCTTCCGCACGCCCGAGCCGACAGGCTATGGCCGGCTGATCGAGGAAAACGGCAAACTGGTCGCCATCCGTGAGGAGAAGGACTGCACCGAAGCCGAGCGTGCGATCGATTTCTGCAATTCCGGCCTGATCGCACTTTCCGGAAAGATTGCGCTCGACCTGTTGACGGCGGTGGGCAACGCCAACGCCAAGCGCGAATTCTACCTCACAGACGTGGTCGAGATTGCATGCGGGCGCGGACTAACGGCCGTGGCGATCGAGGCAAGCGAGGAGAACGCGCTCGGCGTCAACACGCGCGCCGAACTCGCCGAGGTCGAAGCCATCTGGCAGCGCCGCCGCCGGCGCGAGATGATGCTCGCCGGCGTGACTCTCATCGCGCCAGAGACGGTTTTCTTCTCCCATGATACTGAAGTGGGCGCGGATACATTGATCGAACCGAATGTCTGGTTCGGGCCGGGGGTCAGCGTCGGCGGAAGCGTCAGGATTCATGCCTTCTGCCATGTGGAGCAGGCAAAAATCGCGGATAATTGCGAGGTCGGGCCTTTTGCCCGCCTCCGGCCAGGCGCGGATCTCCGCAAAAAAGCGAAAGTCGGCAATTTCTGCGAGATCAAGAAAGCGGTGGTGGACGAGGGCGCCAAGGTCAATCATCTGGCCTATATCGGCGACGCCTTCATAGGAGCGGCCGCCAATATCGGGGCGGGGACGATCACCTGTAATTATGACGGCTTCGGCAAATTCGAGACCAGGATCGGCGCGGGCGCGTTCATCGGTTCCAATTCCGCGCTCGTCGCACCTGTGTCGATCGGCAGGGAAGCCTATGTGGCGTCCGGCAGCGTGATCACGGAGGACGTTCCAGACGATGCGCTGGCCTTCGGGCGCGCCCGCCAGGCGACGAAACCAGGCCGTGGGAAGGAACTCAGGCAACGCTTTGCAGAGGCGAAGAAGGCGGCCGATGCAAAGAAATCCTAACGATCGGCGTAAGCACTCTTCAATCATAGAGCAGCATTATAGCGATGACCTCCTGCAAAAGGCCGCATAGCGGCGTCACGATCCACGGGGTGATTTCATGTGCGGGATAATCGGTATCGTCGGGCAGACGCCGGTCGCGCCATTGCTGGTCGATGCGCTGAAACGCCTCGAATATCGCGGCTATGATTCCGCCGGCATCGCCACCATCGAGGCGGGCGAGCTCGCGCGCCGGCGCGCCGAGGGAAAGCTGGTCAATCTCGAACGCCGGCTCGACGCCGAGCCGCTGGCCGGCACGATCGGCATCGGCCACACCCGCTGGGCCACCCATGGCGTGCCGAACGAAACCAATGCGCATCCGCATTTTTCGGATGAAGTCGCCATCGTCCATAACGGCATCATCGAGAATTTCGCCGAACTGCGGCAGGAACTCGTCCGGGACGGGTATCGATTCACTTCGCAGACCGACACCGAAGTCGTCGCGCATCTCGTTTCGCGCGAATTGAAGCGCGGCGCGCGGCCGACCGATGCCGCATTCGCGGCGTTGAAGCGGCTGCAGGGCGCTTTCGCGCTCGCCATCATGTTCCGGGGCGATGACGACCTGATCGTCGGCGCGCGCAACGGACCGCCGCTGGCGATCGGTCACGGTGAGGGCGAGATGTATCTCGGCTCCGACGCTATCGCGCTTGCGCCCTTCACCAATTCCGTCACCTATCTCGAGGATGGCGACTGGGCCGTGGTGCGGCGCAACCATGTCGAGATCTTCGACATGAACGGCGAGCCCGTCGAGCGCTCCCGCCAACAGTCCGTCGGCACCAGCTTCCTCGTCGACAAGGGCAACTACCACCACTTCATGGAAAAGGAGATCCATGAGCAGCCGGAGGTGATCTCCCACACGCTCGCGCATTACCTCGATTTCACCGAAGGCAGGGCGCGGGCGCTCGACCTGCCTTTCGACTTCGCGAAACTCGACCGGCTCGCCGTATCCGCCTGCGGCACAGCCTATCTCGCCGGGCTGATCGGCAAATACTGGTTCGAGCGCTATGCCAGGCTTCCGGTGGATATCGATATCGCCTCCGAGTTCCGCTACCGCGAAATGCCGCTTTCGGAAAAAAGCGCCGCGCTTTTCATCTCGCAATCGGGCGAAACCGCCGATACGCTCGCCTCGCTTCGTTATTGCCGCGGCGAAAACGTGCCGATCGCGGCAATCGTCAATGTACGAGGCTCGACCATCGCGCGCGAAGCCGACGTGACTTTCCCGACGCTGGCCGGCCCCGAAGTTGGCGTCGCCTCGACAAAGGCCTTCACCTGCCAGTTGTCGGCTCTTGCTTCGCTGGCCGTCATGGCCGGCGTCGCGCGCGGCCATATCGCGCCGGAAAAGGAGCATGCGCTTATCCGGCAATTGGCGGAAGCGCCGCGCTTCGCCAATCAGGTGCTGCGCCTTTCCGATCAGATCGAGAAGGTGGCGCGTGAGCTCTCGCGCGTCCGGCATGTCCTCTATCTCGGCCGCGACACCAGCTATCCGCTCGCCATGGAAGGCGCGCTGAAGCTGAAGGAAATCTCCTACATCCATGCCGAGGGCTATGCCGCCGGCGAATTGAAGCACGGGCCGATCGCGCTCATCGACGAGGCGATGCCCGTTATCGTCATCGCGCCGCATGACCGCATCTTCGACAAGACCATGTCGAACATGCAGGAGGTCGCGGCGCGCGGCGGCAGGATCATCCTCATCACCGATGAAGCCGGCGCGGCGCGCGCGAGCCTCGCCACGATGGACACGATCGTGCTGCCGGACGTGCCGGAATTCATCGCGCCGATCGTCTATGCGCTGCCGATCCAGCTTCTCGCCTATTTCACGGCGGTAGCGATGGGAACGGATGTCGACCAGCCGCGCAACCTCGCCAAATCGGTGACGGTGGAATAATCCCGTGCTTACGTTCCATTTCTCGTGTTAGATGCGTCCTTCGAGGCCCGCTTCGCGGGCGCCTCAGGATGAGGGAGTCTGGCGCGAGCGGTCCTCATCCTGAGGTGCGAGCCCGAAGGGCGAGCCTCGAAGGACGCACGGCAGCCGCAATCGGCCTTGTTTTATTAAATTCCGCATCCCAAATTTTTGGGCACCGCGCTTGTGGTGTTATGGTATTGCGGGGCCGCCATGGATTGGCATTCGGCGGCATGTTTGGGGAATGCTCGCCGATGTCGCGTCTTCGCAACTATTTTCTGACCGGATTCATCGTCTGCGCGCCGCTGGCGCTGACGCTCTATATCGCCTGGTCGTTCGTCGGCTGGGTCGATTCCTGGGTCACGCCCTATATTCCGGTCCGCTACAACCCGGAAACATATCTGCCGTTCACCATTCCGGGTTTCGGGCTTCTCGTGGCGCTGGTGGTGATCACGCTGATCGGCTTCCTGACCGCCAATATCGTCGGGCGCAGCATACTTTCCTTCGGCGAGCATCTGCTCGATCGCATGCCGCTGGTGCGCAGCATCTATCGGGCGCTGAAGCAGATCTTCGAGACCGTGCTCTCCAACAAGGGCGACATGTTCAACGCCGTCGGCCTGGTCGAATATCCGCGCCGCGGCGCATGGTCGATCGTTTTCGTCGGCGGCGAAAAGCGGACCGAGATCAACGCCAAGCTCGACGAGAGCGACAACGACCCGATGATCGCGGTCTTTATGCCTTGCACGCCGAACCCGACGACCGGATTCCTCATGTATGTGCCGAAATCGGATGTCGTCATGCTCGACATGTCGATCGAGGATGGGGCGAAGCTGATTGTCTCGGCCGGCCTCGTCGCGCCGGAATATCAGAAGAAGATCGTTTCGATCGACGGCCATCCCATCGAGGGTACGATCGCCAATCCGCAGCTTGGTTCGCCTCAGCCGGCCCTCAGCAAGCGCACGGCGTCGTCGCGGCCGAACAAATAGAGCAGCATTCTCACCGCCTCGCCGCGTGGCGAGGCAAGCTCCGGATCGCGCTGAAGGAGAAGGCGGGCGTCGTCGCGTGCGATCTCCAGAAGGTCGGCGTGGGACTCGATCCGCGCCACCTGGAATCCCGGCGCGCCGGATTGGCGCGTGCCGAGAAGTTCGCCTTCGCCTCTCAGCTTCAGATCCTCCTCGGCGATGAAGAACCCGTCCTCGCTTTCGCGCATGACGGAAAGGCGCTTCCTCGCGACCTCGCCGAGCGGCGTCTTGTAGAGGAGGACACATGTCGAGGGCTTTTCGCCGCGTCCGACCCTGCCGCGCAATTGGTGCAGTTGCGACAGGCCGAAGCGCTCCGCATGCTCGATGACGATGATCGTCGCGTCCGGCACGTCGATGCCGACCTCGATGACGGTAGTGCCGACAAGGATGCGCGTTTCGCCACCCTTGAAAGCGAGCATGGCCTCGTCCTTCTCCTGGCCCTTCATGCGGCCATGGACGAGCCCGACTGCATCGCCGAACGCCTTTTTGAGTGAGCGGAAGCGATCCTCGGCGGACATGAGATCGCCCGCCTCCTCGGATTCCTCCACCAGAGGGCAGATCCAGTAGATCTTCTGGCCCTCCGCCAATGCGTTCCCGACGCGGCCGACCAGATCGTCGAGCCGGTCGAGCGGAAGCGTGATTGTCGTGATGGGACGCCGGCCCGCCGGTTTTTCGGTCAGGCGGGAAACGTCCATGTCGCCGAAGGCGGCGAGAACGAGCGTGCGGGGAATGGGCGTCGCGGTCATGACGAGCAAGTCCGGAGCATTGCCCTTTGCCGTCATCGCCAGGCGCTGATGCACGCCGAAACGATGCTGCTCGTCGACGATCGCCAGAACCAGATCGCGGAAGCGGACATGCTCCTGGAAAAGGGCATGTGTGCCGACGACGAAATGGATAGAGCCATCCTCCAGCCCGGATAGGATTTCGGTTCTTTCGCGGCCTTTCTCGCGGCCGGTCAGGATCGCGGCCTTCAGCCCGGCGCGGGCCGCGAGCGGCGCGATCGTCGAAAGGTGCTGCCGGGCGAGGATTTCCGTCGGCGCCATCAGCGCCGCCTGACCGCCGGCTTCCGCCGCGCGCGCCATGGCAAGCAACGCCACCACCGTCTTGCCGGAGCCGACATCGCCTTGCAGCAATCTCAGCATCCGTTCCTCTTTCGCGAGATCGGCATGGATTTCTCCAAGCGCCTCTTCCTGCGAGCGGGTCAGCGAATAGGGCAGGGCAGAGCGGATCTTTTCCTCTAGCTTGCCGTCGCCGGACAGCGGCCTTCCCGAAAGCCGGCGTGTGCGGCTCCTGACCAGCGCGAGCGCAATCTGGCCGGCAAGGAACTCGTCATAGGCAAGCCGCCGCCAAGCCGCGCTTTCGGGCGCAGCATCGATCGGATCGGCGGGATTGTGCAGGCGGCGGAGCGCTTCTCCGAAGGGCGGAAAAGTCTGGCGGCGCATGATTTCCGTGTCCTGCCATTCGGGCAGGGAAGGCATCCGGTCGAGCGCCTGCCCGATGGCGCGCCGCAGCGTTTTGGGCGAAAGCCCGGCGGTCAACGGATAGACCGGTTCGATCAGGGGCAGGTTTGCCGCATCCGCCCTGAGGGCCATGTGGTCGGGATGGACCATGGAGGGGCGGCCGTTGAACCATTGCATCCGGCCGCTGACGATGACCTCTTCTCCGACCGGCAGCGCCCTTTCCAGCCAGGCTTGCTGGGCGTGGAAGAAGGTGAGCGCGATCTCGCCGGTCTCGTCGAAGGCATAGACCCGGTAAGGCACGGCGCCCCTGCCGCGCGGGGCCGGCTGGTGGCGGGCGACGGTGAGTTCGAGCGTCACGATCTGGCCCTCATGCGCGGCCGCTATGCCCGGACGGCTGCGCCGGTCGATGACGGAATGCGGCAGGATGAAGAGAAGATCGCCGACGCGCAGGTCGCGGTTCGTCAGATCGGCATTGACGACATTGCCGATCAGCGCGGCGATCTTGCTGCCGACGCCGTCGAGCGTGGTCGCGGAGGCAAAAAGCGGATCGAGTTCGGCGGGGCGCATCAGCTGGCAGTCGCGGGCTTCATCACGGAAAGCTTAGTTCATGCCCCACTGCTTGCAAGGCTGACAGTCCGTTCTTTACAGGCTATATGCCGCCCTCTCGACAGGAAACCAATCGGATGGGCGAAAGAATGGAACGGCCAGTGGGACTCGATCCGCGCCGCAAGAAGCTCATCTTCCGTTCGGGCCACCGGGGCATGCGCGAAATGGACCTTATCCTCGGCCCCTTCGCAACCGCCCACATCGCGGACTTGACCGGCGACGAACTCGACCAATATGAGAGCCTTCTCGAAATTCCGGACGCGGACCTCTTTCACTGGATCACCGGAGAGAAATCCGTTCCGGAGGCTTTCCTGACACCCGCTTTGCAAAAAGTCCTGGCCTTCGGCCGGAGCAAAAGCCCGACGAACAAAAAATGAGCCTCCTCGATCGCATCGGCCTCAAGGCGCAACCCGGCTCGGTCATGCTGGACGGCGTGGCCGACGGCTACGAGGCCTTCGCGCTGGCGGAAATCGCCGCCGAGATTGCGCCGGACGCGCCACTGCTCTTCATCGCGCGCGACGGTCAGCGGCTTCCCTCATTGGTCGACGCCATTGCCTTCGCGGCGCCCGGCCTGCCGGTCCTCGAACTGCCGGCATGGGACTGCCTGCCCTATGACCGCGTCTCGCCCGGCGCCGACGCTGCCGCGAAGCGGCTCGACTCCATGGCGGCTATGGCGGCATTGAGAGAAAAGCCGCATCGCGCCATCGTGCTGACCACCGCCAACGCGCTGTTGCAGCGCATGCCGCCGGCAGCGCTGATCGGCAAGCAGGGTTTTCACGCCAGGCCCGGCCAGCAGATCGACATGAAAGTGCTGATCGAGCGGCTGGAGACGAACGCGTTCGAGCGCGTCGGCACGGTGCGCGAGATGGGCGAATATGCCGTGCGCGGCGGCATACTCGACCTTTATGCGCCCGGCAGCGAGGAGGCGCTTCGGCTCGATTTCTTCGGCGATACGCTGGAATCGATCCGGGCCTTCGACGTGGCCAGCCAGCGCACCATCGGCCAGCGCAAGAACATCAGCCTGCAGGCGATGAGCGAGGTGACGCTGACGTCCGACGCGATCAGCCGCTTCCGCCGCAACTATATCGAGGCCTTCGGCGCGCCGTCGCGCGACGATGCGCTTTATGCCGCGATCAGCGAGGGCCGCCGTTTCGCCGGCATGGAGCACTGGCTGCCCTTCTTCTATGACGGGCTCGAGACAGTCTTCGACTATCTGCCGGATGTGCCGGTGATCTTCGATCACCTCGCCAAAGAGGCGCTCGACGAGCGGCATAAGCTCATCCTTGATCATTACGAGGCCCGCAAGCAGCAATCCGGATCGGCTCTAGCAGATTCGGTGCCTTACAAGCCGGTGCCGCCGGCAAGCCTTTTCCAGTCGCCCGAGGACGTACGGTCGGCCCTTTCGAGGCGGCTGGCGATCGAGCTTTCGCCGTTCGACACGCCCGAAACGAGCGAGAGAAAGGTTTTTCACGCCGGTTCCAAAGCCGGCCGCTCCTTCGCCGAGGATCGGGCGGACCCGTCCGTCAACGTCTTCGAACGCACCGTCGAGCATATCGGCAATCTGAGAGCGGCGAAGAAAAGGGTGATCGTCGCCGGCTGGAGCGAAGGCTCGCTCGACCGCCTGTCGCAGATCCTCGCCGAACATCATCTCGGCAATGTGGCGCGCGTCGAGACACTTTCCGCACTGGAAAAGTTGCCCGCTCAGCAGGTCGGCCTTGCGGTGCTGCCGCTCGAATCGGGCTTCGAGACCAGCCAATTCGCCGTCGTCGCCGAGCAGGATATTCTCGGCGACCGTCTCATCCGCCGCTCGAAAAGACGCCGTGCCGCTGATTTCATCTCCGAGGCGACGTCGCTTTCGGCCGGCGATATCGTCGTCCACGCCGATCACGGTATTGGCCGCTTCGTCGGCTTGAAGACGATCGAGGCCGCCGGCGCGCCGCATGACTGCCTGGAAATCCACTATGCGGGCGAGGACCGGCTTTTCCTGCCGGTCGAGAACATAGAGCTGCTTTCCCGCTACGGCTCTGATTCCACCACCGCCACGCTCGACAAGCTCGGTGGCGGCGCCTGGCAGTCGCGCAAGGCGAAGATGAAGCGGCGGCTGCTCGAAATCGCCGGCGAATTGATCCGCATCGCCGCTGAACGGCAGATGCATTCCGCGCCGGTCATGCTGCCGCCGGATGGTCTTTATGGCGAGTTCGCCGCGCGCTTTCCTTATGACGAGACGGACGATCAGCTTGCCGCGATCGAAGCCGTGCAGGACGATCTTTCCGCCGGAAAGCCGATGGACCGGCTCATCTGCGGCGATGTTGGTTTCGGCAAGACGGAAGTGGCGCTGCGCGCCGCCTTCCTCGCCGCGATGGAGGGGTTTCAGGTGGCGGTCGTCGTGCCGACGACGCTGCTCGCCCGCCAGCATTTCAAGACCTTCTCGCAGCGCTTCGCCGGCCTGCCGGTCAAGGTCAGGCAGGCATCGCGCCTTGCCGGAACCAAGGAACTGGCGGAAACGAAAAAGGGGATCGCGGACGGGACGGTCGATATCGTCGTCGGCACGCATGCGCTCCTGGGAAAAAGCATTTCCTTCAAGAATCTCGGCCTGCTGATCGTCGACGAGGAGCAGCATTTCGGCGTCAAGCACAAGGAACGGCTGAAGGAATTGAAGAGCGACGTCCATGTCCTGACGCTTTCGGCGACGCCGATCCCGCGCACGCTGCAACTGGCGCTGACCGGGGTGAGGGAACTCTCGCTCATTACCACGCCGCCGATGGACCGCATGGCGGTCAGGACTTTCATTTCGCCCTTCGACGGGCTGGTGATCCGGGAAACGCTTCTGCGCGAGCGCTATCGCGGCGGCCACAGCTTCTATGTCGTGCCGCGCATATCGGACCTTGCCGATATCACCGAATTCCTGCAGCAGCATGTGCCGGAACTGAAGGTCGCTGTCGCGCATGGACAACTGCCGGCCGGCGAACTCGACGACATCATGAACGCCTTCTATGACGGCCAGTATGACGTTCTCCTGTCGACGACCATCGTCGAATCGGGTCTCGACATCCCGACGGCGAACACAATGATCGTCCACAGGGCGGACATGTTCGGCCTGGCGCAGCTCTATCAGCTGCGCGGGCGGGTCGGACGCTCGAAACTGCGCGCTTATGCGCTGTTCACGCTGCCCGCCAATCGTACCTTGACGGCGACGGCGGAGAAACGGCTGAAGGTGCTGCAATCGCTCGACACGCTGGGCGCAGGTTTCCAGCTTGCCAGCCACGATCTCGATATTCGCGGCGCCGGCAATCTGCTCGGCGAGGAACAGTCCGGCCACATCAAGGAGGTCGGCTTCGAGCTCTATCAGCAGATGCTCGAGGAGGCCGTGGCGGAAATCCGCGGGTCCGGCGCGCCGGCGGAGGAAAGCTGGTCGCCGCAGATCACCATCGGCACGGCGGTGATGATCCCCGAGAGCTACGTGCCGGATTTGCAATTGCGGCTGGCGCTCTACAGGCGGCTCGCCGATATCGAGGATACGGGCGAGATCGATGCATTCGGTGCCGAACTGATCGACCGTTTCGGCCCGCTGCCGGAAGAGGTGCAGCATCTCCTCAAGATCGTCTACATCAAGGTCTTGTGCCGCCGCGCCAATGTCGAGAAACTCGACGCCGGGCCGAAGGGCGTCGTCATCCATTTTCGCGGCAATGCCTTTTCCGATCCGGCCGGCCTCGTGCGCTATATCGGCGAGCAAGGGACGCTGGCGAAGATCAGGCCGGACCAGAGCGTCGTCTTCATCCGCGACTGGCCGAACGCCGAAAAGCGCCTGTCGGGCTCGGCGGTCGTCATGACACAGCTTGCGCGCCTTGCCGAGAAGGCGGCGGCGTAGACTGTCCACGGCTGTGAATTCGGGTTAACAGACATTATCCCCCCTCGTCTCGGGCGGAGCCTGTCCTCGGGCCGGCCAACGGCCGGACCCGGGGGCCCGAGCCACCTCCCCCCGCTTCGCGGGTGGCGGATGGGCGCCGAGCCGGC
>DASZUG010000026.1:0-19757 GCA_035547755.1 Rhizobiaceae bacterium
TCGACAAACCGCACTACGCGTTCACGCAGATCCAGCGAATAGGGTTTGGGCATCGCAAATCACCTCCATAAGGAAGTGAATCACAAAACCAACATCAGCGGAATCCTTCACGATTCAACCCGAGCGTCCGACGCTCTAGAACGCTAACGTAGTGGAAGCGTTCGGCGTTAAAGTTGCGGTTGGGCCGCGCCGCGATCCCTGCTAGAACCGACGCTTCTGTTCCCAGATGGGCCACCACCGTTGCGGTTGGGCCGCGCCGCGATCCCTGCTAGAACGGATCACATTGCCGTGCGCCCTATCATAGAGTTGCGGTTGGGCCGCGCCGCGATCCCTGCTAGAACGGCGCGACGACAATCCCGCAATGCTTAGCGGTTGCGGTTGGGCCGCGCCGCGATCCCTGCTAGAACAGGCTTCCAGCGCACGTTCTCGGCGCGCAGGTTGCGGTTGGGCCGCGCCGCGATCCCTGCTAGAACTAGCAGAGGCGATATTATCGCAAGCCTCTAGTTGCGGTTGGGCCGCGCCGCGATCCCTGCTAGAACCAAGTTCCGGATCGGCGTCGCCGCAAAGCGGTTGCGGTTGGGCCGCGCCGCGATCCCTGCTAGAACCTTCTGGATAGTTCCTGCCGAATTGACAAGTTGCGGTTGGGCCGCGCCGCGATCCCTGCTAGAACTGCCCCCGGAAAAACCATTGTTTTCCGGGGGTTTTTGCTTGTTTTGAGCGCCAGAAAATGCGGGTCGGCTCAGATGTTCGGCGCTTGAGCGGTCCGTTTTCCCGGCGAATCAGCTTCAAAATAGAGTCAGTTGGTCCGGCTTGCCCGGCCGTGCCGGCGAAGCGCGACCGCGAAAGCTCTGAATGCCCTCATATTGCTTATCCGTGAACCAGATCACCTCCACGGTTCCGGGATCCGGCACGGCGCGGCCGATGCGTTTGGTCAACGCTTCGGCCTGCTCCTTACCCGCCGTGAAGCGGATGTAGCAGGACAGTTGCATCATCGAGAATCCTTCGTCGAGCAGGAATAGCCGGAACTTGTTCGCACGTTTACGCTCGGCCTTGGTCAGGACGGGAAGGTCGAAAAGCGCCATGATCCACAAGATGCGATACCCCGACAGCAGAGAGACTTGGTTCATGACAGGGCTTCAGCGGCAAGCGACGGAATGGGAGAAGCAGGAAACACGAGTTTCTTACGCTCTCCTGTGAAGACCTGGGCCAACGACACTGCAAGACGGGCGAGCACGTTGGAGAGCGGCGTGGCGCCTTCCGCGGTGACGAAATCGGCGTGCAGCACCTCGGCCAGCCGGCGCTTGGCCGACGTATCAAGTCGGTCGACGCCTTCCCGCGTCAGGGCATAGACCGCGAGATCGACTGCGGGTCGGAACGGTTCCATGACATCGTCCGCCAGGCGCAGCGCGTCGCCCTTGCTGCGGTGCTGCAGCGAAAGCGAGGGATGGAGGCCCGCGCCGACGATCGCGCGGGCAGTCGCCGCGCGCAGCACCGTGTAGCCGTAGTTCAGCATGGCATAGGGGCCGTCGCCGTCGCGATGGCGATAGAATCCCTTGCCGAACATCGCGGGGAAATAGCGCTGCGCGGCCCGCGCCTCGAGATTCTCCGGATCGCCGGAGCGGACGCGCTCGGCCAGCGCCCGGATCGGAACCGGGTTCGCACCGGTCCGTTCGAGCGCCGCTGCCTGAGCGAGGATTTTCGCGCGCACCAGTTCGGCCCACAGCCGCTTGCGGGTCGGCAGGGTGGCTTCCGCCTGTGCCTCCATGCGATGTCCCTGCGCATGGTGGCCGTCCACCGGCAGCAGCCAGGCTGCGGGACGGAAATCGTTGCCGCAGACCACCAAAGGTGCGCCGCGCAGGGCAAGCGCGGCGATGATCTGGCTGGTGAAACTGGCGGCCGGATTGGAGAGGATCACAGCCTCAATGTCGTCGAGCGGAACTTTTCCCAAAGGTCCGTCTGGCCCCGCGACAGCAAGGAAGCCGCGGTCAAGCGAAAGTCTCCTGCCTTCGCCTTCGATTTCGACGATCCGTCCCAACATGGCACAGTTCTCCGTAGAAGAGCGTCACGCCGATACAGCTTTTGCAAATCGGCACTCCCCTTGGGGATAACCGGCAAGGAAAGTGCCAGATGCAAAAAAGCCCGCCGGGCGGACCCGGCGGGCTGTTCTGGCAAGGCTGCAACGCAGCCTAACCGCAACCTGAACCTGTTCAACGTGAATGCGTTGGGCATCCACGCGAGAGGTCACTCCTCCCTTCTGTTAAGTTGCTACGTTGGACGAACGCTTTTTAGTCCGTCCGATCTCATCGATCTTCACTGCGACGCAACCTCGCGCCTTCAATCCGCCAATCGCCGCAAGATCCCATCTCAATGAGTCCTCGGGATCTTCGTGCCGCTTCTGGTAGTCTCCACCTTCGTTGTGAGGAATGAGCCGGATACGGCCAGCGCTAGGCTCGAGCCTGATGACGATCTTTACGCGCCGTACACCATCAACATCGTCGACCTCCACCGCATCGCCCTTGTGCAGGCGCATCACCAGCTTGCCGCCGAGTTTTTCGCGTTCCCATTGCGGCCGGAAATCCTTGGCGTTCACCTCGAAAACGGTGGCGGCGAAGCCCTTCCATGAACCGTCGCGCATTTGTACGACATCGACGCAATAATTTTCGCCCGGCGCGACCGCCTTGTAACCCTTGCCGGTGCGGTGGTCATGGATTGCCAAAGCGCTGATGTCGTCCTTGCCGACCCGGATGCGGCGCATCTTGTGATCGTCGGCGAAAGCCTTGAGGGCGGCCTGATAGTCCTTTTCATTTGCCTTCGGCAATTTGCCCTTGGCGTCGCGGAATGGCGCCACCGCCGCCTGCACGCCGTTGCGCAATGCGGCATCACGGATGCGATCGACCTCGCCGGGCGTCAGGTCAACCAGCAGCTTGCGACGCACGAGATTACCGATCTGGCCCGCCTCGTCCTTGTCGCCGATGATGCCGTAGGCCGTGTCTTCATGCAGCGCGCCCTGCTTGCCGTGCTCCGGCTTGTTGGAGACGACGATGCGCTCCACCACGGCGCGGACGGCATCGCGGAAATCGTCGAAGGGCCACGGCACTTTGGCAACCACGTCGTCGTACTCGCTCTGCTCGGCCTTGCCGGCGGCCGTGTTCATTTGTAGCAGCAGGGCGCGGGTCATAGCGCCGATGGTGACGGCGTCGATGGCGTGGTGGCGATGGTCGGTGCGGTCCTTGCGGTTGTCGTCGGAGAGGATCGAGTTCAACCCCCATTTGCCACGCAGCAGGCCGGTCAGTCCGCCTGGCGTGACATAGATGGCGTCCGGGTTGCAGATCTTGCCGAGATAGGCCTTGGCCAGCCGCGACATATGCTTGGTCTCGTTGAGATGGCGCGCCTGGAAGCCGGTGCTGAGGCCCATCTGTTCCAGCGTCACCTTGTCCATCTTGCCGGAGGTGCGCGCCTCGAAGACGTCCATCGCGTCCTCGCGGAAGCGCCAGCGCTTGTTGGGCGGCAGCTTTTCCGCATTGGCGACGATGTCCGGCCATTTCGGGTCGGCGTGGAAAGCTTCCCAGGGCGTGTTGCCGCGCTTGATGCGGTTGATCGTACGAAAGCACAGCACCTTGTTGGCGGCGCTGTCATCCAGCGTGCGCGAGCGCGGCAGGATGTGCTCGATCTCGATTTCCGGGCTGAAAAGCTGCCGACAGCCGATTGCATTAAGCGTGAACGGGCAAAGGGCTACGCCGCCGCCGGCGCGCTGCTGCTCTTCGTAGAGCTTCAGCCTGGCGCGGTTCTCGCCATTATTGTCCTGTCCCAGTTCCTCCAGCTTCTTTGCGCGCTTTTCGTTCGCCTCGCGGTTATCGCGATTGCGGCGCTGTTCCTGATCCTTCTCGCGCGCCGACATCTTCAACTCACGCGCCAGTTCGACGACGATCTGGTCGGGCGGGCCGAAGCGTTCGATCAGCGCATTGACGAGACGGCGCAACTGGTTGAGGCCGATATGCACCGAAGGGTTCATGATGCGGCCGTAGAATTTGGCCTCGTCCTTCCTGTCGGCCGGGTCCATCGTGCCGGGCAGGATGTGGCGCTGCAGCACCTTGCCATAGTAGGGCAGGACATCGAAAATCTCGCCGTCGCGCTCGTCGGAATGGTGCCAGTTTTTGCCGAGCTTTTCGCCGGCACGGCGCACCGCCTTGTCGTAGGTGACGACGAAGCCGTCCGCGTCGCGTTCCTCGATCAGCGCATCGAGGATCGCGGCGTTGGCGGTCGGCCCGAGCCGTGAATAGCCGTCGGGCAAGGGGATCGAGGCGGCGTTGCGCGCCTGCTGCTCGTTCAACCCGTCCTCGGCCATCAACCGGGCAACCAGTTGCTCGTCGTCGGTCGCCTCAAGCAGCTTTTGCACGAAGGCGTCCTTGTCGGCCCACGGCAAGGTGCGCCAGCGCGGACCGTAATGGTCGTCCTGGAGCAGCAGGTGATTGGTGCGCAGGTCGGCGAGGCCCTTTTCACCCATCTCCTCGAAATTGATCCGCACTTCGCCGCCGAGCTTGAGCGCCTTGCGCATTTCGGTGAAGGTCAGGCCGGTCGTCTTGCCGACCTTGATCTTGGTGAGGCCGGAATGGAGCAAGGCCGTCGCGAGATCGTCCCGCTCGGACGGCTTCAGCGGCCGTTCGGTTCCGGCGCCGGTGGAAATGCGGATATGACCGAGCCGCTCGTAGATCTCGCGCGCCTGGATCGAAGGCAGCGCCTTGGGCAGGCGATGTTCGCCGGCGGCGTATTCGAAGGTGCACAGGCCGATCCGCGGCGGCTTCAACTCGCGCTGTCGAAACAGAATGCCGCCGATTTTTTCTTTCGCCTCGGCGGTCAATCGGGACGGATGATATTTGGCCTGCGACTCCCAGAGCGCATCGAATTCGTGATGCAGCATCTCGCGTGTCGGATAGAATTTGTAGAGCGCGGTCGCGCCCTGGCCTTCGAGCCGGATGCGGGTCGACTTGCGCAGGGTTGTGGTGCGCAGGTCCGGCTTGCCCTTTGCCGGATCATGCGCCTCCAGCGCCGCCCGCCGCTTCGCTTCCGAATCGCGGTGGCGTCGCCACAAAAATTCTCCAAAGGTGCGCGCGTTTTCGTCTGAGAGTTTTTGCCGAAGCGCAGCGGACGCCGCCGCGATCTTGCCCTTGTCCTTCTCGTCGCCTTTCTTGTCGGTCTTGCGGTTCGACTTGAAGCCCCGCCGCTGGTGCAGGTGGAAGATGGCGCGGCCCAGCTCATGCGGCGCCAATGCCTTATCCAGTCCGGCGGCGCGAAGATGGTAGGGATCGAGGTCCGCCAGCGCCCTGCGCTCTTTCTCGTCGGCGGGCATCAGCCCGGCCTCGATCAGTGCCATGACCAGCGCCTCGCGGCGCAACACGAAACGGTCGCGGCGCTTGCGCGCCTGCCGCGGAATGCGTCGCATCGTCGCCAGCGATTGCCCGTCCTTGGGATTGCGGCCGTCCTTGAACAGCCGTACGCCGGCGCCAAGCAACTCCAGCGGGGCATCTTTCTCACCGAAAATGCCCTTTGGGTCGCGGCCCGTGCGCCAGACCGCCCAGCCGATGGAATTCGTGCCTATATCGAATGCGTAGCGGATGCCCATCCCATGCCCCGTTCTGATTTTTCCCCAAGCTGAATAAACCTTCTCATCGGCGTGATGACAAGGGTTGCATTACAGCCGGGCGTCGATTATGATTCAATCGTTCTAGCAAGGATTGCGGCGTGGCCTCTCCGTTAACAAGGCTTCATGCCACCAAATAAAGGCGGGCTCCGGTCCGCCTTTTTGCTTCTCGATGTGATCTGGGCGCGTTTCAACAGCATCGGCAGCTTGCGGCAGGCTCTGCGAACGGCTGATCAAGCAATCGGCCGCGAATCTTCACGCCTTGAAAATGATAACCCATTGGGATACATATCCGCATGCAGACGGTCGCGGAAACGCCGACGTTCACTCGCCAAGCCGAAAAGTTGTTCAACGAGGAAGAGAAGCGGGAACTCATAGACTTCCTTGCCGAGAACCCGCTGGCTGGCGATGAAATTCCCGGAACCGGGGGAGTTCGCAAGGTGCGGTTTGCGGCTTCCGGCCGAGGTAAGCGGGGTGGTGCCCGGATCATCTACTACTATCTGGATGAAACGATCCCACTCTATGCTCTGCTTGCCTATGCGAAGAACGCCAGGACCGACATGACGCCGGATGAGAAACGGGCGGTTGCCGGCCTTGCCGCCGCCCTGAAGACGGCGCGGCGACGTGCGGAATAGCGGAATGGAGTTGAACATGAAGACCTTCGGAGAAGACCTGATCCAGTCACTCGGGGAGGCTCTCGCCCACGCCAAGAGCGAAGGCCCTGCCATTGTCCACGTCCCTCTCAACCCTCGCGAGGTTCGCGAACGTGCGCACCTGACACAGGCCCAGATGGCCCCGCTGATGGGCATGAGCGTTTCCGGCTACAGGAAATGGGAACAAGGCCAAAGACGGGTCAGCGGTCCTGCCGCGGCACTGCTGAAGGTGATCGAACGGGAACCGGAGGCGGTTCGCCGGGCGTTGCTGGAGACTGCCAGATAGCTCCTCGCCCCGACATTTCCCCGGAGGATGCGTAACGCGCTGGCCCTGCCGATGCCGTCAAAGCCTCAACTGGCCCGGCCAGTCTCACCAAAGTGCTCCTGGTAACGTCGACCCGGTTCAGCATGTAATTGAGCCAGAGGAGTTCCCGGACGGTTTCCGGTACGCCATTTATTTCAATAACTTAGACGGATTTCTGAGCGCTCAGGCAATGGCCAGAGAAAACCCGTCATGTCCGACGGTGAGCGGGCCGTCCCAGCTTGCGCGCAGCGCCTCGCGCCAATGCTCCTCGCCGAACGTCGGGTCGTCCGCCGGGATCAGATGATGAAGGACGAGATGGCCGACCCCCGCAGCGCCGGCGATGCGGCCAGCGTCGCGGGCGAGCGTGTGGCTCGCCATCAGATGTTGCCTCAGTCTCTCTCCGTTGCCCGTGCGCTCGACCAGCCTGTCGACGCCCGCCTCCAGCATCGCTTCGTGGACAAGAATGTCGGCGCCCCGAGCGAAATTGGCCAATGGGGGGAAATAGGCAGTATCGGACGAAAAGACGATCCTTCGGCCGCCATGCGCGAAGCGCAGCGCATAGCATTCAGTTACCGGCGGATGGTCGACTCTCAGCGCGGAAACGGCGAGCCCGCCTTCGTCGAACACCGGACCCTCGCTGAATTCGTCGATCGAGACCAGATCGCGGAGATCCGGCCGGCCTTCGTCGGCGATGCGAATGTCGATGTCGAAATCGAGCGCCATGCAGAAATTGCGCCAATAGGCTTTCGTGCCCGCCGGGCCGAAGACGCGGACAGGCGTCGAAAGGCCCGCCGTCCAGGCCGTGTGGAGAAGGCCGCCCAGCTCGAGCACATGGTCGGAGTGCAGATGGGTGATGAAGACGAGGTCGAGCGTCTTCAACGGTACGCCGGCATCGACAAGGCCCCTGGTCACGCCGAGCCCGCAATCGACCACGATGCGGCGCCCGCCGATCTCGAGCAGCGAGGAGGTCGGCATGGGGCCGCCCGGCCTGATCGCCGGGCCGCCCTTGGCGCCGAGGATGACAAGCCTCTCGCTCACGACCAGTTCTCCTCAGACGTGCGGGAGCAGAAGAGATGACCACCAGCCATGGGGAAGTTGGCTCCATGGAGATGGGTGAGGATACCGGCGGCCGTCATGGCGCGTATGCCGGCTGGGACGCGTTCATCCCTTGGGGCAGTGCGTTCTTCACTATTGTTGTCGCCGAAGCTCGGCGTATAGCGAAGCGTCATCCTCGCCTCTCCCGATTCAATCGAACGGTAGGTTTGTTGCGGTTGTAACCGTCGAAAATAGAACCATCAAGCCTGCGAGGTTCGCTCCTGCCGCATCTCGGGCTGGCGCTGAAAGCAGAAGCACCTCACGGGCGACAAAATGCTTGTCGCCGCAGGTTTCTTGGGCTACCGCCTGATGCGTCTTCGGAGGCAGTCGGCGATTGACCCGCCTTCACCGCGATGCAAGAACGGACATTAATAACAACGACGCGCATCGCGCGCACTAAGGAGGACAGACAATGAGTTCGCCCCGCTTTTCATCATGGCCTCGCGCCTGGATGCTCGCCGCGCTGTTGCTCGGCGTTTCAGGCATTGCCAGCGCAGCTGATGGCACGCCGATCAGGGCCGGCACGATCACGAATAGTCCACCGATGATCTCATACGCGTCGGATGGCACCACGCTGCAGGGCGTGATCGTCGATCTGGCCGCGGCGCTCGGAAAGCAGATGGGCAGGCCGATCGTGTTTGTGCCGATCCCGTTCGGCGGGCTGCTGCCGGCGATGGACGCCAAGCGCATCGACGTCACGTTCACGCTGATGAACGACACGCCCGAGCGCGAAAAGCGCATCGACTTCGTCGATTTCTTCAACCTGGGCACCAAGCTGCTGGTCAAGAAGGGCAATCCGCAGCTCATCACGGATCTGCTCAGCCTGTGCGGCAAGACCGTATCGACGGTCCAGGGCTCCACCCAGGTGCAATTGGTCAACGATACGAATGCCCAGTGTAGCGCACACGGCAAGCCGGCGATCAACAACCTCCAATATGCGCAGCCTTCGGACGCGCGCTTGCAGGTGCAGACCGGCCACGTGGCGGCGTTCCTCGGCAATTCGCCTGTGATGGTCTATCTGGCCAAGACCGCCGGCGACGGCAAGGTGTTCGACGTCGTGGCCGGGCAGGAGTACCAGCACGTGCCGTTGGGCATCGGCATAGCGAAGAGCGACACGGCTCTGCGCGATGCCCTGCAAAAGGCGCTCGGCACGCTGATGGAGAACGGCACCTATCTCGCCATCCTGAAAAAATACGGCGTCGAAAGCGGCGCGCTCAGCACGCCGGCGATCAATGGCGGCCACGACCTGAAGATGTAGTTACGACGGGCCGCCGATGAAGACCGGATGTTCGCAATGAAGGCCGCCCGGGGGACTGGCGCCGCGCGGCGCGTGGTGCCGCGTCGGCATCCGTGGCGCATGGTGACGAGCGTCGTTGTTTGCGCCGTGCTGGCGTGGCTGGCCTGGTCGGTCGGCACCAATCCGAAAATCGATCACGCCGCGATCGCGCGTTACCAGTTCGCGCCGGCCATTCTCGACGGGCTGAGAGTCACGGTGGAACTGGCGCTGCTGGCCGAGATCATAGGCGTGCTGCTCGGCACCGTGCTTGCCGTCATGCGGCTGTCGCCGAGCCTGGTGCTGCGGCTGAGCAGCGGCTTCTATTCATGGCTGTTGCGGGGCACGCCGCTGCTCGTGCAGATATTGCTGTGGGGCAACTTGGCGCTGCTGTTCGAGCATATCGGCCCGTTCAACACCAATGCCGTGCTGACGCCGTTCGTGGCGTCGGTGGTGGCGCTTGGCCTCAACGAAGCTGCCTACATGTCGGAGGTGGTACGCGCGGGTATCATAAGCGTCGACCCCGGCCAGCACAGCGCCGCGCAGGCGCTGGGCATGTCGCGCATGCTGGCGATGCGCCGCATCATCCTGCCGCAGGCGCTGCGCGTGATCGTGCCGCCGGCGGCCAACCAGTTCATCTCGCTGCTCAAGGCCACGTCGCTGGTGTCGGTGATCGCCGGCGGCGACCTGCTCACGCAGGCGCAGAACATCTCGTCGGCGAATCTGCGAACCATCGAGCTGATGCTGGTGGCGACGTTCTGGTACCTGGTGCTGACCACTGTCACCAGCGTCGCCCAATTCTTCCTGGAACGGCGCCTGAGGCGCGCCAATGCGAGCGTCCATGCCTGAACGCCCCGCCGCCCTCACTCATGCCGCCAATATCCTGCGGCCGGACGCGCCGCTGGTCAGCATCCAGGACGTGCACAAACGTTACGGGCGCGACGAAGTCATTAAGGGCATCGATCTGGACGTGGGCGCCGGCGAGGTGTTGGCGCTGATCGGCGCATCCGGTTCGGGCAAGAGCACGCTGCTGCGCTGTATCAATCATCTGGAAGAGATCGATGCGGGCCGTATCTATGTCGACGGGCAGCTGGTCGGCTATCGCGAGCGCGGCGGCCGGTTGTACGAACTGGCCGAGCACGAAATCTGCCGGCAGCGCGAGCGTATCGGCATGGTTTTCCAGCGCTTCAACCTGTTCGCCCATTTGAACGTTATCGACAACGTCATCGAGGCTCCCGTGCAAGTCAAGCGCGAACCGCGCGCACAGGCGGTCGAGCGTGGCATGGCGCTATTGCAGCGTGTGGGGCTGGAAGGCAAGGCCAAGGCGTATCCGGCGCAACTATCCGGCGGCCAGCAGCAGCGCGTGGCGATCGCGCGGGCGCTGGCCATGCGCCCGCGTCTGATGCTGTTCGACGAGCCCACGTCGGCGCTCGACCCGGAACTGGTCGACGAAGTGCTTGCGGTGATGCGGCAACTGGCCGACGAAGGCATGACGATGATCGTGGTGACGCACGAGATCGCGTTCGCGCGCGACGTTTGCGATCGCGTGGCGTTCATGCACGGCGGCACGATTCTTGAACAAGGTCCGCCGTCGGACATGCTGGTCAATCCGCGAAACGAACGGACCCGCGCGTTCCTGTCGCGTGTCCTTGGCGATCGACGGGCATCGTCATAGCTCAGCTGTCCGAGCCGGATTGGGGACCGGGAGCGGCTGGCAGCGTAAACCTGTCGGTCTTCGCCAGCTTCCCTTCGACGGCTTATGCTCCCTGAGTCCCCCGGATAGCCGGCTGCCTTGGTCCCCGCTCGTCCCGATGCTATACCTTCCGTGCCGGAAGCGCTGACGCTCCACTAGCCGCTTTCCTCTATCGCGCGGCTTTTTTTGGTCGGGTTGGCCGCTACCCAAGCGCATTCTGATTCGCCTCGGATTCCTCCTCGGGCCGACAAACTTCCTTTTCGATACCTGCAGAAGATTTCGCGGATCATCCGGCTTTCCGGGTCCGTCTTTTTCCCCGCTCGACAGCGGCCATTAACCATTTGTTAACCATTTCCTCGCTACACCGAAGCAACCGAAAATTTACCAAGATGACCGACATGTTAACGAAACCCCGGCCGATCCGCCTGAAGGGGAGGTCCTTCCTCGCGCTCGCGCTCAGCCCCGAATTGCCCTTCGAGGACTGGCTGGCGCGGCTCGACGATCTCGCGGCCCGCTCCGCCGGTTTCTTCCTGCGCCGCCCCGTCGTACTGGACGTCGAAGGCCTTGACATCGACAAGACGGAGCTTCGCGGGCTTGTCGATCAACTGAAGACGAGAAACGTCCGTATCATGGGCATCGAGGGCGCGCGTCCCTCCTTGCTGGGCTCCGACCTGCCGCCCGCCATGAGCGACGGCCGCCCGGCTTCCGATTTCCCGGCCTCGGATTTCGAGGCGCCGGCCGCCGGCGAATCGGCAAAGCCCGGCATTGCCGCAAGCAACACGTCCCCGGAACCGTTGCCGTCGGCGGCCAAGCCTTCGATCATCATCACCGAGCCGGTGCGCTCGGGCCAGTCGCTGTTCTTTCCCGAGGGCGATGTGACGGTCGTCGGTTCGGTCGCCTCGGGCGCGGAGATCGTCGCCGGCGGCTCCATCCATGTCTACGGCACGCTGCGGGGCCGGGCGATGGCCGGCACCACCGGCAATCCCGGCGCGCGCATCTTCTGCAGCAGGCTCGAAGCGGAGCTGATCGCCATTGACGGCTTCTACAAGACGGCCGAGGACATGGAACCGGACCTGCGCGGCAAGACCGTCCAGATCTGGCTCGAAGGGGAAACCATCAGGACGGGAGCGCTCGCCTGAGCCGAGCGCGGCGAGCCAGACAACAGGAGAGGTCCATGGGCAAGGTAATCGTCGTAACATCGGGCAAGGGCGGCGTGGGCAAGACGACCTCCACCGCCGCTTTGGGGGCCGCGCTCGCGCAGAACGGCGACAAGGTCGTGGTCGTGGATTTCGACGTCGGGCTGCGCAATCTCGACCTCGTCATGGGGGCGGAAAGGCGGGTGGTCTACGACTTCGTCAATGTCATCCAGGGTGAGGCCAAACTCCCCCAGGCCCTGATCCGCGACAAACGTGTGGAGACGCTCTATCTGCTGCCGGCCTCGCAGACGCGCGACAAGGACAATCTCACGCCGGAGGGGGTCGAGAAGGTCATGGCCTCTCTCAAGAAGGCCTTCGACTGGGTCGTCTGCGACAGCCCTGCCGGCATCGAGCGTGGCGCCACGCTCGCCATGCGCCATGCCGACGTCGCCATCGTCGTCACCAATCCGGAGGTCTCCTCGGTGCGCGATTCCGACCGCATCATCGGCCTGCTCGATTCCAAGACGCTCAAGGCGGAGAAGGGCGAGCGCATGGAGAAGCACCTGCTGCTCACCCGCTACGATCCGGCGCGCGCCGAGCGCGGGGACATGCTGAAGGTGGACGACGTTCTTGAAATCCTGTCCATCCCGCTGCTCGGCATCATCCCCGAAAGCATGGATGTGCTGCGCGCCTCCAATATCGGCTCGCCGGTTACGCTAGCGAATGGCGACAGCACGCCGGCACGGGCCTATTTCGACGCCGTTCGCCGGCTGAAGGGCGAGGACCTTCCGCTCGTCGTCCCGGGCGAGAAGCGCGGCTTCTTCGGCAAGTTCTTCGGGAGGAAAGCGGCATGAACCTGCTTGGATTCTTTTCCCGGCCCCCGTCCGCCCCCGCCGCGCGCGAGCGCTTGCAGGTGCTGCTCGCGCATGAACGCGCTTCGGTTGGCGACCGCGATCTCGTCACCAAGCTGCGCGACGAAATCCTGCGCGTGATTTCGAAGCATGTGAAAATCGATCAGGAGAAGGTCAGCGTCAAGATGGAGCGCGGCGCCAAGGTCTCGACGCTCGCCGTCGATATCGAGATCCCGTTCGACGCCGCCAAGAAGGCCGCCTGACCGATTATGCCGTATCGCAACCCCAGATCATCAAAGGAGGGATAGGATGACCCGACTGGCACTTCTGGAACGGTTGAAGGAAATCCAGCAGATGCCCGCCCATCAGGGAAGGGACATCACCACCATCAGCGCGGTCCTGTCGAACCAGGCGCTGGAGAAACACCTGGAACGCTGCGAGCAGGCCGCAGGCGTCACGCCGCGCAGCGCCGCAAGCACCGGCGACACCGCTCATTGAGGCTGAAAGCGGCACATGCCGCTTTCAGGTTCCTGCGCCGGATTGCGCCCGAAATCCCGTCCCGCTCCGAAGCCGAATCAGGACCGCGCGCCATAATCTGAAAAGATGAGCAGGAAGAGGATCGCGAGCCAGATGAAGCCGGTGGCCGCGAAAAGGCGCATGGTCACGCCCTTGTGGTCGAGTTCCATGAAGATGAAGGCAATGCCGGCGATGGTGAGCGCCGCCATCAGAAGGTTGAAGGCGGTCTTCGCGAAGTGCGGGACAGGGAGGAAGGCGGCGCCAATATTGGCCGCCAGGATCACGAGCAGAATGAGAAGCACCCAGGCCGGGCGGCGGACCACCGACGCGATGGTCGGCGCTTGCGAGTCCTGCCGTCTCTGGGTTGAAGCGCGGCTCATGATCCTCTCCCGGGTAGATAAAGGATGACGAAGACGATCGTCCAGATGACATCGACCAGTCCCCAATAGAGCGCGGTGGCCTGGACGGCCGGCGTCTGGGAAAACCAGCGCGGATCGCGGGTGCCGGCGATCGCCAGGCGCGCCACCAACCCGATGCCGATGATCAGATGGATGGCATGGATGGCGGTGACGCACCAATAGAAGGCGAAGAAGAGTTGCGCGCCCCTTTCGTGGATTTCAAAGTCCGGTCCAGGGAAGAGATGCTCGTCGAAATCCTCGGCATATTCGAAGCCCTTGAGGACGAGAAATGCGATCCCCAGGAGGGCGGCGACCCAGAGCATCGTCCGTGCGAAGGAACCGAGCGAGGGCCATCGCGCCGCTGAAGGGACGATCCCCATTGCGGCGCTCGAAACGAGAAGAATGGCGGTATTCGTCCCGCCGTAAAAAAGGCTTGTGTGGCCGCCGGCCACCCAGAACGCCTCGGGATAGGTCGAGCGGTAGATGGTGTAGCCGGCGAAGATGCCGGTAAAGAACAGGATCTCGCTCGCCAGAAAGGCCCACATGCCCATTTCGACGGCCTGGCGCTGGCGGGCGATGTCCTCCCACGGTTCACGCAGGGCGGCTTCTTCAGCCGAATAGGTGGTCGCCCTGCTCATCGCTGCTCGCCACCCTTCTGCGGGCTTTCGGCTGTGCCGGCGGCCTCGTGCTCCTGATCGACATAGCCCCTGGGATGATAGTCGTAGGGTTCGTTTTCGACGATCGGCAGCTTCTCGAAATTGTGCGTTGGCGGCGGCGAAGATGTTTGCCATTCGAGGCCGGTAGCGCGCCATGGATTGTCGGGCGCCCTTCGCCCCCAGCGGAGCGACCATGTCAGATAGGCGAGCGGCATGAGATAGGCGATCGCCAGCACGGCCGCGCCGGCCGAGGAAAGCACATGATAGATCTGGAATTCCGGCGGGTAGGAGCCGTAACGGCGCGGCATGCCGGCCCAGCCCATGATGAATTGCGGAAAGAAGGTGAAGTTGAAGCCGAAGAACATCAGGATCGCGGCGAAGCGCGCCCATGCTTCCGGATACATGCGGCCGGTGATCTTGGGCCACCAGAAATGCAGCGCCGCGAAGAAGGCCGAGACCGTCCCGCCCACCATGACATAGTGGAAATGGGCGATGACGAAGTAAGTGTCGGTGGCGTGGATGTCGATCGGGATGGAGGCGAGGAACAGGCCGGTCAGTCCGCCGATGGTGAAGAGCCCGACGAAGCCGAAGGAGTAGAGCATCGGCGATTCATAGGTGATCTGGCCGCGATAAAGCGTCGCCGTCCAGTTGAACACCTTTATGGCCGAGGGCACGGCGACGATGAAGGAAAGGAAGGAGAAGACGAGGTTCGCGTAGGCCGACTGGCCGGAGACGAACATATGATGGCCCCAGACGAAGAAGCCGATCACCGAGATGGCGATCAGGGCATAGACCATGAAGTCGTAGCCGAACAAGCGCCGGCGGGCGAAGCAGGGTATCACTTCCGACACCACGCCCATGGCCGGCAGGATCATGATGTAGACGGCCGGATGGCTGTAGAACCAGAAGAGATGCTGGAACAGCAGCGGATCGCCGCCTTCGTTCGGATTGAAGATCGGCACGCCGAAAAAGCGCTCGAGCGTCATCAGAAGCAGCGTCATGGCAAGCACCGGCGTCGCCAGGACGATGACGACGCTGACCGTGTACATCGCCCAGACGAAGAGCGGCAGGCGGAACCATGTCATGCCCGGCGCCCGCATCGTGTGGATGGTCGTGATGAAATTGACGCCGGTCGCGATCGTCCCGAAACCGGCGACGAAGACGGCCATCGCCGCCGCGATCACATGGCTGTTCGAATAGATCGACGAATAGGGCGTATAGAACGTCCAGCCCGTATCGACGCCGCCCGCAAGCAGCATGTAGATCGTCAGCGCGCCGCCGATTATGGTGAGGTACCAGGAGAACAAATTGAGCTTCGGGAAGGCCAGGTCGCGCGCGCCGATCATCATCGGCAGCAGGAAATTGCCGAAAGTGGTGGGGATCGACGGCACCAGGAAGAACCAGACCATGACGATGCCGTGCAGCGTGAACAGGCGGTTGTATTCGTCGGCCGTGACGAAATCCTGCGCCGGGGTGACGAGTTCGATCCTGACCAGCGCGATGGCGATGCCGCCGATGAAGAAGAAGATTGTGATCGTCACCGCATAGAGGATGGCGATGCGCTTGTGGTCCGTCGTAAAAAGCCAGGAACGCAGCGTATGGCCGTCGCCGAGATAGCCTTTGTCGAAGGTGGTAACGTCGTGCGGGAGAGTGTCGCCGAGAACCGCGTCGGTCATTTTATCGCCTCGCCACTACCGGAATAGGATTTGATGAAGGCAACGAGATCGAAGATCTGGTCTTCCGAAACCGTGCCCTTGAAACTCGGCATGATCGGCTGATAGCCCGCAACGATGTCGCGCGCCGGCTGCAGGATCGAATCCCTCAGATAGGCTTCGTCGGCGCGGACGGTCCGCCCATTGGCAAGCCTCACATAGCTTCCATAGACGCCCGCGAGATCGGGCGCGCGCGTATGGCCCTTCTCGAAATGGCAGCCGGCGCAGCCCAGCCTGACGAAGAGTTGCCGTCCCTTTTCCGCCAGATTGTGCGCGCCGGGCTGGGCATCGAGCCATTTCTGGTAGTCCGGCTTCGTCATGATGTCGATGCGGCCGCCCATCCTGGCGTGGTCGGTGCCGCAATATTCCGCGCAGAAGAGATTGTAGATCCCTGTCTTGTCGGCGGTGAAGCTTTCCGAGGTATAGCGGCCGGGAAGCACGTCCTGCTTGATCCTGAGCGCCGGCAGGAAAAAGGAATGGATCACGTCTTGCGAGATCATGACAAGCCGAACCGGCACGTTCACCGGCACATGCAGTTCGTTGATCTCGCGCACGCCGTTCGGATGCTCGATCTTCCACATCCATTGCTTGCCGACGACGTGGATTTCGAGTGCGTTCGGCGTTGCTCCGATCGTGGTGATGAAAGTCGCCGCCGCGAACCAGAAGATGAAGACGAAGGCGAAGAGCGTGCCGACCGTCCACCCGATCTCGACATCGCGGCTGACCCATTCGGGCAACCTGCCGCGTACCGCCGGCGAGCCCCGGCGGTAGCGTATGCCGAAGGAGACCATCAGCACGACGACGAGACCGACGATGATGACGGATATGCCGATCAGCCCGAAATAGATCCAGTCTATGTGGCGCGCATATTCGGAAGCCTCCGGAGGAAAGAAGATGAAATGCCGCATCAGCCCATCCTCCCGGAGCTTCCGCGGCGCATCGCCAGCATGCCGATAATGCCGAAGCCGAGCAGCCCGATAATGCCGAAGCCGCCGATCCGTAACCATGTGAGCACGCGGGCGTTATAGACGCCGCTGGCCGGGTCGAGGCCGTAGCAGAGCAGCCTTATATGGTCGGTGATCGTGCCGATCCTGTTCTTCGACGCGGCGACCAGGGCGAGCCGCACCTTGTCGGAATTGATGTTCATCGAAGTCAGGACCTGCGTCACGCGCCCGTCGGGAGCAATCGCGAAGGCGGCCGTCGGATGCGCGAAGACGTCGTCGGCCTTGTCATAGGTGTAGGAGAAGCCAAGCGCCCTGGTGACGGCTCCTTCCGCCGCCGCGCTGCCGCTCAGGAAGACGGCATCCTTCTTTACCGCCCCGTCGTCGATATGGGCCGCCTTCATCGCCGCCGCATCGCTCGGATGGTCGCGCGGGTCGAAGCCGACGACGACGAAATTGAAATCCTTGCCGGGCTTCAGGCCGGATTTGCCGGCCGCATCCGCCGCCATGGCGATGGCCGTTCCGCAAAGCGTCTTGCAGGTGAAGTCGGCGATCACCACCAGGCCGGGTTTTCCCGCCAAAGCCTTGCCGAGCGTGGTCTTCATGCCGGTATCCGTGACGAAAGGCTCGTTCAGCGGTAGGTGGGCATTTGGAGGCAGGTTGATTGCGACCTTCCCGAGTTGGGCGGGCGTGAGCGCCGCATAGGCCGGGGCTGCGAGGACGGGGCAGGCACAAAGCAGCACGAATAAGAATCTTCTCATGGGGTCTGGCCCCCTTGCGGTTGGCCACCGCTAGACGCTTCGGGGAGCGGAGCGAAGGCGGAAGCGCCGCGCCCGGCGATGATCCGCATCGCCTTGTCGACAGGAATTGCCGCTATTCCGGATTTCTTGTCGACCCAGCCGGCCTGGTCGAGCCGCTTCTGCTGCGCCTCCATATATTTCTTCAGGTCCGCTTGCGGGTGCGGCTGAAGTTGCGGATTGGGAAAGGTTTCCGGCGGCTTTGGTCGGGGCGCTACGCCGACATAGACGGCGAGCAATATGCCCATCAGAATAATGGCGAAGACGAAGAACCCGAGGATCGATCCGCCGACGAGCCATGGGCGCGATATCTCCGCCGGCTCGAAGCCGGGCTTATCGGTTTCAGCGGCCATGCCCGACCTCGCTGGCGCGATCGCGTGTCGTCACGCCGCCCCAGAACGCCGCCACGACAAGGGCCGCCACCATGAAAACGAACGCCACGGGGGCGATCACCACGGCCACCGTGCCGAAAAGCGGCAGCACGCACCATCCCCGATAAAATGCCAGGCCGACAAGGATCAAAGCGGCGGTGATCTTCACGCGCCTGATGGATCGGCGCACCGGTTCGAAGGCGAAGGAAAACATTGGGATGGCGAGGCCGATGACGAAGGCAACGGCGAGAAGCGTCACTCCGAGCGTGTTGGAACGGTCGATATAGAATTTCGCGGTGTCCGGCAGATCGCCATACCAGATGATGAGGAACTGGAAGAACACCATGTAGCCTGTGCCCATCATCCCGGCGACGAGCAGGCCGGCGAGATCGTAGCTCGCCTTCCTTTCCGGGACCGATGAAAGGATCGTCGCGAAAGCGAGCGCCGAGAGCAGCCAGAGGATCACCGTCTCCGCCCCGAAGGCGGAGGAGGTGAATGCAGGGTTGAGCGCCAGAAGCCAGTCATAGGCGACGAAGGTCGTCAAAACGGCATGGAAGACGAGGCCGAGCCCGGCGACGATCTGTCCGCGTGGCCCCTCGGTGGGGAGAAGGTCGAAGGCGAGCGCCGTCCAGCCGGCGAAGGCGATCACCGTCCGCAGCACGAAGAGCGGCGTGTTGAGATAGAACGTCCCGACATTCGCGTCATGCGGGCTGCTCGCGCTCCAGGGATAAAGTTCCGGCGCAGCCGCCAACACAACGAGCACCGCTATCCCCACGGCGGGTATGAGAAGCGACAATGCCGTCAGAGCAGGTTCGATGGAGGCGAACCACAGGCCTCCGGTCAGCCGCCCGATCAGCCTGAGCGACAAGGCGCCGATCGGCACGCCTGCGACGAAGAGGAAGGCGGTGAGCCACGCGCCGACCGCGTCTCTTGGGTCGAACCAAGCCGCGACCGCGACAATAAGGAGCGCGACTGCGCCGACCAGAACAAGCCCGAAGGTAAGGCGGGAGACGTTCATTCGAGCGATACTCCGGCTTGCCTTGCGTCGGCGGCGGTCGCGTGCTTGGAAAGCTGCAAGGCGCGGATATAGGCGACGATCGCCCAACGGTCGGCGGGCGGTACGCGATCGCCATAGGAGTACATGGCGCCGTAGCCATTCTGGATGACGTCGAGGAAATGCGACGCTGGCGCCTGCATCAGCGCTTTCGAATGGTAGGACGGCGGCGCCGGAAAGCCGCGCTTTACGACCATGCCGTCGCCGTCGCCGTCGAAGCCGTGGCAGGGAGCGCAAAAGATGTTGAACCGTTCCCGCCCGCGCTTCAGCAGCGCTTCCGTGACTTGCGGCGGATCCTTCAGCGCCGCCGCGCGCGCCGGTTCCGATTGCGGCACCGTCCCCTCGGGAGGTTGCTGCGCCGAGGAACCGTTCTGGAAGATGTCGGCGGGCGCATAGGTGTCGTATTTCTTCTGCTTTTCCATGGACTGGCCGCAGCCGGCGAGGGCGGCGGCAAGAAGGATGGCGATAGAATGGAGTTTAAGACCCCCTCTCCGTCGTGCTGCGCACGACACCTCCCCCCCACTCCGTGAGGGGAGAGCGACTGTCTTTGGAGTCAAGCGGTTTGCCATGGCTTTTGGTCTCGGATGATGGCGTTGAGGATGGTGAGGAGCTTGCGGGCTGTTGCGATGATGGCGACGATTTTGGGTTTGCCGGCGGCGACGAGGCGGT
>DASZUG010000027.1:0-119715 GCA_035547755.1 Rhizobiaceae bacterium
CATGAGCGAGGATGCCGCCTGGACGACGCCGCTCGACGAAGAATTCGCCAAATGCCTGCCCAAGGCCGGGCTGAAGGTGGTGGATCATATCCGCTTCAATCCCGACACGACCGATTTCACGCCGATCTTCAACAAGATCGAGGGCGAACATCCGGATGTCATCACCACGGGCATCAGCCATGTCGGCGTGCAGCCGACCGTGCAGTGGCACGACCAGCAGGTGCCTATCCCGATGTCGGGCCAGAGTTCGCAGGCGACGACCAGCACCTTCTGGAAGGACACCAACGGCGCGGCCGAAGGCGTTCTGACCTATACAGCCGCCACGCCCGGCGTCGCCCTTTCGCCGAAGACCATTCCCTTCGCGGAAGCGTATCAGAAACAGTTCGGCGCGACGCCGGCCTATGACGGCTATGCGTCCTACGACGCCGTCCAGGTCATCGCCGACGCGATCAAGCGCGCCAAGTCGACCGATGCCGACAAGATGGTTGCAGCGCTCGAGAAGACCGATTTCGTCGGTACGCAGGGCCGGATCCAGTTCTACGGCAAGGACAGCGAATACACCCATGCCCTGAAATATGGCCCAGGCCTGGTGACAGGTCTGTTCATCCAGTGGCAGGATGGCAAGCAGGTTCCGGTCTGGCCCGCCAGCGTGGCAAAGGCACAGATAAAATTCCCGTCCTTTATCAAGTTGAATGAAGCGTCATCCAACTGACGCGTGTTTTTATTGTACGAAAGGGCCGCGAAGGCAGAACGCTTTTCGCGGCCCGCACTGTCTTCATACCAATAAAACCCACCATGACAGGGCAGCGGTGACGGGCTGGGGAACGCGGCGCCGGGAGATGGGGAGGAACCATGCAGGCATTACAGATACTGGTCGACGGCTTCGCGATCAGTTCTCTTTACGCGCTCGGCGCACTCGGCTTCACGCTTATCTTCGGTGTTTCGGGCGTCCTTAATCTGGCCCATGGCGGCATCATGGTGGTTGCCGCGCTGATCGGCTGGTATTCCGCGGGGGAACTCGGACTCGGCACCTATCTCGGCACACTGGTCGGCATTCTGGCCGGCGTCGCGACGGCGTTCATCACCTATCTCTGCGTGGTCCGGCCCATCCAGAGATCGCGGGCTATCCCGCATGAAGAAACAGAAATCTTCGTCCTGACGGGCACGCTTCTGCTCGGCATCATGATCCAGGACGGCATGGCCTATCTGTTCAGCGACAACCCCATTACGATGCGGCCGCTGATCAGCGGTGTGACCCGCATAGCAGGGGTGAGGACCCCGACCAACGAAATCATGATCGCCGTCGTCTGCTGGGTCGTAATCGGGCTCCTGTGGCTGCTCGTCAACAAGACCCGGATCGGGAAGTCACTTCTCGCCGCCTCGATGAACCCGCGCGGACTCACCCTGCTCGGCTTCGAACTCTCGCGGATCTATCTTCTCGTCTGGACGATCTACGGCATCCTTGCGGGACTTGCCGGCGTGCTGCTGGCGTCCTTCCTCGGGGTCGGAACGGCGAATGCCGGCGATCTTACGGCGAGCGCTTTTTCCATCGTCGTCCTCGGAGGGCTCGGCAGCGTCTCCGGCTCGCTCCTGGCGGCTTACATCGTGGGCTATCTCGAAACCATAACCGCCTATCTGATCGCTCCGACGCTAAGGCCGATCCCAGCCCTCATCCTGCTCGTTCTGGTCGTCTATGTGCGGCCGCAAGGTCTCTTGGGACGCCGCTAGCCATGAGCAGGAACCATCAGGCAGACGACCGCTTTTCCCAAGCGCGAAAGGTCCGAATGAGGGAGGAATCGAGATGAGGAAAATCGCGCGCTCATCGCTTTTCTGGTTTGTCGTGATCGCCGTGGCGGTCGCAGCGCTTTTACCGTTGTGGGTATCCGGCTATGTGCTCGGTATCCTCACCGTCGCCTATTATTACGGCGTCTTCTCGATGGCCTGGGACCTTCTGTTCGGCTTCGCCGGAGAGGTCAATTTCGGGCCGACATTCCTCATTGGACTCGGCGCCTATGGGGCCGCGCTCCTCGACAATGCCGGCCTCGGCGTTCCGCTTTCCATGCTCGGCGGCACAATCGCCGCTCTCGTCGGAGGCCTGCTTCTGGCGCTCCCGGCGCTGCGAATGCGGGGTCCCTATTTCGGCCTCGTCACGCTAGTCGCGGTGCTGATCCTGCAAAACGTGATCGTGATCTTCGCCCATTTCACCGGCGGAGAGATCGGCATGACGGTGAACGACGTGCTGTCGATCGATACCAATGTCAATTATTGGTATGCTCTCGGCTTCATGATCATCTGCGGCATCATCCTCTTCGGCTTGTCGCGTTCGGCCCTCGGCCTGATCCTCCAGGCCAGCGGCCAGGATCCGATCGAGGCACAAGCGCTCGGCTTCAACGTCGTGAAGCATAAGCTGGCGGCCTTCTGTATCAGCGCGATCTTCTCTGGCCTCACCGGCACGATGCTCGTCTTCTACATGGGCGCGGCTTCGGTGGGCACGATCGTCGATATTTCCATCGGCGTTCAGATCATTATCGCAGCGGTGCTCGGCGGCCGACGCACGATCCTGGGCGGAGTGATCGGCGCCATCTTCCTGATCCTCGCAACGGAATTCCTGCGGCCGCTCGGGCAACTGAACACCTTCGTGGTTTCGGGCATCGCCCTTCTCGTCATCCTGTTCTTTCCGGACGGAATGCTCGGCTATCTTCTGCGCAGGGGAGAACGCGGATGAGTGGTGAAGTCATCCTGCGGACCAAAAGCCTGACGAAACGCTTCGGCGGCCTCGTCGCCGTGAACAATATCGGCTTCGACGTCAAGGCGGGCGAGATCCTCGGCCTTATCGGCCCGAATGGCTCCGGCAAGTCGACGGTGATGCAGCTCATCATGGGCATCCATAAGCCCACCGCGGGCGAGATCATGCTCGACGGCGAGAATGTGGCGGGCTGGCCCTCCCACCGGATTGCCAGGCATGGCATCGGCATCGTTTTCCAGCATTCCCGCCCGCTGCACCGGCAGACCGTTCTGGAAAACATCAAACTGGCGCTCCTGCCCGATTCGCTCATAAAGCTCGCCGCCGATCCACATGTCGACAGAAGGGCGCGGGAAATCGCCGAGCGCGTTGGCCTCGGCGCCGTCATCAATCGTCGCCCATCCACCCTCGCCTTTGCCGATCTGAGGCGCATCGAGATGGCGAAGGCGATCGCGAGGGATCCGAAAGTCGTCCTGGTCGATGAGCCCTTCGCCGGCCTTGCGGGCGATGAAGTGAAGGCTTTTTCCGATCTCATTCGCGATTTCCGCAATGACGGACGCGCGGTGCTGCTCGTCGACCATAATGTGAAGAGCGTCTCGGCGCTGGCCGACCGCGTTTTCGCCATGTATCTCGGCGAGCGCGTCACGGAAGGCACGGCCGAGGAGGTCATGCGGGACGAGACGGTGCGCCGCGTCTATCTCGGCGGCAAGATCGAAACCATCCAGAAAGACGATGCCCTGTCGGAGGACAAGCCTCCCCTGCTCGAAGTCAAGGGCGTGAAGGTCTTGTACGGAAAGGCGCAGGCGCTCGACAATGTCAGCATCGAGGTCAAGGAGGGGCAGTTCATCTCGGTCGTGGGCCTGAACGGCGCCGGCAAGACGACGCTCTTCAACGCCATCTCGGGATTGGTGCCCTATCAGGGAGAGATCCGCTTCGGCGGCGAGGTGTTGAAAGGCAAGGCCGCCGGCGCCATCAGCAGGGCCGGCGTCGTGCAATGTCCGGAGACGCGCGAACTGTTCACCGACATGACCGTGCGCGAAAACCTCGACCTTGGCGGCTACCACATGCCTGCGGCCGAAACCGCGAAGCAGCTTGCCTGGATGTTCGAGCTTTTCCCGATCCTCAATTCGCGCCAGAACCAGCGTGCCGGCACTCTGTCGGGAGGAGAGCAGCAGATGCTGGCCATCGCCCGGGCGCTGATGATGCAGCCCAAACTGCTCATCCTCGACGAGCCGACGCTCGGTCTAGCGCCTGTCATTCTCGAGCAACTGTCAAAGGCGCTGGAGCAGTTACGGCAAACCACCTCCATCACCGTGCTGCTCGGCGAGCAGAACGTGACCTTCGCCCTGCCGCATGCCGATAAGGTCTATGTGCTGGAACATTCGCGCATCATCTGGGAGGGCAAACCGCAGCTATTCGCCCAGGAGATGGGTACGGGGTATTTGTAGGGTTCAAGCCGCGCCGCCGGAATCCACACCGGCGCAGCGCGAATCGACGTCAGTCGTCATTGCTCGCGTCAAGATCGGTGGGGCGCTTGCCTTCGTCCGGTACGACCAGATAGCCGCGGGAAAGGGCCCATTCGCGCAATGCGGATCGCAAGGAATCGGGCCTCGATCCTTCGAGACCCTTCTCCCGCGCATAGCGGTCAAGCGCTTCGAGCAGTTCCGGCTCCAGCCTGACCTCGAACGGCGCGCCATCCGCGGCCGCGGCGATCAGTTCGCTCGGCGGATGCGGTTCATCGTTCTCAGGCATGGAATTCTCCGTTCTTGCAGCGGCGACTTCGCCATGAGAGCCATGGAAGACCGAAAGCGTCGAAACGGCAAGAGCATCCGTTATATCAGCCGCAAGGACAAAAGCGACCGGCCGCGCGGACTATGCCACGCGGCTGCAAAAACCGATTGGACCGAAACTCAGCGCCTGGCCCCGCGAACGCGCGCCTTGCGGGCCGCATAGCGCGCATCGCGCTTG
Organism: Rhizobiaceae bacterium; assembly: GCA_035547755.1. Taxonomy (GTDB): domain Bacteria; phylum Pseudomonadota; class Alphaproteobacteria; order Rhizobiales; family Rhizobiaceae; genus Mesorhizobium_L. Next base: position 4,712 of record DASZUG010000027.1, read on the forward strand.
GCCTTGCGTTCCGCTTCGAGAGAGAGTTCCTCGGCGAGGCGTTCGCGCTCGATAGCCTCGCGCGCCTCGGCTTCGGCTTTCGCCTTCGCGGCGGCCTCGGCCTCGCGCGCGGCCTTTTCCTCGGCCTCGCGCCTCAGGCGTTCACGTTTCTCGGCGTCCTTCTTGGCCTGCCTTTCGGCACGGGCCTCCGCAATGGCGCGCCTTTGCGCCTGTTTCTCCAGAACTTCCGGATCGTCCTGCGCTGGCCTGCTCTTGAATTTTTCCAGAAGCGCCTTGCGCGCTTCGGCAGCCGACTGTCTGCGCTCCAAAAAATCCTTTTCCCTGTAGATTGTCAAAGTATACCTTCCCTGCTGTTTTTACACGGCGGCTAGATGCTGCCTGAGCGGCGGAAGTTCAAGAGGAAATCACCATCTGGCGCAAAGTTTTGAGCAGCTTTAGGGTCAGAAGCGACACGAGGAAGCAGGATTATGGCCGTCGAAGAGGCAAAGCGCATCATTCTGGCACGGCACCCGGAGGGAATGCCCACCGACAACGACCTCAAGATCGAATCGATGAAGCTGCCGACGCCGGCGGCGAACGAGATGCTGCTTCGGGTCATCTACCTGTCGCTCGATCCCTATATGCGCGGACGCATGAGCCCCGCGAAATCCTATGCAAAGGGGGTGACGCCGGGAGACACGATGGTAGGCGCCACCGTGGCGGAAGTCATGGAAAGCAATCTGGCCGGCTTTGCACCGGGCGATATCGTGTTGAGCTACAGCGGTTGGCAGACGCATGCGCTCTCCGACGGCAAGGGCGTCATCAAGCTCGATCCGCGCCAGGCGCCGGTGACGACGGCGCTTGGCGTTCTCGGCATGCCCGGCTTCACCGCCTATGTCGGCCTCTTGGAACACGGGCGCCCGAAGGCTGGTGAGACGGTCGTCGTTTCGGCCGCGTCGGGAGCAGTGGGACAGGTCGTCGGACAGATCGCGAAAATCATGGGCTGCCGTGCGGTGGGCATCGCCGGCGCGGAAGACAAATGCCGCATGGTGACGGAGGAATTCGGCTTCGATGCCGCCGTGAACTATAAAGAGCCCGATTTCCGCGACCGGCTCAAGGCCGCATGTCCGAGCGGCATCGATATCTATTTCGAGAATGTCGGCGGCGATGTCTTCCGGGCCGTCATCCCTCTTCTCAACGATTTCGCGCGCATTCCCGTCTGCGGCCGCATCGCGCATTACAACGATACGGACCTTCCGGAGGGGCCGGACCGGCTGCCGCAATTCATGGGACTGGTCCTGACGAAGCGGCTTTCAGTCCGCGGCTTCATCCAGTTCGATCATTTGGATCGGATGCCTGATTTCCGGCGCGACATGGCCAAATGGATCAGGGAAGGCAAGGTGCATTACCGGGAAGACATCGTTCAGGGCATCGACAATACGGTCGACGCTTTCCGGGGGCTGCTCACCGGGCGGAACCGCGGCAAGCTCATCATGCAATTCGCAAACGATCCGACCAAATAGCTGGCCTGCCTATCACCGTAACGTCTTTACGAGCTTCGCATCGGGGAAACAGGTCGGCGCAGCGCCATTCCTTGCCTGCCATTCGCCGATCGAGCGGCGCGTCTTGAAGCCGGGAAAACCGTCGGCGCCGCCAACATCGTAGCCCTTCTTTTGCAGTGTGCGCTGCATGGCGGCGATGTCGGAGCGGTAAAGCGTGTCGACTTTCCCCCATGGATGCGAGAAACCAGCCTGCGTCCCCTCCATCCGATCGGCGGCATCGCCGACGAACAGCGCGTAGAGGTCGCTGGTGTTGTATTCTTTCAGGACGTAGAAGTTCGGCGTGACGATGAAAGCGGGACCGAGACGTCCTGCGGGCATCATCAGGAAGCCTTCCGACTTGAGTTCGCGCGGCGGAAAGGACTTGCCGCCGACACGCCTGATGCCCATCGCCGCCCAATCGGCGATTTTCCTGCCCCGATCCGGTCCTTCCAGCGAACAGGAAATACTCTTCGGCACCTCGACCTCAAAGCCCCAGCCGCGTCCCCTCACCCAGCCATATTGCTGGAGATAATGCGCGATCGAGGCGAGCGTGTCGGGGACCGAATGCCAGATGTCGCGCTTGCCGTCGCCGTCGAAATCGACGGCGTGCTGGAGATAGGAAGATGGCAGGAATTGCGGCTGGCCAAGCGCGCCTGCCGAGGAACTTTTCATCGTGCCGGCGTCGATATAGCCCTTCTGGACGATTTCGAGCGCTGCCAGCACTTCCTTTCTGAAGAGTTCCTTGCGCAGGCCCATGAAAGCCTTGGTGCCGAGCAGCGCGAAGGCATTGTATCGCAACGAAGCGACGCCGAATCCCGTTTCACGCCCCCAGATCGCCAGCACGATCGGGCCGGGAACGCCGTAGCGTTTCTCGACCGCATCAAGGATGCGCCTGTATCGAGCGGCGCGCTCGCGGCCGCCATTGACGACCCGTCCGATCACCGGCTCGGCGAAATAATTCGCCGGCGAACCGAATTCGGCCTGGCGCTGGATTTTGGGCGTCGTCGGCTTTTCGCCCGGCGGCACCAGATCCGGCAGCGACCAGTTCAGCGAAACGTTCTTGAACGCTTCGTCGAACGTCTTCGCGGAAATGCCGTCCTTGCGCGCCTCAGGCCACAGATCGTTCTTCAGCCAGGCCTGGAACTGGCGCTCGATCGCGGCATGATCGGCGGCGTGGGCGGGAATGCCGGCAACCAGGAAAAGCAGCAAGGACAAGAGGAACCGGGAAATGAGAAGCTTGTGCTCCTTCACGCCCCCCTCTGTCCTGCCGGACATCTCCTTAAATACCTCACCCCGCATCAGAACGCCGTGCGCGATTTGAGGGCGGCGGCAAGCGTGCCCTCGTCGAGATAGTCGAGTTCGCCGCCGACCGGCACTCCATGCGCCAGACGCGTGACCTTCACGCCGAGGCCATCAAGCTGGTCGGTGATGTAATGCGCCGTGGTCTGGCCCTCGACGGTGGCGTTGACGGCGAGGATCACCTCGGCGATCCCGCCCGCCGCGACGCGCGAGACGAGGCCGGCAATGTTGAGATCGTCCGGACCTATCCCATCAAGCGGCGACAGCGTGCCGCCCAGGACGTGAAAGCGCGCATTCATGGCGCCGGCGCGCTCCAGCGCCCAGAGATCGGAAACATCCTCGACGACGATCAGCATCGCCTGGTCGCGACGCGGATCGGAGCAGATCGTGCAAGGGTCGGATGTATCGACATTGCCGCAGACGGAGCAGACCCGCACCTTATCGACGGCCTCCGCCATTGCGGCCGAAAGGGGCTGGAGCAATTGCTCCTTCTTCTTGATGAGATGCAGAGCCGCGCGCCTGGCCGAACGCGGCCCGAGCCCCGGCACCTTGGCAAGGAGCTGGATCAGGCGTTCGATTTCGGGGCCGGCGATGCGTTGTGTCATAGAGCGGCACTCGGCAGTCGGCAGTCGGCAGTCGGTGAGCAACCGCAGAGCAACGTCCAAGAATTCGGAACCAAATTGTTTTGGCTCATCTTCCTACTGCCGATTGCCGCTTGCCGACTGCCGCTCGTTTCAAAATGGCAATTTCATTCCCGGCGGGATCGGCAGGCCCGCAGTCAGTTCGCGCGTCTTCTCCTGCATCACCTGCTCGACCTTGGCCTTGGCGTCGTTATGCGCGGCGACGATCAGATCCTCCAATATCTCGACATCGTCCTCCTTGAGGAGCGACGGATCGATCTTCAGGCCCTTCATCTCGAACTTGCCGGAAAGCGTGACGCTGACGAGACCGCCGCCGGATTGGCCGCTCGCCTCGATGCCGGCGATCTCGCCCTGCATCGCCTCGAACTTGGCCTGCATTTCCTTCGCTTTGCCCATCAGGCCCATAAGGTCCTTCATCGCCATCTCCGTTCCGTTCAGTCCTCTTCATCATCCTCCGGCGGCAAATCCGCCGGCAGGGGCTGGTCATCCGCTTCCGCCGTCTCCCTGGTCTCGGGCAAACGTATATTGACGATGCGGGCGCCGGGAAAGCGCGCGAGAATGGCGGCGACGGCGGGGTCGGCGCGCGCATCGAGAATGGCATCTTCCCGGCGCGCCTTTTCCACTTCGGCGAGCGTCGGGCCGCCCTCCTCGCGCGACAGGGTCACGACATAGCGGCGGCCTGTCCATTTCTGCAGCTTCGACGTCAGATCGTTGAGGAGCGTCTTCGGCGCGTCTTCGGTCAGGCCGACATCGATGCGGTTCGCGGTGATCCGCACGGGGCGGACATAGGTTTTCAGCGCCACCTTGAAGGCGATGTCGCGATTGGCGTCGGCAAGGGCGGCGATATCGGCGAGGGAAGTTATCGGCGGATGCGACGGCTCCGGTTCGGACTCTTGAACAGACGCGGGCTGAAATTCTTCAACGGGCCGGTTTTCCGCCTGCGACTCGACCAGGCGCATCGTCTGCGCTCCTCCGCCATAGCCCGAAGACAGGCGCTGGCCCGCCATGACGGAAAGCGGCGCCCCGCCGTTTCCGGTTTCCTGCGGCAGACTTGGCCTGCTTTCGCTACCCGCCGGGTGCGGCATTTCCCCGTCCAGCATTTTCAACGCTTCGTCGAGGGTCGGCAGGCTGGCGGCGTGGGCAATGCGGATCAGCACCATCTCGGCCGCGCTTGCCGGCCTTCCCGCGCCCTGCACTTCGCCGATGCCCTTCAGGAGCATCTGCCATGCGCGGGATAGCACGCGAACGGAAAGCCTCTGCGAGAATTCAGCGCCGCGCGCGCGCTCGTCCTCCGACAGAGAGGCGTCCTGGGCTGCCTCCGGCACGAAGCGCAGGCGTGTGACGAGATGGTTGAATTCGGCGAGGTCGGAGAGAATGACGGCCGGATCGGCGCCGGCATCATATTGCGACCGGAACTCGCGCAAGGCGGCGGCGACATCGCCCTTCATGAGAAGCTCGAAAAGATCGATGATGCGGGCGCGGTCGGAGAGGCCGAGCATCGACCGCACTTCGTCAGCGCTGACGCGTCCTTCGCCATGGGCGATCGCCTGGTCGAGGATCGACAACGCGTCGCGCACCGAGCCCTCGGCGGCACGCGCGACCATGGCGAGCGCGGACGGCTCGACCGAAACCTGCTCGAGGCCGGCAATCTTTTCCAGATGCGCCGTCAGCACGCCGGCATCGACCCGCCTCAAATCGAAGCGCTGGCATCTCGACAGGACCGTGATCGGTACCTTGCGGATTTCCGTCGTGGCAAAGATGAACTTCACATGCGGCGGCGGCTCTTCCAGCGTTTTCAACAGGCCGTTGAAGGCCTGGTTGGAGAGCATGTGCACTTCGTCGATGATATAGACCTTGTAGCGCGCGGAGACCGGCGCATAGCGCACCTGCTCGATGATCTCGCGAATGTCGTCGATGCCGGTATGGGAGGCGGCGTCCATCTCGACCACGTCGACATGCCGCCCTTCCATAATGGCCTGGCAATGCTCGCCCGGTTCGGGAAAGGTGATCGACGGCTCATCGATCGTCGCCGTCTTGTAGTTCAGCGCACGGGCTAGGATACGCGCTGTGGTCGTCTTGCCCACGCCGCGCACGCCGGTCAACATCCAGGCCTGCGCGATGCGCCCCGTGCGGAAGGCGTTGGTGAGCGTTCTGACCATCGGCTCCTGGCCGATCAGGTCGGAAAAGTCGCGCGGGCGGTATTTGCGCGCCAACACCCTGTAAGGCGTGGTGCCTGCTTTCGGATCCTGTCCGGCCTCGCTCATGCGTCCGTTCCGCTCCAGTCCTGCCGGCAGGCCGGCGCCTGGCGCCCGCGCAGAGGCGCTAAGTTTCACCCCCGGCGACCGGCGGCGTCAATGCCCGAGCGGCGAACCCAGGAAACTCTTTTTTTGAGCATGGTCCTTTCGGAAAGTCAGTATCCACTTTTTCGGATCATGCTCGAGGGCAAGGTGGGAGGCTGGCACAATGACCCGTGCCGTGGCTCGTTAGGGCTGCTTCCTTCCGGACCTGACCCGGTTGGCGAGTGGCTCGTCCACCACCAACCTCCCGCCGCTCATATCGGGGAAAGAGCCCGGAAAAGCAAGAGGGCCATGGCAATTCGGCCATGGTTCATCCTTCCGCTTGTCACGGCCGACAGCGAAAGGCCGTCAGGCGCCGCGATTGAACTTGGAACTGCGGAATGGCTGCCAGCGGTGATCATCCTCGGCAAAGACGGAAAGGGAATGCCCTTTCAAGGACGGCACCACGACCAGCTTGGTAACGTTGCCGCGTTTGAAGGCCCGCAAGAACTTGTCGTAGTTTTTGAATACGACGCATCCATTGGACTGTGCGTAGCGGCCGCGAAGCATGTAGGTGTGGGCGAGGAAGCCGTCACGGCCATACATCTTCTTGTCGCCGACCGGGGTGAGCCGGATCGCCGGGACGCCATGGAAGAGTTTCTCGCGCAGAGAGAGGGTATAGACGTTGGGCGGTGTCGGCCCGCGATTCTTCTCATCGACATAGCGCGGCTTGTCGGTAAAGGATCCCATCCCCGAATGCGCCTCGAGTCGCTCGCCATTCGGCATATAGACCGTCGCTGCCTTGATATCGTAGACGGCGACGCCGCTGCCAGCGCCAGGAAGCGCATATTTGGGCGCCGGCTGCTCGCGCTCGACAGGCTCGTCCGGCTTTGCGTAGGCGAGAACCGTGTCGGGCTTATGCTCCGAAGGCTTGAAAGGGATCCCCCTGTCGGGTTCCGGCCGGCTCGCCGGCAGCGGCGCGTTGTCGGGCATCGCCTCGGCAAATGGGTCCTGCGGCCTGTTGTCGTCTTGGTCCTGCACATCCCTGGAGGGTGCGGGCGCGATCGTCGGAAGCGAGGGCGTCGGGATGTCCGTACCGTCCGACTGCGAGGAGCCGACAACGGCAAGCGCCACACGCGCCGACTTCTCCACTTCGGCAACCGCGGGCATCGTCCTCGACGGCAAAGGTTCCTTTCCGGGGACAGGCGCCCGGTCAGGCAACACGCCACCGAACCTTTCCTCCGAGGGGGTATAGGCCCGGCCCGACATTTCGGCTTCCGGCGCGGCAAGCGCCAGACGCATCGACCGCCCGGAATCATCCGCCAATTTGGCCGGGCGCGCGAAGACAGCCGCCCTTTTCTCCGGTGTCAATGCCGCCTCTTTCACCACCTTCTCGAAACGCCGCTCCAGAGGCGTTTCCACCGCAGCGTCCGCTTTCTTCAAACGAGGCTGGCGGGTTGGCGACACGCGCGCCGACTTGGTTTCCTCGACGACGAAAGAGCCATAACGGGCCGATCGGCCGTCTTCCACGGCCAAACGGGACGGAAGAGGCGTGGTTGGACGAGTGGCCTTATCGAAACGGACCGCCGCGATATGTGACGCGGATGCGCGGGTGAGTTGCGCAATACGCTGCAACGGATCGACCAATGCCACCGTTCCCGGCAACAGCGAACTCTCCGGCAGGATTCGCGAAGCGGAAAAGATGGATGTCTGCACGGTATGGAGCGTCGCCACGGTCGCCATCGACCACATGGAGAACGCCATGCCCGCACCGACGAAGGCAGCAAGAGCAAAGGCCCGGTCATAGCGAATCCCAGGCAGGCTCAGCCGCGTGGAGGGATTCGCATCCCACATCATCTCAGTCGCAAGCGTCATTGTACCCAATCGTTACTCAAGCGGCTTACCTCTGCCTGCGGCTCCTCCTGCCGCAATGATCATCAGTGCCTACGGCGATCCCCGAGCGCACATTCACGCCCGTCGTTTCTTGCCGATTGGTTGAGAAGGATGGACAAACTTGGTTAACCAATTCCTGTGCTGAGCGCTAAAAATTTTTCTTTTCGTGGCCGATACGCAAAGCTGCGCACAAAGCCAATGAAGTGGTTAATCCGTGATCCGGCGGATGGCAAGGGGTTAATCCAGGCTAATCACTTTCAAATGCAGCGGTTTTGGACATTTTTGGCGCGTAGTGGCGATCGATTGGACGCGAAAATACGGTAACACCGCACCAAGAGGGATTGTGAGGCGCAAAGTTCGGAGATCGCGCAACAGACGCATCCCTCCCTATGCGCACAGCCCTTGATTGCAATTTGACGGGGAGCGGCGTTTCCCGGCCATGGTCGATCCGGGCGGGAAGGCCTCGGATCAGCGCGGACCCTTATTGGCTTCCAAGAATTGCTTGCCGCGCTTCAAGCGCCGCTTTAGCGTCACGGAAGAGGGCAAGAAGCGATCATGACATCGGTGAAAACAGAAAGATGCCGGCTCGATCCGCGGCTGGAGGTGGACAGCCAGCCGGTCATGTGGCTCGGACTATGCGAACTGAGGCTGATGGACGACCGCCGCTGGCCGTGGCTCATCCTGGTGCCGCAGCGGCAGGGCATCGCGGAGATCCACGATCTCACGCCCCTCGACCAGGCGATGCTCACCTTCGAAACGAACATGGTCGCGCAGGCACTCAAGGAGGTGACGGCCTGCACGAAGATCAACACCGGGGCGCTCGGCAATATCGTGAGGCAGATGCACGTCCACGTCATCGCGCGAAGCGAGGGCGACCCGAACTGGCCCGGGCCCGTCTGGGGTTTCGGGTCGCGCGAGCCCTATCGGCGTGAAGTCCTGCATGAATTCATGGAAAAGGTCAAAGTGACGATCTGCTCCCATGGATAGCGAACTTCACTTCCTATAGGGTCGAGGCCCTGTTGAAATTCGATAGCCAATCGCCGGAATGTCGCCGGAGCCATCCATGCCTTTTCATCTTTTCGACGCGCCGGAGCGTGAGCCCAGCCAGTTTGTCGGTTTCTCCGGCAATATTCTCGACAGGGTATCGGAGAAGCGAAGCGAGGACATGGTCGAGCGGGCCTTCGCCACGCGCGGCACCCGGGTGCTGCTCATGGGAGAAGGACGGCTTCTCCTGAAGCTGCAGGGCGGAATATTCGATCCCTATTTCACGCCTGACGAAGCACTTTCCTTCGGAGCGGATGCCGGGAGCGCTGTCCTGCTCGGTTTCCACTCCGGAACCGCCTTTCTCGCCGCCCCCGTCATTGTCGAAAGCGACGCCCTTCCTCAGTCCATAAAGGCGATCGATTATCGCTCGATCTATATGCAGGGGCTGATCGATGCCGCGGCGCTCGGCGCGCTGGCGCAGGGCGCCTCGCTTCTTGCCTGGCATGCCAATCATCCCTTCTGCAGCAAATGCGGCCAGCCGACCGAAATACGCGCCGGCGGCTATCGGCGGCTTTGCCCGAATTGCGGGACGGAGCATTTTCCGCGCACCGATCCGGTGGCGATCATGCTGACGCTCCTGGGCGACAAATGCCTCCTTGGCCGAAGCCCCCGCTTCCAGCCGGGAATGTATTCGTGCCTCGCCGGCTTCATCGAACCGGGAGAGACGATCGAAAACGCGGTGCGGCGCGAAACGCTCGAGGAAGCCGGCATCCGGCTTGGGCGCGTCGTCTACCATGCCAGCCAGCCCTGGCCCTTTCCCTATTCGCTGATGATCGGCTGCTATGGCGAGGCGCTTGACGAGGCCATCAGCCTCGACGGCGACGAACTCGAGGATTGCCGCTGGTTCACGCGAACCGAAGTACGGCAAATCATCAACGGCGAGAATTCCGAAGGGATCACCATTCCGCCGAAGGGCGCGATCGCCAGCCATCTGATCCGCCATTGGGCGGCCGAATGAGCGCAATCGCTGGATTGTCATCGACCCCCGCTTTTGCCACACAAAGTTATTTCTGTGTGGCAAAGGACAAGGAAGCCTCGGCCCCTCGCCGGAAGCGTCAGCCCCTCATCGAAGCCGCCCAACGCCATGGACGATGAACTTCGCTTCACGCCTCAGTCGTCCTCGCTTTGCGTCTCCCGGAACGGATTGGCGGCATAGACGCCCAGGATACGCACCTCGCGCGAGAAGAAGCTCAGTTCCTCCAGTGCAAGCGCCACATTGCGGTCGCCGGGGTGGCCCTCGATGTCTGCATAGAATTGCGTCGAAAAGAACTTCCCGCCCAACTGGTAGCTTTCGAGCTTTGTCATGTTGACGCCGTTCGTGGCGAAACCGCCCATCGCCTTATAGAGCGCGGCCGGAACGTTGCGCACCCGGAAGATGAAAGTCGTCATCATCTTCTCGTCGGCGGACTTGCGCTCGGCCCAGGACTTTTCCTTCGACAGCACGACGAAACGGGTGACGTTGTTGTCGGTGTCCTCGACGTTCTCGGCGACGATTTCCAGCCCGTAGAGCTCGGCGGCGAGTCTTGGCGACAGCGAGGCCTTCGTCGGATCGCCTTCCTCGGCGATCATATGGGCCGCGCCCGCCGTATCGCCCGCGATGACAGGCTTCCAGCGGTGCTTGCGGATGATCTTGCGGCACTGGCCGAGCGCATGGATATGGCTGTGAACGGATTTGATCCCCTCGAGCCTCGCGCCCGGAACCACCATGAGCTGGAAGTGGATCGGCATGAAATATTCGCCGACGATATGGAATCGCGATTCCGGCAGCAGGTGATGAATGTCGGCGACACGGCCGGCGATGGTGTTTTCGATCGGGATCATGGCGAGATCGGCCTTGCCCGTCTCGACCGCGTTGAAGGCATCCTCGAAGGTGGGACAGGGCAGCGGCTCCATCGACGGATACATGTCGCGGCAGGCGGTGTCGGAATTGGCGCCGGGCTCGCCCTGGAAGGCAATCAGGTTTGTCTTTGCTGGCATGCTGTGACTTTCAATCGGAAAGAATTTCGCGGGCGCGTTCGAGATCGTCCGGCGTGTCGACGCCAAGCGGGACGGTTTCGACGATCGCCGCGTCGATACGCATGCCCGCCTCCAGCGCCCGCAACTGCTCCAGTCTTTCGCGCGTTTCGAGCGGCGAGGGAGGAAGCGCCACGAATCGTTCGAGCGCACCCCGCCTGTAGGCATAAAGTCCGACATGATGATAGAGCGGTCCCTCGCCCCAGGGCGCAGTTGCGCGCGTGAAATAGAGCGCGCGCAATCTGCCATCGGCAACAGGCGAACCGACGATCTTGACGACGTTCGGATTGGTCTTCTCTTCCTCACGCGTGATTTCGACGCCGAGGGTCGCTATGTCCACGGCCGGATCGGCAAGCGGCCCGACCGCGGCCCGGATGGAAGCGGGGTCGATCGTCGGCAGATCCCCTTGGACGTTGATGATCGTCTCGACGCTCCCGGACGGATCGATCTTGCCGAGCGCCTCGAAGATGCGGTCCGAACCGGATTGATGTTGCATGCCGGTGATGACGGCGTCGATCCCATGCGCGGAAACCGCTTGCGCGACCTCTTTCGTATCGGTTGCCACGACGACGTCGCCAAGGCCACTTTCTCGCGCGCGCAGAGCGACATGCACGATCATCGGTTTTCCGGCGATTTCAGCCAGCGGCTTGCCCGGCAATCGAGTCGAAGCCATTCGGGCGGGGATGAGAACGAGGGTCGACATCTGGGTTGGTTATTTCCGAAAAATGGACGCGGAAAGTGGCAAAAGGTCTCACTTGAATTGGCCCTTATAGGTGTTGCAACAGGGAAGCAAAAGACCTAGTTTCCGCCCGGTTATCTGCCCGGGGGGAACCAGCGGGGGAGTTGGCTGGGAGACCGGCATGTTCAGCCAGACGCGTCCGATCCGGCGCGTCCAGCGCAGCAGGAGCTGAGGGGAGAATGGATTCTTTCGAATACAACAAAATTATCGGCGCTCTCCTGGGCACCATTTTTGTCGTCTTTTCCATTGCCCTCCTCTCCGACGCGATTTTTTCCTCGCCTAAGCCGGAAAAGCCGGGGTTCACCATAAAGGCGGAGGAAACGGTGGCCGCCGGCGCGGCCAAGCCGGCAGCTCCGGTGCAGATCGCGCCGCTTCTCGCCAAGGCCGATCCGAAGAAGGGCGAACAGATTTTCCACCGCTGCGAAGCCTGTCATGACGGCACCAAGGGCGGCCCCAACAAGGTCGGGCCGAATCTCTGGGGCGTGGTCGGCCGTCCGATCGCTTCGCATCCCGGATACAGCTATTCGGCCGGGATGAAGAAATTCTCCGATGACAGCAAGAAACACTGGACCTATCAGCTGATCAGCGAATTCATTACCTCGCCGCGGAAAGAGGTTCCCGGCACGGCGATGGGCTTCGCCGGTCTGGATGACCCGCAGGATCGCGCCAACGTCATCTCCTATCTGAGGACGCTTTCGGATAATCCCGAACCGCTGCCTTCGCCCGAGGCTGAGAAGGCGTCGGCGCCAGCCGATGGCAAGGCTCCCGCTGCGGCTTCGGATCAGGGCAAGGCGCCAGCAGCGAAGGCTCCGGCTTCCGGCGACAACAAAGGCCAGGCTCCTGCCCAGGGCGCCGCGCCCAAGACCGGCGATCAGACCAAATAATCGCCATCCGCAACGGCTGGCTATTTTCCAGAGAGCCGGGCATGTCCCGGCTCTCTCGCTATCGGCGGTTATTTTGGCCGGCGGCAGCACGAGCGGCTTTCCATCGACATCATATTGTCTAATCTGGCGGCGACCCTGGAGGTACGATGATTTTTACCAGACGCCCGCTCGCCGCCCTTATCGTTGCACTGTCGCTTGTTTCCGTCGCGCATGCCGATGACCAGTGGCGGACCGTCTCGTCGCTGATCGGCGCGTCAAAATATGGCGATACCTTCCAGCATTACGACTACGTCAATCCCGACGCGCCGAAGGGCGGCATTTTCCACTATGTGGCGACCGGCACATTCGACAGCTTCAACCCGTTCATCGTCAGGGGAACCGCAGCCGCCGGCCTCAACGAGTTCGGCGGCTATCTCTACGATACGCTGATGCGGCAATCGACCGACGAACCCGGCACCAGCTATCCGCTCATCGCCGATGCCTTCAAATACCCGCCGGATTTCTCCTCCGCTATCTACCGCATCGACAAACGCGCCAAATGGCAGGACGGAACGCCGATCACCGCCGAGGATGTCGTGTGGTCTTTCAACGTGCTGAAGGCCAACAGTCCTGTCTATACGCGTTATTTCGCCAACGTGACGGACGCCGTCGCGATCTCCGACCACGAGGTCGAATTCCATTTCAACCAAAAAGGCAATCGGGAACTGCCGCACATCCTGGGCGATCTCGTCGTCCTGCCGAAACATTGGTGGGAAGGCACCGATGCTTCCGGCAAAAAGCGGGACATCACGCAGCCGACGCTCGAACCGCCGCTCGGCTCCGGGCCATATAAAATAGAGAGCTTCAAACCCGGCTCGCGGGTCGTCTGGAAGCGGGTGCCAGACTATTGGGCCGCCAATCTCGGCGTCAACGCCGGGCGCTATAATTTCGACCGCATGGTCTACACCTATTTCACCGACGAGAATGCCGCATGGCAGGCTTTCACCAAGGGCGGGATCAGCGACTTCCGTATGGAGAATCAGTCGGCGCGCTGGGCGACGGGCTATACATTTCCGGCATTCAAAGCCGGCGACGTCATCAAGAAATCCCTTCCCGCGCAGGTGAGCCAATTCATGCAGGCCTATGTCATGAATTTGCGCCGGCCTCAATTCCAGGACCGCCGGGTGCGGGAGGCGCTGACCTACGCTTTCGACTTCGAAAGCATGAACCGGACGCTGTTCTACGGCCTCTACAAGCGCACCGAGAGCTATTTCGTCGGCAGCGATCTGGCGTCGAGCGGGCTGCCGACCGGCAAGGAACTCGAGATCCTCAATACGGTCAAGGGCGAGGTGCCGCCCGAAGTCTTCACCACGCCGTTCAAGCTCCCAGTCGACCATACGCCGCAGGAGGAGCGCGCCAATCTCAGACACGCTTTCGAACTTCTGAAGCAGGCGGGATGGGAGATGCGCGGCGGCAAGCTGGTGAACGGCAAGACAGGGCAGCCTTTCCGGATCGAATTCCTCGGCCGGGGCGACGCGGACGAGCGCATCACCACGCCCTTCATCCAGAATTTGAAGCGGCTCGGCATCGATGCAAGGCTGCGCATCGTCGACCCGGTGCAATATGTCAATCGGGTGCGCAATTTCGATTTCGACATGCTCGCCGGCGCGACCATCCCGCAATCGGCTTCGCCGGGCAACGAGCAGCGCGATTATTGGAGCTCGGCGGCGGCAGACTCGCCGGGATCGCGCAATCTGATGGGCATCAAAAGTCCGGTCATCGACAAGCTGGTCAATCGCGTCATCTTCGCGACAGGCCGCGACGATCTCATCGCCGCCACGCATGCGCTCGACCGGGTGCTGTTGTGGAACTATTACACGATCCCGCAATGGAACCGGCCTGAGATCTGGGTCGCCTACTGGAACAAGTTCGGCATTCCCGCCAAGCAGCCCTCCTATGTCGGCGTCGACACCGATTCCTGGTGGATCGACAAGGCGAAGGACGCGGCGCTCGCCAAGAAATATGCGAGCCAGAATTGAGCGCGGCGCTCAAGCGAAGGACCTTTCTTGGCCTTTGCGGGGGCGTGGCGGCGGCCACGATCCTTCCCGTTCCGGTCCGCGCAGCCGTTAGACGCGGCGCGCCGTTGCACGGGCTGTCCGCCTTCGGCGACCTCAAATATGGCCCGGATTTCCAGCATTTCGACTATGCCAGCCCCGAGGCGCCCCAGGGCGGAATTTTCAATTTCTCTCCGCCCGATTGGGCCTATAACCAGAATGTCGAAACCTTCAATACGCTGAACAGCTTCGTGCCGAACAGCGATGCGCCGCCAAGGATGGAGCTTTGCTTCGATTCGCTGATGGTACGGGCGATCGACGAGCCGGACGCCATTTACGGGCTTCTGGCCGAAAGCGTGACGATTTCGGACGACGGCAACAGCTTCACGTTCAAGCTTCGGCCGAACATCCGTTTCTCCGACGGATCGCCACTGACGGCCGAGGACGTCGCCTTTACCTATGATCTCTACAAGGAAAAGGGGCATCCAAGCCTGCTTCTGCCGCTGCGCTTTCTCACGCAGGCCCAGGCAGACGATCCGACGACGATTCGGATTTCCTTTTCCGGCAAGCAATCCGACCGGACCATCCTTTCGGTCGCGACCTTCCCGATCGTATCGAAAGCCTTCTTCACGAAAAATCCTTTCGATGGGTCGCAACTCAATCCGCCGCTTGGCTCCGGTCCCTACAAGGTCGGTTCTTTCCGCGCCGGCCAGAGCATCAACTATGTGAGGCGGAACGATTATTGGGGCGAGGACTTGCCGGTCAATCGCGGCCTCAACCTTTTCGGCACGATCCGCATCGAGTTCTACCGCAACCGCGAGGCCGGATTCGAGGCCTTCAAGAAAGGCAATGTGCTCTACCGCGAGGAGTTCACCTCGAAGACATGGGCGACGGAATATGGTTTCCCGGCGGTCGCGGAAAAACGCGTCGTCAAGCGGACCTTTCCCGCCGAGAAGCAGCCTTCGATGCAGGCCTGGGCGGTAAACATCCGGCGTGCGCAATTCCAGGATGTTCGAGTGAGGCGCGCTATCGGGCTCTGCTTCGATTTCGAGTGGACGCGACGCAATCTCTTCTATGGTTCCTATGACCGCTCCGAATCCCTTTTCGAGCGCTCGGATTTCGTGGCGACCGGCCTCCCCTCCCCGGCCGAACTCAAGCTTCTGGAACCTTTGCGGGGCAAGGTGCCGGACGAGGTCTTCGGCGAACCTTATATGCAGCCGGTTTCCGATGGCTCCGGGCGCGACCGCAAGCTTCTGCGGCGGGCCTTCATGCTCCTCGGGCAGGCAGGCTGGAAACGGCAGGGCAGTTTCCTCGTCAATTCCAAAGGTGAACGGCTGAAGCTGGAACTTCTCGTAAACGACCCCGTATTCATCCGCGTCGAGCAGCCATTCGTCGATAATATGCGCGCGATCGGTATCGATGCTTCGATACGGCTCGTCGATGCCGCGCAATATCAGGAAAGGCTAACGAAATTCGATTTCGACATGGTGGGAATCGCGGCGCGCTTCTCCGCTGCGCCGACGCGAGAGGAACTGGCGCATTATTTCTCCTCCGAAGCCGCCAACACGCCGAGTTCCCGCAACCTGCCCGGCACCGCCGATCCCGCTATCGATACGCTGATCGATGCCGCAGGCAAGGCAACGAGCCGCGAT
This sequence comes from Rhizobiaceae bacterium, assembly GCA_035547755.1. Classification (GTDB taxonomy): domain Bacteria; phylum Pseudomonadota; class Alphaproteobacteria; order Rhizobiales; family Rhizobiaceae; genus Mesorhizobium_L. Next base: position 20,706 of record DASZUG010000027.1, read on the forward strand.
GAACTGACGGCCGCCATGCGTGCGCTCGACAGGGTCTTGCGCGCCAGGGAGGACTGGATTCCAAACTGGTATCTGGCGAATCACCGGACGGCCTTCTGGGACATGTTCGGTTTCAAGGCGGACAAGCCGGATTATGGTTTCCCCGTCGAGACGCTGTGGTGGGTGGATGAGAAAAAGGCGAAAGCTATTGGCAAGGGTTGAAGATAAAGGCCTTTCCCTCCCCCTTGAGGGGAGGGTGGCCGATCGCCGAAGGCGATTGGCCGGGTGGGGTCGGTCAAGGCCGCACTCTGCTACAACGACCCCACCCCGATCGGCTGCGCCGATCGACCCTCCCCTCAAGGGGGAGGGAGGGCGCTAATGGGCGCTTACATCCTCCGCCGCATCCTGCTGATGATCCCGACCTTGTTCGGCATCATGGCGATCTCCTTCGTCGTCATCCAGTTCGCGCCCGGCGGCCCGGTCGAACAGGTCATCGCCAAGATCACCGGACAGGGCGGCAGCGCCGGTGAACGACTTTCCGGCGGCGGCGCCGACATCGGCGCGCAAGGCTTCGACGCCGGCGGCGACAACTCGCATTATCGCGGCGCGCAGGGCCTCGACCCGCAATTCATCGCCAAGCTGAAAAAGCAGTTCGGCTTCGACAAGCCTCCGCTCGAACGCTTCGTCAATATGCTGTGGAACTATGTCCGCTTCGATTTCGGCCGCAGCTATTTCCGCGACATTTCGGTGATCGACCTCATCCTCGAAAAGATGCCGGTGTCGATTTCGCTCGGCATCTGGATCACGCTTCTGTCCTATCTGATCTCGATCCCGCTCGGCATCCGCAAAGCGGTGAGGGACGGATCGGGCTTCGATGTCTGGACGAGCGCCATCGTCATCGTCGGCTACGCCATTCCTGGCTTCCTGTTCGCCATCCTGCTGATGGTGCTCTTTGCCGGCGGCTCCTTCTTCGACTGGTTTCCGCTGAGAGGATTGACCTCGGACAATTGGAGCCAGCTTTCGGTCCCCGGCAAGATCCTCGATTATCTCTGGCATATCACGCTGCCGGTGACTGCGATGGTGCTGTCGGCCTTCGCCACGATCACGCTTCTGACGAAGAATTCGTTCCTTGACGAAATCCGCAAGCAATATGTCGTCACCGCCCGCGCCAAGGGACTCGGCGAGAGGCAGGTGCTTTACGGCCATGTCTTCCGCAATGCCATGCTGATCGTCATCGCCGGCTTTCCGGGCGCCTTCGTCACCGCCTTCTTCACCGGCTCGCTCCTCATCGAGAATATCTTCTCGCTCGATGGTCTTGGCCTGCTCGGCTACCGCTCGATCCTGGACCGCGACTATCCAGTCGTCTTCGCCAATCTCTATATCATGGCGTTGATCGGCCTTATCGTCGGCCTGATCTCCGACCTCACCTATACCTGGGTCGATCCGCGCATCGATTTCGAGCGGAGGGACGTCTGATGCCCGACGTCCAAGCGCGCGTGGCGCTCGATCCCGTCACGGCCACGGTGAAGCGGCCTTTCCTTTCGCAGCTCAACCAGCGGCGCTGGCGGAATTTCAAGGCCAACCGGCGCGGTTACTGGTCGCTCTGGATCTTCCTCGTTCTTTTCATCCTTACGCTTTTCGCGGAATTCATCGCCAATGACAGGCCGATCCTCGCCTCCTACAAGGGTGAGCTTCTGTTTCCAGCCGTTATCGATTATCCGGAGGCGAAGTTCGGCGGCTTCCTGGCGGAGACCGATTATCGCGACCCGGTGATCTCGGACGAGATCAAGGCGCATGGCTGGCTGATCTGGCCGCCGATCCGCTATTCCTACCGGACCGTCAACAACGAGATACCGACGCCGGCGCCGTCGAAACCCTCTTGGCTCTTTTCGAAAAAGGACCGTTGCCAGCGCTATCCGAAAGGTGTCGACGATCCGGGCTGCACGATCGGCAACTGGAACTGGCTCGGCACCGACGACCAGGCGCGGGACGTTCTGGCGCGCGCCATTTACGGCTTCCGCATATCGGTGCTGTTCGGCCTGGCGCTCACCTTCTTCTCCGCGATCATTGGCGTGATGGCCGGCGCCGTGCAGGGCTATTTCGGCGGCTGGACGGACCTCATCTTCCAGCGTTTTATCGAGATCTGGTCGTCCATTCCGGTTCTCTATCTCATCCTGATCATAGCGGCGGTGCTGCCGGCGGGTTTCTTTGTGCTGCTCGGCATCATGCTGCTCTTTTCATGGGTGGCGCTGGTAGGTGTCGTGCGAGCGGAATTCCTGCGCGCCCGCAACCTCGAATATGTCAATGCCGCGCGCGCGCTCGGCGTGCCGAACCGCACCATCATGTTCCGCCACATGCTGCCGAACGCCATGGTGGCGACGCTGACCTATATCCCCTTCATCCTCAACCATTCGATCACGACGCTGACCTCGCTCGACTTCCTCGGCTTCGGCCTGCCGCCCGGTTCGCCCTCGCTCGGCGAACTCCTGAAGCAGGGGCAATCGAACCTCAATGCGCCATGGCTGGGCTTCACCGGCTTTTTCGTACTCGCCCTGATGCTGTCGCTCCGTATCTGTATCGGCGAGGCCGTGCGCGACGCCTTCGATCCGCGGAAGACGTTTCAGTGAGCAGCGGGGCATGTATAATCAGAGAAGGTTTCTACCATGGAGACGGTCATGGGCATGAACATCAAGAGCGAGAAAGCGCAACGGCTGGCGCGCCAACTTGCAACCGAGACCGGAAAGAGCATGACGGCGGCCATCGAACTCGCCCTCGAAGGCGAATTGGCGAGGCTGCATAGGGAGCGCAACATCCAGGAGCGAAAGCGTCGTATTCGCGAGATCGTGGACAGCTTTGGCCCCGTTCCCGAAGGAGTGACGAGCGACCATTCTGATCTCTACGATGAATGGGGCCTGCCAAAGTGATCGTTGACGCATCCGCGTTTCTCGCCATCCTTCTGGACGAGCCGGAGGGCCACGTTATGGAAGATATTCTGCTCTTCTCCCCGGACAAGCGATGATTTCTCCAATAAATTTTCTCGAAGCTGCCGTACGGGTCGATCGATTGGGCTCGCCGGAGAAGTCGCAAAAATTCGACAGGCTGATGGGTGAGTTGGCGATCGAAATCGTCCCCGTCGATCGGGAACAGGCCCTTCTTGCCCGCGAAGCCTATCAGCGCTTCGGCAAGGGCAATCATCCGGCGAAGCTCAATATCGGCGACTGCTTCGCCTATGCGCTGGCGAAAGCGCGGAGCGAGCCGCTGCTCTTCAAGGGCGACGATTTCCGCCAGACCGATGTCGAGGCAGCGCTTTGAGCGAACCCCCTCTTCTTTCGGTGCGTGATCTTTCCGTCGCCTTCACCCAGGACGGGCACACCGGCCTCGCCGTCGATCACGTTTCCTTCGACATAGGGCGCGGCGAAACGCTGGCCCTGGTCGGTGAATCCGGCTCCGGCAAATCCGTCTCCGCGCTATCGGTCCTGAAGCTCCTGCCCTACCCCCCTGCCAGCCATCCTTCCGGCCAGATTCTTTTCGGCGGGTCCGATCTCATCGCCATGGACGAGAAGGGGCTGCGGCGCGTGCGTGGCAACAAAATCACGATGATCTTCCAGGAGCCGATGACCTCGCTCAATCCGCTCCACACGATTGAGAAGCAGATCGGCGAAATCCTGCGCATCCATCGCGGCATGCGCGACAGGAAGGCACGCGAACGGACGCTCGAACTGCTGCACGAAGTCGGCATCCGCGAGCCGGAAAAGCGGCTCGACGCCTATCCGCACCAGCTTTCCGGCGGGCAGCGACAGCGCGTCATGATCGCCATGGCGCTCGCCAATGAGCCGGAACTCCTGATCGCCGACGAGCCGACGACGGCGCTCGACGTGACGGTGCAGGCGCAAATCCTGGAACTGCTCGCCCGCCTGAAAAAAGCGAACGGCATGTCGATGCTGTTTATCACCCATGACCTCGGCATCGTGCGCCGCATCGCCGACCGCGTTTGCGTCATGACCGGCGGCCATATCGTCGAGACGGGACCGACGCGGGCGATTTTCGACAATCCGCAACACGAGTATACGCGCCATTTGCTGTCCGCCGAACCCAAGGGGAAGCCGCCCGCGGCCAACGAAGCCGCACCTGTCGTCATGGAAGGCAAGAATGTCCGCGTCTGGTTTCCGATCAAGAAGGGTTTTTTCCGCCGTATCGTCGATCATGTAAAAGCCGTCGATGGGATCGATCTTTCGGTAAGGGCAGGACAGACGCTTGGGGTCGTCGGCGAATCGGGTTCGGGCAAGACGACACTCGGCTTGGCGCTGTCGCGCCTGATTTCCTCACAGGGCGATATCCGCTTCGCCGGCCGCGAGATCGACAAATTCTCTTTCCGCGATATGCGACCCCTCCGGCGCGAATTGCAGATCGTCTTCCAGGACCCTTACGGATCTCTCAGCCCGCGCATGTCGGTCAGCGAGATCATCGAGGAGGGGCTGAAGATCCATGAGCCGTCACTGAAAGCGAATATGCGAGACGAGCGCGTCGTCGCGGTCCTGAAAGAGGTTGGCCTCGACCCGGCGACACGCTTCCGCTACCCGCATGAATTCTCCGGCGGCCAGCGGCAGCGCATCGCCATTGCTCGCGCCATGGTGCTCAATCCACGCTTCGTCATGCTCGACGAGCCAACCTCGGCGCTCGACATGAGCGTCCAGGCGCAGGTGGTGGACCTGTTGCGCAACCTGCAGAAGAAGCACTCTCTCGCCTATCTCTTCATCAGCCACGATTTGAAGGTCGTGCGGGCGCTCGCCAACCGTGTGATCGTCATGCGCAATGGCGAGGTGGTGGAAAGCGGAACGTCGGAAGAGATTTTCTCGCGGCCCAGGACCGACTATACGAAGGCTCTGATCGCCGCCGCCTTCAAGGCCGAAACGGCGCCCGAAGGCGTCGTCGCGCAATAGGTTTTTCAGGGGAAATGCATGTCCGGCGCCAACCGTATTCTTCTTTCCGTCCGGGGCTTTCACCCGCAGCGCTGGTACGATCTTCTTTCAGCGAATCGATCCGTGACGCTGGAGCCGGACGGCCCGGCCGATCCGAGCATCGAATATGCGGTCGTCTGGAAGCACAAACCGGGCGTTCTTGCCGCCCTGCCCAATCTCAAGGCGGTCTTTTCCATCGGCGCCGGCGTCGATCATATATTGAACGATCCCGAAATACCGGATGTGCCGATCGTGCGCATCGTGGCCGACAACCTGACGCAATATATGGTCGAATATGTCGTCTGGCGCGTGCTCGATCATCAGCGGCAAGGCACGCTCTACCGCGCGCAGCAACTCAGGAAAATCTGGCATGAGCCGCCACAGCCGTCCGCCAATGAGATCGCCGTCGGCATTATGGGTTTCGGTCAGCTCGGCCGCGCCGCCGCCAAGGCGCTTGTGGCTATCGGCTTCAAGGTGAATGGCTGGAGCCGAACGGCGCGGAATATGGACGGCGTCGCCACATGGCACGGCGAAGACGGGCTCTCGCCCTTCCTCAATGCCACCGACATCCTTGTCGTGCTACTGCCGCTGACGCCGGCAACGCGCGGCATTGTCGACTACGAGCTTCTCGGCAAGCTCAGGCGCCAGAATGGTCTCGGCGGCGCCTTCCTCGTCAATGCGGGCCGAGGACAATTGCAAAAGGACGCCGATATCGTCCGCGCACTGGACGATGGTCTCCTCAAGGAAGCGAGCCTCGACGTTTTCGAGACCGAACCGCTTCCGGCGGGGAGCCCGCTATGGATGCATCCGAGGGTTTTCGTCACCCCGCATGCGGCGGCGAGTTCCGATCCTGAGCATTTGGTGCCGCTGATGCTGCAGCAGATGCGGGCGCTCGAGCGAGGCGAAAAGCTGACCAATACCGTCGATAGGAAAGCGGGCTACTGACGCCCTCACCTCATTCCGGCGATCGAGCCGCCGCATGGTCCCATCAAGAGCCTTCATGAAGTGCCGCCCGCACCTTCCTGACAGCATCAGCGGCGACGGGCGCCGCCGCATTGCCCCAACTGTTGCGAACATAGGTGAGCACGTCGGCCACCTCCTGATCGTCCAGCCTCCATGCGAAGGACGGCATGGCAGGCGCTGTCGGGGCCTCCTTGGTGTAGGCGGCCTGGGTTCCCGCGAGCGTCACATGCGCGAGCGTCTCGGCATCCGACTGCATCACGATCGAATTGCCGGCAAGCGGCGGAAACAATTGGCCTTCTCCTTTCCCGTCACCCGAATGACAGGCGGAGCAATTCGCCTGGTAGATCGCCTGGCCGGCCTTCATGTGCGGGTCGGAGACGGAAACGGGGCTCGGCTGCGCCGTCTGGCTGGAGGGTGCGTGGCCGCTGAGATAGACGGCGATCGCCTTCAGATCCGCATCGCTCATTCTCGAGGTGGAATTCTCGACCGCTTCAGCCATGGGGCCACTCGCGACCGAGTGGGCGTTGCGGCCGGTCTTCAGATAGGCGACGATGTCGTCTTGGCTCCAATTGCCGATGCCGAGCCGCTTGTCGTTGGTGATATTCGGCGCGAACCAGCCGGCAAGCGAAGCGCCCATCAACGCCTCGCTGTCCTTGTCCGCTCCAAGAGTCGTCTTGGGCGTATGGCATGTGCCGCAATGGCCGGCACCGGTGACGATATAGGCGCCGCGGTTCCATTCATCGGACTTTGACGGATCGGCCTTGAAGGGCTGCGGCTTGAAGTTGATCCAGTTCCATCCCTTCATCACAAGGCGGATATTGAAGGGAAAGGGGAGCAGGTTGGCGCGGACCGCGCGGTGAACCGGCTTCAGCGTCTGCATATAGGCCCAAAGGTTCGCGATGTCCCCATCGGTCATTTTCGAATAGGCCGGATAGGGCATGGCCGGATAAAGATGTTCTCCGCCCTTGCCTATCCCTTCCTTCATCGCCGAGCGGAACTCCGCTTCGGTCCAATTTCCTATCCCCGTCTCCTTGTCGGGCGTGATGTTGGGCGGAACGATCTTGCCGAAAGGCGTTTCGAGCGGCTCTCCGCCGGCATAAGGTTCACCGCCCGGCCTCGTATGGCATCCCTGGCAATCGCCGAGGATCGACTGATAGTAGCCCGCGTTTATGTGGTCGAATTCCTGCGGGCCGGCGACGGCCGGCGTTGCAAGGGCGGCGAGGAGAACGAGAGAAGCGGCGAGCGTCTTCATGCCTGCACCAAAGGGCCGGGGGAACGCAGATAAAGATTGCGGATCGCATCCGCCGCCCAGAAAGCGAGCGCGCCGACGGTCCCGGTCGGGTTCTTGCCCGCATTTTGCGGGAAGGCGGATGCCCCGATGACGAAGACGTTGGAGACGTCCCAGCTTTGCAGATAGCGATTGACGGCGCTGCGCGTCGGATCGGCTCCCATGATCGCGCCGCCCGTGTTGTGGGTGCTTTGATAGGGAACGGAGTTCCAGTCCTTCTTGAGACGTCCGACCGTGCTCTGCTTGGGATTCAGCGCCTTGGCGATCTTCTCCATCTGGTCCGAGACGTAATGGGACATACGAATGTCGTTATCGGGGAAATCGAAAGTCATGCGCAGCAGCGGCCGCCCGAACCGATCCTTGTAGGTCGGGTCGAGATCGAGATAATTTCCCTGAGCCGCATAGCTCGATCCCTGTGAGGAAAAGGCGAACGAACTTTTGTAGGTTTGCGCCGTGGCTTTTTTCCACTCAGCGCCCCATCGCGGCGTGCCGGGCGGCGTCGGACGGTTGCCGATCGGGCGGCCGTTCGTGGGGATGCAGTTGATCCCTGCTCCGCCGACGAAATCGAGTGCCGAATGGTCAAAGGCGTCGCCGTTGAAATCGTCCACCGTCTGGCCAAGCGCGCCGGCGGCGATGAAGGGATTGAAGTTCTTGTCGTCGAAATAGACGCGCACACCGGCATTGGTCTGATAGCAATAGTTGCGGCCGATCGTTCCCTGGCCTGATTTCGGATCATATGGCTTGCCGATGCCGGAGAGCAGCAGCATGCGCACGTTCATCAGGGCATAGGCGCACACGAGCACGATATCGGCCGGCTGTTTCCATTCGACGCCGGACGTGTCGACATAAGTAACGCCCTTCGCCTTCTTGCCCGAAGCGTCGAGATCGATCTTCAGCACCTCGCATTCCGTCCGCACCTCGAAATTGGATTTCCGCATCAAAACGGGCAGGATCGTCGTCTGCGCGCTCGCCTTGGAATAGTTGGCGCAGCCGAAGCGTTCGCAGAAGCCGCAATAGGTGCATTGCCCCATCGCGACGCCCAGCGGATTGACATAGCTTTCCGACAAGTTGGCCGACGGCGTTGGAAATGGATGAAGGCCGATGCCCTTCGCGGCTTCGGCGAACATGGTCGGCGCGTAGCTCATCTTCATTGGCGGCAGGGGATATTCGCGCTGCCGCGGATCCTCGAACGGATTGCCGCCCGGCTGTATCTTGCCTTTCAGATTCCCGGCCTTGCCGGAAATGCCGCAGAGATATTCGAAGCGATCATAGGCGCTTTCCATCTCATTATAGGTAACGCCCCAATCCTCGACCTGGAGTCCGGCGAGACGGCCCGCGCCATAGCGCTCCGTCAGATGGCTCTTGAGCTGAAAATCGCTCGACCAGAAACGCCATGTGTGCCCGTTCCAGTGGACGCCGGCTCCCCCTACGCCCTGGCCCGGAAGAAAAGAGCCATAGTCGCGCATCGGCAATGCCGTCTGCGAGACATGGTTGCGCATGGTCATCGCCTCCTGCGCCGGCTGCAGGAAAAGATCCTTGCGGATCGCGTAGCGCAGTTCGTCCGGCATATAACCGATATTGAAATCCGTCGCCGTGTCGCGCCAGGGGCCGCGCTCGATCGCCAGGACGTCAAGACCGGCATCCGTCAGTTCCTGTGCGAGAATGGCGCCGGTCCATCCGAAGCCGATGATGACGACGTCCTTGCGGGGGAGAAGCTTTGCCATGCGATTACCCCTTGGACGCCCAGTCCGCCGAGCCGGAGACGATGCCTACAGGCCCGAGCGGATAAGGTTGGTTGTGTTTGTCGATAAAGTCGCGATAGTCGTAGCGCGCGCCTGGGAAGCCCAGCATCTTCCACGACACCATGTCGCGGTTGCCGCCATAGACCGGATCGGCAAAAAAGCCTTCCATCGTGTTCTGCAGCAGGAGTTCGAAAAACGCCTTGGTGTTGAGGCCGCCGGCAAGCTTCAGGTCGATATGGCCTTCCTCCATCCCCTTCAGGACCGCATCCTGCTCCTCTCCCGAGAGCTGGACGAAATTCTTGTTGCCATTCTGCTTGCGGACATAATCGTTGAGCGCCCTCAGGGCCTCGCGATAGCGGCCCGCCGGCGTCAAGCTGCCCTGATAGCCTTGCGTCGGAAGGCCCGGCCTGAAAGGCCCCTCCATGTACAGCCTGCTTCCGGCGCCATAAGAACCCGCCAGTTGCCGATCGATGAAGACGGCGCAGCCGGCATCCTTGCCGTTCGGCGAAAGATCGTCGGCAGGGATGAAGCGCGTCACAATCGCCTCGACGGTCGCCGCTTCTTCAGGCGTGAAGAATTTCCATCCGAGGGGATTGACCGGCGCCGGCGGCTCGCCGGCGAGCGGCTCCCATGGAAGGGCGCCGGATATCGACCGGGCCATGGCACTGGAATGGAATGCGAGGATTGGTAGCGCAGCAGCCGATGCCAGAAAGCGGCGGCGGCTGAATGCAAGTGTAGGGCTGTTCCGCATGTCCCTCTGCCTGGGTAAGTCCGACGGAAGACGCGGCTAGAATGCAAGCTGCGCCGCGATTCGTCGGATGCCTTAGCTTTTGAAGGCGTAATGTGAGGCTCCCCTCATGTCAATCGAAGCACGCTGCCTGGATCAGGCGGTGGTAAAGAATTGGCTGAAAGAGGAAAGGAGCGAGGAGCGAATCGCGTTCGAATGGAACGTGGTCTAGGGCCGTCGAAACGCGGTGGGTTTATCGTAGAGATAGCCGATCCGCGCCACGGCATCGTGAAGCTTCTCGCGCGACACCATCATCGTGTGGCCATTCGCATGAAGAAGGTTCTCGGCATCCGCCATGATCCCGACATGCCCCTTCCAGAAAACCAGATCACCGCGCCGCAGGCCTGACAAATCCTCTCCGGGAGCGAACGCGTCGCCGATCGATCCGGCCTGCATATCGGTGTCGCGAAGCACCATTTTTCCAGCCATGTTCATTGAAAGCTGCACGAGGCCGGAACAGTCGATGCCGAACGCGGAAGCTCCGCCCCAGAGATAGGGCGTGAACAACAGCGTCTCGGCGACCGAGACGTAGTCGGCCGCCTTATCGGCGAGAGGCGCGAGATGCGATGCGATGATGAAGGCGCCGCCGCCCAGCATGGCATAGCGCGTGCCGCGGTTCTCGACGAAATCGACCACCCTGACGGAGGAGGCGAGAGAAAGCGCTTCGCGCCGCGGCCGCTTCAGGTCGGGGCCGGGATAGAGAAAGGTCCGGGGCACCGAGACAATATGGGTCGGCGCCGCCATTTCCTCGGCCAGTGCTGAAAGGGCGACATAACCGACATAGGAATCACGAACAGCCTGCACCCAGGCAAAGCCGTTCGAGCGTTCGAACACCAAAACCTCGTCGCCGAAAAGAAGCTGGGTGCCGAGGCCCGCTCCCTCCACCGGTTCAGAGAGCATATCGGCCACCGGGATCGCCACACGCGCCGGCGCGCCTTCGACGAAACGCTCGGCCTCCACCTTTCCCCTGAGCCGGGCATCAGCGAGATCGGGGCGGAAAACAGTGACGCGGCGATCCAATTCACTCACATCGGCAATCCGGCTGCTGTGGCGATGATGACGTCGCCGAAATGCTCGACATAGAGCGCGCCTTCGACGGTGCGTTTGACGAGCACGTTGCGACGATCCTTCTCGTCGCGATGACGAGAGAGAAGCTTCATCGCTCCCATCGTGTCAAGCGCGCGCGTGATCACAGGTTTGGTGACGCCGAGCCGCGCGGCAAGCCCGCGGACCGTATGGGGAGGCGGATCGAGATAGACGGTGAGGAGGATCGCGATCTGCCTGAGCGAGAGATCATGCCCATCCTCCAGGACTTCCTTCACCGAAACCTGCTGCCACAGACGAAGCGCCTGGCTTGGACGCAAGATGACAGTCATCCCGACGAGTCTCCGATCGTTTCGGGACCGTACCGGTTAATTGCTAAAATTTCTTTTGCCGAAAATTAAGACCCATGACGTTCACGAGGAGTTCCTCGAGCGCGCGAATTCCCTGGGCCTCGCCGCCGATCCGGGCATGCGGACGGTCGACGGGATTCCAGCCGTAAATGTCGAAATGCACCCAGCTTTTGGTCTTTTCGACGAAACGCTTCAGGAAGAGCGCCGCCGTAACCGAACCGGCAAAGCCATCGGAGGTGACATTGTTGATGTCGGCGATCCTCGAAGAGAGCTTTGCTTCGTACGGCGTCCAAAGCGGCATGCGCCAGAGTGGATCGAAACAGCGCCGCGACGCTTCGGCCAATTCTCCCGCGAGTCCGTCATCATCCGTATAGAAGGGAGGCAGATCGGGCCCGAGCGCGACGCGCGCCGCGCCTGTCAATGTCGCCATATCGACCAAAAGCGCAGGCTCCTCCTCGTCAGCGAGGGCAAGCGCATCGGCCAATATCAAGCGGCCTTCCGCATCGGTATTGCCGATCTCGACCGTGATGCCCTTGCGGCTCTTCAACACATCGCCCGGGCGGAAGGCATTACCGGAAATCGCGTTCTCGACCGCCGGGATGAGCACGCGCAGGCGCAGATCGAGCTTCGCCGCCATGATCATCAACGCAAGCCCGAGTACATTGGCCGCGCCGCCCATATCCTTCTTCATCAGAAGCATGCCGCTTGCAGGCTTGATATCGAGACCGCCCGTATCGAAGCAGACCCCCTTGCCGACGAGCGTGACTTTCGGCGCTTCGGCCCTGCCCCAGCGCATGTCGAGCAAGCGCGGCGCCTCGGAGGAAGCGCGGCCGACGGCATGGATCATCGGGAAATTGGCCTCGACCAGGCTATCGCCGTGAACAACCTCCATTTCAGCGCCGTAACGAGACGCCAGTTTTCTCATCTCCGCTTCGAGCGTCGCGGGACCCATATCGTTGGTCGGTGTGTTGATGAGATCGCGGGCGAGGAAAACGCCTTCGGCGAGTCGTGTCACACGCGCGGCGTCGCAGCCTTCTGGAACGGCAAAGCGGATGGACGGGGCGTTCTTCCTTGCATAGCGATCGAAATCATAGCCGCCGAGAAGGAGGCCCAGCGTGGCGAGATCCGAAGCATCTGGTAATGCGGCGAAATGCCAATCTCCTTCGGGCAGCGACTTTGCCAGAGCGCCGGTCGCAAGCGGCGCGAAGCCGCCCTTTTCGTCTCCCAACCCGAAAAGCGCACTTTGGAGGGCCTTTTCCTCGTCCGGAACGGTCAGCAGCCGACCGTTTTGACCGTCGAAGCCGTTCACCCTGGCCCAGCTCATCACCGAAGGAGCGAGGCCGGCTTCTCCAAGCCTGCCCTTGCGGATGAGGTAAACGGGCCGCGAGGCGTCCGATCTTTGCGAAATGAGTTCAACCGACATTTCCCGATCCCCGATTTCTGTTTGCCTAAGGATGCGGAGGGACGGCGCAATATCGAAGCCCGCCGTCACATCGCTTGTGGCCCAGGCTTCCTCCAATTCCGCCTGAAGGGCAAGGTGGCGAAGCGGCGTGCTTAACGTTCCGTTAGGGTTAACAGAATATTTCTCGGGATCGAAAAGGCGAGGCGCCATCGCGCCTCGAGACGGAGATCCCGATGCCGGTCGTATTCAACGGAAGGAATGCTGCCAGGAGACGCGTTGTGACCGCCGTTGCGCTTGCATTGGCGGTGAGCGTCTCAGCCTGCGCGCATGACAACACCACCACGGGCTCAATCACGCGCGCCGGCTCGGCCGCGGCCGTTGACGACCTCTCCTCCCAGCAGCTTAATTCCGCCCTCGTCGGCATGGGCAAGCGCTATGCCGCGGATCCCGATAACAAGGGGCTGGCGACGGGCTATGCCGATGCGCTTCAGGCCGCAGGCCGCACCGACCAATCGCTTGCGGTGATGCGGAAACTCGCGATCGCCTATCCGAAGGATCGTCAGGTCCTTGCCGCCTACGGCAAGGCGCTTGCGGCGGATGGGCAACTCGACCAGGCACTTGATGCTATCCGCCGCGCTCAGACGCCGGAATATCCCGACTGGCGGCTGGTTTCCGCCGAAGGGGCCATTCTCGACCAGCTCGGCAAGCCGGACGAGGCGCGGATTCTCTACCAGAAGGCGCTCATGCTGAAGCCCAACGAACCGTCGATCCTTTCCAATTACGGCATGTCCTATCTTCTCAAAGGCGATCTCAACACTGCGGAAAGCTATCTGCGCAAGGCTGTCGCGCAGCCTGGCGCGGATAGCCGCGTGCGTCAGAATCTCGCCCTCGTCGTCGGGCTGGAAGGGCGGTTCGACGAAGCGGAAAAGATCGCCAGCGCCGAACTTTCGCCCGACCAGGCAGCGGCGAACATCGCTTATCTCAGGTCGATGCTTTCCCAGCAGAATGCATGGAAACAGCTCAAGGCTGACAAGAAGGCTCCTAAAAAGGCCGGTTGAGCCTCTTTCGAACGCGTTTCCCGCACAAACAGCTTTTCGCGCATCTATATTTGCAGTCTTCCAGCCGCGGGCTCGCCCCGCGGCTGATCTTTTAGCGCCGGGACGTCGTTGTCGGATGCTTATCGCCGAAAATGCCATGCTGGCTGACCTGCATGCCGGCCGGTCCAAGAATGACGACGAAGAGCACAGGCAGGAAGAACAGGATCATCGGAACCGTCAGCTTGGGCGGCAGAGCGGCCGCCTTCTTCTCGGCTGCGTTCATGCGCATATCGCGGCTTTCATCGGCCAGCACACGCAGCGCCTGCCCGACGGGCGTGCCGTACCGCTCCGCCTGGATGAGCGCCTGCGTGACGCTCTTGACCGATTCGAGGCCGGTACGGTTTGAAAGGTTCTCATACGCCATGCGGCGTTCCTGGAGGAAGGAAAGTTCCGCATTGGTCAGGATGAACTCCTCGGCAAGTTCCACGGACTGGACGCCGACTTCCTCGGCAACACGGCGGAAGGCGGCCTCGACGGACATGCCGGATTCCACGCATATCAGCATCAGGTCGAGCGCATCTGGCCATGCGAGCTGGATCGATTTCTTGCGCTTCGTCGAGCGGTTCGAAACATAAAAGACCGGCGCATAGAACCCGGCATAGGCCGCGATGACGCAGATGAAGACCTTCATCGCCGTTGCCTGCGCGGAGAAACCGCCGAGCAGGAAAATATAGACCAATGCCATCGCCAGGGTGACGAAAGGCAGGACGAGGCGGAAGAAGAGGAATTTGGTCAACGGGTTCTGGCCGCGGAAACCCGCCATCCGTAGCTTGTTGACGGTATTCTCGTCCGCCAGCGCCCGGCGCAGGTCCAGCCGATCGACAATTGCGCGCATGCCGACAGACTGCCGCTCACGCAAACCGCCACGCCGGCGCTCCGCTTCGGTGGCCAGACGCTCGCGCTGCTTCGCACGCAATTCCTCGCGCTCGAGCGCGACCGATTTCATCCGGTTCTTGAGCGGATCGCCGCCGAGTGAAGGAAGCAGGGTGAATACCGTCGCAAAAACGGCAATTGCAACCAGTACGGCGATCAGAAAGGAGGGATCGGAAAGCGCTTTTGAAACCTGATCCATCAGCTACCCCTAAGATGGTGTCGCATGTTCAGACCTCGAAGCTCACCATCTTCTTCATGACGAAGATGCCCATCGACATCCACACGCCCGCCCCGGCAAGGAGCAGATGTCCCGTGCCCGTGGTGAAAAGCGGCATGATGTAGGCAGGACTCGATATGTAGACCAGGAACGCGACAATGAAGGGCAAGGCTCCGATGATTGCGGCCGAGGCTTTAGCTTCCATCGACAATGCCTGGACCTTGGCCTTCATCTTCTTCCGGTCGCGCAGGACACGCGAAAGGTTTCCCAACGCCTCGGACAGATTACCGCCCGCCTGCTGCTGAATCTGGATGACGATGCCGAAGAAAGCCGCTTCCTGGCACGGCATCGTTTCCTGCATGCGCATGGTGGCCTCGGGGATCGAAAGGCCGACCTGCTGCGCCTCGACGATGCGGCGGAACTCCGTCCTGACGGGCTCGCGCGATTCATTGGCGATAAGGCGGATACCGTCATTGAGGGGCAGGCCCGATTTGACCGCGCGAACAATGATATCGAGCGCATTCGGGAATTCATTGAGGAAGGCCTTCACGCGCCTGCCCTTGCGGAAGGAGATGAACCAGCGCGGCAGCCCAAGCGTGCCCGCGAGCAACGCACCCGGCAGGACGATCAGCGGCGCGCCTATAAAATAGACCATCGCGGTCAGGACCACCCCGCAGATCGCCGAGTAGATGTAGAACCGCTCGACCGTGACGTTCAGTCCCGCCTGTCTGATCTGCACGCGGAGCGGCGCCTTTTTGACGTTGCGGTCGCGGACCTTCTGCTTTTCATCGAGTTCCTTCAACGTGTCCTGGATCGTCTTGCGTCGCCGCGCGACCTCGTTGACGCGATCCCGTGCCGCCTTGACGACATTGCGATCGGTATCCGCCCTCTTGACCGTCTCAAGCCGCTTCTCAACCTTTGTTTCGGCAGCGATACGATTGAACATGAAGGCATAGGCGACCGCGCCGGCGCTGCAGCCGGCCAGTGCGATGAAGAGAAGAAGGGAACTGTCAATACCGAACATCAAACACGCCCACTTGGCCTAGCCCACATTTCACGCCATCCGGACACAAACCGCCCAGCAACCCCGCGGGAATTGCTTTAATCAGCCCGCTTTTCCATTCCCTCCAGCGCGGTCGCCAGGCGCTGTTCCTCGCCATAATAGCGCGCGCGCTCCCAGAAATGGGGGCGGCCGATGCCGGTCGAGACATGTTCGCCGATGAGCCGCCCGTTCGCGTCCTCTCCATTGATGTTGTAGAGGACCAGATCCTGCGTGATGATGACGTCGCCTTCCATGCCGATCACCTCGGTGATGTGGGTGATGCGCCTGGAACCGTCGCGCAGACGGGCCGCCTGGATGATGACGTCGATGGAACCGACGAGGATTTCGCGAACCGTGCGCTGGGGCAATCCGAAGCCGCCCATGGCGATCATGGATTCCATGCGGCTCAGACATTCGCGCGGCGAGTTCGAGTGGATCGTGCCCATCGATCCGTCATGGCCGGTGTTCATCGCCTGGAGCAGGTCGAAAACCTCCGGTCCGCGCACCTCGCCGACGATGATCCGCTCGGGCCGCATGCGCAGGCAGTTCTTGACCAGATCGCGCATCGTGACCTCGCCCTCTCCCTCGAGATTGGGCGGGCGCGTCTCCAGACGCACGACATGCGGCTGCTGCAGTTGCAGTTCCGCCGAATCCTCGCAGGTGATGACGCGCTCGTCGCGTTCGATATAGTTGGTCAGGCAATTCAGAAGCGTCGTCTTGCCGGAGCCTGTGCCGCCTGAGATCACGACATTGCAGCGGACCCGGCTGATGATCTTCAGGACATCCGCGCCGGGCTGGGAAATGGAGCCGAACTTGACCAGCTGGTCGAGCGTCAGCTTGTCTTTCTTGAACTTGCGGATGGTGAGAGCCGTTCCATCGATCGCGAGAGGCGGCGCGATGACATTGACGCGGCTGCCATCGGGAAGGCGCGCGTCGCAGATCGGGCTCGATTCATCGACGCGCCGGCCGACCTGGCTGACAATGCGCTGGCAGATGTTGAGAAGCTGCTGATTGTCGCGGAAACGGATGTTGGTCTGCTCGACCCGGCCCGCGACCTCGATATAGACCTGCTTGGAACCGTTGACCATGATATCGGCGATATCGTCGCGCGCCAGAAGCGGCTCCAGCGGGCCATAGCCGAGAACGTCGTTGCAGATATCCTCGAGCAGTTCTTCCTGCTCGGCGATCGACATCGCGAAGTTCTTGATCGCGATGATGTCGTTGACGATATCGCGGATTTCCTCTCGCGCGGTATCGGGATCGAGCTTCGCCAATTGCGAGAGGTCAATCGTATCGATGAGGGCGGAGAAAACCTGCGATTTGGTGTCGTAATAGCCTTCGCTGCGTTCACGCTGCGCCCTTGGCGGCGGCGCGAGCGGGGGCGTTTCTATTGCGCGGCGCGGCGGTGGAACCATTGCGACGCCTGCTTCAGCGCTCTTGAGGGCGGCGAAAGACGCGGCTTGTTCGACAGCCGGGGCTTCCGGCGGCCTGTACGCCGGTATGCTGCGATTATCGCCGTCGTTGCCGCGTCTGCCAAACATGATCGCTACCGTTCCCGCCCCTCGTCCCGCCCTCGGGTTTACTTCTTCTGCTTCAGTTTGTTCAGCTTCTCGATAAGGCCGCCGAGGCCGGGCTTTTTCCTGCTCTTCGTTTCGCGGCGTCCGGTGAGAACATGGGAAATCTCGTTGAGCGCCTGGACGACCACATGCTGCGCATCCATCTCGCCAAGCATGCGGCCATTATTCGCCGCGTTGCCGAAAAGCTGCGGCTCGAACGGAATGACCGCCAGCGCTTCGACGCCAAGAGGCTCGACAAAATCGCTCGTCTTGATCTCCGGACGCTTGGGCATGCCCACCTGGTTGACGATCAGCCGCGGCGGCTGGTCGTTGGGGCGAAGCTTCTTCAACGTGTCGACCAGATTCTTGGTGTTGCGGAGATTGGCGAGCTCGGGCGTCGCCGTTATCACCACCTCGTCGACCTGCATCAGCGTCGAGCGGGTCCAGCCGTTCCAGACATGGGGCACGTCGAGGATGAGAAGCGGCGCGGTCCGCTGCGCCACATCGATGATCTGGTTGAACGCCTCGCTGTCGAAATCATAGACCCTGTCGAGCGCCGAGGGCGCGGCGAGCAGCGACAGGCGATCGGCGCAGGTCGCCAGGAGCCTGTCGAGATAGACCTCGTCGATCCTTTCCGGCGAAAAGACCGCCTCGGCGATGCCCTGGGCCGGATCCTGGTCGAAATTGATGTTGGCGGTGCCGAAGGGAAGGTCGAGATCGGCTATGACGACCTCGGATTCGAAGAGCGTCGACATCGACCAGGAAACATTATGGGCGATGGTCGACGAACCGACCCCGCCCTTGGCGCCGATGAACGCGATCGACTTGCCGATGGGCGCGGCCTCGGGATCGACGAAGATCGCCGAAATGGCGGCGACGATATCGGCCATGGAGACAGGCGCGACGACATATTCCGAGACGCCGGCGCGGATCAGTTCCCGGTAAAGCCATACGTCGTTGTAATGGCCGATGATAACGACCTTCGTTGTCGGGTCGCAGACTTCCGCGAGGTGCCGAAGCGATTCGAGGAGTTCGTGCGGCTCACGCCGGGATTCCAGGATCAGCAGGTTGGGCGTCGGCGCCGAACCGTAGAATTCCAGCGCGGTCTCGACGCCTCCCATATGCACCTTAAGGTGGGCCTTCGCCATGCGGCGATCGTCGCCGGCGCGCTCGATCGAGCCGGCGACGCCTTCCGTCTCGCAGAAAGCCTGGATCGAAATGCGCGGAATGGGTCTGATCGCATTGAGCGCCGCAACCTCTTCCTCCGTCGGAGAGGCCGGCAAGGGCGCGTGCTCATAAGCCAGATTGCTCATGCTCAGTTGCTCCAGCTGTAATCGATGCCGTCGCCGCTCAGATCGGGCGAGCCGTTCGCCCTCCAGCCGCCGTCTCCGCCGGAGCCGTTGATCACGGCGCTGCGGCGCTCGGCATCGACGTCGCCGAGCTTGCGCGGGCCGATCAGGTCGGAAGGATTCGCGACCTGGGCGGCGAGATTGTTCTGCGAAGAACAGCCGAAATCCTCGTAATGCTTGTTTTCAGGCGTATTGCCGAGATCGGCGGGCCAGCGGCCGCACCGGTTGGTCGAGGCCTTTACCTTGGCATAGGTCACGCGGATCGGCGCCTGCGCGCCGGCATCCGGCACCTGGTAAGGCAGAACCGAGATGTTGGAGCTTGCGATACCGTCACGGCGGGCTTCGCGCGACAAGCCGATCGCGGCGCGATGGGCCGCGGCTTCGTTCACGGATCCGACCGGAACCAGGATCTGAAGGGGCGCGGCGGCGCGCCGGTCATAATCCTGGAGGAAGCCGTCGAGCGCGGTCTTCTGCAAAGCCGTCATGCCGCGATCGTTGGCGCCCACCGGAATGTCGATCTTCACCTGCTGCTCGGAAATGATGATCGGGTGCGCCGTCCTGTAATCATCGGGCACGGAGCCGACGATGACATGATCATAGTTGGTGCATCCGGCCAGGGCGCCGAGCGCCGCCGCCAAGAGAGGCGCCGACAGAAGCGCCTGCCGGAAGAGGCCGCCACGGGCCTTCAACAGAATTGCCGCCTGAGACATGTCCGTCGTTTCCCCACTCATTTGTAGATGTAGCCGACCACGCCGTGATACTGACCGGCGGGAAGCGATGTGTGCATCGTGCCGTAAACGCGGTTCACGCGGCCGAGGAAATAGCCGGCGCCGTCGCTTGCCGGCGTGAAGTTGTCGGTCGGCGCGGCGAGGTCGTTGCGCGCGACCGGACGGACGAGATAGGGCGTGATGATGACGACAAGTTCGGACTCGTTGTGGACGAAATCGCGGTCGCGGAAGAGCGCGCCGAGCACCGGAATCTTGGAGAGACCGGGCAAGCCGCTATAGACCTGCCGCACGTCGTCCTGGACCAGCCCCGCGATCATCATCGAACCGCCGGAAGGAAGCTCGACCGTGGTGTCGGCCAGGCGCTTGCGGATGGAAATGATGTTGCTGGCGGGAGCCGGTGCGCCGGAAGAATTGATGATTGTAGGACTCGCGCTCACCGGAGCAGCGGCGGTCGGTTCGGAGACCGACGTCCTGACCTTGAGGCTGATCCGGCCCGCCGACAAGACGACCGGCTGGAATTCAAGGCCGATACCATAGTCGATCTGATTGATAGTAACTGTGGGATTACCGGTCTTATTGGTGTCCGAAACGTTGGAAGTCACGCTGTTGACGATATTGTACTGGCCGCCGACCTTGAACTGAGCCTTTTCGCCCGAAACCGCCGTCAAGGTGGGTTCCGCCAGCGTTTTCATGACGCCGGCCTCTTCCATGGCATTGATGTAGGAGCTGAGCGAGGATGAGCCCCAATTCTTTGAAAGGCCCAGTGCGGAGGCCGACAATTGGGTTCCGAGCCCGGTGATATTCTGGCTTAGGGCGCCCCAGGTGAATCCGTCCGCGCTTCCCGAGCCCAGGAGATTCACGCCAAGCTGTTTCATCACGGCGCGGCTGACTTCCGCCACCGTCACTTTCAGCGTCACCTGATCGTCGCCGGTGATCTTCAACAGGTTGATGATCGCGCTTTTCTGGCGCGTCTGGTCAGGATTGTTGATGTCGACCCCGCCGACCGCGGCGCCGCCGGCGGCCGTCTGCGAATATTGCCCCGTCGTCGCTTCGCCGCCGGTGACGAAGGCGGTGGCGAGTTGCACCGCGCGCGCGGCGTCGAGCGGCGTCTGGACGGTGCCGGAAAGAACGACGTTGTCGTTCAGGAGCTCGACCTTGATGTCGGAATCCGGGATATAGCGCTTGAGATAGCCGAGCAGTCCCGTCACGTCGCGCTCGATGTCGAGATTGAGGCTGGCGATCTGCTGGCCGTTGGCGCCGAAGACGAAGACGTTGGTCTGGCCGACCTGCTTGCCGAACAGATAGATGCGCCGGGCCGTGCGCGTGACCGCATCGGCGACCGCCGGGTTGGCGACCAATATGTCGTAGGCATCCTGCGGAAGATCGACGACCACCGACTTGTTGAGCCCGAGCTTGATGGTATCCGATCCGCCGCTATTCGACAGCCGCACATGGCTGTCGGAGGCCTCGGCCCGCGGAACCGCCACGAAGGCCGTTCCGAACAGGAGCGCCGCGGACGCCGCAAGGACAATCCCTTTGCGCACGCCGAAAAAATGTCTTCCCGCCATGGCTGCCCGCCCTTCCCCGCCTGCCCTCATCACCTTGCCTGGACCTCCGTGACGTCGCCGGCCTTCACCATGCGGACGGTGCCGCGTCTTCCTTTTCCGGAAACGAGATAATCCGCCTCGCTCGTCACCTTCTGCTGGTCGTCGGCGACCGAACGCAGGGCGAGCGTGAGCTTGTCCGCCATCTGCTGGGCGACCGTGATGATCTCCGCCTGCTCGGGCGTCAGTTCGAGCGTCGCCGTCGTCCCGACCTTCGTCTTCTTGCCCTGCTCGTCCTCCTGGATGGTCTGATCGATGGCGAGGACGCGTATGTTGTGGAGGATCGTTTCGGTGATGTACCCCGTCGCGCTGTTCTGGACGCCTGTCTTGCTGGCGCGGCGCGTCATGATGACGTCGACGCGGTCGTTGGGGAGAATGAATCCGCCGGCGGATGTTTCCGCCGAAATCTGCGTCGCCACGGCGCGCATGCCCTTCGGCAGGATCGACGCCATCAGATTCTTGCCCTGCCCGACCAGTTTTGAAACGCGAACAGGCTCGCCCTTGTACATCGCCGCCCGGAGCACGGAGCCTTTCAGCTTGGAAAGCGCGTCCGGCTCCTTGTCGCGCGTGATGAAGCCTTCATCCAATCCATCCGCCGGCCAGGACTGCCAGCGCATCTGGTTCGAAAGAACGCCGCCGATCGGAACGTCGTCGGTCAGGACCAGAACCTGCTTGAGCTTGATCGCCGGCTGGTGCGGCGCGCTGACCACGACGCGCTGCGGCGGCGTCACAGCAAGCTTCTTCGCGACAAGGCCGGCCCCTCCCGCGGCAGCGACCGCCACGCCAAGAACAATCAGTCGCGATATAGGCATTCGTCCGAACCCCGCTTTCGGCAATTTTTCTTCGCCGGGTCGGACATTGCGGCGGCAATAGTCAAATTAAGGTTAATGACGGACTTATAATCGTGATTAATTAAAAGTTTAAAGAAGAGGGCAGTAGGCAGTCGGCAATAGGCAGTCGAAAGACGTGCGTTCTCCTCTTAGCGACTGCCGATTGCCGATCTGCCGATTGCCCCAATTCGCTACTGCCCTACCGCTCTCCCCAACGCCCACTGCACCAGCGGCGAGTCGGAGAACGCGATCATCCCGCCTATGCCGAGCGCGATCCCGTAAGGTACGCCGGAGTTGTTGCTGGCGAAATGGCGCAGGAACATATTGTGTCCCGTCAAAGCCGCGAAGGGGGAACCGCGATATGCCAATATGAGAAGCGTGAGAGCGCCGCCTGCAAGCGACGTATAGATGAGATATTCGAAGAGCGCCGGACCCATTCCCATCCACAGCGCCGTCGCGGCGAGAAGCTTGGCGTCGCCCCCGCCCATTCCGCCGAGCGCGAAGAGAACGAAGGTGGCGGCGAGAACCAGCCCGGCCGCGGCGAAATGCAAGCCATAGGCGGTCCAGTCCATGCCGGTGAGCGGAGCGACGGCGGCGAAAGTCAGGACGAGAACAAGGGAAATACGGTTGGCAATCGTCATCGAAAGCGTATCCGAGATGGCCGCAAAGGCCATGCAGAACGGAAAAACGACGAAGATCACGGCTTCAAGCATTTCGATCGAACCTGCTTCCGGAATGTGTCACGACAATAAACGTGGGCAATTAAGCTTTCCTGAAAGACGAAGGCCGCCCGGAAGAGCGGCCTTCGAACCAGCGAGGAAGCTGCCGAAGGGCAGCGCCCTCACGCACTACTATTTGGCATTCGAGGCGGCACTGAGCGTCGTCGCAATGCTAGTGAACTTGGTGTTCAGGGCACTGCCCAGAGCGCGGGCGCCGGCGATGATGGCGATGGCGATGAGGGCGGCGATCAGGCCATATTCAATGGCGGTGGCGCCGGACTCGTCCTTCACGAAACGTGTAACAAGCTTAGACATGGGGAACTCCTTACTCCACGTGTTTCTACAGCACTTCCGTCAACTGTTTTTCTACGTGCGTCGATCGGATGCCGCACACTATCGCGGAGCCCTTGCCGCCCCATTAATGAACAGCCTTACCGAATCCTTTCACCAGCGAGTTCCAGGGCGTGGTTAATCATAGCCTAAGCGAAATGATCAAAATATTTCGATCCGGGTTTCTCGAAAACAACTGCGCTGCGGAACTATAAAGGCGACTATAAGAGTAAAGAGCGGCAGCCCCGATGCCTTCCTTTCCTCCCGCTTAACCCTTGGTTCACCAAATTCGCGCATCCTGTGCAGGCATATTCAATTCGGAGGTCCCGATGGGACGGCGCGCTTCATTTATTGCCGCGGCATTGGCCGGAACGATCCTCGCGGCGGCTTTTTCCGCCCTGCCGGCATCGGCCGGGACCGACATCGGGGTCATCATGAACCAGGCGAAAATCCTGAAGCTCTCCCGGCCGGCGGATACGATCGTCGTCGGCAATCCGGCGATCGCGGACGCCTCTGTCCAGGATCCGAGCACGATCGTCCTCACCGGCAAGGGATTCGGCGTCACCAATCTCGTCGTCCTCGATAAGTCCGGCAGCCCGATCGTCGACGCGCAGGTGGTGGTGTCGCGACATGACGCCGATTCCGTCAGGATCTATCGCCGCTCGCAGGTCCAGACGCTTTCCTGCACGCCCTATTGCGAGGGCGCCTACAAGAATGCGGCCGAGAAGGTGTCCGAACAGGAAATGAACGCGACGCAGTAACGAAGGACCTGACGTTGGGCCTTTCATGGCTACAGTGCGTCCTTCGAGGCTCGCTTCGCTCGCGCCTCTGGTTGAGGGAATCAGGCGCCAGCGGTCCTAATCCTGAGGCGCCCGCGAAGCGGGCCTCGAAGGACGCATTGCAACGGCGAAGGGATCGAGCGTCGGAGATTTTAACAAAGGATTACCTGAAGCGTCCGCTTTTTAACGGCGATCAAAACCGGAGTTCAATGGCTTTCCGATAAAGGAACATCGTACCAATTCACAGCGCGGCGGGGGTAGGCATGCGCGCCTGGAAAGTCGATAAAAAGGCAGCCGCTCGCGGTAAAGCCGGAAAGAGCTCCCTGGCGGCGCGGTTCCTCAGGGATCGCCGCGGCACGACCGCTATCGAGTTCGTCATCCTGGCGATCCCCTTCTCGCTTCTCGTCTTCGCCATCCTGGAAAGCTGCGTGGCCTTCGCGGCGCAGCAGGTGCTCGCCAACACGGCTGACAAGGTCGCGCGGGAATTGCGGACAGGCCAATACACGCCGGCGACGCTCGCGCCGGGACAAATCCGTTCGATGCTCTGTACGCCCATCCAGATCATGGTGCCAACAGGCTGCCCGAACCTCATCATCGATCTCGAGCAATACCAGACCTTTGCCGACGCGGCCCAGGTGCGGATCAAATACGCCAACGGCGATCTCGACACCTCCGGTTTCAAGATCGATCCGGGCGGCACCGGCACGAAGAACATGCTGCGGGTCTTCTACGAATGGCCGATCATGACCCCTTTCATGAGCGCCGTCATGGGGAACCCGAACCTCCCGGAAGGGAGGACCCTGCTCTTCGCATCCGTCACGTGGCAAAACGAACCCTATTGAGAGCGCGACGTGAAAACTCCGGCAAAAATGACGAGAAATGGTTTTCGGCGTTCGGCCTCATGGGGCGCGGCAGTTGTCACATTCATCCGTGATCTGCTGTCGGACCGGAAAGGCGTCGCGGCGGTCGAGTTCGCGCTGATCGCGCCGCTGCTTCTGGCGCTCTATTTCCTCACGGTCGAGTTCACCCAGGGCATCGACACCAACAAGAGGGTCGGCCGCATCGCCAGCATGACGGCGGATCTCATCACCCAGCAGAACGGCTCGACCACGCAGGCGGATGTCGACGCCATCCTGCAGATCGGCGAAGCGATCCTGCAGCCCTATAATCGCAGCCTTCCGACGATCACCGCCACGGCCGTCCAGATGACGAACGACGCCACGCCCCGCGCGCAGGTGGTCTGGGAGAGACAGTTGAACAACGGCGCCGCCGGCGTGGGACCGGACAAGCCGGGAACTTTCATCACGACCATTCCCGCCAACCTGATGGTCCAAGGCAGTTTCCTGATCCGCGTCGAGGCGCATCTGAATTACGAACCCATCATCGCCTGGGCGGCGACAAACAAGGCTTCCCTCGGCCTTGCAGCCGCCTTTTCAAGCCTCAATATGGACGAGACCTATTATCTCAGGCCGCGCATGAGCCAGACTATCACCTGCGCGGACTGCAACCCGTCCAGCTAGTTGAGTTGCCTTCCCCGGCTTTCGCTCCTATGTCTCGGCAATCGGTATCCACACCATGATGGCGGCATGGCACGCGCCTTTCTCTTCGTTCTCGATTCCTTCGGCATAGGCGGCGCGCCGGATGCCCCGCGCTTCGGCGACGAGGGTTCCGACACGCTCGGCCATATCGCGGCGGCCTGCGCAAGGGGCGAAGCCGACCGCAAGGGGTTGCGGGGCGGACCGCTCCAACTTCCCAATATGGCGGCGCTGGGCCTCGCCACCGCGGCCGGACTTGCAACCGGCCGGTCCGATACCTCCTTCCTGCCTTTGATCGAACGGCCATCCGGCTTCCATGGCGCCGCGGAAGAGATCTCCAGCGGCAAGGACACCCCCTCCGGCCACTGGGAAATCGCCGGCGTGCCCGTGCCGTTCGACTGGGGCTATTTCCCTGAGACAGTCCCCTCCTTCCCCGAGGAACTGGTGGGGGTCATCATTCGCCAAGGCGGCGTTCCCGGCATATTGGGCAATTGCCACGCCTCGGGCACCGAGATTATCGAGCGGTTGGGAGAAGAGCACATCCGAACGGGAAAACCGATCTGCTACACCTCGGCGGATTCCGTGCTCCAGATCGCGGCGCATGAGGCGCATTTCGGGCTGGAGCGGCTCTATCAACTTTGCGCAACCGTAAGGAAGCTGGTCGATCCCTTGAACATCGGCCGTGTCATCGCGCGGCCGTTCGTCGGCGAGAAGGCGGGCGATTTCGAGCGCACGGCGAACCGCCGCGATTTCGCCGTTCCGCCGCCGGAGCCGACCCTTCTCGACCGCGTGACGGAGCACGGGCGCAAGGTCATCGGCATCGGCAAGATCGGCGACATCTTCGCCCATCGCGGGGTGGGTGAAGTGCGAAAGGGCGCCGGGAACATGGCGCTGTTCGATGCCGCGCTGGGCGCCATGGACGATGCGGGAGACGGCGATCTCGTCTTCGCCAATTTCGTCGATTTCGACACGGTCTACGGCCACAGGCGCGATATCGCCGGCTATGCCGCCGCGCTCGAGGCCTTCGACCGGCGCCTTCCCGAAGCCGTCTCCAGGCTGAGGCGCGGCGACATGCTCATCCTCACCGCCGATCATGGCTGCGATCCCTCATGGCGCGGCACGGACCATACACGCGAGCGCGTGCCTGTCATCGGGACCGGTCCGGGCCTTGCCAGCGTCCCGATCGGCTTGAGGCAGAGTTTCGCGGATATAGGCGAGACCGTGGCGGCGCATCTCGGCCTGCCGCGCGGCCGCCATGGGAAATCCTTTCTCGACCTCCTCACGTCAAATGCCTGAACTTCCGGAAGTCGAAACGGTCCGGCGCGGCCTGCAACCGGTGCTGGAAGGCGCACGCATCCAATCCGTCACGCTGAGGCGCCCCGATCTGCGCTTTCCGCTGCCGGAGAATTTCGCCGGCCGGCTCACCGGTCACAAGGTCGTCAGCCTGTCGCGGCGCGCGAAATTTCTCGTCATCCAGCTGGACAATGGCCTGTCGCTGATCTGCCATCTCGGAATGTCCGGTTCGTTCAGGATCGAAGGAGAAGGCTCCTCCGGCACGCCCGGCGAATTCCATCATGAGCGGTCGAAGGACGAGGCCCATGATCATGTGATCCTGCACGTTCTCTCGGCTGACGGGCGTGAAGGAAAAATCATCTTCAACGATCCACGCCGGTTCGGCTTCATGCTCTTCGCGGAGAAGGACGCGCTCGGCACGCATCCGATGATGGCCGGGCTCGGCATCGAACCGACAGGCAACGCGCTCGACGGCAAGCTTCTGTCCGACCTGTTCAAGGGAAAGAAGGCGCCGCTCAAGGCCGCGCTGATGGACCAGAGGCTGATAGCGGGGCTCGGCAACATCTATGCCTGCGAGGCCTTGTGGCGGGCGCGCCTGTCGCCGCGGCGCGCCGCGGGCACGCTCTCGGTCACGGATGGAAAAGCGTCCAAACGGGCGGATCAACTGGCCGAGGCGATCAGGACCGTCATCGCGGACGCCATCGGCGCCGGGGGATCGTCGCTCCGCGACTATGTGCGCGCCGACGGCTCGCTTGGCTATTTCCAGCATTCCTTCGATGTCTATGACCGCGAGGACAAGCCCTGCCACCATGCCGATTGCGGCGGCACGGTAAAACGCATCGTGCAGTCGGGCCGTTCGACCTTCTATTGCCCGCATTGCCAGCGATAGGATACGCAATCCTTGGGGTCCTGATCCCGAATTGATGTAGAGGTGTTTTCCATGAGCCATGAAACCATCCTGGTGGAGACCCGAGGCAAGGTCGGCCTCATCACGCTCAACAGGCCAAAGGCCCTCAACGCGCTCAACTCGCAGGTTCTCGCGGATGTCGTAAACGCGGCGCAGGCCTTCGATGCGGATCCTGCCATCGGCGCGGTCGTCATTACCGGCTCCGAAAAGGCCTTCGCCGCGGGCGCCGATATCAAGGAAATGCAGCCGAAGAGCTACATCGACGCCTATATGGAGGACTTTTTCGCCGGCTGGGAGGCTCTGACCCGCGTCCGCAAGCCGATCATCGCCGCCGTGGCGGGCTATGCGCTTGGCGGCGGCTGCGAACTTGCGATGATGTGCGATTTTATCATCGCCGCGGAAAACGCCAAATTCGGCCAGCCCGAAATCACGCTCGGCGTGATGCCCGGCATGGGCGGCTCGCAGAGGCTCACCCGCTTCGTCGGCAAATCCAAGGCCATGGACATGTGCCTGACCGGCCGGATGATGGATGCCGCCGAGGCGGAGCGGTCGGGCCTCGTGTCGCGCGTGGTGCCGGTGGAGAAGCTTCTTGAGGAGGCCCTGAAGGCCGCGGAAAGGATCGCGGGCTTTTCGCTCCCCGCCGTGATGATGGCGAAGGAGGCGGTCAACCGGTCCTATGAAACGACGCTTTCGGAAGGATTGCGCTTCGAGCGCCGCGTCTTCCACTCCATGTTCGCGCTGGAGGACCAAAAGGAAGGGATGGCCGCCTTTTCCGAAAAGCGCCAACCGGCCTTCCGCAACCGCTGAAACGGAGAGACAAACGCCGTTGACGGGGGCGGCAAGCTGCTCTATAAGCCGCGCAACCTGAGGCGGCCAATGGCCGCCCGTCTGTTTTTATGCCCGCTCATAGCAGGCTCCATTCTGATCGAAGAGAGGCATCATGGCCAACACGTCCTCGGCCAAGAAAGCGACGCGCAAGATCGAGCGCCGCACCGCAGTCAACCGCATCCGCCGCTCGCGCATCCGTTCTTTCGTGCGCAAGGTGGAGGAAGCGCTCGCCGCCGGCGACAAGGCCGCGGCCGAAGCCGCGCTGAAGTTCGCGCAGCCGGAACTGATGCGCGCCGCCGGCAAGGGAGTGGTTCACAAGAATACCGCGTCGAGGAAAGTTTCGCGGCTCACCAAAAGGGTGAAATCGCTCTCTGCCTGACAGAGCGCTCCGCCTTTTCCGGATTACCGATGAACCCGGCACGACTTGCCGGGTTTTTTATTTGCCGCGCAACGGCTTGCAAGAGGTTGGACGCTCGCCTCTCCTCGCCAACGTTTTGTTTTGCCGGATGTTAATCCCGACGGCAAAAGAATCATTCTTCAAGCGTCATTTTTCCCTTCGATACAGCACATAAAAAGTGCTTTTCTTTCATGCATTTATGCAGGCTCCCGAATGCGGCGGTACGGATGAACGGGCAGGCCCGTACCCACGGCTTTGTCAAGCGCTTTTTTGTGATTATTTTTCCCAACGCGCAACATTTTTGCATCAGGCGGGAAAGGTTTTGAATCGAAAGGCTTTATCCGATTCCGGCCTTTTGACAGAGACGGAGCGAGGGCGGCGCCAAGCACCGTTTCTTAAAAATCTCTTAGCCGCGCCCTTGCCCTTCCCGTCTCGTTTTTTGTAGTGTCGGCGCGTGGAGAGGGCGTGGGTTTTTCGGCCCGGCTATCATCGAAAATAGTCAGCCAACATGGCGGATTTTGGGTTGTGGACAAGCTCCGCGACGGTAGTTCGTGCGCTTTCGACATGGAAGGGGTATCACCGCGAGCAGCGGCTTATAGACTTGGCCATCGGCCGAGAATGGGGATTTTTTGCCGGTCAATGGCCGGGACAACGCGGCAAGATATTGAACGAACCGAAACGGAAAGGGGAAAGGCGTCGGACTGATTTTGCGAAAATCGTTACGGGGGTGCTTCCGGCACAAAGGGAAACAAGGCGGAAGCGGGCGGGCGCGACTTAACAGGGAAGCAATAGATGCAAAGCGGCATTCAAAGGCAGTCCATCGAGGGCATGCCTCTTTCAACGGATTTGGCTGAGGGGAGGATGATGGCCGAAGATGGTTCAGTCGAAGCCGAAAAGATTTTTGAGCGCGTCAAGGCGCAATTGAAGGCCCGGCTCGGAAGCGAGGTCTATTCGAGCTGGTTCGGAAGAATGAAGCTGGCGGAATATTCAAAGGGGCAGGTCCGCATTTCCGTTCCGACCGCATTTCTGAGGCAGTGGATCAACGGGCATTATCTCGACATCATCCAGGAGCTCTGGAAAAAGGAAGACGGGAGCATCCTCAAGATAGAGTTCATCGTCCGCTCCGCGACACGCGCCTGTCGTACAGCGCCCGAAGCCGAACCGCCGGCAGCGAGGAAAAACGAGGCGAGACGGCCCGCGGCATCCCTTTTCTCGGCAAATGGCGCTCCACAGCGCGCCGAGCGCGCGGTATTGTCCCGTTCGCCCCGGCCTTCGGATACCGAGACCCGCCGCAACGTCATCGGTTCGCCGCTCGACAATCGCTACACCTTCCAATCCTTCGTCGAGGGCCCATCGAACAGGGTCGCTTTCGCGGCGGCCCGCGCCGTCGCTGAACAAGGATCGACGGCGGTCCGATTCAATCCGCTGTTCATCCATGCGTCGGTGGGTCTCGGAAAGACACATCTCCTGCAGGCGATCGCCGCGGAATCCCTCATGCGCAATGCGCAGGCGCGCGTCGTCTATCTGACGGCGGAATATTTCATGTGGCGTTTCGCGACCGCCATCCGCGACAACAATGCGCTCACCTTGAAGGAGCAGTTGCGGGATATCGATCTTCTGATCATCGACGACATGCAATTCCTGCAGGGAAAGTCGATCCAGCATGAATTCTGCCACCTGATCAACATGCTGCTCGATAGCGCCAAGCAGGTCGTGGTCGCGGCGGACCGGCCGCCCTCTGAGCTGGAATCGCTCGAACCGCGCGTCAGATCGAGGCTTAATGGCGGGGTCGCGCTCGAAATGTCCGCACCGGACTACGGGATGCGGCTTTCCATGCTGAAACAGCGGCTCGAAGCCGCGAGGCTCGATGATGCCGGCCTCGATATTTCGGTAGATATTCTCGAACATGTCGCGCAGATCGTCGCCGGCAGCGGACGGGAACTCGAAGGGGCCTTCAACCAGCTGCTGTTCCGCCGCTCCTTCGAGCCGATCACCATCGAGCGCATCGACGAAGTGCTCGGCCATATCTATCGCTCGGGCGAGCCGAAGCGCGTGAGGATCGAAGATATCCAGCGGATCGTGGCGCGCCACTACAACGTGTCGAAGACGGAACTCCTGTCGAACCGCCGCACCCGAACCATCGTCAAGCCGAGGCAGGTGGCGATGTATCTCTCCAAAGTGATGACGCCGCGCTCGCTGCCGGAAATCGGGCGCCGTTTCGGCGGCCGCGACCACACGACCGTCTTGCATGCTGTACGCAAGATCGAGGATCAGTCTGGCGCCGATACGAGCCTCGCGCAGGAAATCGAGCTGTTGAAACGCCTGATCAGCGATCAGGCCTAGCCGATTCAAGGCGGCGGGAACGGCTTCCCGTCGCGTTATCCCCAGAAACGGGGAAAGGGCAATCCCGCAGGCCATGCGAGACTTGCCTTTGCCACGATTTTCCTGTCAGTTGGGCCGAATTCTGGCTGTTTTCCAGTTGTTCCAGGCCATCCCGCCTGCCCTGAAACGGCCACTCCTGAAGAACGAGATCGGTTCGTCATGCGTGTAGTTCTGGAACGCTCAAACCTCTTGAAGTCGCTCAACCACGTTCACAGGGTTGTGGAACGGCGCAACACAATCCCCATTCTCTCCAACGTGCTGCTCGCGGCCGACGGCGCAAGCCTCGAACTCAAGGCGACCGACCTCGATCTGGAGATCACGGAGGCAACGCCCGCTTCCGTAGAACAGGGCGGCGCGACGACCGTTCCGGCGCATCTTCTCTATGAAATCGTGCGCAAGCTGCCGGATGGCGCGGAGGTGATGCTGAAAACCGACGAGGACGGCAACGCCATGTCGGTCATTTCGGGGCGGTCGAGTTTCCGGCTGCAGTGCCTGCCGCAATCCGATTTCCCCGTTCTGTCGGCCGGTTCGTTTCCGAACATCTTCCGGCTCGATTCAACGGCGCTCAAGAGTCTTATCGAGAAGACCCAGTTCGCCATCTCGACCGAGGAGACCCGCTATTACCTGAACGGCATCTATCTTCATGCGCTCGACGCGGAAGGCAAGCTCAAGCTGAGGTCGGTTGCGACGGATGGCCACCGCCTGGCCCGAGCCGAGATCGAGGCGCCGGCAGGTTCGGAAGGGATGCCCGGCATCATCATCCCACGCAAGACCGTCGCCGAATTGCAAAAACTCGTCGACGATCCCGACGTGAAGGTCACGACCGAGCTTTCCGACACCAAGATCCGCTTTACGATCGGCAGCATCGTACTGACATCGAAGCTCATCGACGGAACTTTCCCCGATTATCAGCGCGTCATACCGACCGGCAACGACAAGAAGCTCCTCCTCGACAGGCAGAGTTTCTCTTCCGCTGTCGACCGCGTCTCCACCATCTCCTCCGAACGTGGTCGTGCGGTGAAGATGTCGATCGGCGACGGGCAATTGACATTGACGGTCAACAATCCGGATTCCGGCAGCGCCACCGAGGAACTCGCGGCCGACTACGATGCGGACGCGATCGACATCGGCTTCAATGCCAAATATCTGCTCGACGTGGCGGCGCAGCTTTCCGGCGAGCAGGTGGAGTTCATGCTGGCCGATGCCGGCTCTCCAACGCTCATCCGGGACACCGCCGACCAGAACACGCTCTATGTCCTGATGCCGATGCGCGTCTGATTGCCCGGATGCATGCTTTCGGCGCGTGCGGCGGCGATGGGCGCGGCAGCATGTTGAAAGCCATTCCAACATAGAGGGAAGGCCGTGGCGGACAGCGAGGCGAAAGAGAGAGACGCGCCGCAGCGGGTCCATCTTCGCCGGCTCTCCCTGATCAATTTCAGGAATTACAGGGTTCTTTCCGTCGATCTCGAGCCAGCCGCGATCGTTCTCACCGGCGACAATGGCGCCGGCAAGACCAACCTCCTTGAGGCTGTTTCTCTGCTCAGCCCCGGCCGGGGGCTGAGACGCGCGAGCTATGGTGAAATCACCAGCAACGGAACGCAGGACGGCTTCGCTATCCATGTCGCCATCGAGGGTCCGCATGGAGAGTGCGAAATCGGCACGGGAACGATGGGCCAGACCGGCGGCCCGGAGGGAGGGCGTCGTGTCCGCATCAACGGCGCGCCGGCGAAATCGGCCGAGGATATGCTCGAATGGCTGCGCGTCGTCTGGCTCACGCCCGCGATGGATGCGCTTTTCACCGGCCCGGCCGGCGACCGCCGCCGCTTCCTCGACCGGCTGGTGCTGGCGATCGATCCGGCGCATGGAAAGCGCGCCCTCGATTACGAGAAGGCAATGCGCGGACGCAACCGCCTGCTGCAGGAGGATCGGCCTGATGGAAGCTGGCTGGATGCGATCGAGACGCAGATGGCGGAAACCGGCGTCGCCATCGCCGCGGCGCGCGCGGAGCTCGTAAAATTGCTGCGCGAGATGATCGAGCGCCTGCCCTCGGACGGTCCTTTTCCGAAATCGGATATCACGATAGCGGGCGCCATCGAGGAGGCGATCGACGAGATGCCGGCCGTCGATCTCGAGGAATGGCTGCGGAAGGCCTTGCGGGAGGGGCGCATAAGGGATCGCGCCGCCGGCCGGACGCTGGAAGGGCCGCACCGCTCGGACCTGATCATCCATCATCGGCCGAAGGCCATGCCCGCCGAACTCTGCTCGACCGGCGAGCAGAAAGCGCTGCTGGTCGGGCTGGTGCTTGCCCATGCGCGCCTTACGGGCGAACTGACGGGAATGGCGCCGATTCTCCTCCTCGACGAGATCGCCGCGCATCTCGACCAGCAGCGCAGGAGTGCGCTTTTCGCCATTCTCGAAGAGCTGAACTGCCAGGCCTTCATGACCGGAACGGAGCCCGCGCTCTTTTCAGCGCTTCAAGGAAGGGCGCAGTTTCTCGCCGTCGCCGGCGGCACCGTCGGTAAAGCATGACAGCCGGCGCCGGGATCACTATTTTCCTCCCATGGATCAGCAATCACCCTTCCTCTCGGCCGAAGAACTCGAGCGCTATGCCCGTCACATCGTGCTGCCGGAGATCGGCGGTCCCGGACAACAGCGCCTGAAAAAAGCGCGCGTCCTGATTGTGGGCGCAGGTGGGCTCGGCGCGCCTCTTCTCGCCTATCTCGCGGCGGCGGGCGTCGGCACGATGGGCATCATCGACGATGACACCGTCTCGCTTTCCAATCTTCAGCGCCAGATCATCCACGACACAGATTCACTGGGGATGAAAAAAGTCGGGAGCGCGGCACAGGCGATCCGCCGCATCAATCCGCATGTGACGGTCGAGGAATACCCCTTGCGCCTCGATGCGGCCAACGCCGAAAGCGTTGTGGCGGCATACGATATCATGGCCGACGGTTCGGACAATTTTGCCACACGCTACGCCGTCGCCGATGCGTGCGCGATCCTGAAGCGACCGCTGGTGACGGCCGCGGTCGGCCGTTTCGACGGCACGCTGACCGTTCTCAAGCCCTATGAAACCGCGAAAGATGGCCGTCCGAACCCTTCCTACCGGGACCTTTTTCCGGAAGAGCCGCCAGAAGGGCTGGTGCCGAGTTGCGCGGAGGCTGGCATTCTAGGGGCGCTGACAGGGGTGATGGGTACGCTCATGGCGATGGAGGTCATCAAGCTCATTGCCGGCGTCGGCGAGCCGTTGATCGGCCGCCTGCTGATGTATGACGCGCTCGGAGCGCGGTTTGAAACGATCAGCTATGCGGCAAGGGCTCGATAGAGCCCAATGATCAGACCTTATTCGGCAACACCCGGTCAGGCGGGCGATGGCCGTCGAAAAAGGCGCGGATGTTGATGATGACCTTCTCACCCATATCGGTCCGACCCTCGATGGTCGCCGATCCCATGTGCGGCAGGAGAACCACCTTGCCCTTGGCGGCCAATTTCAAGAGGCGCGGATTGACGGCCGGTTCCTTCTCGAACACGTCGAGCGCCGCACCGGCCAGCTTTCCGTCCTGGATCAATTGCGCCAGTGCATCCTCGTCGATGATCTCGCCGCGGGCGGTGTTGACGATATGGGCCGTCGGCTGCATCAGCGCGAGACGGCGAGCCGAAAGCAGGTGAAACGTCGCCGGCGTCGAGGGGCAATTGGTCGAAATGATGTCCATCCTGGCCAGCATCTGGTCGAGGCTTTCCCAATAGGTCGCTTCCAGATCGTCCTCCAGGTCGGGCGCGACGCGGTGCCTGTTGTGGTAATGGATGGACAGGCCAAAGGCCTTGGCGCGGCGGGCCACGGCGGTGCCTATGCGACCCATGCCGACAATGCCGAGGCGCTTGCCCCAGATGCGACGCCCGAGCATCCATGTCGGGGACCAGCCGGCCCATTTGCCCTCGTCCTTGAGCAGGATGCCCGCGCCTTCCGTCAACCGCCGGGGTACGGCGAGGATCAAGGCCATGGTCATGTCGGCCGTATCCTCGGTCAGCACGTTCGGCGTGTTGGTGACGACGATGCCTTTCTGGGCGGCCGCGGCGACATCGATATTGTTCACGCCATTGCCGAAATTGGCGATCAATTTGAGGTCGGGGCTCGCCTGCGCGATGACCGCGGCATCGATCCGGTCCGTCACCGTCGGCACGATCACGTCCGCCTCGCCCACCGCCTTGACGAGGTCGGATTGGCTCATCGGCCGGTCGTCGAGATTGAGGCGCGCATCGAAGAGTTCACGCATGCGCGTTTCGATCGCATCCGGAAGCTTGCGCATGATGACCACAACGGGCTTCTTCCTGGCGGCCATAGTTTCCTCGAATCCGGGTCCTGTTGAGACCTCTTTAACCAAGACAAGCGACACTTTGAAAAGTGTTTCGGGCCCGCTTCCTCTCTAACAAGACGAGCCCGCCGTGACAAAGAAAAAGGGCGCATGACGTGAGGCTCGCGCCGCGGTCCGCGTTCCGGGGAAACGAAAATTGTCTACTTCTGTCTATTTCCGTAGAGTTTTATGCGTGGCGCTCTTGGGCGCCGCCTTTGCTATCCCGGCCATACGGACCATGCATGGCGGCGCTTCAGCCGCGCCGCCGCCCGGCGCGACGCTGGGGCCGAGCGGATTGCCTTTGCCGCGCTTCGTCAGCCTCAAGGCGGATCGGGTGAATGTACGCGTCGGGCCCTCGACGTCCTACCCGGTCGACTGGCTCTACATGAAGGAAGGCCTGCCGGTCGAAATCCTGCAGGAATATGACACCTGGCGGAAGATCCGCGATTCGGACGGCACGGAAGGCTGGGTGAACAAGATTCTTCTTTCCGGACGCCGCACTGGCATCGTCACGCCCTGGCAGAAGGGCAAGAGCGTTGAAATCCCGCTGAGAGCCGATCCCAGCAAGGATGCACACGCCGTGGCATTCCTGCAGCCGGGCATTATCGGGCAGATCCGGTCCTGCAACGGCACCTGGTGCGAAATGAGCTTTTCCGGCCATCGTGGCTGGATAAACCAGAATATGGTCTGGGGCGCCTATCCCGGCGAACTGTTCAAGGAATGAGACCGTAAAGACGGCTTCGCAGCAGCGGCCGGGCGGCCTCGCCGCAATGTCCAGAAAGGACTAAACCTTCCTGGCGCGCACCCTGACAACGATGTCCACGTTCACAATCTCCATGCCTTCGGGTGGTTCCGGCAGGTTGACGACCGAAACCGGACCATCGACGGCATCGATATCGACGAGCCTGTTTTCATCCTCGATGAAGAAATGATGGTGGTCCGACGTGTTGGTGTCGAAATAGGTTTTCGACCCCTCGACTGCCAGCGAACGCAGCAATCCGGCGTCGGTGAACTGATGCAGCGTGTTGTAGACCGTCGCCAGCGAGACCGGCACGCCGGCGGCCTCGGCCTCCTCATGCAGATCCTCGGCGGAAAGATGGCGGTCGCCCTGAGCGAAAAGGAGGCGGGCAAGAGCAATCCTCTGCCGAGTCGGCCTCAGGCCGACATGGCGGACCCTTTCCTCAGCATTTTCCACAACAATGCGCGTATTCGTGTCCATGGCCTCTCCGGCCTCTTGCCTTCGTGAGCGATGCCGATAGTTTATGCCGGATCAAAAGCGATCACTCTAAATCCGGACAATTTCACTCGATATATTCCGTACACGCGCAAGGATCAAGAGCGGCACATTGACCGCCAAGCCGTCGCACGATAAGCGCAATCGGCATTTCCTCCTGGAAACAGACTGTGATAGGGAACCGCTGTGGCATCACATTCCACGGGCCATTGGATCGGAGCAGCATGATACCGGGCGCCAAATCCAGTTACGACTATGAGGACCTGCTGGCCTGCGCCCGTGGGGAACTGTTCGGGCCAGGCAACGCGCAATTGCCCGCTCCTCCGATGCTGATGTTCGACCGCATCACGGAAATCAGCGAGACCGGCGGCGAATTCGACAAGGGATTCGTCCGCGCCGAACTCGACATCAAGCCCGACCTCTGGTTCTTCGCCTGCCATTTCATCGGCAATCCCGTCATGCCTGGCTGTCTCGGCCTCGATGCGCTTTGGCAGATGACCGGCTTTTTCCTCGGCTGGCTCGGCGAACCCGGCAAAGGCATGGCGCTCTCGACCGGAGAGGTGAAGTTCAAGGGCATGGTGACGCCTGCTACCAAGAAAGTCGAATATGGGGTCGACTTCAAGCGTGTCATGCGCGGCAGGCTGGTGCTCGGCATCGGCGATGGCTGGCTCAAGGCGGACGGCGATCCCATATACAAGGCAACCGACCTGAGGGTGGGACTTGCCAAGCAGGATGCGGCCTAGAGTTACCGGCCCGACCGACAAGGGAGCACGTGATGAGACGGGTGGTTGTCACCGGCATGGGGATCGTGTCCTCGATCGGCAACAATGCGCAGGAGGTCCAGGCTTCGCTTCATGATGCCCGCTCCGGCATAAGCTTTTCGGAAGAGTTCGCCGATCATGGATTCCGTTGCCAGGTATGGGCCCGGCCGACGCTCGACCCGACAGATATGGTCGATCGCCGCGCCATGCGCTTCCTGTCGAAGGGCGGCGCATGGAACCATGTCGCGATGCTGCAGGCGATCAGCGACGCCCGCCTGGAAGAAAACGAAATCACGAACGACCGCACCGGCATCATCATGGGTTCCGGCGGACCATCGACCAGCACCATCGTGGCTGCCGCGGATACGACACGGCAGAACAAGAGCCCGAAGCGAATCGGCCCGTTTGCCGTGCCGAAGGCAATGTCATCCACGGCTTCGGCAACGCTCGCCACGTGGTTCAAGATCCATGGCGTGAACTATTCCATCACATCCGCCTGCTCGACTTCGGCGCACTGCATCGGCAATGCCTATGAACTGATCCAGTTCGGCAAGCAGGACAGGGTGTTCGCGGGCGGCCATGAAGAGCTGGACTGGACCATGTCCAACCTGTTCGACGCGATGGGAGCCATGTCGAGCAAATTCAACGACCGCCCCGCCGAAGCCTCCCGCGCCTATGACATCGATCGCGACGGCTTCGTCATCGCCGGCGGCGCCGGCGTGCTGGTGCTCGAGGAACTCGAGGTCGCGAAGGCGCGCGGCGCCAAGATCTATGCGGAGGTCATCGGCTACGGGGCGACTTCGGATGGATATGACATGGTCGCGCCTTCCGGCGAAGGAGCGGTACGCTGCATGCGGCAGGCACTGGCGACCGTCGCGGAGCCCATCGATTATATCAACACCCACGGGACATCGACGCCAGTCGGCGATTCGCGCGAGATGAACGCGATCCGCGAGGTGTTCGGGGAGAAACTACCCTACATTACATCGACCAAATCGCTCACCGGCCATTCGCTAGGCGCCGCGGGCGTACACGAGTCGATCTATTCCATTCTGATGATGCAAGGCGATTTCATCGGCAAAAGCGCGCATATCGCAACGCTCGATCCCGAATTCGAAGGAATGCCTGTTGTTCTTGAGCGTATCGATAAGGCGAAGATCGACACTGTCCTGTCCAATTCGTTCGGCTTCGGGGGAACGAACGCGACTCTCGTTTTCCAACGCTATCGGGCCTAGCCTGAAAGCGGTTCCACCATTTTCCGCACCGGGGGTGCGTCTGGGCGATTTCCGCATGGAAGAGAAGCGGAGATCAAGCCGGGAGGCCCCCGTGCCTCAGGGGACATATCCATGAGCGAACTAATGAAGGGAAAGCGCGGCCTCGTCATGGGCGTCGCCAACGATCACTCGATCGCCTGGGGCATCGCCCAGCGGCTCGCGGCAAACGGTGCGGAACTCGCCCTCACCTATCAGGGCGACGCCTTCGGCCGGCGTGTAAAGCCCCTTGCGGAAAAGCTCGGCGCCAAGCTCGTGCTGCCTTGCGATGTCGAGGACAGCGCCTCCATCGCAGCGGTTTTCCAGGAATTAAAGGCGGCATGGGACGGCATCGATTTCCTCGTCCATGCGATCGGCTTTTCGGACAAGAACGAGTTGAAGGGGCTATATGCCGACACAAGC
Source organism: Rhizobiaceae bacterium (assembly GCA_035547755.1). Classification (GTDB taxonomy): domain Bacteria; phylum Pseudomonadota; class Alphaproteobacteria; order Rhizobiales; family Rhizobiaceae; genus Mesorhizobium_L. The sequence continues at coordinate 59,708 of DASZUG010000027.1, forward strand.
CAGGAAAACTTCATCCGCACGATGGTGATCTCCTGCTACTCCTTTACCGAGGTGGCGCGTCATGCCGCGGCGCTGATGCGCGGGCCGGGCGCCATGGTCACGCTGACCTATGCCGGATCCGTTCGCGTCATGCCGAATTACAATGTCATGGGGGTCGCCAAGGCGGCGCTTGAAGCAAGCGTTCGCTATCTCGCCAATGATTACGGGCCACGCGGCATCCGGATCAACGGGATTTCCGCCGGCCCGGTCCGCACGCTCGCAGGCGCCGGCATATCCGATGCACGGCACATGTTTTCCTACCAGCAGCGCAACTCGCCGCTCAGGAGGACCGTAAGCATCGACGAGGTGGGAGGATCGGCGCTTTATCTCCTGTCCGATCTTTCCTCCGGGGTTACGGGCGAAATCCATTATGTGGATTCCGGCTATCACATCGTCTCGATGCCGACGCTGGAAGAGCTGAAAAGCTTCGACGAGGAGAAGTAATTCCTCTGCGGCACGTCGCTTGGAAGAGGATTTCCGCCACAATCTTAGCCTGATATTGCCATCGCCCGATCGAATATGGCTTGGCTGATATGGCGTGCTCCCGGCACGATCTCGATGGTCCGACACGTCTTCTATTTTCAGACGTGCGGCACTGGCTCGCCAAGTGGCTGCACCGCCAAACGCAGACCCATTGTGCGCAGGACAGCATTCAGGCTGCGCAGTTCCGGGTTTCCCTTCTCCGAAAGGGTACGATAGAGTTGTGTGGGGTTCAGTTCGGCCGACTTGGCGATGGCGGGCACGCCGCCGAACGCCTTTGCCATTTGCCGGAGCGTCACCAGCAGTTCGCCCTGGTCGCCATCGGCAAGGATCGCATCGAGCGTCGCGGCCGCTGTCGCCGGATCGTCGCGGAACAAATCAGCTATTGCGTCGTCATGACTACGGTCTTTCATCGTCATTACTCCTTCAATCAGTACGGCTTTGCCAGTCGCGCCAACAGGCGCATGCCCGCCCAATGTCGGCGTCCTGTGTTCGCTTGGTGCCGCCGCACAAGAGCAACATCACCGTCCTGCCCGACCGGGCGTAATAAATGCGGTAGCCAGGACCGACATCAACGCGCAGTTCGTGGACACCCTCGCGAAGCGGCTTGAAATCACCGAAGTTTCCCTGCTCAAGCCGGTTCAGACGTCGGATAATCGCCGCCTTGGCTTGCACGTCGCGAAGTTTGCGCAGCCAAGCGGCAATCAGGTCTTCGCCGTCACGCGTGAGGTAGTGCCGTACATCGAACATATAGGCGATATTCGTTTAAAAACGAATTTTTTGCAAGCCTCATCCAAATCTGGGAAGTGGCATCGGTGCGATATGCTCTACCGCCGGCCCCACAGCACCTTGAAACTGTCGTCGTGGGCGAGTTCGCCATGCGCTGAAAAGGCTTCGGCCAGAACTCGTTCGTAAGGCAGCGGGCGATTGGCCACCAGAAAAAGCCTTCCTCCCGGCTTCAGCGCGCTGGCGGCCTTGCGGATCATCTCCTGTCCGAGATGCGGCTCCGTGGCACGGCCGGTGTGAAAAGGTGGATTCATGACGACGATGTCGTAACGGCGGCCAACGGGCTCGCCAATGAGATCATGCCAGAAAAGCTCCCGGCGCGGCGATACAACGTAGCGCGCCAGATTGCGGCGGGCCGCTTCGAGCGACTCATAATCGGCCTCGTAGAGGTCCAGCCGCTCCAGCGGCAGGCCGCGTGAAAGCAATTCCGCCGAGAGATAGCCCCAGCCGGCGCAGAAATCCGCGACATCCCCTTGCAGATCATCCGGCAGGCTCCGGGCGAGAAGCGCCGATCCAGGGTCGATCCGGTCATGCGAGAAAGACCCGGCGGCGGTTTCATACCGCCCCACCACGAGCATCTTTTCCGGTCGCAAAGCGAGAACCACATCTTCGATCTCGTCCGGCCGCCGCAGCCAGAACGCGACGCCATGATGTTTCGAAAGCGATCCTTCGATCGCCATCGATGATCCAACTCTCTTGCGCAGGCTCGCCAAGCCTTCCGCCTTGCCTCCGGCTACGACCACCAGACCGCCGGGGCGCGTCCTGAGAAGGGCTTCGGCGAGATAGGACTCGTTACGGTCACGATGGCGGTCGCAGAGGACGAGAGCGAGATCGTAGTCCTCCCCTTCGGCGTGAGGAGCGACCTGAAATCCTTCTTGCTGCAAGGCCATGAAATAGGGCCGAAATCCCTGAACGAGATGCAGTCCCGCCGAAAACTCTTTCGGCATCCGCACACCCGGCCGGGCGCCCGGAAAGAGCGCCTGCGTTCCTTCCCCCGGCATGTCCAGCGCGCCACTGGCGAAGGGATGGATCAGGACCTTCCACGTGTCGTCCATCGCCACTTCCCTTTTATCCAAAAAGAGACGGGCGCGCTCCGTGGAACGCGCCCGCCGGCTCGATCATGACAGTGAATAGCCTCAGGCGACGGCTTCTTCGCCGTCTTCGCTCTTCTTCTCGCGGACGATTTCCTTGCCCGTCTTCTGGTCGACCACCTTCATGGAAAGGCGGACCTTGCCACGCTCGTCGAAGCCCATGAGCTTGACGAAGACCTTGTCGCCTTCCTTGACCACGTCGGTCGTCTTCTGCACGCGCTCAGGCGCCAGTTGCGAAATATGGACGAGGCCGTCGCGCGGGCCGAAGAAGTTGACGAAGGCGCCGAAATCAGCTGTCTTGACGACAGTGCCTTCATAGATCTCGCCGACTTCCGGCTCGGCCACGATAGTGTGGATCCACTTCTTGGCCGCCTCGATTTCCTTGCCGTTGGCCGAGGCGATCTTCACCGTGCCGTCATCCTCGATGTTGATCTTGGCCCCGGTCTTTTCGACGATTTCGCGGATGACCTTGCCGCCGGTGCCGATGACGTCGCGGATCTTGTCGGTCGGGATCTGCATGACCTCGATGCGCGGCGCGAACTCGCCGAGTTCCTTGCGGCTCTCGGTAATCGCCTTCGCCATCTCGCCGAGAATATGCAGGCGGCCGTCCTTGGCCTGGCCGAGCGCGACCTTCATGATCTCCTCGGTGATGCCGTCGATCTTGATGTCCATCTGCAGCGAGGTCACGCCGTTCGACGTGCCGGCCACCTTGAAATCCATGTCGCCGAGATGGTCCTCGTCGCCGAGGATGTCGGAAAGGACGGCGAAACGCTCACCTTCCTTGATAAGGCCCATGGCGATGCCCGCCACCGGCTTCGACAGCGGAACGCCCGCGTCCATCAGGGCAAGCGAGGTGCCGCAGACGGTCGCCATGGAGGAAGAGCCGTTCGATTCGGTGATCTCGGAAACCGCGCGGATCGTGTAGGGAAACTGCTCCACTCCCGGGAGCATCGGATGGATGGCGCGCCATGCGAGCTTGCCATGGCCGATCTCGCGGCGGCCCGGAGAACCCATGCGTCCGGTCTCGCCCACCGAGAAGGGCGGGAAGTTGTAGTGCAGGAGGAAAGTTTCCTTGTAGGTGCCCGTCAGCGAGTCGATGAACTGCTCGTCTTCACCCGTGCCGAGCGTCGCAACCACAATCGCCTGGGTTTCGCCGCGCGTGAACAGGGCCGAACCGTGAGTGCGCGGCAGGATGCCGACCTCGGCCATGATCGGACGGACGGTCTTGAGGTCGCGGCCGTCAATGCGGGAACCGGTGTCGAGAATGTTCCAGCGGACGATCTTGGCCTGGAGTTCCTTGAAGACAACGGCGACCTGCTCAGCGCTCCATTTCGGCTGCTCCTCGCCTTCCGGAAGGAGCGCGGCTTTCACCTTGGCCTTGGCGGCATCGACGGCGGCATAACGCGTCTGCTTGTCGGTGATCTTGTAGGCGTCGCGCAGATCGCTTTCGGCGATCTTCAGCATTTCGCTCTCGAGTTCGGAATAATCCTCGGTGCTGTGCTCGCGAGGCTCCTTCGCCGCCACTTCAGCCAGCTTGATGATGGCGTCGATGACCGGCTGGAACGAGCGATGGCCGAACATGACGGCTTCGAGCATCACGTCCTCTGGCAGTTCCTGTGCCTCGGATTCCACCATGAGAACGGCTTCCGACGTGCCGGCGACGACGAGGTCGAGCTTGGATTCCGGCATCTCGTCGATATGCGGATTGAGCACATATTGGCCATTGATGTAGCCGACGCGGGCGCCGCCGATCGGCCCCATGAAGGGAACGCCGGAAAGCGTGAGCGCCGCCGAGGCCGCGACCAGCGAAAGCACGTCGGGATTGTTCTCCAGATCGTGCTGCATGACGGTGATGATGACCTGCGTGTCGTTCTTGTAGCCGTCGGCGAACAGCGGGCGGATCGGGCGGTCGATCAGGCGCGAAACCAGCGTCTCGTTCTCGCTCGGGCGGCCCTCACGCTTGAAATAACCGCCGGGGATCTTGCCGGCGGCGTAGGTCTTTTCCTGGTAGTTGACGGTGAGAGGAAAGAAATCCTGGCCAGGCTTCGGTTCCTTCGCGGAAACCACGGTCGCCAGCACGACGGTCTCTCCGTAAGTCGCGAGCACCGCGCCGTCGGCCTGGCGGGCGATCTTGCCGGTCTCGAGTTTGAGCGGACGGCCGCCCCATTCGATTTCCACTTGATGATGATTGAACATGTCTTGTCCTTTTCCTACGGAACGGGCCGCTTTCCTGCGACGCCGCGTTCCGGCTTCTTTCGCGGACGAGCCACGGGCAAGACAGCAGGATATCCTTCATCAAATGCGCGACGGAACGGCGCGCCGGGTATCCTGCAATCCTGCCCCATGACCGGTCCATGGCAAGAGCATGGGTGCGATCAGATCGAAGCAACATGCTCTTTATCTCTGCATGATCCGCTGGAAACATCAGTACCGGCTGTCCGGATCATGCCATTTTCGGACCTCGAAAGTTCCATGCTTCCGATGGTGTCCGACCGGACCGTCATTCTCGCGGTCCGGAATGAAAGCCGGCGAACCGCATGCGCGATCCGCCGGCGAAAGCGTCAGCGACGCAGACCGAGTTTTTCGATCAACGTCTGGTAGCGGCCTTCATCCTTGCCCTTGAGGTAGTCCAGAAGGCGGCGACGCTGGGAAACGAGCTTCAACAGACCACGGCGGGAGTGGTTGTCCTTCTTGTGATCCTTGAAGTGTTCCGTCAGGTTCTTGATGCGCTCGGAGAGAATTGCGACCTGCACCTCCGGAGAACCGGTATCTCCGGCCGCAGTGGCGAATTCACCCATAAGTTCCTTCTTGCGCTCCGTCGTAATCGACATCGTGCTTCCTTTCTATCTGTCCGGAACGAGACCGCCCGGAATGGGACGCCCACAGCCGGGATGTCGTCCAGCAGGGGCCAATTATCGGGGCGTCGAACGCAACGATGGCGCGCATATAGTCGAAGAAACGGCAAAACGCCAGCAGAATCGCCAAACGCGACCCGGGATCACTCTTCTTGCACGTCTCCAGATTCGATTTGCGATGCCGAACGGATCCTGTCGAGCGGGATCACGAAATGCCATTCGATGCCGTCCCGATGGAGAACCCGCTCCGGCTTGGCGCCGAGCGCCCCGACGAGCATGCGTTCGATGACTTCGGTTCCAAAGCCCCGCCGCTCGGCGCGCTTGCGCAGCCGCGGAACATGCTCGCGCCAGACCAGATCGAAGCTCTCCTCCCGCACCCGCCAATGCACCTTCAGCCGCCCCTGCGGAGCGGAAAAGGCGCCATATTTCGCGGCGTTGGTCGCAAGTTCATGCAAGCCGAGGCCGAGCATCTGCGCCGCCTGATTGGAAAGTCTCACCTCCGGTCCCGAAAGCTCAAGCCGTTCGGCGTCGCTGGGCTGGAACGGCTCGAGTTGCGATGCGAGAAGTTCGCGGAATTCGACGCCGCTGACCCCCCCGGCAATCAGGAGATCGGTCGAGCGAGCAAGGCCGAACAGCCTTTTCTGAAAGCTGTCCTGGAACGCTTCGACGCTGCGTGCGGTCCTGGCGGTCTGCTTGGCGATCGAGGATACCACCGTCATCTGGTTTTTCGAGCGATGCGCAACCTCACGCATCAGAAAGCGGATCTCGCTTTCGGCATGCTTGCGTCTTTCCGACGCCGCCGCGAGCGCGGCGGAAACCGTCGTGATCTCGGCGATAGGATAGCTGATGGGTTCGACCGATCCGCCTGCCCCCAATCTGCGGGCGTCGCGCGCCAACCGCCGCACGGACCTTGTTATCTCGCGGGAGAGGAAAAGCGCGGCTCCCGTCCCCAGCGCGATGACAATCAACCCGCCAAGAGCCAGCCACCACAGGCTTCGCCGCATCGACCGATCCATCACCGAGGATCGTGCCCAGATGACCGTCGTCCAGCCGGTCAAGTCCGAAACCTGGACCGATGCCCTGTAAGAGATGCCCTGGTAGCTGACGGGAATCCGTCCGGACGGCGCCGGGCCGTGTGAAATGAGATCGAGAAAGAAAGGCTTGCCGACCGGATCATGCCTGGAGGAGGAGGTGATGACGACGTTCCTGCGATCGACGAGCGTCACGTTCCAGCCGTCCGTCAGCTTCTGTCTCACAAGAGCCCGCGTCAGGCTTTCGGCATTCTGCGTCAGGACGAGGACAAGCGGAGGCCCGGTGTCCGGGAAATAGGGCATCGCGACATTGAACACCCAGTTTTTCGCGGGCTTGTCGAAATAGATGTCGGAAATGACAGGCTGTCTCTTTTCAAGCGCCAATGCCGGCGATTTGTCGTCAGCCAGTCTGCCGAGGTCAGCGCCGAGGGGGACGCGCGTGTTCATCAACTGGTTGAAATGCTGATCGAGCACAATCAGAAAACCACCCGTTCCCGCAAGCGCTCTTTGCGAACGATCATAAAAACCCTGCAAATTCCCCTCGTGCAGGGAAGGCGTCGAGGAAAGCACGCGGAGAATCGTCAGCATTCCGGACGCTTCGCGATCCACTGCCTCGGATAGCGACGCGGCGGTTGCGCTGGCGAGCGTGGAAACGACCTGCTGCTGTGTCTCATTGTTGCGCTTGAGAAGGACGATGGAAAATCCCAGCGCCGGGAGAACGGTTACGGCCACCACCAGCATTAGAAAGACCGCGATCGGCCTGGGCGCGGTCTGAGCCCGTTCACGCCAACCAACGCGCCTGAAAAAGGGAAACCTGACTTCCTTACTGCTCTTCAAAATCGCTTTATCGGCAAGACAGCGGAAAGCACGCCGGATAGCGCCCGAAAACTATGCTGCTCATCCGCGACGCAATGCGCTTTCGTTCCTCCCGTGCCTCGGCCGATCCTTAAATTGCCTGGGACATAACGCCCATCAATGCAACGATCATAATGCCTAAGACAGGCAATAACATCTTTTTCATGGCCAGCCATTCATGACCGGCTCGTTGCCCACAACCCGGGAAACGGAACCCTCGTTCCGCCAAAAGCCGAGCAGCTTTGACCATCCGGCCGCAAGGCCGCTCCCCCTTCCGATTATGAAAACACCCGCTTCGGCTTAAACATCCCCGCTTCGATCGAGCCGATCGCCACCAGCCGCCCGCGTGCTGTCGTGCAGGCTTCCATAGCTTCGACCGGCGCGTCACGGCCCCGCACGATGACCGGGTTGCCGAGGCGGATACGGTGCGCGGCATCATCTGTCACTTTGACTTGCGGCAGATCCTCGAGCGCTGCGGCGGTATCGACCAGAAGACCATCGATCGCGAGGAAGGACGGCGGTTCGCCTGAACCTTCGGCAGCTTCCAGCGCCCCGGAAGTGCGCGCTTTCTCCAGTTCGGCGACCGTCACGAGGTCCTCTGGCGTGAAAGGCTCGACCAGCACACGGCGCAAGTCCGCGATATGGCCGCGGCAACCAAGATCGCGGCCCATGTCACGGGCAAGGCTGCGGACATAGGTTCCCTTGCCGCACTCGACCTCGAATATGGCGCGGCCGTCATCCGGCCGTTCGACAAGATCGAGACGGAATATCTCCACTTCACGCGGCGGAATATCGACGGTTTCACCGTCGCGGGCGATGTCATAGGCGCGTTCGCCGCCGATGCGGACGGCGGAGAATTGCGGCGGTATCTGCTGGATGACACCTGTGTAATTCGGCAGAAGCGCCAGAATATCCTCGGCGTTTGGTCGCAGGTCGGAACGAAAGGTCACGTCGCCCTCGAGATCGTCGGTCGAGCGCTCCTCGCCCCATGCGATTGTGAAGCGGTAGATCTTGGCGCCATCCATGACATAGGGCACGGTTTTCGTCGCCTCGCCAAGTGCAATCGGGAGCATGCCGGACGCCAGCGGATCGAGCGTGCCGGCGTGGCCTGCCTTATCCGCGTTGAACAGCCATTTAACCTTGGAAACGGCTTCCGTCGAACCCATGCCGACGGGCTTGTCGAGAACGACCCAGCCGGAAACCGGCCGGCCTTTCCTCTTACCGCGACGGGGCATCATGCACCTCCGCCGAAGCTGCCGATCGCGCCCTCATCTCTATTTTTCCTTGTCCTTTTCCTCAAGATCGCGCGCGACTTCGGGCGATTTCAACAGCCTGTCGATCCTGGCGAAATTCTCGAAGCTCGTATCGACCCGGAAACGGAATTCCGGCATGTACTTCATCTGTCCAAGCGAATGGGACAGCCTGCCCCTGATGAAGCGGGCATGGCGGTTGAGCGTATCGATGGTCGCGTCGGCATCGGCTTCGCCGAGGGGAGAAACAAATGCCGTCGCTATCTTCAGATCCGGCGACATGCGCACCTCGGAAACGGAAAGGACGGTCGAGCCCAGCCTTTCATCGCGCAATTCGCCGCGCTGGAAAAATTCAGCCAGAGCGTGACGCACCTGTTCGCCGACCCGCAGCTGGCGCTGGGAGGAGCCGCTTTTCATTGACGCAACCTGCTTTCGAACGCGCCGGCAATGCGATTGCGCAACGAGCAGCCGAACGAATTCGGACCGCCGTCCAATCGCGGGAAAGAACCGGCTTCAAATGGTCTGCTTGACAGCGACTGGCTTCGATTGCAAGCAATTCATCATCCGAATCGAGGTGATTCGCCGTGAAAACAGCAATGCGGGTTGCCGTCGTTTCGCTGATCCTGGCATTCTCCGCCGCCGCTAGTCCGGCGATCGCCAAGGATCGGTACCTCTTCTCCAATTTCGGGCTGATCGGAAAATATTCCAACGATTACGAGCTTCGTCTCGGACTCGGCGCCTATGACACAGGGATATTTTCCCATCACAAGTTCAACGGCGCCGATATCTATGGCGAGTTGCTCTTTCCCTCGCCCGATTTCCTCTACTGGCTCGGCTCTCCTCGGCCCCATATCGGCGTCGACATAGCGTCGCGTTCGCACGCGATCGATTTCGCTTATGGCGGCCTTACCTGGGATACCTATTTCACGCAACGCCTCTTCACGACGGAGAGCCTTGGCATTGCGATCACGTCGGCCACCAATCTTCATGATCCGACGGACTACAAGCCGATGGGATGCAAGGTGCTTTTCCACCTCGGCGCCGGCATCGGCTACGACATCACGAAGGATATATCGCTGCAGCTTTACGCCGACCATTTCTCCAACGCCAAGCTGTGCAACCCCGACGCCGGAGCTGAATCCGCGGGCTTACGCATCGGCTATCGCTTCTGAGGCGCCGGCGTCGGAACGGACCCTGCGCCGCCTATAGCGTCCGCGTCACCATCTCGACGCGGTAGCATTCAATGACATCGCCCTGCCGGATATCCTCGTAATTCTCGAACGCCATGCCGCATTCCTGGCCGGCGGGAACCTCCGCCACCTCGTCCTTGAAACGCTTCAGCGTCTTCAACTTGCCTTCGTGGATGACGACATTGTCGCGGATGAGGCGGACACCCGCACCACGCTCCACCTTGCCGTCGGTCACGCGGCAGCCCGCGACCTTGCCGACCTTGGTGATGTTGAAGACCTCGAGGATCTCCGCATTGCCGAGGAAGGTTTCGCGCCGCTCCGGCGAGAGCAGGCCGGACATCGCCGCCTTCACATCGTCCACGAGATTGTAGATGATGTTGTAATAGCGGATTTCGATGCCTGCCTTCTCGGCCGCATCGCGCGCCTGTTTGTTGGCGCGCACGTTGAAGCCGATGATCGCCGCATTGGACGTTTCCGCGAGCGAGACATCGCTTTCGGTGATGGCTCCGGCGCCGGCATGAACGATTCGGGCGCGGACCTCATCGGTGCCAAGCTTGTCCAATGCGCTGATGATCGCCTCGATCGAACCCTGGACGTCACCCTTGATGACGAGCGGGAATTCCTTCAAGCCCGACGTCTGCAATTGCGACATCATCTGTTCGAGCGAACCACGCTGGCCGGCCTGGCGGGCAACCGCCTTGTCGCGCGCCACGCGCTGGCGATATTCGGAGATTTCCCGCGCGCGCGCCTCGCTTTCGGCAATACCGAAGCGATCGCCGGCCTGCGGCGTCCCCTGAAGCCCCAGCACCTCAACGGGCGCGGACGGGCCGGCCTCGTCGATCTGCTCGCCACGGTCGTTGACGATCGCGCGGACGCGCCCCCATTCATTGCCGGCGACGAGAATATCGCCTGGCAGAAGCGTGCCGGTCTGGATCAGGATGGTGGCGACGGGTCCCCGACCGCGGTCGAGCTTCGCTTCGATAACCACACCTTCGGAAGTACGCCCCGGATCCGCCTTGAGATCGAGAATCTCCGACTGCAGCAGAATGGCTTCGAGCAGCTTGTCGAGATTGGTGCCCTTCACCGCCGAGACTTCGACCTCGAGCGTCTCGCCGCCCATGGATTCCACCACGATCTCGTGACGCAGCAATTCCGTGCGCACCCTGTCGGGCTTGGCGTCCGGCTTGTCGATCTTGTTGATCGCGACGATGATCGGAACGCCGGCGGCACGCGCATGATTGATCGATTCGATCGTCTGCGGCATGACGCCGTCATCCGCAGCGACAACGAGAACCGCGATATCCGTCGCCTGAGCGCCGCGTGCGCGCATGGCGGTGAATGCCGCGTGGCCGGGCGTATCGATGAAGGTGATCTTCTGGCCGTTATGCTCGATCTGGTAAGCGCCGATATGCTGTGTGATGCCGCCCGCCTCGCCGGAAACGACATTGGCGTGGCGGATGGCGTCGAGCAGAGACGTCTTGCCATGGTCGACATGGCCCATGATCGTTACGACCGGCGGGCGCGACTCGAGATCCTCCTCGCGATCGGTGACTTGGAAGAGGCCTTCCTCGACATCCGATTCCGCCACGCGTTTCACCGTATGACCGAATTCGGACGCTATCAGTTCCGCCGTATCGGCGTCGATCACATCGCCGGGCTTCATGATCTGGCCCTGCTTCATGAAGAACTTCACCACGTCTACGGCGCGTTCGGCCATGCGGCTCGCCAGTTCCTGGATGGTGATGGTCTCGGGCAGGATGACTTCGCGCGAAATCTTCTCACGCGGCTCCTGATGCAAGGCGCGCTTGAATTTTTCCTGGCGACGCCGCATCGAGGAGAGCGAACGCCCGCGCGCCACCTCGTCATCGGAAAGGGCGGAGTTAAGCGTCAGTTTGCCGCGACGGCGGTCTTCCTCGCTGCGCGTCGGCTTTGCCGGCCTGGCCACTTCGGGCCGGATGCCGCGTTTGGCGACAAGTCCACGGTTACGCGGCTCTTCCTCGCTCTCTTCCGCAGCCGCGGCGGTTTCGGCCCGGGCCGGCGAGCGTCGCCGCGCCTCTTCCTCGGCACGACGACGCGCCTCGGCTTCCGTCTTGACGCGGGCTTCTTCCTCGGCCTGGCGGCGGGCGGATTCCTCGCGCTCGCGGCGGCGGCGCTCATCTTCCTCGGCACGACGCTTGGCATCGTCCGCGGCGCGCTTGCGATCCTCGACCTCGCGCAGCTTGGCGTCTTCCAACGCCCGCCGGCGCGCCTCCATCTCGTCGCGGGAGAGTTCGTTCAGAACGATGGTTCCCCTGTCGCCGTCCTGCGATTTCGGTTGAGAAGGGGAAACTTTTTCCGGCGCGGGCGTGGGCGCCGTAGCAGGCGCTGGTGCGGCCTGCTGCTGAACCCTGGGCTTCAATCCGGGCGCAGCTGGCGCCGCTTCAGGCTTTTCGCCCGGCAGCGAAAATTTGCGTTTCTTGGTTTCGACAACGACAGACTTCGTGCGTCCATGCGAAAAATTCTGCCGAACCGTGCCCTGCTCGAGGCCTGGACGCTTCAACGTCAGAGTCTTTTTCGTATTGACGCTCAGCGTCTTGTCGTCACTCGATTTGATATCACTCATTCCACATCCTCTGCGGCGCCATTCCTGCCCGCAAGTTCCGCAACCACCAACGCATCGCCGCCGCACCCGCCGCGATATCGATCAAGCGCTGCCACGCGTTTCAGCACCGTCTTGCCCAGCCCGCCTGCGAGCACGGCAGCATGTATCACATTTGCCCCCCCCAATGCCAAACCCAATTCGGCTTCCGAGAAGAGTTTGTATGAAGGCACCGCCGCGGCGCCACGAGCGCGGCTTCTCGCCGCCTGTGCTATCTTTCTTATTCCGTCATCCGCCGCTTCACGCGCATGAAGCACCAGAAGCGCCTCTCCGCCGCGGACGGCGGCTTCGACTTTTGCCGCGCCCAGAACGATCGCGCCAGCCTTGCGGGCAAGGCCGGCAGCACCCAAGGCGGCCCGGACCAGAAGATCATCCACCATGCCGCCAAGATCATCGGGAACAGAAACGTCGGCCTTCAGCGCCCTTGCGAAAAGCTTTCGCGCCACGGCCTTGTCGACGAGGCTACGCTCCGCAGAGACCCAGCACCCTCGTCCCGGCAAGTTGCGCTTCAGGTCCGGAACGACCGCGCCACCGGGCGCCGCGACGAAGCGGATCATCTCTTCCGCCTCGCGCGCCGTCCTGGTTACGATACATGTGCGCTCGTTCATCTCGTTCAAGAGCTTCCCGCTGCAGCGCTCCAATTCTTTGTCCCGCCATGGCTTTCATGACGGGCAAATCCGACAGTTTCGACGTCTCTTCCGCATCTCAGGCGACAGCAGCGTCGGCTTCTTCTCCGGTTTCCTCACCGGCAAGATCCGCTTCGCTGATCCAGCCGGCCTTCAGCCGCGCCGCCACGATCATCTGCTCCGCTTCGGCGCGAGAGACATTATAATCGCCGAGCACGCCCTCGAAGACTTTCGTCTCGCCATCCTTGCGTTCCTTCCAGCCGACGAGATCGTCGGCGGCATAGCCGGCGAAATCCTCGACCGTCTTGGTGCCGTCCTCGCCGAGCGCGACCATCATCGCGGTCGTGATGCCCGGAATTTCGCGCAATTCGTCGGCAACGCCCAGCGCCTTGCGGCGCTCGTCCTGTTCGGCCTCGACGCGCTCCAGATATTCGCGGGCGCGCGTCTGGATCTCGAGGGCGGTATCCTCGTCGAAGCCGTCGATCGAGGAAATCTCGTCCTGGTCGACATAGGCGACCTCCTCGACGCTCGTGAAGCCCTCGGAAGCAAGCACTTGGCCGACCATCTCGTCGACATTGAGTGCCTCCATGAAAAGAGTGGAGCGTTCGGTGAATTCCTTCTGACGGCGCTGCGATTCCTCTTCCTCGGTAAGGATGTCGATGTCCCAGCCGGTGAGTTGCGAGGCAAGGCGCACGTTCTGGCCACGCCGGCCGATCGCCAGCGAAAGCTGGTCGTCGGGAACGACGACCTCGATACGCTCCGCATCCTCGTCGAGGACAACCTTGGCGACCTCAGCCGGCTGCAACGCGTTGACGATGAAGGCCGCCGCATCGTTCGACCAGGGGATGATGTCGATCTTCTCGCCCTGAAGCTCGCCGACGACCGCTTGAACGCGGCTGCCGCGCATGCCGACGCATGCGCCAACCGGATCGATGGAACTATCGCGCGAAATGACCGCGATCTTGGCGCGGGAGCCCGGATCGCGCGCCACCGACTTGATCTCGATGATGCCGTCATAGATCTCCGGCACTTCCATGGTGAACAGCTTCGCCATGAATTGCGGATGGGTGCGCGACAGGAAGATCTGCGGGCCACGCTGTTCGCGGCGCACGTCATAGACATAGGCGCGCACGCGGTCTCCATATTTGAAGTTTTCGCGGGGGATCAGTTCGTCGCGGCGGATGATCGCCTCGCCGCGCCCGAGATCGACGATGACATTGCCGTATTCGACGCGCTTCACCGTGCCGTTGACGATCTCGCCGACGCGATCCTTGTATTCCTCGTATTGCCGGTCGCGCTCAGCTTCACGCACCTTCTGCACGATCACCTGCTTGGCCGATTGCGCGGCAATGCGGCCGAAATCCATCGGCGGCAGCTGCTCGGCGATGAAATCGCCGACCTGTGCGTCGGGGTTGCGCTCGCGCGCCGAGGAGAGAGCGATCTGGGTGGCATAGTCGTCGACGGTCTCGACGACTTCCATCAGCCTTTGCAGCTTCATCTCGCCCGTATTCGGGTTGATGTCGGCGCGGATGTTCGTCTCCTGGCCATAGCGCGAGCGCGCCGCCTTCTGGATCGCGTCCGCCATCGCTGCAATGACGATCTGCTTGTCGATCGACTTCTCGCGGGCCACCGCATCCGCGATCTGCAGAAGCTCAAGCCTGTTTGCACTGACTGCCATCGTTATCTCCCTTGGCACTCCATTCCGCGGCGGCCCCTGGCCTGCCACGCGGAAAAACTTCAGATTTCTTCCTGTCCGATTTCGTCCGCCGTCTCGCGCCGGCGCTTCTTGCGCTCCTGGCGCAATTGCTTGTCCTTCTTCAACGCGTCACGGATGAGGTCATCCGTCAGCACCAGCCGCGCATCGGCGATCACGTCGAAGGGAATCTCAACCTTCGCTTCTTCACCATAGGCGGGCTGGTCCCGCTCGATCGCGACCCGCGCGCCATCCGTCTCCACGATCCGACCACGAAAGCGCTTGCGGTCGCCGAGCAGCACCGACGTCTCGATCTTGATGATGTGACCTTTCGCCGCCGCGAAATCCGATTTGCGCACGAGCGGGCGATCGATACCGGGCGAGGATATTTCCAGATTGTAGGCGCTGGACACCGGATCCTCGACATCGAGCGCCGGCGAAAGCGCACGGCTGACCGTCTCGCAGTCCTCGACCGTCATCGAGCCGTCCGGCCGTTCCGCCATGATCTGCAGAGTCGGGCCGTTCTGGCCTGAAAGACGTACCCGCACGAGCCTGTAGCCGATGCCTTCCAGCACTGGACGAACGATCATCGCGATCCTGGCATCCGTGCCGCTCTCGCGAATGATGCGGTCGTCGCCCTGGCTTTCCGCCGTTTCCGTCATTCTCACTCCATTGCGTCGGCAGGAAACAAAAAAGAGCGGGACCGGGAGGACCCACTCTTCGTCGTACCGACCAAGAATTTACCAGAGATATACGCGCACAAGCGCCTGAATTCAAGCCGACCGCCGGTCAAAAAATCAATGCTAGCGGCGGCGGAAGGAAAGGTAGGTCGGCTTGCGTCCTTCCCTAAGCGCCTTCCGTTCATAGCGGGTGCCCGGCCATCCATCGAAAGGCTCCCGCCAATCGATTGGATGGCCCGCCAGCCATTCGAAATCCGGATTCGCCCTGATATGAAAGAGCGTCCAGTTGATATAGCCGTCGATGTCGGAGGCGAAGCGGAAAAGAGCGCCCGGCTTCAGCACGCGCGCGAAGCGAGCAAGGTTCACCGCGCTAACGAAGCGCCGCTTCCAGTGTTTCTTCTTCGGCCATGGGTCGGGATAGAAGAGATCGATCCCCGCGAGCGAGGTTTCCGGGAGCCAGTCGAGCAGCCTCGTGGCATCATCGTCATGGACGCGGAGATTCGAAAGCGGCTCCCGTTGGAGATCCAGCATCAACTTGGCCAAACCGTTGACGAAAGGCTCGACGCCGAGAAAGCCGGTGCGCGGGAAGCGCCCAGCCTCATGCCTCAGATGCTCTCCGGCGCCAAAGCCGATCTCCAGCCGGACATTATCGACTTCGGCTGGAAACAGCGCCGAAAGCGGTTCCGGCGGCGGACAGGTTAAATCGAGCCGATAGCGGGGCAGGCCCGCTTCCAGCGCGGCAAGCGGCGCCGGCCGCAAGCTCTTGCCATGGCGGCGCCCGAAGAATGCTTCCGTCGAGCGGGTCCGCCGGGTCGCTGTCGCCATGGCACAAGTTTGTCAAAATATCAGGCAGCGACCGGCTGCCTGACCGCATTCTTCAGCGCGGAAACGAGATCGGTCTTCTCCCATGCGAAAGAACCGTCACGGCCGGGCTTGCGGCCAAAATGGCCGTAAGCGGTGGTCTTGGCATAAATCGGCCGGTTCAGATCGAGATGGCGCCTTATGCCCGAAGGCGACAAATCCATCACCTCGCGCAGCGCTTTCTCGACGACCGCCTCATCGACCTTGCCGGTGCCGTGGAGATCGACATAGATCGACAGCGGCTGGGCGACGCCGATCGCATAGGAAAGCTGGATTGTGCAGCGCTCGGCGAGCTTTGCCGCCACGACGTTCTTGGCGAGATAGCGCGCGGCATAGGCGGCCGAGCGATCGACCTTCGTCGTATCCTTGCCGGAGAAGGCGCCGCCGCCATGCGGCGCGGCGCCGCCATAGGTGTCGACAATGATCTTGCGACCGGTCAGGCCCGCATCGCCGTCGGGCCCGCCGATGACGAATTTCCCGGTCGGATTGATGTACCATTTGCAATCGCCTGCGATCCTGAGGTCGCCCAGCGCCTCGCGAATGTAAGGTTCGACGACCGAGCGCACCTTCTTCGAATCCCAAGTTGGATCGATATGCTGTGTCGACAGGACGATCTGGGTGACTTCCGCCGGCTTTCCATGCTCATAGCGGACCGTCACCTGGCTTTTGGCGTCTGGGCCGAGTTTCGCCACTTCTCCCTCGCCGGATTTCCTGGCCGTCGCCAGAAGTTCGAGGACCTTGTGGGCATAGTAGATCGGCGCCGGCATCAGTTCCGGCGTTTCCTGACAGGCGTAGCCGAACATGATGCCCTGATCGCCGGCGCCCTCGGAATTGGAATCGGAGGCCTTGTCCACCCCTTGCGCGATATCGGCGGACTGAGCGTGCAGGAGCACGTCGATCTTGGCCGTTTTCCAATGAAAGCCTTCCTGCTCATAGCCGATGTCGCGAATCGCCTTGCGGGCGACGGACTTGAACCGGGACGGGTTGATGACGTCCTTGCCGTTCTTGTCCTTCTTCATCAGCGTCTGGGGAACACGGACCTCACCGGCGATGACCACCCGATTCGTCGTCGCGAGCGTCTCGCAGGCGATGCGCACGTCCCACGGATCCATTCCGGTCTTCCGCGCTTCGCGGTAGACCAGATCGACGATTTCATCCGATATGCGGTCGCAGACCTTGTCCGGATGGCCTTCAGATACGGATTCGCTGGTGAAGAAATAGTCGCTGCGAGACACGGGCATCCCCTCTGGAAAGATTGATCGCCGGCAAGAGCGCCGGTTTCGGGCGCGTCCTGTTAACGATCAAAAACACGGCTCGTCAAGCATCCTGAGTGGTATCGCCCACGCAGTTTCGAGAAGAATTTCCTACCTTGGAATCAATCGCCTTCGTCGGGAGCCAAGGTCTTGATAAGATCGATGATCTTTCTCCTCACCTTCGGATCGGTGATGCGGGCGAAAGCGCGATTGAGCTGAATTCCCTCGGAACTGCTGAGGAAATCAACGACATAGGTCGTCGAGTTCTCTTCCGCGAAACCCTTCGCGGCATCCCCCCCCTGGCCCGGGGCGTCATCGAAGAAGAATGACACTGGCACTTCGAGTATCGATGCGATCGCCTGAAGACGGCTCGCCCCGACCCGGTTCGTCCCTTTCTCGTATTTTTGGACCTGCTGAAAGGTTATTCCCAGATTCTCGCCGAGTTTTTCCTGGCTCATTCCGAGCATGTTCCGGCGCAATCTTATCCGGCTGCCGACGTGAATATCGGTAGGATTCGGCCGCTTCTTGTTTTCAATCATTCTTTCCTCGCGAACTCGCGCAGGCGCATTTTCGTTAATTTACTAAAGATAGCCCCCCTTCGCCATGTCCGAACACAGCGACGGAGTCGCGAGTTTCGCCACGATGGCGATGCAATATGAAATTCTAATATACCAGATGTCAATTCGCACGACGGGCGGTCAACAAATTCATTCCAACAGAGTAAAGACCGAATATCCCTACCAATAAAAGCCCAATTCTTTCAGGCCATTGAGAACCGGGATTACCCCCTTTGGCCAAGGGAAGCGCTACATCAAGCGCTCCCTTAGCATCCAGCGAAAAAGCGTCGAGAATACGGCCATGCGCGTCGATCACCGCCGATATGCCATTATTCGCGGCGCGAACCATTGGAAGGCCGAGTTCGACGGCTCGAAGTTCGGCCTGGCGCAAATGCTGATAGGGACCGGGCGTATCGCCGAACCAGGCGTCGTTGGTGACATTGACGATCAGGTCCGACCGAGAAGCTTCCTTTTCGCCCGCGCCCGGGAAGATCACCTCATAGCAAATGAACGGAAGCGCCTTCATGCCGTTCGCCAGCCTTATCGGATGACGCTCGGCGCCGGCCACGAACGGGCCCGGCATATCGACGAGCTTCTGGACGCCGAGGCTGTTCAGGAGACTTTCAAACGGCAGATATTCGCCGAAGGGGACCAGATGCAGCTTGTCCACGGCATCCGTGATCTCGCCCTGATCGTTGATGGCGAGGACGGAATTGTAATAGCGGGGGTGATCGAGCGGATTGCCTTCCAGCCGCACGGCGCCCGTCAGAAGCATCTGCCCCGGATCAAGCGCCTGGCCGATCCTGGCGAGCGCATCCGGCCGCTGTGTGAAAAGGAATGGCACCGCCGTTTCGGGCCATACGATCAATGACGGCTTCTTCGCACCCGGACGCGGCGGGGCGGAAGTGAAATCCATGAGAGAATTGAAGATGCGGTCGCGGATGGCATGATCCCATTTCTCCGACTGGTCAATTGCGGGCTGCACCAATCTGACGTCGAGAACCGGCGCGCCGGACGTGTTCGCGCGCGAAAGGCAGAAAAAGCCGTAGCCCAGATCGGCGACGACGATAAGCAGCGCCACGAGGATCCCGATTTTCCCCGGCTTCCGGTCCGCGAGCGTCGCCGGCATGGCGAAGACAAAGACAGCGAGCACGTTCATGCCGAAGAGCCCGACAAGGGATACGGACTGCATCAGCAGCGGCACGGGCATGGCCGCATAGCCGACCGCATTCCACGGAAAGCCGGTGAATATCCAGGAGCGGAGCCATTCGAACAGGCCGAAGCCGAAGGCAAGCGAAGCGATCCGGCTTGCCCCATCAGACCAGAACAGCCGCGCGACCGCCGCCGCCAGACCGTAGAAGATGGCGAGCAGGGCCGGCAGGGCGATGACGGCCAGCGGCACCGCCCATGCGTTCGATTCCGATTCCGCCACGACGGCGTTGCCTACCCACCACAGGCCGGCGACGAAATAGCCGAAGCCGAACCACCAGCCCACCGCGAAAGCCGGTCTCATCCGTCCGATCATGGTGGCGCCCGGTTCAGCGGTCGCTCCGTCGAGCAGCCAGACCAGCAACGGAAAGGAGACGAAGCAGACGGCGAAGAAATCGAACGGCGCTTGGGCGAGAACCGCGAGCGCACCTGCAAGGAACGCCACCAGCGCGCGCCGCCAGCCCCAAAGCAATATGAATTTGCCCGCAAGGCGACTCATGCTGCTATCCCGGCCCGAGAATCATGCCCGGTGTTCTAGAGCCTTTCCGCGGCAGATGGAAACCCTTGGGAATCTTTACGGCGCGCCCGAAATTCCTATTCCGCCGCGGCTGCCCTGCCGCCCTGACCCCGACGCCGTGCAGCGCCGCGCGTCTGCACGATCCTCACCCGCTTGATGCGGCGCGGATCGGCATCGAGGACATGGAACTCGAAGCCTGGTATGGGCTGGACCACTTCGCCGCGCGCCGGCACACGGCCGAGCGTATTGAAGATCATGCCGCCGATCGTATCGACATATTCGCCGTGCTCTCCGGGCTTGAAGGCATCGCCGATCATCTCGGCCACTTCCTCGATCTCAGCCTTGGCGTCGACGACGAAAATCCCCTCACCCGTCTTGGTGATCATCGGCTCGTCTTCGTCATGCTCATCCTCGATGTCGCCGACGACCATCTCGACAATATCCTCAAGCGAAACGAGGCCGTCGGTACCGCCATATTCGTCGATGACGAGCGCCATCTGGATGCGCGCCGCCTGCATCCGCGCCATCAGATCGGAAGCCAGCATGGAAGGCGGCACGAACAGAACCGGACGCAGGATGTTGAGATCGCCGAGTTTGCGGGAGAGATCGACATTGCCGAGATCGAGCGTGGGTGACGGGGACGCGTCCGTTTTGCGGGCGCGACTTTTCCTCTGCCGCGCCGCCTTGGTGATGAAGGCAAGGATGTCGCGGATATGGACCATGCCGCGCGGATCATCGAGCGTCTCGCCATAGACCGGCATGCGCGAATGGCCCGATTCCTCGAATTTCAGCAGCAGGTCGCCCAGGGTGATCGTCAGTTCGATGGCGTCGATGTCGGCGCGCGGCACCATGACGTCTTCCACGCGCACTTCGCGCAGGCGCAGGATATTGTTGAGCATCGCCCGTTCGGCGGGCGAGAAAACAGCGGCATCGGGCGCCGTTTCGGCCAGTGCGTCGGCCAAATCCTCGCGCAGGCTGGAGCCATTGCGGTGGAGGAGAAGATTTCTCAAGCGCTCGAAAAGCGTCGGCCCCGTCGATGACGGGACAGGGATCGTACTTCGCCCCTCCGCGGGCGCATCCGAGTCATTCGCCTCGTTTTCCGGCCCTCTTTCGGGCGCGGATTGTTCTTTGTCGTTCATGACGGTTTGTTCGCTCAATATTATTCCTTAGCGGTACGGGTCGGAAATCGCAAGTTCGGCGAGGATCCGGCGCTCGGTGTCTTCCATCCGTTCGGCCTCTCCTTCCTCCTCATGATCGTAACCCAAGAGGTGCAGAAAGCCGTGTACGATCAGGTGCGTGAGATGATGTTCGAAAGGTTTCCTCTCCGCGAGCGCCTCGCGTCCGACCGTCTCGAAGGCGAGCACGATATCGCCGAGCATAGGCGGTGGCGGCATTCCGGGCTCGATGGCAAGAAGCGGAAAGGAAAGCACGTTCGTCGGCTTGTCCTTTCCGCGCCAGGCTGCATTCAATTTCCGGATATGCTCATCGTCGGTAAAAACCAGGCTAAGTTCCGGCGGTTTCCCAATATCGAGCGCAAGCACGCGCGCGACAGCGGCAAGCGTCCGCTCCGCCACCGCCACAAGCGCGTCCTCATCGGGCCATTTCCCGGCTTCCACGAGGATGGCGACGTCTATCGGCAAATCGCCCATCGCGAGGGTTGACGCCGGTTCGGGAGGCAACACCTTGACTTTCCGTCACTTCGCGCCGTTGGGGCGGCCGCCCGCATCGCGGTTATAGGCGGCGACGATTTCGGCGACGAGCGGATGACGCACGACATCGGTCTCGTTGAAGCGGACCGTAACGATGCCGGGCACGCCATCGAGCACCCGCAATGCCTCCACCAGGCCCGATTTCGTGTTCGGCGGCAGGTCGATCTGGCTCGGATCGCCGGTGACGATCATACGCGCCTTTTCGCCGAGCCGGGTCAGGAACATCTTCATCTGCATCGGCGTGGTGTTCTGCGCCTCGTCGAGAATCACCGCCGCGTTGGAAAGCGTGCGCCCGCGCATGAAGGCGAGCGGCGCGATTTCGATCACGCCAGCCGTTATGGCGCGCTCGACCTTGTCGGCCGGCATCATGTCGTAGAGAGCGTCGTAGAGCGGCCGGAGATAGGGATCGACCTTTTCCTTCATGTCGCCCGGCAGGAAGCCAAGCCTCTCACCGGCTTCGACCGCCGGTCGCGACAACACGATACGCTCGACCATGCCCCGTTCGAGCAGCATGGCCGCATAGGCGACGGCGATATAGGTCTTGCCCGTCCCCGCAGGTCCGATGCCGAAGACAAGCTCCGAGCGCTCGAGCGCTCGCATATAGGCGTCCTGGTTGAGCGAGCGGGCATAGATCGTCCGCTTGCGCGTCGAAATCTGCGCCGCCGCCATCTTTCCCTTGCGCTCCAGCGTCGGCAGGGTCAATTGGTCATCGGCCGCGACCGCCATGCGCATCGCGCCATCGACCTCAGACGGAGAAAGCTCAGTCCCCTTCTGGAGAAGGTCATAGAGGTAGTCGAGCGTGCGGCGCGCCTGCTCGGCGGCGACAGGATCGCCCTTGATCGAAAGCTGGTTGCCCTTGGAACGGACATCGACGCCGAGCTTCTGCTCGATACGCGCCAGATTTTCGTCGAAGGGCCCGTAAAGCGCACTTGCCAGCTTGTTGTTGTCGAAGGTCAGGACGATGTGCGCCATATCGGACGCTCCGGCGGAGGCTTTGCTCAATTCCGTCGCGGCGCTCAACCGTTTTTCCTCATCGTGCGCAATAACCGTCCTTAATGGTTCGTCAGACCGCTTCAGCGAACAGACTGTTCGACTCCGCCCGCGTGATTCGCACCCTTACAATGTCGCCGATCTCGCCGGCTTTTTCATCAACTATCACGGGCTGGAGCCAGGGCGAACGCCCCACCCTCTGGCCCGGTTGGCGGCCCGGTTTCTCGACCAGCAGATCGATCGTCCTGCCGACCGTACCAACACTGAACGCACGCTGCTGTTCCGTCAACAGCGCCTGCAGCCGCTGCAACCTCTCATCCTTCACCGCCTCGCCCACCTGATCGTTCCTATCGGCGCCGGGCGTTCCCGGTCGCTCGGAATATTTGAACGAAAAGGCCTGTGCGTAGCCAATGTCCCGCACGATCCTCAAAGTTTCGTCGAAATCCGCCTCGGTTTCGCCGGGAAAACCGACGATGAAATCCCCCGACATGGCGATATCCGGCCGCGCCTCCCTGATACGAGCGACGAGGCGTCGGTAATCGTGGCCCGTATGCCGCCTGTTCATGGCCTTGAGGATACGGTCCGAACCTGCCTGGACCGGCAGATGGAGATAGGGCATCAATTTATCAAGGTCGCGATGCGCGGCAATCAACGCATCGTCCATGTCGCGCGGATGGCTGGTGGTATAACGAAGGCGGGCGAGACCGGGGATTTCCGCCAGACGGAACAGCAGGCGCCCGAGGCCCCATTCCCTGCCATCCGCGCCCTCGCCATGCCAGGCATTGACGTTCTGGCCGAGAAGCGTGAGTTCGCGCACGCCGGCCGCCGCCAATTTTTCCGCCTCGGCGACGATCTGCGCGACGGGGCGCGAGACTTCCGAACCGCGCGTATAGGGCACGACGCAGAAGGTGCAGAACTTGTCGCAGCCTTCCTGCACGGTGAGAAATGCCGTCACGCCGCGGCTCCTGACCATGGCGGGCCTGGCGTCGGGCAGATGTTCGAACTTGTCCTCGATCGCATAATCGGTCTCGACGACGCGCTCGCCCTTTCGTGCGCGGCGAACGACGTCCGGAAGGCGATGATAGGTCTGCGGGCCGATCACCAGATCGACCATCGGCGCGCGCCGGATGATCTCCTGCCCTTCCGCCTGCGCGACGCAGCCGGCCACGCCGATCAGCGTTTCGCGGCTGCCGCGTGCAGCCTTCAATTTCCTCAACCGGCCGAGTTCCGAATAGACCTTCTCCGCCGCTTTTTCGCGGATGTGGCAGGTGTTGAGGAGGATGAGATCGGCTTCCTCAGCGTCTTCCGTCGGAGCATAGCCATCCACCGCAAGGGCGTCGGTCATGCGCTGGCTGTCATAGACGTTCATCTGGCAGCCATAGGTCTTGACGAAGACCTTTTTGGGCAAGGCTTCGCCGGCGGGAGTGCGATGCATTTCGAGGCTTTCGAGTTCCATGAAAGCGCTCTTAGCTCTTTTCCGGCACCGGCAACAGTGTTTCGTTACCGCGTTTCGCCGGCAGGGGGTCACGCAGAGCCAAAGCCATCATATCGCGGACACGGGTTTCGATCAGCCTCGCGACATGCTTGCGGTTGCTGGCGGCGTCGAACTCGATCGGCTCGCCGAAAGAGATTTCGGCGTCCATCGCGCCCTCGCGCAGAAGAGAGACGACATGGGGCACGAGGTCCTGGTCGCCGATCCAGGCCGAGTGGCGGCGGTGCTGCCTTCCCATCGGCAGACCCTGCAGGCGCGTATAGGCGATCGCGACCGGCTGGATGAAGACCTTACCCTCGGGAGCGGCCGCGAGCGCCATCGACGCTGCGCCGAAAAGCGTGCTCTTAAAGGGCAGCAGCAGATTGCCGTCGGAGGTCGTCCCCTCGGCGAAAAGCACCATCGGGTCGCCGGCGGCGATACGCGAGCCGATCTCGTTCGCCTGCTCGCCGGACTGGCGCGGCCGCGAACGATCGACGAAGACAGTGCGCTGAAGCGTGCAAAGCCAGCCGATGACCGGCCATTTGATCATATCCGCCTTGGCGATGAAATGGACATCGGCGGATGCTCCCAGAACCATGATGTCGGTCCAGGAAATGTGATTCGACGCAAGCAGAAGCGGACGCCCTTCGGCCATGGTCCCGATCTTGCGGACACGGATGCCGAAGACGCGCAGCGCGAAACGATGCCAGAGGCGCGGAATCGGCCGATCGGAGAACAGTTTCGTCTTGAGCACGAAAGGCTGGGTGAGCGCCACCAGGCTCGTCGCCACGATGATACAGGCAAGCCCGAAGCCGATGCGGATACGCTCGATCATGTGACGTTCCAGCCAGTACCCCGCAGCACGAACGGGTCCCGAGACAAGAGGAGCTTTCAGATTCGTTAGAGCATCATGCTCTTATCTATTTGTTTGGGCGTGATCTTTTCGGAAAACCGGCGCCGACTTTTCCGGAACATGCCCTGGATTGCGCCGCACGCCCCGCGGCGGAAAGGACGATTAGCGAAGATCGCGCCGCATGACAAGCGCATCGCTCCTGCTGCCGTCATGGGCACGATAATAGGCCGTGCGCCGGCCGACCTCGCGGAAGCCGAGCCGGCGATAAAGAGCGATCGCCGCAACATTGGTTTCGTCGACTTCGAGAAAAACCGCCTCGGTCCGTTCATGATGCAGGCGCCGCAGCACCGCGTCCATCAGGCCGCGGCCGATGCCGCCCCGGCGCAGAGAACGGGCGACCGCGATGGTCAGGATTTCGGCCTCGCCGGCCGCCTGGCGCGCCAGAACGAAGCCGGCGAGCCTGGTAGGACGCCAGCCGGACCCCACTGCCTTGAAGCCGAATACCGTTTCCTGCCCGAGAAGCGATGCAAATTCCTCTTCCGACCAGGGACGGACGAAATCCTCGTGATGGAGGCCGGCGAGGAAATGGCTGTCTTCCTCCCCCAGCGCTTCGATCGAATATTCGCGTCTCACCAATTGAGGGATGCGCATTCAACCCTCCGCCCGCCGGAGCGCGAAGCCCGTCTGCGGCTTCGCGTCGGCTCCCCGCAGATAAAGCGGCTTCGGCTTGTCGAAAGGCGGCTCGCGCGTAGCGACAAGCCGGGCGTAGGTCGCCACGTCGCCCGTTGCCGCGTACGATGCGATGTCAAAGTGGTTTTCGGAGACGGAAGCGGTCAGCATGTCCGCGCCATTGCCAATCAGGACGGCGTCGTGGGCGGCCGCGAATTCACGCGCGGTCTCGACGGAGACTGCCGCAGGTTCGCGACACAGCTTTCCATCGCGATCATAGCCGGCGAGATAGAGGTCGCCGCGCCGTCCGTCGATCACGGCGGCGATGGTCCTGCCGGGAAAGGCAATCGGCGCTTCGGCCGCCAGCGCTTCGAGCGTGCTGGCGCCGATGGCGGGAATTTTCAGCGCCAGCGCCAGCCCGCGCGCGGCCGAGACGCCGACACGAACGCCTGTGAAGGAGCCCGGACCGACGGACACCGCGATGCGGCCGAGGTCGGGATAAGAAAGGGCCGCCTCATCGAGCGCTGCCGCGATCGTCCCCATCAGGTGCTCGGCATGCCCTTTGCCGATGTCGAGGACAGAACGCCCGCGCACGATATCCTCATCGGCATCGTAGACGCAGGCGGCACAGAGATTGGCGGACGTGTCGATGGCGAGGATATTCATGTGCGTTCGCCGGCCCGGCGCGCCTCGATCTAGCTTCGATCCCGCGCCTTCAGTTCCAGCCGCCGGGCGTGCAGGATCGGCTCGGTATAGCCGTTCGGCTGAACGCGGCCCTTGAAGACGAGATCGCAGGCGGCCTGGAAAGCGATGGATCGGTCGAAATCGGGAGCCATCGGGCGATAGAGCGGATCGCCTGCGTTCTGGCGGTCCACCACCGCCGCCATGCGCTTCATCGTCTCCATCACCTGTTCCTCGCTCACAACACCGTGGTGCAGCCAGTTGGCGATGTGCTGGGAGGAGATGCGCAGGGTGGCGCGATCCTCCATCAGGGCGACGTCATTGATGTCGGGCACTTTCGAACACCCGACGCCCTGGTCGATCCAGCGCACGACATAGCCAAGAATGCCTTGAGCGTTATTGTCGATCTCCTTCTGGATCTCCTCCGGCGTCCAGTTCGGACGCGTCGCGACCGGGATGGAGAGGATGTCATCGAGCTTGGCGCGCGGACGGTCCTTCAGTTCCGCCTGGACCTCATGCACATCGACCAGATGGTAGTGCGTCGCGTGCAATGTCGCGGCGGTCGGCGATGGCACCCAGGCGGTGTTCGCGCCGGCTTTGGGATGGGCGATCTTCTCAACCAGCATCGCCGCCATCAGGTCGGGCATTGCCCACATGCCCTTGCCGATCTGGGCGCGGCCGGAAAGGCCGCATTCCAGCCCGATATCGACGTTCCAGGCTTCATAGGCATTGATCCAGGCCGCCTGCTTCATGTCGCCCTTGCGGATCATCGGGCCGGCTTCCATGGAGGTATGGATCTCGTCGCCGGTACGGTCGAGGAATCCCGTATTGATGAAGACCACCCGCTCTTTTGCCGCGCGGATGCATTCCTTGAGGTTGACCGTCGTGCGGCGCTCCTCGTCCATGATGCCCATCTTGATCGTGTTGGGCGCCATGCCGAGCGCCTCCTCGACCCGGCTGAAAAGTTCGACGGCGAAGGCGACTTCCGCGGGGCCATGCATCTTGGGCTTGACGACATACATCGACCCGGTGCGCGAATTGGCGCGGCGGCCGTCCGGGCCGACATCGTGGAGCGCGATCAGCGCCGTTACCATCGCGTCCATGATCCCTTCCGGCACCTCCTTGCCATCGCGGTCGAGGATCGCCGAATTGGTCATCAGATGCCCCACATTCCTGACCAACATCAGAGAGCGGCCCGGGAAGGTCAGCTTGGTGCCATCGGGCGCGGTGTAGGTCCTGTCGCTGTTCAATCGCCGGGTGAAGCGCTGGCCGCCCTTCTCGATTTCCTCGGAAAGATCGCCTTTCATCAGGCCGAGCCAGTTGCGGTAGACGGCGGTTTTGTCCTCGGCATCGACCGCCGCGACCGAATCCTCGCAATCCTGGATGGTGGTCAGCGCCGCCTCGAGCACGATATCGGCGATTCCCGCCTCATCGGTGCGGCCGATCGGATGATCGCGATCAATGACGATTTCAATATGCAGGCCGTTCCGTTCCAGAAGGATCGTGGACGGGTTCTCCGGCGCGCCTGTATAGCCGGAGAAATGGATCGGATCGTCAAGGATCGCAACGCTGTCCGGCAGTTCGGCCTTCAGCGTCTTGGCCGAGATGGAAAGCTTCTTCACATCGGCCCAGCTTCCCGCCGCAAGCGGAACCGATTTGTCGAGGAAGTCTCGGGCCCAGGCGATCACTTTCTCTCCGCGTTTCGGATTATAGCCCTTGCCCTTCTCGGCGCCGTCCGCCTCCGGAATGGCGTCGGTGCCGTAGAGCGCATCGTAAAGCGAGCCCCACCGCGCGTTCGCCGCATTCAGCGCATAGCGCGCATTCATGACCGGCACGACAAGCTGCGGGCCGGCAACGATGGCGATCTCGGGATCGACATTCGCGGTCGTTATCTTGAAGTCCGGCCCTTCCGGCAGGAGATAGCCGATGTCGGTCAGGAACTTCCTGTAGACGGCGGGGTCGGAAGGCGCGCCATTGGCGCGATGCCATTGGTCGATTTTCTCCTGCAAGGCGTCGCGCTCCTGGAGCAGCACGCGGTTCCTCGGGGAAAGATCGTGGACGATGCGGGACAGAGCGGTCCAGAAGGCGGCAGCTTCCACACCGGTTCCCGGCAGGGCCTCGTCCACCACGAAATCGTGCAGCACACGCGCGATCCGTAAACCGTCGATCTCGACCCGGTCCGTCATTTCCGCTCTCCCAACGTCGTTCTTGTTCTACCCGCGGCAGCCGCGAGGCCTTCCTCAGCGAATTTCTATTGAGCGACGGGAAAGATAACAATGGCCTTTCGTAAGGAAACAGACTGAAGGAAAATCCTCATTCATGTGGCGATGCAATGCCGGTTCACGCGGCGATGCGTGGCCGGCCGCTCGCCACCGCTGTGATGATCGCTTCGACGAAACGGCGCTGTCCCTCGATCGTTGAGGATCGGATGTCCCGGTCGATATCGATGTGCGCAAGGTCGGTGCCCGCCCGTTCCGCCGCCATCGCGGCCGCTCCCCGAACGATTGCTTCCGCCCGTTCGAGCGCCCGCTCTTCCGACGCGAAATCCTCGATGCCGTCGAGGGCGGCCACCCTGAACAGTCCATCTTTCGGCTGGCTGATGCTCACTTCGACCGAGACGCGCACCTGTCCGACCACTGCCCCAAGCGCGTTCGCCACATCCGTGTCCGCCGGCACAATGCACTCGTTTCCGACGAATCGCGGGAGCGCGGCATAGTGCAGCGGAGCGGACGCGCCAAGGCCGATGACGGGCCGGTCGAGATGCAGCGAAATGCGAGCGATCCCTGCATGCGCGCTGATCGAACGTTGGACCAGCGCGTGAGCGACGGTCGCGGCGCCATCGAGGCCGTCCTCCGCAAAGGCCGTTTCCAGGATGACCTCCGCCGAACGCCTAGTCAGCGCCGCGAGTACGACGTCGGAAAGCTCCTCCGGATCGGAAGCGATGAGCCGGCCGCGCCCGTCGCGCCTGCGGCAGAAGAGCGCGGCCCCCAGCCGCGCTGCGCCAGCATCCCAATTCGTCTGCAGGCCGCGGATATGGGCCGCATCGGAGGGCGTGAAGCCGGAAATATGGACGAGACCGCGTGCTACCAGGCGATTGAGCGTCACGTTCTGGGCCTTCGAGACGAGCAGGCGATCGAGCGGAACGGGGAGGTCCGAAATACCGGCGAAAAGTCGTTCTTCCTGCCCTGTCAGCCCCGCGGCGAAGCGGTCCGGCACCCCGGTGCGTACCGCAAAACGCCCATCCAGGCGCCCCGGCGTCGGAGCGAGAAGCTGGCGCTCGAGCTGCGTCTTGAGAACATCTCCATATTTCGTGCCGGCGAGCGAGAGCGGCAGGAGCCGGCGCGGCCCGAGCAGCAGGGTGGGAACGAGCCCGCCATCCGCGAGCGCCACTTCCGAATCGCCGCCAAGCCCGAAGGTGCGCATGGCGACCGCCTCGACCATGGTGCGGAAACCGCCAACGGTAGCGCCTTCCGGATCGAGGCGCGGCCGGCCCCCGTCGAGCACCGCGACATCCGTGGTGGTGCCGCCGATATCGGAGACGAGCGCATCGTCGAGGCCTGTCATATGGCGGGCGCCGACGAGGCTCGCCGCCGGTCCCGACAGGATGGTCTCGATCGGCCTTTGCCGGGCGAAATCCGCCGTGACCAGCGCGCCGTCGCCGCGCACCACCATTAGCGGTGCGACGATGCCGCGCTTCCCGAGAAAGCCCTCCGTTGCGCCAACGAGGCGGTCGATCATGGAGATCAGCCGCGCATTGAGAAGCGTGGTGAGGGCGCGGCGCGGGCCGCCGAGTTTGGAGGAGAGTTCATGGCTGGCGGTGACGGGAAGACCGGTGCGTTCGCGGATCAAATCGCGCGCGGCTATCTCATGCGCCGGGTTGCGGACCGCGAAATAGGCGGCAACGGCGAAGCCGGTCACGCTTTCCGCCAATTGCGGCAGCGCGTCCTCAAGCGGCGAAAGATCGAGCGGCCGTGGATTGCCGTGAACGTCGTGGCCGCCGCCACAGAAGATAACAGGATCGGTCCCGAGCGCTTGTTTCAATCCGTCGCGCGCCAGATCGGCTTCGGAAAAGCCGATCATGATGAGCGCGGCGCGGCCGCCCTGCCCTTCCACCAGCGCGTTGGTGGCAAGTGTCGTCGACATCGAGACGAGCTTGACGGCGGCGGGATCGACGGAGGCTTTGAGCAGGACGGCATCGACCGCGCCCGCTATTCCTTCCGCCAGGTCGTGGCGGGTCGTCAGCGCCTTGGCTTTTGCCAAAACCACACCCTTTTCGCCTGCCTCTCCCGACCAGAGGACGGCATCGGTATAGGTGCCGCCGGTATCGATGCCGAGAAAGAGGGGCGCGGATCGACGCGGCGCCGGGCTGCTGGAATTCATCGTGTAAGCGTTCCCGCCAGGATTGGATCAATCCTTCCCTTATCCGATCGACGGAAGGTGAGGAAGACGCCAGCGACATAACCTTTTAGGGCAGGAAAACCGCTTCGATCCGAGGTTTCATTCAGCGAAATGTCTCGCGGAGAAACCCAGAAATCAACTCTGTGCCACGATCTTCTCGATATCCCAGGTCGTGTGGCCTGTGAGTTCCTTCGGCACTTCGGCCGCGATCTTTTCCCCCACCTCCTTGTGCAGTTTCTTGCGCAATTCCCCGAGCACGACAGGAGGGGCGACGAGAATGATGCGATCGAAATCGCCCCTATGCGCCATTCGGTAAAGCCGCGCGGCGATCTCGTCGGCAAAACGTTCCTTGGCGATCTTGTGCCAGTCTGTGTCGGCGACGGCGCTGCGGTGGATGCTTGGGCCGTCGCTCAATCGTCCCGGGCGATCGGTTCCCTGCTCATGGGTTGGAGGATTTTCTTCCGTCATCTCACGAACGACCTGGAGGTTCGGATATTCCCGGTCGCCTTCATTGCGCAGGAAGAGCGCCTTTTCGCCATCCGCGACGAGCACCCAGATATCATGTTCGAGCTTGATGCCTTCCATGGCCTTCTGCTCCTCCGTTCATTTTGCGCCCCCTTGGGTGGAGAACGGAACGCGTTTCGACAGCGCGGACACGCCTCCGACACAGGATGCAAGGAGAACGCGTCGCCTGGTGGCGATGTTCCGGATCGGATGGTATGAGCGGCTGGAACAATTTTTCTCCGGCTTCGCACAATTTCAGAAACGGCTTTGCTTTCATGCAAGGGGGGCGCGACGCTGTTTCTTTCAAAGCGAGCGCCTTGAACGCAAGAATGCCCGCCATTCCGAACGCAGTGCTTCCATGACCTCCAGCAACCAGAAACTCAACGCCTTCCCCGTTTTCCTCCGGGTCGCCGGGCGCGCCATCGTGATTGTCGGCGGCGGCGATGCGGCTCTTGCCAAGGCACGGCTTGTCGCGCAATCGAGCGCCATCGTAAGGATTGTCGCGGACGATCCGGATAACGCTCTTGTCGAATGGGCTGCACGGGCCGGCGCGGATCTGATCGCAGCGCCATACGGCGCCGCCTGCCTTAAAGGAGCGGCACTGGTTTTCGCCGCAAGCGGCGACGCGGAACTCGACCGCCGTGTTGCCGCCGATGCACGCGCCGCCGGCATTCCGCTCAATGCGGTGGATCGGCCCGAGCTTTGCGATTTCTATACGCCGGCGATCGTCAATCGCGCTCCCGTCGCCGTCGCGATCGGCACGGAAGGCGCCGGTCCCGTTCTGGCGCAGATGCTGCGCGCTCGGATCGACCAGATGCTGCCGCCCTCCCTCGGCCTTCTGGCGAAGCTCGCCATTTCCTACAGGGACATCGCCGAAAGGCTGATGCCCAAGGGCGGCGTCCGCCGGCGCTTCTGGAAGGCGTTTTTCGACGGCGCGCCCGCGCGGGCAATCGCTGCCGGAGACGAGGAGGGTGCCGCGGTCGCCGCTTCGGCGCTGCTGACCGCCCGTGGCGATAGTCCTGGCCATGTCGTCCTCGTGGGCGCCGGACCGGGGGCGGAAGACCTGCTGACGCTGAGGGCGCAGCGGCACCTGATGGAAGCGGATGTGATCGTCCACGACGCGCTGGTGCCGGAAGAAGTCGTCGCCATGGGGCGACGCGATGCGGAACGCATCGCCGCCGGCAAACGCAAGGGCTGCCACACGAAGACGCAGGACGAGATCAACGCGCTCCTGGTTTCGCTCGCGCGTGAGGGCAAGCACGTCGTGCGGTTGAAATGCGGCGACCCGCTGATCTTCGGACGCGCTGGCGAGGAGATGCAAGCGCTGCGCGATGCCGGAATCTCCTATGAGGTCGTTCCTGGCGTCACCGCCGCTTTCGCGGCCGCTTCGGATTTCGATCTTCCGCTGACGCTTCGTGGCGTGGCGTCATCGGTGGTGTTCACAACGGGGCATGATCTTAGGGGCAATGTCCTGCCGGACTGGGCAAAGCTAGCGATTGGGGGCGCCACCGTCGCGGTCTATATGGGCCGGTCGAACGCAGCCGCGGTTGCGACCCATCTGATTGAAGCCGGGCTTTCTCCGGATACGGGGGTCGCCGTGGTCGAAAATGCCAGCCACAGAAAGCGCCGTCTCTTTCATGGAACGCTTGCCGACCTCCCCTCGCTCGAAGAGCGGAAAGACCTTTCCGGTCCCGTCATGACCATCATCGGAGATGCTGTCGCCGGCGCCGATTTCACGCGATCGGAGCCTCTGGCATATGTCCGCCTCCCCGCGACCGGGAACAGGGAAAACGTGCAATGACCATTTTTGCGGCGAACAGGTCGGCCGAGCGGCTCACGCAGGCCGAAACTGAAGCGCTCGAAACCGCTGCGGAACTGGAAGCACGCTACGGCGAGCTTTCGCCGGAAGGCATTCTCGGATTGGCGATCCGCGAGCATTTTGCGGGCGAGATCGCGGCGGTTTCCTCCTTCGGCGCGGATTCGGCCGTTCTCCTCGACATGATCGCGCGGATCGACCCGGCATTGCCCGTCATCTTTCTCGATACGGGCAAGCATTTCGGCGAGACGCTCGATTACCGCGACCGTCTGGCCGGCGATCTTGGCCTGACCGGGCTGCGCATCGTCACGCCGCGCGACGATCTCCTTGCAACGGACGATCCAGAGGGGATGCTCCATATGCATGACGCGGACGCCTGCTGCGCCATACGCAAGGTCGAGCCGATGGCGCGCGCCGTCGAGCCGTTCCGGGCCTGGCTGACCGGCCGCAAACGTTTCCAGTCGATGACACGCGCAAAACTATCCGTGTTCGAAGCCGTCGGCGAGCGTATCCGCATCAATCCGCTCGCTGCATGGGCCACGTCCGACCTTGCCGGCTATATGCGGACGCACGATCTTCGCGAGAACCCCCTGGTCGCCTATGGTTATCTCTCCATCGGCTGCTTTCCCTGCACCTCGCCGGTCAGGCCGGGAGAGGACGCCAGGAGCGGACGCTGGGCGGGACAGGTGAAGACCGAATGCGGCATTCACCTTCCGGGCCTCGCGCAATCCCTGACGGCTCCCTCGCCCTAGGTGTGAGCTTTCCACTCAGACCGGGGTTCCGTAGTGATCGTCGATACGTCGCCCGAATGCCGGATCGGTCCAGTTGGGTTCCTTCTCCGACGAGAAATGCGGTGAATCGGTGAGTTGATCCCTTGTCAGGTCGGCCACATAGCCTTCCTTCGCGGCGTCGTAGGAAAGCATATCCCACGGCACGGGATAATATTCCTCGCCCATGCCGAGAAAGCCGCCGAACGACATGATCGCATATTTCACCTGGCCATCCCTTTTTCCGATAACCAGGTCGTCGATCACGCCGAGGCGCTGTCCCGAGGGATTGTAAACCGCGGTTCCGCGGACGCGGCTGGAACGGATGTTTTCATAAGCGGATTGCGTCATGGCTGTCCTCCATCAACGCCTTTCATGCCGACGGGATAACGCCGAATCCGACGGAGAGGTTCCTGCACCCCGCGGGATCATCATCCGCGCCGGACACGCGCCTCCGCCCTCTCGAGTTGGGACAGCAGCAGTTTGAATTTTTCCGGAACTTCTTCATCGACATCGGCCTGAAAGGTCGGCATGCCGCGCAGGAAGCGGGCGTTGGTCTCCCGCCGGAGTTCCTTCTTGATCAGCGCGGCAATATCGTCGTCCGCGGAATTTTGGATTTGCGAAGACATGGTTCTCACGGCTGTTTTCGCGATTTTCACATTCGGAAAAATAACTCCATCATCTGATAATCGTTCCCCTGCTCAGAAGAATGTGCAACCACAAGCCTGAAACAGGGTAAAGTTTTATTTAAAATCGAGCGAATGGCGCCGCCTCGGATGCAGCGCCATAAGGCCGAACAACAGACCGGAAAAGCGGTTCACCTCAATCGGGAACGTGCCTGACCGCGCCCTTCGCGGCGCTTGTGGCCATTGCGGCATAGGCCTTCAAGGCCGTCGAAACCTTGCGGTTCCGTTTCTCGACCGGCTTCCAGCCGGAAACCCCACGCGCATCCATCGCCTCGCGACGGCGCGCGATTTCGGCGTCATCGACGGCGAGATGGATTTTGCGGTTCGGAATGTCGATCTCGATCCTGTCGCCGCTCTCGACCAGTCCGATGGCACCGCCCTCCGCTGCTTCCGGCGAGACATGGCCGATCGAGAGCCCCGACGTGCCGCCGGAGAAACGGCCGTCGGTCACCAGAGCACAGGCCTTGCCCAGCCCCTTCGATTTCAGGTAGCTCGTCGGATAGAGCATTTCCTGCATGCCGGGACCGCCGCGTGGCCCCTCATAGCGGATGATGACGACGTCGCCTTCCCTAACCTTGCCGCCGAGAATGCCGCCGACCGCCGAATCCTGGCTCTCGAACACGACAGCGGGGCCGGAGAATTTCAGGATGGACTCGTCGACGCCCGCCGTCTTCACGATGCAGCCATCCTCGGCGATATTGCCGTAGAGAACGGCCAGCCCGCCATCTTTCGAAAAGGCATGATCGAAATCGCGGATAACGCCCTTCTCACGGTCGAGATCGAGATCGTCCCACCGCCTGTCCTGACTGAAGGCCGTTTGCGTCGGCACGCCGCCGGGCGCGGCACGGTAGAAATTATGGACCGTCGCGCTGTCGGTGCGGCGCACATCCCATTGCGCCAGCGCATGGCCGATCGTCTGCGAGTGCACCGTCCCGACGGATGTGTCGATCAGCCCGGCGCGGTCGAGTTCGCCCAGGATACCCATGATGCCGCCGGCGCGGTGAACATCCTCGATATGGACGTCGGCCTTGGTGGGGGCAACCTTGCAGAGGCAGGGAACGTGGCGCGACAACCGGTCGATATCGGCCATGGTGAAATCGATCTCGCCCTCATTGGCGGCTGCGAGGATATGCAGGACCGTGTTGGTCGAGCCGCCCATGGCGATGTCGAGCGCCATGGCGTTCCCGAAAGCCTTTTTGGTGGCGATCGAGCGCGGCAGGACGCTCGCATCCTCCTGTTCATAATAACGACGGGCGAGATCGACGATCAGGTGCCCGGCCTCGACGAAGAGCCGCCTGCGGTCGGCATGCGTCGCAAGCGTGGTGCCGTTTCCGGGAAGCGACAGGCCGAGCGCCTCGGTCAGGCAGTTCATCGAGTTGGCCGTGAACATGCCGGAACAGGAGCCGCAAGTCGGACAAGCCGAGCGCTCGATGACCTGGACCTCTTCGTCCGAAACCTTGTCATCGGCGGCGGCCACCATGGCGTCGATCAGATCGACCGACGTCACCTTGTCCTTCCACACCACCTTGCCGGCCTCCATCGGTCCGCCGGAGACGAAGACGGCTGGGATGTTGAGGCGCATCGCCGCCATCAGCATGCCGGGCGTAATCTTGTCGCAATTGGAGATGCAGACCATGGCGTCGGCGCAATGCGCATTGACCATGTATTCGACAGCATCGGCGATGAGTTCGCGGCTGGGAAGCGAATAGAGCATGCCGTCATGCCCCATGGCGATGCCGTCATCGACCGCGATGGTGTTGAATTCCTTGGCGACGCCGCCGGCGCTCTCGATCTCGCGCGCGACAAGCTGTCCAAGA
Source organism: Rhizobiaceae bacterium (assembly GCA_035547755.1). Classification (GTDB taxonomy): domain Bacteria; phylum Pseudomonadota; class Alphaproteobacteria; order Rhizobiales; family Rhizobiaceae; genus Mesorhizobium_L. Next base: position 95,680 of record DASZUG010000027.1, read on the forward strand.
TCCTTCAGATGGACATGGCCCGGCACGAATTGGGTAAAGGAATTGACCACCGCGATGATCGGCTTGCCGAAATCCGCGTCCTTCATTCCGGTGGCGCGCCAAAGGCCGCGCGCGCCGGCCATGTTGCGGCCATGGGTCGTGGTTCTGGAACGATAATGGGGCATGAACGTATTCCTCGCGAGCGAGCCTGGTCCTGCTCGCTCTTCTTTCCTTTCCCATAGCGCTCTTTTTCGGACGCGGGAACCCCGTACATAGTGAAGGAAGGAAGCCGGCGCTACGGGCCCCGATGAACCAGCCGGATTGACCGCTGACGGGAGCGGCCTATCTGGCAAGCTGCGAAAAGGTCAGGGAAGACAGGGGCATCACATGGAGATTTCACCGAGGACGCAACCCTTTTCCCCGACTTTCGCCGGAGGGGAGGATCGCGCATGAAAAAGCCGATCGAGGATTATGGTTTCATCGGCAACAGGATGACCGGTGCGCTGGTCGGATGCGACGGTTCGATCGACTGGCTCTGCCTGCCGCGCTTCGACAGCGATGCGTGTTTCGCCGCGTTGGTCGGGGCGGAGGAGCATGGGCGATGGAAAATCGCTCCTAAAAACGAGGTCAAGGCGTGCACGCGCCGTTACCTGCCCGGCACGGCCGTCCTCGAAACCACCTTCGAGACGGTCGAGGGCAGAGTTTCGCTGACCGATTTCATGCCTTTCAAGCCCGATGGGGGAACGGTCGAGCTGGTGCGCATCGTCCACGGGATTTCGGGCAAGGTCCCGATGGAAATGGATTTCATCCTGCGCTTCGGCTATGGCCGTACGATTCCCTGGGTCAGGCGGCGGGATTATGGCCTGAGCGCGGTGTCCGGACCCGACGCGGTCGAACTCGTCACACGCGCCCGGCTCGAAGGCAAGGATATGAAGACCGTCGCCTCCTTCGAAGTTGAGGCGGGCCGGTCCATTCCCTTCACGCTTGCCTATCATGCGTCGCATGACACCCCCGCTTTCGTCGACGATCACCGGGTTGTCCTTCGTGGTACGGTGGACACTTGGCGCGGCTGGTCGGGGCGCTGCGAATTGTCCGAAGAGGCGCCGCAAAAATGGAAAGATGCGGTCGAGCGCTCTCTCATTACGCTCAAATCGCTGACCTATCGTCCGACGGGCGCCATAATCGCGGCTCCGACGACCTCGCTTCCCGAGGAGATCGGCGGGGAACGCAATTGGGATTATCGCTTCTGCTGGATCAGGGACGCAACCCTTACCCTCTATGCGCTGGTCAACTCCGGCTTCTTCGACGAAGCCGACAAGTTCCGCCAATGGCTCTTGCGGGCAGCTGCCGGCGATCCCAGCCAGATGCAGATCATGTATGGATTGGCAGGCGAAAGGCGGCTGACGGAAATGGAGCTCGACTGGCTGCCGGGCTATATGGGCAGCCGGCCGGTCAGGATCGGCAATCTCGCCCACGAGCAGTTGCAGCTCGACGTCTATGGCGAACTGATGGACGCCTTCCATGCCGCCCGGCGGTCGCGTCTGGGATCGCATCGCTCGGCCTGGAAATTCCAGGGGGTATTGCTCAAGAATCTGCAGAAACTCTGGCACCAGCCGGATGAGGGCATATGGGAGGTGCGCGGCGGACCGCGCCATTTCACCTTTTCCAAGATGATGAGCTGGGTCGCCTTCGACCGGGGGATAAATGCCGCAGAGAAATTCGGCCTGGAAGGCCCCGTGGACGAATGGCGCAGGGTCCGCCAGGAGATCCATGCGGAAATCTGCGAGAAGGGCTTCGACAGGAAGCGCAACACCTTTGTCCAGTCCTATGGCGACAGCAATCTCGATGCATCCCTTCTGTTGACGGCTGAAACCGGTTTCCTCAAGACGGAGGACCCGCGCTTTCGCGGCACCGTCGAAGCCATCGAGAAGACCCTGCTTCAGGACGGCTTCGTGCTACGCTATCAGCCCAAGACCTCCGAGGACGGGCTTAGCGGCGGCGAAGGCGCCTTCCTTGCCTGCTCCTTCTGGCTGGTCAATGCCTATGCCGCGTTGGGAAGGCGCGACGACGCCGAGGAATTGTTCGACCGCCTGCTCGACATCCGCAACGATCTCGGCCTTCTGGCCGAAGAATACGACCCAAAGGAAAGACGGCAGCTCGGCAACTTCCCGCAAGCTTTCTCCCATGTCGGCCTCGTCAATGCCGCGCACAACCTCATGCGCGCCGAATATGGCCCGAGCGAGCAGCGCGCCGGCCGTACCGAACCGCCTCATTCGGACGAGAATCCGACGGAGGAACACGTTTAATAAGGTTTTGCGCCTGGTGCTCCGATGTGGCGAGAGGGGGCACGCCGCAATTGTTCCAGACATTCCATCCTAGCCTCATATAAAGGCCGCAACAGCTCGTAGGGGCTTCAGGCACAAAATTACTTCAACTCCGCTGATTTCTTACAAAAAATTATGATCGCCGACGTATTTTCGTCCGCCTTCCTAGGAACATAATTCGGCGATTTGCATTTCCGGACGAAGGGACAGCAGAGGGAATTGATCATGAAACGTAATCGAAGCGTCCTTTTGGGTTCCGCGGCCTCAGCCGCCCTCGCGCTTGGGATCGTCTATTCGGCAAGCGCCGTTGCGTCTCCGCTTTCTCCCGCCGGTTCCTACGCGGATTTGCTCGAGCCGGTGGAAAACGCTCAAATGGTTCTTTTGGGCGACGACCTTGCCCGCATGCAGCAACCGGAAGTTCAGCTGGTGCAAGACGACGGTGACTACCATCATCATCATCACCATCATCACCGCCGCTACTACGATTATCATCACCACCATCATCATCACCATCACGGGTTCGGATTTGGCGTGATGGTGGTGCCCGAGCGGCACTGCTACATCCATAGGCGTGTCTACATCAACGATTGGGGCGAGCGCATCGTGCGCCGCTATCGCGTCTGCGAGTAAAGCCGAAGCGGCTGGTGGGCGGTTGGCGCCACCGTCCTCATTCGCCTCAAGATGGGCGTGCTGGCATTCCGTGCATCGGTGCCGCACGCCTTTCCTGTGAACGGGAAAGTCATATGCACGCGGTCAAGTTCCGATTGGCGAACCCCGAACTCCACCCTCGCCGCACCAAGTTGGAAATGCCCGGTTGGGGCGGGTCCCCGCACCCTCGAAAAGACGGGTCGCATCAGCAGGTCTGGCATTGCATGCCCTTCACCGAGGGCGCGCAATACGGATTTGAGGTGCTCTACCCATACGAGAACGAATTGCGCGTCTCCAACAAGGATGGCCAGGTCTTCCTCGAAAGCGATTTCGGCCCGGCTCCCGACGGTGATTTGATGTGGCCGCCGTTTCGGCCTTTCGGCGAGAATTACTACACCTATCAGCTGCTGCTCGATCTGGATGCGGGACCTGGCTGGGCGGTACGGACCGAACCGCATCCCCGTTATTTCACGGATCCGACCGACACCGTGCCGCTCGCCGTCCCCGCCCTTGTGCGCACCGCATGGTGGCCGATGATTTCGTTTGTGGTCTTCAAGGCCCCGCCTGAAGGAAAGGTCCACGTCTTCCGGCAGGGAGAGCCGATGCTGCAGTTCGTGATCGTGCCGGAGGAAGCGGACTTTCAACTCGTAGAAATGACTCCCGAAGAAGCGGCTCAGCGCGAGGTGAGCTCACGGCGCATCCATGCCAGTCGCGACACGCTCGGCATCGAGAGCCGCTGGGTATCGAGCACGAACACCGTCTTCGACGGAACCTATCGGTTCCTTCTCAGAGCCGCCAAGGCGAAGGCTCGAAGTTCCTGACTCCGGGAGCGCTCCGATCGGAGCAGCCGATGCCCGACTATGTCGAGGACTACCCCGACATGATGGAGCCCGCTTACATCGAGTTCGCGGCCAACGACTCCGGCGAATTCGCCTTCGGCTGCGTCACCGGGCAAATCTTCGGCGCCGGCGACGGCAATCACGTCGCCTTCTCCTGGTAAGGTAACGACGAAATGGACGAAGCCCAACGCGACGGTTGGGCTGAAATCCAACCTGACGGCTCGATCAACGGGCAAATCTGCTTCCATAACGGCGACGAAGCAGACTTCGTCGCTCGCAAGTGGACTTCTTCAACAGCCTGCTAGCCGCGGCGGCGAAATGTTGTCGCCTGCAATTCCGTAAGCTGATTGACAGCCCCGCGTCAGGCGATCTGGCGACAGTCCATCGTTCGGAGGGCGGGGGACGCCTGCTTCCGTTGGCGAGTGGACAAACATGATTCCATTTGCCCGGGAAAACCGCAGTCGCGATTCGCCCTCAGCAAGGATGGAACGCAGCCTAATGGCGGCAGAAGCTCCGCCTGAACAAGAAGGACCGCCGCTTGTGCCGCCAGACCGGCGGCGATCAACATGAGAAGAATCCCCCATGACCTTGAAGGCGTGTTTCAACGGAATCCGGAGCAGTCCAAAGTAAAATCACGACCTCATGTAATGGTTCGAACGCCCGCCGAAGAGCGCCCTGACAATGCCGACAAGAGCGCCGGCATTCCAGGCGATTCTGACCAGCGAGTGCCCAGGCGCAAAAGGCAAGGCAATGGCGTGGTATGGGAGGGCTGCAATGCGCAGGCACATGGAGGCCGGAACCCGCAGCCACGTCCTGGCGGGCTTCCTCCGGAATTTGTCGCGGAATGCCATGGCGGTGTAGTCAGCGCTGCGGCGGAACTGATAGCGCATGGTGAGGCGCGAAAGCGGCAAGGATTCGAATGCGATTGCGTCCGGCGCCCACCCCGTGCGCGCGCCCAATTCCTTGGCGCGGAGCCACAACCGTCCATCCTCGTTGCCGCTCAGGTTGTAGCGTTCGTCGAACCTGAGTCCGGTCCTTTCGAAAAACGCGAGCCGTCCCAACCAACTTCCGGTGGGAATGGATATTTCCGCGGTGCGACCTCCGGTGCGATATTTCGCTGCCCGCTTTTCCTTGCCGCGACGGGCCTGGTCCAACCCTTGCCAAAGCAGGCGCGGCCAGAGCCCTTTCCCGTCTTTCAGCGGCGCAACGCGAACGGGAGAGCCTACGATGTCAAGATCGCTGGCGTCACTTTCCGCAAGCAGCATCGCCAGCCACTGACGGTCGACTTCTTCATCGTCGTCGGCGAAAGTGAGAAACTGGGCTCGCGCCGTCAGAGCGAGATCAAGTACCCTGTTCCGTACGAACGCGATCCCGGGCCGAGGCTCGATCTCGTATTGGACGCTCCAGGGAACGCGGGTGCGGAAGTTTTCGACGAGGGCTTCGAGGGTGGGGGAAGGATTGTTCTCCACGATCACGAACCGGACGGCGATTTCAGGGGGAATGAAAAGCTTCTCATACGATGCCAGCAACCGCTGGAGCATGAAGGGCCGATTGCGTGTCGCCGTCCCGACGCATACCAGCCGCGTCGATCCCGGGGAACTCGTCTCGGCAAGGGGGATGGTATGGTCCGGCATGGTTAGCTGAAGGAACTCTCCATGGGAGCGACGGTTTCCTGTTTCGCCCGACGAGGGGCAATCCACCTGCTCGTTCCACGAACCTTTGGAAGAGAAGCCTTCTTCATATGCCGCCTCTCATCTGCGCCTCTTTACGGACACCTCTATCGTCTCGCGCAAGCCTTTGAACCAGCCAAAGCGCTTCGCGGCCCATAGGAGCATTGCTGCGAGGAAGATCACGCCCGCCGCGCCGGCCAACTGCCACTGCCGGGGTATGCCGAGAAAACCCGCTACAATGGTTGCCAGGCTGCCAGGCAGAATGAGAGCAGGAGCCCAGATCAGGGCGGACAAAATGTTCGCTGTCCAGAATGATCGGGCCGGCATCCTCATCAACCCGGCGGTGATCGGGATCACTGCCCGGAGGGGACCAAAGAAACGTCCGATGAAAACGCTTGCGCCCCCGTACTTCCGAAAAAGCGCTTCGCCCCTGGCGAGGAGTTCCGGGCGGATGCGGAATGAGCGTCGTTGTGTCAGCAGATATCCATAACGCTTGCCGAGCCACCAGGAGACGGCGTCTCCCAACACCGCTCCTGAAATCCCGCCGGCAAGCAACGGCACGAGAGGGATCGTCCCGCTCGGCACCAGCAGGCCCGCCGCGATCATGATTGTCGTTCCTGGAAAAAGCAGACTCAACAAGACGAAGGATTCGCCGAAGGCGGTGATGAACATGACCGGAAACGTCCATGCCGAATGCATCGCGATGAAATGGACCATGTCGTTGATCAGGTGGCCCATTCCGTCGCGTCAATTCCGATGAACAGGATTTGAGCCGCTTTGCAAGGGACGAAACATGCCTCGGGACGGGCGCCATGTCGGTCAGATTCCGATTTATTTGAGGCCCGGGACATAGACGCGTCCGATCAGCAGGAGCGGCAGCGACAGATAGGTCGCAGCCGAGCCCACCGCCATGAGGATGAAGCCCAGAATGGGCGTGTTGCTGAGAAACGGGTCGTTTGCAAACTCGATCAATGCGCCGGCGAGCGCGACCAGCGGGCCAAGGAGGAAAAACGCGATTCCAATGAGTCCGATTTTCGTGAACCGCTGCCGGTAATCCGTCATTCACCCTCCGCAAGAATTCCCCAGGAACCACGAGCGCCGAGTTTGGCGCGCGTTATCGTTCCGGCACGCCCGCGCGTTCGATACATCGCGATGTCATAACATCGGCGAAGTTGGCGCAGGCCTCGCGCGCGAGACGATATAGCGCCGCCATGAGCACACGCCTTTCCGTACCCACGAACCTGCGGCGCCTTATGAGCGCTTGAATCGGAACTGCGCATTCTCGGCATTCCGGCTAATCGACCCGCTTACCAATAACCGAAATCGCAGCCGTGGGAACAAGGAACATCTTACAAAAATGTATTCCTTCCAGCAGGGGCCGGATGGAATCCTTTCATAGACATAACAACGGGATTTCTTTGCAATGAGACATAGATGTATTCGTTTGGGAAGCGCACGTTCGAGCAGAAGCTGGATCGGCGCAAAGAGCCTGAAAGCAGAATAACGCTCCTGTGCCGCGAGACCGCTTATGGTATATCGAAAGACATAGCCATCCTCCATGGGATATTCGACCAGCAGAATACCCGCTTCGTGTCGATGCGATCGAAAGGTCTCTCAGGCCTGTTCCGCCGTCCCGAGCTGGAAGGCTTGATATTGCACCTCGAAAGGCTCCAGCCGCGAGGACTGACAGCCAATCATGTGAACTGGGTCCTTCCAAACCAGGAACGTTTCCCGCCGCGTCATCTGCACCTCCTGCGGCATGTCGACCTGGTGTTGGCGAAAAGCCGTCATGCCGAGGAAATTTTTTCTGCCCTGAAGGCGCCGACTTTCCATTTGGGATTCACGTCGGAAGATCGGCTCGATCCCGGGGCGGGGAAAGCCTGGAACAGGTTTCTTCATCTGGCGGGAGGGAGTACGCTTAAAGGGACGGAAGATATCCTCACGCTTTGGGCACGCCATCCGGAATGGCCCGAGCTGGTTCTCGTGCAAAAAAGCGAGAACGCTCCAAAGGCCGTTCCCTCGAACGTAAGGCTTTTCAACTCGTTCATTGCCGACGATCAACTCAAGATCCTCCAAAACAATTGCGGAATTCACCTTTGTCCGTCGCGGGCGGAGGGGTGGGGACATTACATCGTTGAAGGCTTGTCCGCTGGATCGGTGGTGGTGACGACCGACGCACCGCCGATGAACGAACTGATGACTCCCGAATGCGGAATCCTCGTCCCGGTCCATCGTTTCGAACCGCGGCATCTGGGCACGAACTTTTATGTCCATACAGGCAAGCTCGAATCCACCGTGCAACAACTCATCGAAATGAGCGACGCCGAAAAGGCGGTCATCGGCGGAAACGCCCGCAAACGGTTCGAGAGAATAGACGCTGAATTCCGGGTGCGAGCGGCGATAATGAAACAGATGGCATCGGCGTCATAAACGCCACTTCAAGGATTGCGGTCGGAGATCGGGGTGCGGACTTGCTGCTCGACGATTTGCGGCATTACCTTCCTGGCGTTTCGAAATGCTCAGCTCGATCCAGTTTGAAACGGATACCTCCTTGCCTGGACGCGGAAACGCCATTCTGATGTACCATCAAATCGATGCCGCTCCCGCGAAAGGAATTCCGTTTCGCCAGTTAACGACGACGCCAAATAATTTTTACCGTCAGATGATCTGGCTGGCGAGGATTGGCTATCGCGGCGTTTCGGTCCGGGAACTGGCTCCGTACATCAAAGGCGAAAAGCAAGGAAAAGTCTTTGGAATTACGTTCGATGACGGATTCCAGAGCGTTTACAGGAACGCCCTGCCGATCCTTCGGCAGTTCGGTTTCACGGCCACCTGCTTTTTCGTGAGCGGCCAGGTCGGCGGATCCAACAGATGGGATGCGGAAATCGGCGTCCCTTACGCGCCATGTATGTCACGACGGGAAATGTTGGATTGGGCCGCAGCCGGAAACGAAATCGGTTCGCACACCATCGATCATGTCCGTCTCACACAGGTGAGTCTTTCGGCGGCGCTCGATCAGATAGAAGGATCCCGGACACAGCTGAAGGATATGGCTGGGACGGACATCGTTTCCTTTTGCTATCCCTACGGAGACGTTTCGAACGATGTGATGGACATGGTTCGGAAAGCCGGGTTTTCACTCGCCACGACAACGCGGAAGGGGCGAGCCTCGTCGGGAGACGATCCGCTTCTGCTTCCGCGCCGCAATATCCGTCTTGGAGACGGATGGCTGGCGACGTTGCGCAAGACGATTCTCGGCCGGCCCGCCGCCTCCTGAGAATAGCATGAGCCGGAACAGCCGAAGGAAAATCGCGATTGGCACGGCGACCCGGAACCGCCCGAAGATGCTTCGCGCGCTGCTGGATTCATATGCCAATATGGAATTCCCGGAAGGCAATGACGTCGATTTCTTAATTGTCGAAAACGACAACGTGGATACCGCAAGCGCAACGGTCGACGAATTTCGTGAGGCGGTCAGACCGCATAATGTCTTCTACATTCTTGAAAGGAAAATAGGCATATCGCACGCGAGGAACAGCGCGTTGGAATATTCCATCCATAACGGCTATGACATTTTGGCCTTTGCCGACGATGACGAGACCGTCGATCCTCGATGGCTGGTGGAACTGCTCAATGAGCGTGACAGGGACGCGCTGGATATCGTCGGTTCTCCAGTCCGTATCGCGCCAGTGGATACAAGCTTCAGTTGGTGGAACAAACTGCTCTGGCGAGCCTTTGTCGACATCAATTTGAAAGCGGAGCGCCGCTGCCTCAAACGGGTATCCCAAGGACGCGGCGACAGTCTTAAAATTGCGACCGGAAGCTGGATGGGCGATCTTGCTTTCTTCAGGCGCACGGGCCTTCGATTTGATAACGAACGAGGATCGGCCGGTGGCGAGGATTGGCACCTCTATGATCGAGCGAAATCGCTCGGCGCCAGGACAGGCTGGACACCCAATGCGCTCGCTTACGAAACCATGCCGGCTTCTCGGCTGTCCCTTGGATACTATTACAGGAAGTACAGGAATCGAGCCCGCGTCCTCTTTCTCGAACGCTACCAGGAAAGCGCCGGAAAGGCTGTCTTGCGTCTGCCGGGATCATTGCTGTCGCGGCTTTACAAAGCTGTCGTCGCCGTTCTGACATTTCCGGTTCATCCCGGTGGGTCGCTTCTCGCATGCGCTCGCGAGATCGGGAGCTTCGTCGGTTTCGTCCAGGGATGCTTCGGCGTCAGGTCGAAGCATTACGAGCACATCGACGGCTATTGAAAGCTCGCATTAGAGCCGTTCATTTCGGAAATCGCGGTGAAGCTGACCATGCGACTCTATCGAGCTCGTATTATCGATCGTCACGGCGTCAGAACGGGGATGCAGGTTGCCTGCAGCCTTCAACGGGTCGCTGTTCTGGGGTACGGAATTTGCAACTTTCGGCATTGAAAGGAGCAATCTTGGCTTGGCGCCTTGTGGAAGTAACGTGAACAAACTCAAGAAAGGTGAAACACTTGGCTTTGCTCAACCCAATTGGAGATGCCTCATGTCCGTCGACTATTGCCATCCTACCGCGCCGCATAAGAAGCTTCGATTGCCGAACTGGTATGTATCCAACCTGATGATGGATCGGGCACTCGATGCGATCGCCCGCAGGGTCAAGAAGCTCGACCGCGAGCATGACATTCCGTATCTCGCCGGCTATTCCAAGGACGGAAAGACCATCTACATCGACCGGCATATGCCTCGCGAATGGGAATATGATGGTCGAACAATCGATACCGATCGGTTCCTTCTGCTCCATGAAGAGGTCGAGAAGACGCTGATCGATCAACTGGATCTGCACTACCTGCACGCTCATCAGATTGCGACTCGAGCGGAAGAAGCGGCCGTGCGGGCAGCCGGCATCTCCTGGCATGACTACGATCGCTTCATGCAGAAATATGTGAAGGAAATGGGTGATGAACGGCTGACCAAAGTACCCGCCGATCTCGATCTGAAGCCTTACCGCGACGAGCACGACGTGGATCTGTTGCGGCGGATGGCGGCAGAAGTCGAAAACGGCCACTGCCCGCCCGGCGTCGACAAAGCCAAGCTGAAAGACGGCATCAAGGAGCGGCTCGATACCTTCGGCTCCTGATCGCCTTCTCGGCGATGACCGCTCGGGGTAGCCCTTCGGTTGAGCCGCGGGGCTACGGCTTCGTGCTACGCTATCAGCCCGAGACCTCCGAGGACGGGCTTAGCGGCAAAGAAGCCCTCGCCTGCTCCTTCTGGCTGGTCAACGCCTATGCCGCTTTGGGAAGGCGCGACGACGCCGAGGAATTGTTCGACCGCCTGCTCGACATCCGCAACGATCTCGGCCTTCTGGCCGAAGAATATGATCCGAAGGAACGGCGGCAGCTCGGCAACTTCCCGCAAGCTTTCTCCCATGTCGGCCTCGTCAATGCCGCGCACAACCTCATGCGCGCCGAGTATGGCCCGAGCGAGCAGCGCGCGGGGCGCACCGAACCGCCTCATTCGGACGAGAATCCGACCGAGGAGCATGTGTGACACCCACGGTCCGGCGCAGTGTGCCGTCGCGGATTCAATGCATCATATGCCGGATCGTTTTCGAGAGCCGGGCAAGGAATGCCGGCCGTGAAGCAGCGACCAGTTTCCAGGAGAGGATTGCTGTCGCCATTTGACGCGGCGTCACGCCTACGGAGAGGAACCACGCCGCCACAAAGAGTCGCCGTTTCAGAGACGCATTCGCCTGCAAGCTTGCGTTCGCGCCCGCCATGCTTAACTGAAGCCGTGAATCGGTCTGGACCGGATGCCGGCTTTCATCCACGCATAGGGATGCCAAACGCTCTTCCAAGTGGGTCGGATCGTGCATGCCCAAATCTTCGGCCGTTTCCAGCCCGAGTTCCGCGGCCTGTCGGGAAAGCGCATCAAAGCGATGGAAATCATGCTGCACCCGCCAACGGGCGCGTTCGGCGAGTTTGTGCCCGAAGACCGAGTGGTTGGACCCGTGGATACGATAGGCCCCAAGACACTCGTCGATCGAAGCCACCTTGCCGAATAGGGGCGCCAAGGTGACGAGATAGCCGTCGGCGCCTTGCCGAAAATCCCCTTCCGGAATTGGAAATATCGCTTCGAGAACCCTTCTATCGAAAGCGAGCCCGCTGGTCACTGTCGTACCGTAACGACCACTTTCGAGCAGTTTCGGCGTCACATCACCCGTATCGAACGGCATCTCGGGCGGAGGATAGACATCCTTCACCTCCTGCTTTTCGTCGACGATGTGAAGCCTGAACTGAGCCTGAGCCGTATTGGCTTCCCAGACATCCATCACCTCCGAGACGGCATTCGGGTAGAGGTAATCGTCAGCGTCCAGGAAAAAGATGACCTTGCCTGAGCTTTCCTCAAAGCCGGCATTGAATGCAGCCGCATGGCCTTCATTGCGGCTCTTGAACCGGGCCTTGATGCTGTCGCCATAGGATTCGATAATCGAGGCAGAGCGATCGTTGGACGCATCGTCGATCGTGATTACCTCCACATCCCCGTGGGTTTGCTCAAGCGCGCTGTCGATTGCCCGGGGCAGAAATCGCTCGTAATTGTAGTTCGGGATTATGATCGAAGCGGCGGTGGATTCGTTTTCACGTCGCATTTCCTGATCCTTGCAAATGCTTGGACACGTAAGGAGCGAACGAAAGCGATGGGTCGCCACATGCGCGGCGATCCCGGGCGGAACATTCTCAGGGGTCCGTCTTGGCCATGACGTCGTGAGACGATGCTGTCGGCGCTGCGTCACGGCTCAGCTATCAGCCGAATTCCCAGTGGCAGCGGACACCATGACCGGGCCTTCCAGTGGGGGAAGCTGGACCTGACCTACCTCATGGTCAATAGCGAAGCGGGTAGGCGGATCACACGAATCGTTACACGTCGAGATTGGCGACGGAGAGCGCGTTTTCCTGGATGAAGTCGCGCCGAGGCTCGACCTCGTCGCCCATCAGGCGCGAGAAGAGCGAATCCGCGTCGAATGCGTCCGTGACCTTCACCTGAAGCAAGGAGCGGGCGGCCGGATCGAGCGTCGTCTCCCACAGTTGCTCGGCGTTCATCTCGCCGAGCCCCTTGTAACGCTGCATCGTCAACCCCTTGCGGCCCGCCGCGAACACCGCCTCCAGAAGCTTGAGCGGCCCCGAAATGGTCTCGCTCGTCTCACGCCGTTTCAAGACAGGCTGGCCGTGGTAGACCTCCATCAGCCGCGCGGAATGGCGATCGAGCGCGCGCGCATCGGCCGAGGCCATCAGCGCGGCATCGAGGATCACAACTTCCTTCACGCCGCGAACCGTGCGCTCGAAGATATAACCGCCCGTCTCGTCATTCGACGGATTGACGCGTCCCTGCCAGCCGCGTTCGGTCTCCTCGGCGATCATGTCGAGACGGGACGCCACCTCCTCCGCGGCAGCCGCCGCGCGGCCCGGATCGGCAAGAATATTGGCGTTGAGCGCACCGGCGATGACAGCCTGCTCTACGGCGGACCTGTTGTAGCGTGAGTGGAGCCCATTGATGAGCGAGCGGACCGCAAGCGCGTCCTCGACCACGGCGCGCAGATCGTGGCCGGCGCGGACCTCGCCCGAAGGGAGGACAAGCGCGGCTTCATCGAGGCCTGAATCGATGAGATAATTCTCGAACGCCGTCTCGTCCTTGATGTATTGGGCGCTCTTGCCGCGCGAAACCTTATAGAGCGGCGGCTGCGCGATGTAGAGATAGCCCCCCTCGATGATCGCCGGCATCTGACGGAAGAAGAAGGTCAGAAGCAGCGTGCGGATATGGGCGCCATCGACATCGGCGTCCGTCATGATGATGATCTTGTGGTAGCGCAGCTTCCCGATGTCGAATTCGTCCTTGCCGATCGACGTGCCGAGCGCGGTGATCAGCGTTCCGATCATGTCGGATGAAAGCATGCGGTCGAAACGCGCGCGCTCGACATTCAGGATCTTGCCGCGCAAGGGCAGGATCGCCTGGTTCTGGCGCGAACGGCCGCCCTTGGCGGAGCCGCCGGCGGAATCGCCCTCGACAATGAAGAGTTCCGATTTCGCCGGATCGCGCTCCTGGCAGTCGGCGAGCTTGCCCGGCAGCGAGGTGATATCGAGCGCGCCCTTGCGGCGGGTCAGCTCACGCGCCTTGCGCGCAGCCTCGCGCGCGGCGGCAGCCTCGACGATCTTGCCGACAAGCGCCTTTGCCTCGCTCGGATGCTCCTCCAGCCAGGTCCCCAGCGCGTCATTGACGAGATTTTCGACCACCGGGCGCACCTCGGAGGAGACGAGCTTGTCCTTGGTCTGCGAGGAGAATTTCGGGTCAGGCACCTTGACCGACAGGACAGCCGTCAGTCCCTCCCGGCAATCATCCCCGGTCAGCGTCACCTTTTCCTTCTTGGTCAGGCCTGAACTTTCGGCATAGCCGGTCATCTGGCGCGTCAGCGCCCCGCGGAATCCGGCAAGATGCGTGCCGCCATCGCGCTGGGGAATGTTGTTGGTGAAGGCCAGCACGTTCTCGTGGTAGCTGTCGTTCCACCACATCGCGACTTCGACAGTGATGCCGTCGCGTTCACGCGAGATGGCGATCGGCGCGGAAATGAGCGGCTTCTTCGAGCGGTCGAGATATTTCACGAACTCGATCAAACCACCTTCATAGTGAAGTTCCTGCCGCTTCACGTCGGCATGCCGCTTGTCGGTGAGGATGATGCGAACGCCGGAATTCAGGAAGGCAAGCTCACGCAACCGGTGTTCCAGCGTGCCATAGTCGAATTCGACCATGGTGAAGGTCTCGGGCGACGGCAGGAAGGTTACTTCCGAGCCGTTCCGACCTTCATAAGTGCCGGGCTGCTTGTTCGGGATATAGGTGCCTGTGACGGTAAGCGGCCCGTCAGGATTGCCGTGCGTAAAGCTCATCTCGTGGATCTTGCCGTCGCGGCGGATCCTGAGCTTCAGCGAGGTCGAAAGCGCATTGACAACCGACACGCCGACGCCATGCAGGCCGCCCGAAACCTTATAGGAATTCTGGTCGAACTTCCCGCCCGCGTGGAGCTGCGTCATGATGACTTCTGCCGCGGATACGCCCTCGGTCGGGTGCATGTCGGTCGGAATGCCGCGGCCATTGTCGATGACCGTACAGGAGCCGTCGGGATTGAGCACGACGGTCACCAGATCGGCATGGCCCGCCAACGCCTCGTCGATGGCGTTATCCACCACCTCGTAGACCATATGGTGAAGGCCGGAGCCGTCGTCCGTGTCGCCGATATACATTCCCGGCCGCTTGCGGACCGCGTCGAGGCCCTTCAGGACCTTGATGGATTCCGCGCCATATTCATCGCCGGCAACGGAAGAGGTTTCGGGCGTATCGCTCATGAATGTCTTTCGATTATGCCTTGGAGAATGCGTGAGACCTACCCCGAATCACGCATGGAATGATGGCTGGAATATAGGCATTCCAACGCTTTTTTCCAAATTTGCCGACCGGTTGCAGCGGTATTTTCCACCGTGTCCGGCCAACCCGTAATTTTCCGAGCGGCCATCTTGGCGGAAGGCCCGTCTTGCTATAGTTTGCGGCACGCTGGGGATGGAGTTCCCCCAAGGGTTTCCCTGAACCGCCGGAAGGCTGATGACTCCTGCCAGGACGCATCGCGTCGGCGGGAGCATTCTCACCGACAGCTGCGTCGCCGAAACTGCTTGCGTTGGCAAGGAGGTGGAGACGTGACGACCATTTGGGCGACAGCCGCGCCGGCGGTGAGCGCTTCCTTTCTCGCCTCTCTGGTCGAGATGGTCGAGGCGTTCACGATCGTATTGGTGGTTGGAACGGTGCAGGGTTGGAAACCAGCGCTGTCGGGCAGCCTTGCCGCGCTTTTGCTGCTCGCCATTCTGATTGCCGTTCTCGGCCCGGCGCTCGGCCATATTCCCCTCCATGTGCTGCAATTGGTGATCGGCGTTCTCCTGCTCCTGTTCGGATTGCGCTGGCTGCGCAAGGCGATCCTGCGCGCCGCCGGGCTTTTGGCCCTGCATGACGAAGCCTCGGCCTTCGCCAGGGAAGACAGCAGACTGCGCGCGGCCGCGGCGCGTGACGAAAGGCATCTCGACTGGATTGCCGGGCTCGCGGCCTTCAAGGCGGTGACGCTGGAGGGCGTCGAAGTCGTGTTCATCGTCATCGCCGTCGGCGCCGGCCGGGGACTGGTCGGCTGGGCCACGCTCGGCGCTTTCGCCGCCTTCCTGCTGGTGCTCGCCGCCGGGCTTATGGTGCGTGGCCCGCTGACGCGCGTGCCGGAGAACGCCCTCAAATTCGTCGTCGGGATCATGCTTTCCGCCTTCGGGGTCTTCTGGACGGGAGAAGGTCTTTCCGTGCAATGGCCTGGAAACGAGGCGACCATCCCGTTCCTGGTCCTGCTCTTCCTCGTAACGGGCCTTGGCTCCGCAGGTCTTCTGCGTAGCAAGGCGCGGAGCGCCGCATGAGGACAGTCGCGGCAATCTTGCGGGAGTTGTTCGGACTGTTCGTCGATGACGGCGCGCTCGCGATTCTAGCTCTCCTGGTCGTGGCCATTGCCGCCCTGCTTGCTGTCGGGCTTCACGCCGACAACCGCATTACCGGCGCCGTCCTCGTCGCAGGCAGCGTCGCCTCCCTCCTTTTCAGCGTTTTCAAGGCAATACGGAAAAACGGATCATGAATTTTCTTATCGTCTTCTTCGGCGCCGGCATCGGGGGTGCGCTGCGCCATGGCGTCAACACGGCCGCCATGCGCCTGATGGGCGTCAATTTCCCCTATGGCACGATGACCGTGAACATTGTCGGCTCTCTTGTCATGGGGCTGTTGGGCGGCTGGCTCGCCACGAAGGGGGAGATGGCGCAGCCGACGCGGCTCTTCCTGCTGACCGGCATCCTCGGCGGCTTCACCACCTTCTCCAGCTTCTCGCTGGATACGGTGGTTCTATGGGAGCGGGGGAACGTCGCAAGCTGCGCGCTTTATGTCCTGCTCTCGCTCGTCCTGTCGGTCGGCGCGCTCTTCGTCGGCTTGTGGACGATTCGACAACTGCCGTAATCGGTGTGTGGTTTTCCCCGCAATGATTTCCCTTGGATAGCCTTTTTTCATCCTTATCTTGAGGACCTTCGTCACCGCCGCGGGAAAAGCTTCGCCAATGGAATCGACTCCGGCCCCTTTCGTGCCTCCGGCACCGAAGCCGCGCAAGGTTCCGCCCTCCACCCTGGAGATGATCCGCATCGTCTACCGTAATCCGCTCGAATTGTGGGGAGAGCCTTCCTACAATGAAAAGTGGATCTCGGTTTCGGGAATTGGCGGTCCGCTGGTGATCGCCAACGAACCCGGCCTGATACGCAGAATCCTTGTCGACAACGCCCGAAACTACAAAATGGCGCGCGTGCGCCAAAAAATCCTGCGCCCTATCCTCCGCGACGGTCTCCTGACGGCGGAGGGCGATGTCTGGAAGCGCTCGCGGAAGGCGATGGCGCCGGTCTTCACGCCGCGTCACATCCAAGGCTTCGCCGCGCCGATGCTGAAACGCGCCATCGAATTCTCGGCGCGTTATGAAGGCGTGGACGGGACCGCCGATCTGTCCCGCGACATGACGGCGCTGACCTATGACATTCTCGCCGAAACGCTTTTTTCGGGCGAGATCGCTGGCGAGCCGGGCAGCTTCGAGCATCAGGTGGACCGGCTGTTCGAGACGATGGGGCGCGTCGATCCGCTCGATCTCCTCGGCGCGCCGGACTGGCTGCCGCGCGTCACGCGGCTGCTCGGGCGGAACTCGCTTGCCTTCTTCCGCCGCATCGTCGCCGAGACGATGGCCAGGCGCAAGGAGCGGCTTCAACGCGATCCGGAGGGAACACCGGAGGATTTCCTGACACTGCTTCTCAAGACCGAAGGCCCCGGCGGCCTGTCACGCGCGGAGATCGAGGACAATCTCATCACCTTCATCGGCGCGGGCCACGAAACGACCGCCCGCGCGCTCGGCTGGACACTCTACTGCCTCGCCGAGGCGCCCTGGGAGCGGGAGAAGATCGAGAACGAAATCGATGCGCTCATGGCGGAAGCGATCGATCCCGTTCATTGGACGGAGCGCATGCCCTTGGCGCGCGCCGCTTTCGAGGAAGCGCTGCGGCTCTACCCGCCGGCCCCGTCCATCAACCGCGAAGCGATCGAGGACGATCATTATGGCGATCTCACCATTCGCCGGGGGACACAGGTGCTCGTCATGCCCTGGACGGTGCACCGCCATCGCCGGCTCTGGGACGATCCGGAAGCCTTCATCCCCGCACGATTCGCACCGGAGCGGCGCGACAAGATAGACCGTTTCCAGTATCTGCCCTTCGGCGCGGGACCGCGCGTGTGCATCGGCGCAAGCTTCGCCATGCAGGAGGCGATGATCGCCCTCGGCGTCCTGATGTCCCGCTATCGCTTCGACACGACGGCGGAAACGAAGCCCTGGCCCGTCCAGAAGCTGACGACGCAGCCGCAGGGCGGCCTGCCGATGCGGGTTACGCCCCGTCGATAGTGCAATTTTTCGATTCCGACGCGATGAGAAGGGTGCGCGGGATGGCGCTTTGGCGCTATATCGGTCAGAAGCATGCTAAATCGCGAGCCGAAAGAGGAACCGATCACCATGACGATCCACAAGAACTTCATCGCCGGCGAATGGCTGGCCGGCGGCGACGAGACCAAGAACATCAATCCGTCCAATACCGACGAAGTGGTCGGGATCTATGCGCGCGGCACGCGCGAGCATGCCGAGACGGCGATAGAGGCCGCCCGCAAGGCATTTCCCGCATGGGCGCGCTCGGGCATCCAGCAGCGCCACGACATACTGAAGAAGGTGTCGGACGAGATCATGGCCCGCAAGGACGAGCTCGGCCTGCTGCTCGCGCGCGAAGAAGGCAAGACGCTGCCGGAGGCGACCGGCGAGGTCATCCGCGCCGGACAGATCTTCGACTTTTTCGCCGGAGAGGTGCTGCGGCTCGCGGGCGAGAAGATCGCCTCCACGCGCCCCGGCATCGATGTCGAGATCACGCGCGAGCCGGTCGGCGTCGTCGGCATCATAACGCCCTGGAATTTCCCGATCGCCATCCCCGCCTGGAAGATCGCCCCGGCGCTCGCCTATGGCAACACGGTCGTCTTCAAACCTGCCGATCTGGCGCCCGGATCGGCCTGGGCGCTGTCCGACATCATCGTGCGCGCCGGCGTGCCTGAGGGCGTGTTCAACCTCGTCATGGGCCGCGGCTCGGTCGTCGGCGACGCCATGCTCAATTCGCCCCATATCGACGCCATTACCTTCACCGGCTCCGTCGCGACCGGCAAGAAGGTCGCCGCGGCTTGTGTCGAGCACATGCGCAAGTTCCAGCTCGAAATGGGCGGCAAGAACCCGCTGGTCGTGCTCGACGACGCCGACATGAAGACGGCCGTGGAAGTGGCGGCCAACGGAGCCTTCTTCTCGACCGGCCAGCGCTGCACGGCCTCCTCGCGCCTCGTCGTCACCGAGGGCATCCACGACAAGTTCGTTTCGGCGCTGACGGAAAGGCTGAAGGGATTGACGGTGGACGATGCGGTCAAGCAGGGAACCCATATCGGGCCGGTGGTCGACCAGAACCAACTCGACCAGGACATCTCCTATATCGACATCGGCCAGAAGGAAGGCGCGACGCTCGCCTGGGGCGGAGAGCGGCTGAACCGCGACAGGCCGGGCTTCTACCTGCAGCCGGCTCTGTTCACAGACACACAGCCCGACATGCGCATCAACCGCGAGGAAATCTTCGGTCCGGTCGCCAGCGTGCAACGGGTGAAGGACTACGATGAGGCGCTGGCGGTCGCGAACGACACCGTCTTCGGCCTGTCGTCGGGCATCTGCACGACCAGCCTGAAGCACGCCTCGCATTTCAAGCGCAATTCGGAGGCCGGCATGGTGATGGTCAATCTGCCGACGGCGGGCGTCGATTACCACGTCCCCTTCGGCGGCCGCAAAGGCTCCTCCTACGGGCCGCGCGAGCAGGGCCGCTACGCCGCCGAATTCTACACCACCGTCAAGACGGCCTATACGCTGCCTTGATGTAACGGGAGAAAAGCCCCCCTCTCCGTCCGCGGAGCCTGTCCTCGGGCTTGCCAAAGGCAAGACCCGGGGGCGGACACCTCTCTCTCACATTCGTGGGGGCGAGGAAGGGAGCCAGGCTCGCCACCGCCTTTCCTCGCCCCTTCAGGGGGGAGAGGTGCCAAGCGAGGCGAGGCGGAGAGGGGGACACCCTGAAGATATCGTTGGAGAACCCCTTAAATGCCCACCCTTTCCGGCGTGATCGCCGCCGCCGCCACGCCCGTCCGCGATGACTATTCGATCGACCTCGACCATCTCGTCGAGCACTGCCGCTGGCTGCTCGGCGACGGCGGCTGCGATGGCGTCAACCTCCTCGGCACGACCGGCGAGGCGACATCCTTTTCCGTGGATCAGCGCGTTGCCGCCATGGGGGCAGTGGCGAAAGCCGGCCTGCCTCTCGACCGCTTCATGGTCGGAACCGGCGCCGCGGCGCTCGAGGA
This sequence comes from Rhizobiaceae bacterium, assembly GCA_035547755.1. Taxonomy (GTDB): domain Bacteria; phylum Pseudomonadota; class Alphaproteobacteria; order Rhizobiales; family Rhizobiaceae; genus Mesorhizobium_L. The sequence goes on from DASZUG010000027.1 coordinate 115,689, forward strand.
CGCCTGCCGACTGACGGCCGAAGCGAAATCGCTCGGCTTTGCCGGCGCGTTGCTCCTGCCGCCCTTCTATTACAAAGGACTCGATGCTGATGGCGTGGTGGCCTATGTCGAAGCGCTGATCGGCAAGGTCGGACCTCGAGGGCTCAATCTCTACCTCTATCATTTCCCGGCGAATTCCGGCGTCCCCTATACCCCTGAGATCGTCGCGCGGCTGCGCGACGCCCATCCCGAACAGGTGCTCGGCCTGAAGGACAGTTCCGGCGACCTCGCCTACTCCGCCGGCCTCGCACGCGACCTTCCCGGCTTCGCCGTCTTCCCGAGTGCGGAAGCCTCGCTCGGCCGCGCCGCCGAATGCGGCTTCGCCGGCTGCATATCCGCCACCGCCAACGTGACAGGACCGTTCGCCCAGATCGCCTGGAGCGGTTCGGACGAAGGCGCCAAAAAGGAAGCGCTCGACGCTGCCGTCGATATCCGCGCCATCATTGCGCGCTTCCCGCTGGTCGCCTCGATCAAGGCGGCGCTTGCCCTGCTCACCGGCCGCGAGGGCTGGGCGCGGGTCATGCCGCCGCTGACCGCACTGACGGCGAAACAGCGTTCGGAGCTCGCCGAAGCGCTCTCGACCAGCGCGCTCGGCAAGGTGGCGGAGATTGCGGGAAAGCGCGAGGTACGGCGGAACTGATGTTCGTCATCCATCGCCGCCCTTCCGGAGCGGCGGTGGACGCCGCTTTATACGTCAACGGCAAGTTGCCGCGTCGCGCGCTATCGTGGCTTCTTCGTCCGCGGGAATGATCCAGGCTTCCACGGCAGAGCCGGACCGGTGAAGACGAGGCCGCTTTTCCGCGTTGGCGGCGGCGCTGAAGGCGAGACCCGCCCATGCCAACCCGTCCATGATGGCGGCGCGAATAGCGGCGTCGTTCTCGCCGATCCCACCTGTGAAGGCGAGCGCGTCGAGGCCGCCCATCGCGGCCATCATCGAGCCGGCATGGCGTGTCGCCCAATAGCAGAAATGCCGGATGGCGAAGGCGGCTTCGGGCGTCTTCGCCGCGTGGAGCGCGCGCATGTCCGAATGGCCGCCGAGCCCCCGCAAGCCGCTCTCGCGGTTGAGAATCCGGCCGGCGCCCTCGATGCCGTATTCCTCGGCTAGGCGCAGCACGGCGTTGCCGTCGATGCCGCCGGACCGTGTTCCCATGGTCAGCCCTTCGAGCGGCGAATAACCCATGGTCGTTGCCACCGATAGGCCGTCGCGAATGGCGCAGAGGCTCACCCCATTGCCGAGATGCAGCGCCAGAAGCCTGGCGGGCAGCGGACTGCCGCTGATCTCGGGTAGTTGCCGCGTCAGGCCGGCGAAGGAAATGCCGTGGAACCCGTAGCGCCTTATCCCCTTGCGGTCCTCTTCCGCCGGTATCGCGTACCGAACCGCCACTTCCGGATTGGTCGCATGGAAAGCCGTATCGAAGGACGCATATTGCGGCAGGTTCGGAGCGGCGTCCGAGACGGCGCGGATGAGCGCCAGATTGTGCGGATTGTGGAGCGGGGCGAGCGGCACGCAAGCTTCGATTTCCGCGATCGCCTCCGGTGTAAGCCGGCAGGCTTTCGTCAGCGTCCTGCCGCCATGGACGACACGATGGGCGGCGCCCGCCAAAGCGTCGAGGCGGACGCCGCGATTTTCAAGCTCCCCGAGGATGGCGCGAAGCGCTGCGGCATGGTCGGCGAAATGCGCCGGGCTTTCCTTTCCTCCGACATAGAGCCGCCCGTCGCCGCCGATCGCATCCGCCAGGCCGGAGAATTTGCGTTCGAACGCGTCGTCGAACAGGGCGAACTTGATCGAGGACGATCCGGCGTTGAAGACCAGAATGTCGCCCGAACGTCCGCCGCGCGCCATTGCCTCGAAACGCCTCAGTCGCGCATGTCGGCGGGATCGATGCCGGCCACCGCGACCGGCTTCTTCATCGCGTCGCGGCGGAAGGGCTCGCCGAGTTCCTGGTTGATCATCGCTTCGATCAGCGTCGTCTTTCCATGCTTCATCTGGTCCTCGATCGCTTCGTCCAGCGCGGCGGTCAACGCTTCCATGGTGAAGGCCTGCACGCCCTGAAGGCCGCAAGCCTTGGCGATGCCGGCATAAGAAACCTGGGGATCGAGCTCCGTGCCGACGAAGTTGTCGGCGTACCACAGCGTCGAATTGCGCTTCTCCGCGCCCCACTGATAATTGCGGAAAACAATCATCGTGATCGCCGGCCATTCCTTGCGTCCGATGGCGGTGAGTTCGGTGCAGGCGATGCCGAAGGCGCCGTCGCCGGCGAAGCCCACCACCGGCGTGTCCGGACAGGCGATCTTGGCGCCGACGATCGAGGGCAGGCCGTAGCCGCAGGGGCCGAAGAGGCCTGGCGCAAGATATTTGCGACCCTTTTCGAACGACGGATAGGCATTGCCGATGGCGCAATTGTTGCCGATGTCGGAGGAGATGATGGCATCGCGCGGCAGCGCCTGCTGGATGGCGCGCCAGGCCATGCGCGGGCTCATCCAGTCGGGCTTGGCCTTGCGGGCGCGTGCGTTCCATGTGGTGCCGGCATCGTCCTCTTCATGATCCATCGAGGAGAGCTCTTGCGCCCAGGCGGATTTCGTCTGCGCGATCGTCGCCTTGCGCTCGGCGCGGCCGGCATCGCCGGCGCTATCGGAAAGGCGCTCCAATATGCCTTCCGCCACCTTCTTCGCATCCCCGACGATGCCGACGGAGACCGGCTTGGTCAGGCCGATGCGGTCGGGATTGATATCGACCTGGATGATCGCCGCGTTCTTCGGCCAGTAATCAATGCCGTAACCGGGCAATGTCGAGAACGGATTGAGCCGCGTGCCAAGCGCCAGCACCACATCGGCCTTGGCGATGAGCTGCATCGCCGCCTTGGAGCCGTTATAGCCGAGCGGCCCGGCGAAAAGCGGGTGCGAGCCCGGAAATGCGTCATTGTGCTGATAGCCGCAGCAGACCGGCGCATCGAGACGCTCGGCAAGCGCCATGGAAGCGCCGACCGCATCGCCCAGGACCACCCCGGCCCCGTTCAGGATGACCGGGAACTTCGCCTTGGAAAGCAGCGCCGCAGCCTTATCGAGCGCTTCCGAACCGCCGGACGGGCGCTCGAATTCCACCATCGCCGGCAGGTCGATGTCGATCACCTGCGTCCAGAGATCGCGCGGCACGTTGATCTGGGCCGGCGCGGAGGCGCGCTTCGCGTGCTGGATCACCCGGTTGAGCACCTCCGCGATACGCGAGGCGTCGCGCACCTCTTCCTGATAGGCGACCATGTCCTTGAACAGCGCCATCTGCTCGACTTCCTGGAAGCCGCCCTGACCGATCGTCTTGTTCGCCGCCTGCGGCGTGACGAGCAGAAGCGGCGTGTGGTTCCAATAGGCCGTCTTCACCGCCGTGACGAAATTGGTGATGCCGGGACCGTTCTGGGCGATCATCATCGACATCTTGCCGCCGGCGCGCGTATAGCCATCGGCCATCATGCCGCCCGAGCCCTCATGCGCGCAGTCCCAGAAGGTGATGCCGGCCTTGGGGAACAGGTCGGAGATCGGCATGAAAGCGGAACCGATGATGCCGAAAGCGTGCCTGATGCCGTGCCGCTGCAACACTTTGACGAAAGCTTCTTCGGTGGTCATTTTCATTTTCGGTCGGGCTCCATAGATTGCGCGCGGCTCGCCGGCACGCTGCACTCGTGGCCATAGTGATGGCGGGGTAAAAAGCGGTGTAGCGCCAGTCTCAGCGCGACATATCGCCAGATCAGACCCGGCTGGCGATCAGCCTGATCCCCTCTTCTATCTTGGACGCGTCGATCGACGAATAGGCAAGGCGATAGAAGTCCAGTGGTGCGTTCTCCGAATCGAAGAAGACATGGCCCGGCTCGATCAGGACGCCCAACGGGCGGAGCCGTTCGGCCAGAAGCCGCGCATCCTCTCCAGTGGGCGTGCGCATCCAGAAGCTGGAGCCGCCATGGGTTTCGCCATGCGCCATCGTCAGCCCATGCGCTTC
>DASZUG010000028.1:0-86851 GCA_035547755.1 Rhizobiaceae bacterium
TCACCTCCTTTCCCAGAAATAGAGGTAAAGATGACGGTCTATGAAAAGCGAGATACAGCGATGGAGCCGGTTCTCGCGAAATTCTTCGCGAACTTCTTCCCGAAATTCTATGAACTCGTTTCATCCCACGATGATGCGGCCAGAATTGGTCTGAAGCGGTTGTCGGTGGAGGAAAAGGCACGCCTGGCGCCTCTGTTGGACGATCTCATCGGCCCCCGCTACAGCGCGGATGATCTTGTCAGAGTGTGGCGACGCTCGCCGGCGGACGAGAACGTGCAGCTCTCGAACGGCAATCAGATTCGGGAACTCCTGAAAGCCGCTCGGGAAAGGATTCGGCAGCAGAAATAGCGCCTTCTTAGCGATTTTTGGCCGCGCCCGCCGTCAAAACGGATCCTGATTATAAGACTGGGTAAGAATAGTTCCGCCACAATCAATCCGCGGAAGCTGCCAGGCCGTCTGCGCCAGCTTTAGACACCCCTGAACGGAAACCAAAAATGTCCAGCATGTCCGGCGCCGCCTTCCTGTGGGCGGTGAAAGGGACCGGTGCGATCGCCGGCTCTGCGATCTCGCTCGTCTACATCCTGCCGAAAGGCCGGCGCGAGGCGGCGGCGCGTTTCGCCGTCGGGCTCGTCAGCGGCCTCGTCTTCGGCGGCACGGTCGGCCTCAAGATCGCGATCGAACTCGGCATCGAGGACAGGTTGGGCGCTGGCGAACTGGCGCTGATGGGATCGGCGGCGGCCAGCCTTTCCGCCTGGTGGGCGCTCGGCTTCCTGATGCGGCTTTTGACGCGGCGGCGAACGGGCGAGGGCGCCCTGCCGGAGATGGAAAGGACGATCGATGATTTCTGAAACAATGACGCAGCGGGTTGAGCGCAAATTCGTCGATCTGCGCCTCGACGACGTCGCGCCCGACGGCGCCTTCACCGGCTATGCCAGCCTCTTCGGCGTCGTCGATCTGGCGAAAGACGCGGTCGAGCGCGGCGCTTTCGCTAGATCGCTCAAGACACGCGGTGCCGCCGGCATCCGCATGCTCTACCAGCACGACCCGAACGAGCCGATCGGCACCTGGACCGAAATCGTCGAGGACGGCAAGGGCCTCTTCGTGCGCGGAAAGCTGGCGACCGGGGTGGAGCGCGCCCGCGAGGTGCTCGACCTGATGCGCCACGGCGCGCTCGACGGGCTTTCCATCGGCTTTCGCGCCAGCCGCGCCCGCACCGATCCGCGCACCGGCGTTCGCCACATCCTGGAGGCGGACCTGTGGGAAATCTCCATCGTCACATTTCCGATGCTGCCCGGCGCGCGTGTCGAGCGCGTCAAGGTATGGCGTCCGGGCGATGAAGGCGAGCGCCTAGCACGACTGAAGCTCGCCGGCGCGATCCGCCGTGCCACCAGAATGATCAACGCCCATAAAACGATCAACGAAAGGAAAAGGTGAAATGACGACAAGCGAACTATCCGGCGTGCCGGAAACCAAGTCGGCCGCCGGCATGGCCGAAATCACGGGCGCCTTCGGCGAGTTCACGGCCTCCTTCGAGGCCTTCAAGAGCGCCAATGAAGAACGGCTCTCCCAGATCGAAGGCCGGCTTGGACCGGATGTGGTGACGACCGAGAAGGTCGACCGCATCTCTCGGGCGCTTGATGAGCAGAAGCGGGCGCTGGACGGGCTTATGGTCCGGAAAGCACGGCCGGCGCTCGGCCGCGATCGCGGCTTGCAGCCGCTGCCCAGCGAGCACAAGCAGGCCTTCGACGCCTATGTGCGTTCGGGCGACGACCGGCTGTTGCGTTCGCTCGACACCAAGGCGATGTCCTATGGCTCCGGCCAGGACGGTGGCTATCTGGTGCCGGACGAGACGGAAGCGGAGATCGGCGAGCGGTTGGCGGCGATCTCGCCGATCCGCTCGATCGCGTCGGTCATAAAAGTGTCCGGCGCGGTGCTGAAGAAGCCTTTCGCCATTTCCGGGCCGGCGGTCGGCTGGGTGGCGGAGACGGCGGCGCGGCCGCAGACCAACAGCCCGACGCTCGACGAACTCCAGTTCCCGACCGCCGAGCTCTACGCCATGCCGGCGGCGACAGCGGCGCTTCTGGAAGACAGCATCGTCAATATCGACCAGTGGATCGGCGCGGAGGTCGAGACCGCCTTCGCCGAGCAGGAGGGCGCGGCTTTCGTTTCCGGCGACGGGACCAACAAGCCGAAGGGTCTCCTGTCTTACACCACGGTAGCGGAAGCGGATTGGGCGTGGGGCAAGATCGGCTATACCGCCACCGGCGTTTCCGGCGCCTGGCCGGCGAGTAACCCGTCCGACATCCTGATCGACACGGTCTATGCGCTGAAGGCCGGCTACCGCCAGAATGCCTCCTGGGTGATGAACCGCAAGACTCAGGGAGCGATCCGCAAGATGAAGGACGCCGACGGCAATTATCTCTGGCAGCCGCCGGCCGCGCCCGGCAGCCGCGCCATGCTGATGGGCTTCCCGGTGGTCGAGGCGGAGGACATGCCCGACATCGCCGCCGACGCGACGCCACTTGCCTTCGGCGATTTCCAGCGCGGTTATCTCGTCGTGGACCGGAGCGGCGTGCGGGTGCTGCGCGATCCCTATTCCGCCAAGCCCTACGTGCTTTTCTACACCACCAAGCGCGTCGGCGGCGGGGTGCAGGATTTCGACGCGATCAAGCTCCTGAAATTCGGCATGAGCTGAGAACCTTCGCGGTTCTTCGGCGGATGGCGTCCATCCGCTGTCTTGCCGAATGCGGCCCCGGTTGTCCTCCCGCCGGGGCCGCTTTCTTTTCAACCGTTTGCGAGATTTTCATGACTCTCTTTCGCACCGTCGCGCCGACCGTCGAGCCGGTCAGCCTGGACGACGCCAAGACCCATCTGCGCATCAGCCATGACAGCGAGGACGATCTGATCGCCGGGCTGATCCGCGCCGCGCGCGACGAGGTCGAGGCGCAAACCGGCCTGGCGTTGATCACCCAAAGCTGGCGCCTGACGCGGGATTGCTGGCCGCACGAGGACCGCATCGCGCTTTTTCGCAATCCAGTCAGCCAGATCCTGTCCGTCACGACCTATGACGACAGCGGCGCTGCGTCTGTCGTCGATCCATCGACTTATCAGGTCGACACGGATGCCCGTCCCGCCCGGCTCCTTCTCGGAACCTCGCCCGGCGCGCTGCGGGTCATGAACGGGCTGGAGGTCGATTTCTTCGCCGGTTACGGCGATACGGCCGCCGCCGTCCCCGACCGGCTGAAGCGGGCGATCCTGCTGCTCGTCGCGCATTGGTACGAGTTCCGCACGGATTATGGCGTCGCCGACCAGCCGGTTTCCATACCGGCCGATTTCGAGCGGCTGGTGGCGAGTTACAGGCTGGCGAGGCTCTGATGCGGACGCTCACGATCGATCCCGGCGAACTGCGCCACGAACTGGTGCTCGAAAGCGCCACAACGACGCCGGACCTCTATGGCGGCACGACGCAGGCATGGGCGACGGCGGCAACGCTTTTTGCCCGCATGGAACCTTTGAACGCCAGGCAAACGGTGAACACTGGTCAGACCGTCCGAACCGTCACCCATCGTATGACCGTCAGGCAGGACGCCTCCATCGAAAGCGGTATGCGTTTCCGCAAAGGGGACCGCATCTTCGACATCCTGACGGTCTGTGATCCGGACGAGACCGGACGCTATTTCTTCTGTGAAACCAGCGAGGCCGGACAATGAACTTCACGCTTCGCCTGACCCTTGACGGTCTGGTCGGCGCACTTCGTATGAAGGCGCATTCGCTCGGAGATGGCATCGAGAGCGGGCGCCGGTCAAGACCGACCCTTCCTCTCGAAGCGGAACCGAAGCCCGACTTGAAAGCAAAGTCGGAGACGGAGGGAGAGCCGAATGACCTCGCCCGCGGCTGAACTGCAAAAAGCGATCTTCGCGGCGCTGGGCAACGATGCGACGTTGGCGGCCGCGCTTGGCGGCCCGAAAATCTATGACGATGCGCCGCCGCATGTCGCCTTCCCCTATATCACCTTCGGCCTCACCAGCGTCCATGATTGGTCGACCAGCACCGAGAGCGGCACCGAACAGCTTTTCACGCTGCATGTCTGGTCGAAAGCGCATGGCAAGGCGGAGGCGCTGGCGATCATGGAAGCGGCGCGCGCCGTGCTCGACGACGCCTCCCTGACGCTCGACGGTCATCACCTCGTCAGCCTGCGCTTCGACTTCGCCGAAGTGCGGTTCGACGACGACCTGATCGTCTATCACGGGCTGTTGCGCTTCCGGGCGCTGACGGAAGCGGATTGATTTTCGGCAGTCGGCAATGGGCAGTCGGCAATCGGGAATAAGTCTTCCGATTGCCAATTGCCGACCTGCCGACTGCCTCAAAAAGGGAGACCTTGAATGGTCGCACAGAAAGGCAAGGACCTTCTCCTCAAGCTCGATGGAGACGGATCCGGCAATTTCGTCACGGTCGCGGGGCTGCGGACCAAGCGGCTGTCCTTCAACAGCGCGACGGTGGATATTACCGATGCGGATTCTGCCGGGCGGTGGCGTGAACTTCTGGCTGGCAGCGGCATGCAGCGCGTCTCCGTCAGCGGATCGGGAATCTTCAAGGACGCGCAGTCGGACGCAGCGATCCGCACGCAGTTTTTCGATGCCGGTATTTCTTCCTGGCAGCTCATTTTGCCGGATTTCGGCACCGTGGCGGGACCGTTCCAGGTGACGGCACTGGAATATTCCGGCGATCATGATGGCGAAGTGACCTTCGACATCGCGCTGGAATCCGCCGGCGCCATCAGCTTCACGGCCGCGCCATGAGCGCTAACAGGCGGCGCGGCGAAATTGCCGCCATGCTCAACGGGGAGGAATACCGCCTCTGCCTGACGCTCGGGGCCCTCGCGGAACTGGAGACTGCCTTCGAGGCTGACGATCTCGGCGCTTTGGTCGAGCGCTTCTCGAACGGCAGGCTGTCGGCCTCCGATCTGGTCAGAGTGATCGGCGCTGGATTGCGCGGCGGCGGCGCTGCCGTGACGGATGACGATGTCCGCGCCATGCGCTGCGACAACGGCGCGGCGGGTTATGCGTGGATCGTCTCCGAACTGCTTGCCGTGACGTTCGGCGCACCGGAAAGCGGGCCGTCCGTAAACCCCTAGACGCCGCAGCAGCCGGAACGAATCCGTTTCCCTGGGCCGACGTGATGCGTGCCGGCCTCGGCCTGCTGCGGCTTTCTTCACGTGATTTCTGGGCGATGACGCCGCGTGAGCTTTTGGCCGCAACCGGTCTCGACCGGACTGGAAGCGGCGCGTTGGGGCGGGCGGATCTCGCGAGCCTCATGACCCGGTTTCCCGACAAAAAAGAGGAGACGACATGGCGGAAGACATGACCGTCAGGATCAGCGCCGATACCAGCCCGCTGGAAGATGCGTTGAAGAATTTGCAGGGCCTCTCCAAGGAGTTCGGCACGTCGCTGACAAGCGCGCTGCGAGGCGCCGCCGTCAGCGGCAAGGATCTGAACGCGGTGCTGCGCCAGATCGCGCTCAGCCTTTCTGGAACGGCGCTGACGCAGGGACTGAAGCCGCTGGAGAATCTGGCGTCATCGTTCTTCTCCAGTCTTTTCGGCGGATCAGGCGTGCTGCCCTTCGCCAAGGGAGGAGTCGTACCGTTCGCCTCCGGAGGCGTGGTTTCGTCGCCCACCTATTTTCCGATGGGCGGCGGTTTGGGGCTTGCCGGTGAAGCCGGTTCCGAAGCGATCCTGCCGCTGCGCCGGGGTTCGGATGGAAGCCTGGGCGTCGCCTCCTCTGGCGGCGGAGGCGCTGTCAACGTCGTCTTCAACGTCACGACGCAAGACGCCTCGTCTTTCCGTAAATCCGAGGGCCAGGTGACGTCCATGCTCGCCCGTGCCGTTTCGCGCGGAACAAGGAGCCTTTGATGACCGGCAGCAACGGCTTTCACGACGTGCTCTTCCCGCTTGGCGTTTCCTTCGGCGCGACGGGCGGGCCCGACCGCAAGAACGAGATCATCCAACTCACCTCCGGTCGCGAGAAGCGCAATGTCCGCTTCTCGCAGTCGCGCCATTATTACGATGCCGGCTCCGGCGTCAGGAGCCTGGAAGACCTCTATGACGTGCTGGCCTTCTTCGAGGCGCGGCGCGGCTCGCTCTACGCCTTCCGCTTCCGCGACCCCTTCGACATGAAATCCTGCCGCCCTTCCGCGACGCCGACTGTGCTCGACCAGACACTTGGAACAGGAGATGGCCGTGCGGCAAGTTTCCCGTTGGTGAAGAACTACGGCGATGCGCCCGATTCCTATGCACGGCTGATCCGCAAACCCGCAGCCGGGACGCTTCTCGTGGCGGTGGCGGGGACGGAGAAATCGAGCCCTGCCGATTTCACCTTCGACGATGAAACCGGATCAGTTGTCTTCGCCAGCGCTGCCATTCCGCCAGCGGGAGCCGCAGTGACGGCGGGTTACGTGTTCGATGTGCCGGTCCGCTTTGACGCAGAGAGGATCGAGATCAGCCTGACCGCCTTCAAGGCCGGCCAGATCCCGTCGATCCCGCTTGTGGAGGTCCAGCTTTGAGCCTTTATCCGCCCGGTCTCGCGAGCAATCTCGCCGGGACCGCGACCACCGTTTGCCAATGCTGGAAGCTGACGCGGAAGGACGGCACGGTGCTCGGCTTCACCGATCATGATCTGCCGCTGGTGGTCGATGGCGTTTCCTTCGAACCGCAGACAGGTTTTACAGCAAGCGAGGCGCGTTCGTCTCTCGGGCTTGCCGTTGATACGGTCGATATAGAGGGCGCCCTGTCTTCCACCGCCATCGACGAGGCCGACATCGAGGCGGGCCGCTATGACGGTGCGATCGTCGAGACGATGCTGGTCAACTGGCAGGAGCCGGCCGATTTCGCCATGATCCGCAAAGCCGTTGTCGGCAAGATCACCAGAAACGACGGTGCGCTGACGGCGGAACTGGAAAGCCTGACGCAAAGCCTCGACCAGCCGAACGGCCGCTATGCGCGGCGCGGTTGCGACGCCGAACTCGGCGACACGCACTGCCGCTTCGACCTGACCAGGGCCGGTTTTTCCGGCGACGGCACCGTCATCTCGCGCGAGACGGAGGATACGCTTCTCGTCTCCGGCCTGGATACGTTCGAAGCCGGCTGGTTCGCAAATGGCCTGCTGACCTGGACGTCGGGCGCATCGAGCGGCACGGCGGAGCGCATCGTCGAGCACCAGGTGAAGCCGGATGGCGTGGCGCTCAAATTCTGGCAGGACGGACCTGTGCAGCCGGAACCGGGAGACACGTTCCACATCGTCGCCGGCTGCGACAAATCCTTCGAGACCTGCAAGGCGAAATTCGCAAATCCCCTCAATTTCCGCGGCTTTCCGCATCTGCCGGGCAATGATGCCGCCTATGGCTATGTCACCGACGGCGAGGAGTTTGACGGCGGCCCCCTGGTGCCATGATGACCACAATCGACGAAATGAGAGCGGAACTGGTCGTCGAAGCGGCCATGACGTGGCTCGGCACGCCTTACCGGCATCAGGGTTCATTGAAAGGCGTCGGCTGCGACTGCCTGGGACTGGTGCGCGGCGTCTGGCGGGAGCTTTACGGCGTCGAGCCGGAAGACCCTGGGCCTTACGCCGCCGACTGGGCGGAAACAGGCGGTAAGGACAGGCTGCTCGAAGCCGCGCGCCGATATTGTTGCGAAAAGCCGGGAGATCTTGTTGCGGCGGGCGATCTCGTGATTTTTCGCTGGCGGCCGAATGCGCCAGCCAAGCACGCCGGCATCATGGTCGCGCCCGGCCGCTTCATCCATGCTTACCAGGGGCAGGCAGTGCTTGTATCGGCGCTTGTGCCGCATTGGCGCCGTCGCATAGCCGGTGTGTTCGCATTCCCCGCATCCCCGTCGAAGCTCGATCCCCGAGGCTGATTTCTTATGGCGACATTGCTTTTACAAGCTGCCGGGTCATTCCTCGGCGGTTTTCTTGGTCCTGTCGGTGCGGCCATCGGCTCCGCCGCTGGAGCCACGGCCGGCTATCTCGTCGACCGCGCGCTGATCGACAGCACGCAGCATTATACGCGCGGAAAGCTTGCGAGCGCCGCGCCCTTCACCGCGGAGGACGGCGCGCCTATACCGCGCGTCTATGGCGCGGCTCGCGTAGGCGGCACGATGATCTGGGCGACGCGCTTCGAGGAAAGCCGCAAGACGAAGCGCCAGGGTTTCAAGGGCGGCGCGAGCGTCACAACCTATTCCTACTTTGCCAATGTCGCTTTCCTGCTCTGCGAGGGCGAAATCGCCGGATTGCGCCGCATCTGGGCGGATGGGCGCGAACTCGACCAGACTCTTTACGAGATCCGCGTTTATCAGGGTACCGAGGATCAGCAGCCCGATCCACTGATCGAGGCCAAGCAAGGTTCCGGCAACACGCCGGCCTATCGCGGCTCGGCCTATATCGTTTTCGAGCATTTCCCGCTTGGCGATTACGGCAACCGGATTCCGCAGTTCCAGTTCGAAGTGCTGAAGCCGGCCGGCGATCTCCACAAGCAGATACGAGCTGTCGCGCTCATTCCCGGCGCAACGGAATATGGCCTCTCGCCCGACCCGATAACGTATGCTGCGCAGAAGGGTGCCAGCGAGGCGGTCAACCGTCATGTTCTGACCGCGCGGTCCGACCTTGTCGCTTCGCTCGACGAGTTGCAGGCGCTTTGCCCGAATGTCGAGAACATCGGCCTGGTCGTGACCTGGTTTGGCAATGATTTGAGGGCAGGGCAATGCGCCATTCGGCCGATGGTGACGCAGGCCGATCCGCACGGCTTCTCGCAGGATTGGAAGGTTTCGGGGATAGAGCGTGCGGATGCGCCGGTTGTCTCGATGGTGAACGGCGCCGCGGCGTATGGCGGCACCCATCCGACAGGACTGTGATGGACGCGATCGCCGAGATCAGGGGGAGGGGCCTGAAGGTCACGCTCTATCCCTTCATGATGATGGATATTCCTGCCGAGAACAGCCTGCCCGATCCGTATGGCGGCGCGGCGCAGGCGGCCTATCCCTGGCGCGGTCGCATCACCTCCGCGCTCGCGCCGGGACTTTCGGGGACTTCGGACAAAACCGCGGCTGTGCGCGCCGAAATCGCGGCGTTCTGCGGCGATGCCGCCATTTCCGATTTCGCGACACAGGCGGACACGATTCCCTTTTCCGGGAATGCAACGGATTGGGGATATCGCCGTCTCATTCTCCACTACGCCCATCTCGCGGTCGCAGCGGGCGGCGTCGATTCCTTCCTGCTCGGCTCCGAGATGCGCGGCCTGACGACGCTCAGGGACGCCGCCAACGCGTTCCCATTCGTCGAGGCGCTTGCTGCACTTGCGGCCGATGCGCGCTCCGTGCTGGGAGCCGCGACCAAAATCACCTATGGCGCCGATTGGAGCGAGTATTTCGGCTATCACCCTCCCGATGGTTCGAATGACGTCTTTTTCCATCTCGACCCGCTCTGGTCGCATACCGCTGTCGATGCCGTCGGGATCGACAATTACATGCCGTTGTCCGACTGGCGCGATGCCGACTATGCCGGCGGCAATCCGGACGGGTTTTCCGGTCCATACGATCCGGACGGGCTGCGCGCGGCGGTTGCGGGTGGCGAAGGCTATGACTGGTATTATGAAAGCTCGGAAGCGCGTTCGGCGAGACAGCGCAGCGCAATCACGGATGGAGCCTTCGGCAAGCCATGGGTCTTCCGCTACAAGGACATCCTGAACTGGTGGAGCAACAATCACTATAACCGAGTTGCGGGTGTGGAAGCCTCCACGCCGACAGCTTGGGCGCCGCAGAGCAAGCCGGTATGGTTCAGTGAATTCGGCTGTCCGGCCGTCGACAAGGGCCCAAACCAGCCCAACGTCTTTCCCGACCCGAAATCGTCGGAGAGCGCCGTCCCCTATTTTTCGAGCGGCGGCCGCTCCGATCTCGCGCAGCATCGTTTCCTTTCGGCCCATTACAGCTATTGGGACCCGGCGAGCGCTGTTTTCGATCCCGCACAGAACCCGGTCTCCAGCGTCTATGGCGGCCAGATGGTCGATATGGAGCGGCTCTATGTCTGGGCCTGGGATGCACGGCCCTTTCCGGCATTCCCGCTGCTTTCCGACGCCTGGAGCGACGGGGCCGACTGGTCCGCGGGGCATTGGCTGAACGGGCGGCTGGTGTCGCCTGAAATTGGCGATCTCGCGAACGCGATTCTCGGGGACCACGGCTTGCCGGCCGCAGAAGTGTCCAAGGCGGACGGAAGCGTCGCCGGTTATGTCGTGTCGCACCCCGATACGGCGCGCTCGACCCTCGAACCGCTTTCCGATCTGTTCGGCCTGTCAGCCTTCGAGCAGGCAGGCGATCTCGTCTTCATGAGCGAAAATGCGCTGGCTACCACAGGCACGCTCATTGACGAGATGGTGGCGGCGGATGGCGGCACGCCGGCCATGCGCAAAACGCGCGACCCTGATCATGCGCTTCCTGCAAGCGCGATGCTGCAGTTCCAGGATCCTTTGAACGAATACCAGGCGGCGTCCGCCCGCAGACGGCGGAGCGACGTGTCGGGCGCCGCTGAGCAGACGATAGGCTTTTCCGGCGTTCTGGAGACCGGCCAGGCGGATGCGCTCGTCGCGGATTGGCTGAGGCGTGATTGGGCGGGGCGCGAACAGATAGACTTTGCCTTGCCGGCTGGCGACGCCGATGCGCTCCCGGGCTCGATCGTCAGGCTGACGGATGCGGGCGGAACGCAGGATTATGTCGTCGCCGAAATCGATGAAGGATTGACGCGCCGGGTCAGCGCGCGTCGTATCGAGCGGGTTGCGCCATTTCCGTGGCGCACGGGTTTGCCCGCTTATGCCTCGCTGTCGTCGACAATCGTCGGCGAGCCGCTCGCTCATTTTCTCGATCTGCCTATGAATGCCAGCGTTGCGCCGGAAAGTCGTTTCTGCGCAGCTGTCTGGTCGAAACCGTGGAAATCGGAGGTGCTCTACGCGTCGCCTGAAGACACTGGTTTCGGCCTTCGCTCGACTGCATCGCTGCCTGCCATCATCGGCGAACTTGCTGATCCGCTCGAGGGTGCATTCTCCGGCCGTATCGATTTCGCCCGGACGATCACGGTCAGACTTTATGATGGCGAACTGCAAAGCATCAGCCGCCTGCAGATGTTGAACGGCGCCAATGTCGCAGCCGTCCTGACGGCGAGCGGTGTGTGGGAGGTTTTGCAATTCAAGAACGCGGTCGAGACAGCGCCCTCGGTGTGGACGCTTTCTGGCTTGTTGCGCGGGCAACTCGGCACCGACGACGCGATGCGAGCAGGTGCCGTCGATGGTGCACCCTTCGTTCTGATCGATGACGCCATTTTCCCGGCGGGATTGCGGTCTTCCGAAATAGGGCTCCTCCTGAATTGGCGGGTTGGCCCGGCTGGTTACGATTTCTCCAGCCCCGCGTTCAGCCTCTACAGCGAAACGGGCGGCGTTCGCGCACTGACGCCACTTTCCCCCGTTCACCTCGAAGCCGAGCGGCAGGCCGACGGAAGCATCGCTGTCGGTTGGATACGGCGAGGGCGGGTGGACGCCGACAACTGGCTCGGCGCCGACATTCCGCTTGGCGAGGAATACGAAGCCTATCAGGTCGATGTGTCGGCAGCGGGTAATATGGTGCGCAGCGCCACCATCTCGTCGCCATCCTGGACCTATCCATCCTCCGATCTTTCGGCAGATTTCCCGTCCCTGCCGGAGGAGATCGAGATCACCGTCCGGCAGGTCAGCGCCTCTGTCGGTCCAGGCCTTCCGGCTAGTTGCGCGATCCCCCTCCGCTGATGTTCCGTCACGTTTTTTCAACAGGAAAAGGAGAAGAAAGATGGATTCCACCAAGCCCTGGTACCTGTCCCGGACGCTGTGGGCATCCTTTGTCACAGTTGCGACATCCGTCGCGGGCCTGTTTGGCCTGTCTCTCGCGGGGGTGGACAATTCAACGCTGACCGATACGGTATTGCAGGTCATCACTGCCGGCTCCGGCGTAGCGGCGATTATCGGAAGGTTGGGAGCCGTTCATAAATTGCATTGAAAGGTCCGCGGAACAGGCATTCGATCATGAGTGGAATTCGGTTCCCCTCGTCAATCCTGCTTCCGCGGATCGTTCATTCGATATTCAGCCGAGGAGGACTAAAGGCAGATTATGGAATATGTTCGTCCTCTCATCCATGCCTTTGTGCTGCTCGGCTTCTGTCTCTCGCCTGCCGTTGCGGGCGCAATGCCGTCCGTCGGCGGCGCCTCCGGCGATTCCGCACCGGTTTCCGATGTGATCCCCGTCGGCGTGGATTGCTATTCTACAGGTCAGAAGGTAGCGGAGCAGAACGGCGGACAACTCGCGCGCGCCGCTCCGCAGAACCGAGGTGGACGTACCGTTTGCGTTATCGTCGTGTTGGTTCCGGCAAAGGATGGACAGCGCCCGCGCCGCGTGGAATTTATCGTCCCTGCCAAGTAAGAATAAGCAACGGTCGGGCAATCTGGGATTCGATGGGAATAGTGAGTGCTATCTCATCGTGCTTTTGGATTTTAGCATCTCTCCCAGCGACGAAGGACGAGAACGGCATGCGGGTACTGGTGGTCGAGGATGACAAGCAACTGAACAGGCAGATAGCCGAGGCGCTTGTCGATGCCGGTTATGTCGTCGATCGCGCCTATGACGGCGAAGAGGGGCATTTTCTCGGAGACACGGAGCCCTATGATGCCGTGGTCCTGGATATAGGCCTGCCGCAGATGGATGGCATTTCCGTCATCGAGCGTTGGCGTCGCGACGGGCGCAAGATGCCGGTCCTTATCCTGACGGCGCGTGACCGCTGGAGCGACAAGGTTTCGGGCATCGACGCCGGCGCGGACGATTATGTCACCAAACCCTATCATATCGAGGAAGTGCTGGCGCGCGTCAGGGCGCTCATCCGCCGTGCCGCGGGCCATGCCTCGTCGGAACTGGAATGCGGTCCGCTCCTTCTCGACACCAAATCCTCCAAGGCGACAGTCGACGGGGTCCCCCTCAAGCTCACGTCCCACGAGTTCCGCCTCCTTGCCTATCTGATACACCACAAAGGAAAGGTGGTCTCCCGAACGGAATTGGTGGAACATCTCTACGATCAGGATTTTGATCGCGATTCCAACACGATAGAGGTATTCGTCGGACGCCTGCGCAGGAAAATGGGCGTCGATCTGATCGAGACGGTACGCGGAATGGGCTACCGTATGCGTGAGCCGGAAACGTGATCCTATCGCCTCTCCCGCAGTGGAAATCTCTCGGGCGATGAAACTCGGACCACGATCCGTCACCTTTCGCGTCATCGCGTTTTCGACGGTGTGGGCAGTCGTCATGCTGGTCGTGGTGGCGACCATCATCTCGACGCTTTACCGGCAGGCCAGCGAGCATAGTTTCCAGAGCCTGCTGCAGGCGCATCTGTTCAATCTGATCAGTTCCGTCAGCGTTTCCGACAGCGGCAGCCTTGTCGGTTCGCCGGACCTCGGCGATCTCCGTTTCAGCATCCCACGATCCGGCTGGTATTGGTCGGTGACGCCGGTTTCCAAGGATCTGACCGGAGAATTGCGCTCGATTTCCATGACAGGACCCATTCCGTCGCCCTCTGTCCAGAAAGTCCCTTTCAATTCCGATTTCCAGCGCCACTATACGGCGACCGGGCTTGCCGGCGAGCGCATAGAAGCGGTCGAGAGCGAGTTCGTTCTGGACACCAAGAATCGCGTCGCCCGCTTCCGCGTCATCGGCAACAGAAGCGAACTCGACGGCGACATAGCCCGCTTCGACAACAAGGTTTATGCCTATCTCGCGCTTTTCGGCGCCGGCATGATCGCCATCAACGCCATAGCGATCCTGATAGGCTTGCGGCCGCTCGATCGTGTCCGAAAGGCGCTTGCGCGGGTGAGAGAGGGGGAAGCGACCCGCCTCGACGGCAAATTCCCCGCCGAGATCGAGCCGCTTGCCAATGAAACCAATGCACTGATTGAAAACAACAGGCGCATCGTAGAGCGCGCGCGAACGCAGGTCGGCAATCTGGCCCACTCGCTCAAGACGCCGCTTGCGATCTTGTTGAACGAAAGCAGGCAGATCGGAGGAGAAAAGGGTTATCTCGTCGGCGGGCAGGCTGCGGCCATGCAGCAGCAAGTGGATCATTATCTGCAGCGGGCGCGCATTGCCGCACAGCGCGACAGCGTCGTCTTCAGGACGCAGTTGAAGCCCCTGCTGGAACGGCTTGTCAGGGTTATGGTGAAACTCAATCCCGATGCGCAGATCGCGCTCTCCCTGCCGGATGAAGATGTGAAATTCGCCGGTGAAAGCGAGGATTTCGAGGAGATAACGGGTAATCTTCTCGAGAACGCAGTAAAATGGGCGAACCGGCAGGTCATGGTTACTCTCTTGCCCGCGCCCGGCGGCCCGGATGGCGAGATGTTCATGCTGGCTATAGAAGACGATGGTCCGGGTATCCCCGAAGACAAGGCGCGCGAAGTCCTGAAGCGCGGCAGACGTCTGGACGAGACGAAGCCCGGTAGCGGCCTCGGCCTGTCGATCGTCTATGACCTTATCCGCGAATATGACGGAAAGCTGTTGCTGGAACGCTCCCCCCTCGGTGGACTGCGGGCGACCGTGCTTTTGCGGCAGGCGCAGTGAAATCCCGATGCCTTTGACCGAAAGCCATTTCGGCGGACATCGTGCCAAAAGTTGAAATCCGGCCCGAAAAGCGCCAGATTGCCACCGCGATATAGCGCGGCGGACCATTTACAGGCACGAGGGGCTCACCGACTTCATGAGCAGAAAATTCTTTTGCGCGGTTCTGCTGGCTGTAGCAGGACTGATGACGGGTTGTGCGTCTCACGGCACGTCCAAGCCTCAAACCACGGTATCCGGCAGCCCGGCGAAGCCGGCGGGCGGGAAAGTCGGTTCGACGATCCTGCAGGAGATGAATGGTGGCCTGATCGGCGGATCGATTGGCGCCGGACTGAGCAGGCAGGATCGCCGCAGCGCGCTCGAGGCGGAGTACAAGGCGCTCGAATACACGCCGAGCGGCCAGCCGGTGCCCTGGCAGAATGCCGGGTCAAAATATCGCGGGCAGGTGGTGGCGGGTCAGCCTTATCAGGTCGGATCTCAGAATTGCCGGCAATATACGGATACGGTCTTCACGGCGGAAACCTCGCAAACCGGGCGCGGCGCCGCCTGCCGCAATCCCGACGGAAGCTGGACGCCGCTCAACTGATCTCTATCTCTGCCAACATAACGCCGATTTTACCTGCCGCCGCCAAATCGCCGCATCGCGCGTCTGTTGGCTTTGGCCCGCTTGATCGATAAGAGAACCGCATGTGGTTCTGGGTCGTCGCCGCGCTTTTGACATTGGGATCGTGCCTCGCGATCCTGTGGCCGCTGATGCGCCCGGTCCGGGGTGTCGCAGCGGGCGGCGCACATGACATCGAGGTCTATCGCGACCAACTGTCTGAATTGGAGCGCGATTCGGCGCGTGGCCTGATCAGCCCGTTGGAAGCCGAGGAAGCAAGGACCGAGATAGCGCGGCGTATTCTTCGCGCTGATCAAAAGCGTGTTCCTGGCGCTGCCTACAGTAGCAAATCCGGCAAATGGGTCGTCACGGCTGCGGTGCTCGCTGTGCCGCTCGTCAGCTGGGGCCTTTATTCGCTTATCGGCTCTCCGGGTCTTCCAGGCGAACCGCTGGCGGAACGGCTAGCGAAAAATCCCGCCAATAGCAGCGTCGATGAGCTTGTTGCCCGCGCCGAGGCCTATCTGGCCAAGAACCCGTCGGATGCACGCGGCTGGGAAGTCCTTGCGCCGATCTATGTCCGCATGAACCGCTTCAGCGATGCGGTGGGTGCCTACCAAAACGCCATCCGGCTGGCCGGCGACAGCGCCAAGCTTGAAGCCGGGCTCGGCGAAGCCATGGCGGGCGCCGATGGCGGCATGATCTCCGCTCGCGCTGAAGCGGCCTTCCATAAGGCCTTGCAGTTGCAGCCCTCCAACGAGAAAGCGCGCTTCTTTCTGGCGACGGCCGCAGCGCAGGGCGGCAGAAAGGAAGAAGCTGCAACCGCCTTGCATTCCATGCTGGCCGATCTCTCTCCCGATTCTCCCTGGCGCGGGCCTGTGAGCGAGGCGCTCGCAAGCCTGTCTGGCAATCCCGCTGCGACGGCGACGGGAAATGCAAAGTCCGCTCCCGGTCCCTCCGCCGCCGATGTGCAGGCGGCTTCCGGCATGTCCGGCGCGGATCGCCTGAAAATGATCGAGGGAATGGTGGCCAATCTCGACCAGAAGCTCAGGAAAAATCCGGCTGATCCCGAAGGCTGGCGGCGCCTCGTCCGTTCCTACAAGGTGCTGGGCAAGGACAAGGAGGCGCAGGATGCCGTGCAGCGCGGCGTCACCGCTCTTGGCGCGGGGACGAGTGCGGCGAAGAACCTCCAGACTTTCGCCGCTTCGCTGGGCCTCGCGCGGACGGAGTGAAGCGTGACCCGGAAACAAAAACGGCTTTCGGTCATTCTCGGCGGCCTCGTCTTTCTCGGCGCGGCGACCACGCTGACCTTTGTCGCGCTCGGACAGAAGACCTCCTATTTCTACATGCCGTCCGATCTCGCCACCAACATCGTTGCCCCCGGCCAGCAAATTCGCCTCGGCGGTCTCGTCAAGGACGGGACGCTGGTGCGCGACAAGGGGGCGACCGTTACTTTCG
Source organism: Rhizobiaceae bacterium (assembly GCA_035547755.1). GTDB lineage: Bacteria > Pseudomonadota > Alphaproteobacteria > Rhizobiales > Rhizobiaceae > Mesorhizobium_L. The sequence goes on from DASZUG010000028.1 coordinate 16,723, forward strand.
ACGTAACCGACAAGAAGAAGACGGTGAAAGTCACTTATACCGGAATTCTTCCCGATCTTTTTCGGGAAGGGCAGGGCGTCGTCGTGGAAGGCGCCTTCAATCCGGGCGGCACGTTTGTAGCCGACAGCGTACTTGCAAAGCATGACGAGCGCTATATGCCGAAGAATGTCGCGGACGGACTGAAGGCAAAAGGCGTCTGGCAGCCGGACTAGAATAAGGGAAGCCATGGTCGAAACAGGTCACTTCGCGCTCGTTCTCGCCTTCGCCATGGCGCTGGTACAGTCGGTTGTGCCTCTGGCCGGCGCCCGGACGGGCAATGAGCGCATGATGGCGGTGGGAATTCCTGTCGCGCTGACCAGTTTTCTGCTGACGGCGATGGCGTTTGCCGCACTGGTCTCGGCCTATGTCCGGTCGGATTTCTCCGTCGCCAATGTGTGGGAAAATTCCCATTCTCTTCAGCCGCTTCTTTATAAGATCACCGGCACGTGGGGAAATCATGAAGGCTCCATGCTGCTGTGGGTCCTGATCCTCACCTTTTTCGGCGCGCTGGTCGCGCTCTTCGGCAGGAATCTGCCGCTCTCCCTCCGCGCGACCGTGCTTTCCGTGCAGGGTTGGATCGGCGCCGCCTTTTTCCTCTTCATCCTTCTCACATCCAATCCGTTCAGCCGCATTTTCCCGGCCCCGATCGAGGGCAAGGAACTCAACCCGATTCTCCAGGATATCGGGCTCGCCATTCATCCGCCGCTGCTCTATCTCGGCTATGTCGGCTTTTCGATTTCCTTTTCCTTCGCTGTCGCGGCTCTGATCGAGGGGCGTGTCGATGCGGCCTGGGCGAGATGGGTGCGGCCATGGACGCTGGTGGCCTGGACCTTTCTCACCGGCGGCATCACCATGGGCTCCTACTGGGCTTATTATGAACTCGGCTGGGGCGGATTCTGGTTCTGGGACCCGGTGGAGAACGCCTCCTTCATGCCCTGGCTTGCGGGCACGGCGCTGCTTCATTCCGCTTTGGTGATGGAGAAGCGCTCGGCGCTCAAGATATGGACGATCCTGCTTGCCATCCTGACCTTCTCCCTTTCGTTGCTCGGAACCTTCCTCGTCCGGTCGGGCGTGCTGACGTCGGTCCATGCTTTCGCGACCGATCCGAGCCGCGGGGTCTTCATCCTATGCATCCTGACGCTCTTTATCGGCGGGTCTTTCGTGCTATTCGCGCTACGCGCCGGCAGCCTGACGGCGGGCGGCCTGTTTCATCCGATCTCCCGCGAAGGCGCGTTGGTGCTCAACAATCTCTTCCTGACGACGGCAGCGGCCACCGTTCTGGTCGGAACGCTCTATCCTCTCGTCATCGAAGCGATCTCGAAGGACCGCATCTCGGTCGGTCCGCCTTATTTCGAACTGACTTTCGTTCCGGTCATGATTCCGCTTCTGCTCGCCGTGCCCTTCGGGCCGATGCTCGCCTGGAAGAGAGGCGACCTTTTCGCGGTGGCTGAGCGCCTTTATTTCGCCTTCGGAGCGGCCATCGTTGTGATGCTCGCCGTCCTGCTTTTCGTCGATCGCCATGCGGTGCTTGCCGCCTGCGGCATCGGCATAGCCGCCTGGCTCATCCTTGGTGCGCTGACCGACATCGCCCTCAAATCCGGCGTCGGCAAGGTTGGTCCCCGCGTTGCCCTTCGCCGCTTCCTCAGCCTGCCGCGCTCCATGTACGGAACGGCGCTGGCGCATGCCGGCCTGGGACTGACCCTTCTCGGCATTCTGGCGACGTTGACCTTCCAGGCCGAGAAGATCGTCTCGATGCATCCCGGCGATACCGTGACGGTTGCCGGCTACACGCTGACCTTCGAGGGGATCGTGCCGGACCGCGGATCGAACTACACCGAGGCGCGGGCCGAATTCCCCTTCACCGACGCGTCCGGCCGCTCGCTCGGCGTCATCTCCTCGGCGAAGCGGAGTTTCGTGGCAAGCCACACGCCGACAACCGAATCCGGCATCCGCACGCTCGGTTTCGGGCAGCTTTACCTTTCTCTCGGCGATGCGGGAAAGGATGGATCCTATGTCGTTCGCGTCTGGTGGAAGCCGCTGGTGACGCTGATCTGGTTCGGCGGCGTGGTGATGATGGCAGGTGGCGCGATCTCGCTCTTTGACCGGCGGCTGCGTGTCGGGGCTCCATCCGCGCGCCGGGCAAAAGCGGCATCGGCGAAGCCGCAAATATCATGAAGCTGGTTCGCTTCATTCTTGTCCTTGCGGTGCTTCTGGCGGCGGTGACGCCCGCTCTCGCCGTGCGCCCGGACGAAATGCTCAAGGATCCGAAGCTTGAGGCGAGAGCGCGCGAAATATCGAAGGAAGTACGCTGCCTCGTCTGCCAGAACGAATCGATCGATGATTCAAACGCCGACCTCGCCCATGATTTGCGCGTCCTTGTGCGCAAGCGCATCCTCGCCGGCGACAGCAACCAGCAGGTCCTCGATTATTTGGTCGCCCGCTACGGCGAGTTCGTCCTGCTCGAACCGCGCTTCGATCTTCGCAACGCGCTACTTTGGGGTACGCCGGCCATATTGCTCGTCGCAGGCGGCATCTTCATGGTCGGAAGCTGGCGATCGCGGCGGCGTCGGCAAACGCCCCCCCTTTCAGAGGAAGAAACCGCGCGCCTCGAAACCATCCTGGCTGAAAGCAGCGGGGAGAGACGATAACCGCATCTTCCCGTAGGGCATTCCGGGTCCGGGATGGACGCTGTTTGGATGCCAGCTTGCGGCCCGTCTCCGTGGATGATCCTTTTTACGCATTACGAAACTTTCATTCAAAGGAAACGATCACGTAATGTCGGGTGTTCTATGTGAGCATCACAGGATGCCGTTCAGTGCATCCAAAAGATAAAAGCCAGATAAAAGGAATGTCACAATGAACAAGCTCGTCCGCCCCTCCGGCATTGTGCGTAAGCGCTTCCTTGCGGCGGCCGCGACAATCGCGCTCTGTAGCGCGGTGGGTTACGGTGTCGTCGCCACGACCACTCCCGTTTTCGCTGACCCGGTCTATGTCGCCGCCCAGTCGAATGTCCCGAGCTTCGCCGATCTTGTCGCGAAGGTCTCGCCGGCCGTGGTCAGTGTCCGCGTCGAATCGCGCGTTCAGCCAACCTCCGATGATGGTTCCGATTTCTTCAGCGGCCCCGGCTGGGACCAGCTTCCCGACAACAGCCCCTTGAAGCGTTTCTTCCGCGATTTCGAGCAGGAGCAGGGCCATCATCCCGCTCCGCATCAGAATCAAGGCAAGGGCAGGCTGCGTCCGACGGCTCAGGGATCAGGCTTCTTCATTTCCGACGACGGCTATGTCGTCACCAACAACCATGTCGTCCAGGGAGCGCAGGCATTTACCGTGGTCCTCAATGACGGGACCGAACTGAAGGCGAAGCTTGTCGGAACCGATCCGCGCACGGACCTCGCGGTGCTGAAGGTCAATAATCCGGACCGGAAATTCACTTACTTGAGCTGGGCCGACGATTCCAAAGTGCGCGTCGGCGACTGGACGCTGGCGGTCGGCAACCCGTTCGGTCTCGGCGGGACTGTGACGGCGGGCATCGTCTCGGCGCGCGGCCGCGACATCGGCGCGGGTCCCTATGATGATTTCATCCAGATTGACGCGCCGGTCAATCACGGCAATTCGGGCGGTCCGTCCCTCAACCTCAATGGCCAGGTCATCGGCATCAACACCGCGATCTTCTCGCCTTCGGGCGGCAGCGTCGGCATCGCTTTCGCTATCCCCGCTTCCACGGCGAAGACGGTCGTCCAGGACTTGATCAAGAACGGTCAGGTGTCGCGCGGATGGCTCGGCGTCGAGATCCAGCCCGTCACCAAGGATATCGCCGAATCGCTCGGCATTTCCAACCAAAAGGGTGCGCTCGTCTCCGAGGCGCAGGAAGGCCCCGCCAAGTCTGCCGGCGTGAAAACGGGCGACATCATCACCGCGGTCAACGGCAAGGAGGTCGATTCGCCGAAGGATCTTGCGCGCATGATCGGCGAAATGTCTCCGAACAAGCAGGTTGCGCTTTCGGTATGGCGCGATGGCAAGACCCAGAGCATCAACGTGACGCTCGGGAAGATGCCTGCCTCCACCCAGATGGCGTCGAACGATCAGCAGAACAATAACAACGGCGCGACGCAAAATTCGTCCGACACGCTGAACAAGCTTGGGCTGACCGTTACCCCTTCGGACAATGGGCAAGGCCTCGTGGTCACGAATGTCGAGTCCAACAGCGATGCTTCCGACAAAGGCATCCATACGGGCGACGTCATCGTGGCGGTGAATTCCAAGCAGGTGAATTCGGCCGCGGACGTCGACAAGGCCACGGCGGAAGCTGTCAAGGAAGGCCGCAAGGCCATCCTGTTGCAGATCAGGCATGACAAGAACAACCGCTTCGTGGCGCTTCCCGTCGGCAACGGTTGACGCCATCCCGCAATCCTCTGCGCCGGCTGCCCTTACACACCCTCGACAGTTGGCGCATGGGGCGCAAGGAATCGGTGAAATTGCTGTTTCTTGTAGCCGGTTCCGGCGGCAGCGGGTCCCATCACCCGCTGCCGTATTTTTTTTGCGCGCCGAAGATGTCATATCTTCAGGAGAAGGAAAATGAACGAGAATAGTGCACCGACCGCCGATGCGGAGCAAAAGGTCTCCATGAAGATTCTTGTGATTGAGGATGATCGCGAAGCCGCCGATTATCTCGAAAAGGCCTTTGCCGAGGCGGGGCACACGGCGCACATCGCCGGCGACGGCGAGACTGGTTACACGCTCGCCCATACCGGTGAGTACGATGTGCTGATCGTGGATCGGATGCTGCCGCAGCGCGACGGTCTTTCGGTTATCGCGGGTTTGCGTGCGCGCGGAAATGAAACGCCCGTCCTCATCCTTTCCGCCTTGGGAGAAGTGGACGATCGCGTGACCGGCCTCAGGGCAGGCGGGGATGATTACCTGACCAAGCCCTATGCCTTTTCCGAGCTGCTGGCGCGCGTCGAGGTGTTGAACCGCCGCGCCGGCGCGAAGGACGTCGAGACGGTCTACAGGGTCGGCGACCTGGAACTCGACCGCCTGTCGCACACCGTCCGCCGGGGCGGCGCGGAGATCACGCTACAGCCCCGCGAATTCAGGCTCCTCGAATACCTTATGCGTCATGCGGGCCAGGTGGTGACGCGCACGATGCTGCTCGAAAATGTCTGGGATTATCATTTCGATCCCCAGACAAACGTCATCGACGTGCATGTCTCGCGCTTGCGCGGCAAGATTGAGAAGGGCTTCGACAAGCCCGTGCTGCACACGATCCGCGGCGCGGGATATATGTTGAGAGCCTGACCGTTCATGGCAGGCCTGCGCGCGATCATGAAGACGACGGCCGCGCGGCTGTCGGCGCTCTATCTCATCCTGTTCGCGATTTGCGCGACGCTGCTCGTCTTCTACATGACGTCGCTTTCCGTCCGCATGCTGGAAAGGCAGGTTCAGGACACCATCACCGAGGATGTCCAGCGGCTCGCGCACGGTTATGAGCGCGGCGGCCTGCCGCTTCTCGTCCGCGCCGTCGAATTGCGTTCGCGCCAGCCCGGAGCGAACCTTTATCTGCTCGCCAGTCCGTCGGGGCAGATCCTGACGGGCAATGTGGAGAGTCTCGAGGCTGGTGTTCTGGGCACCGAGGGGTGGACGAACCGGCCCTTCACCTATGTCCGCTATGGCGAGGGCGCCGGCGACCGCCGCCCGGGAACCAACGGCGAACCCATCAAGCCGAACGAGGTGGCCGAGCATCAGGCGATCGCGCTCGTCTTGCGGCTTCCCAACAAGATGATCCTGCTTGTCGGGCGCGATCTGGGTGAGCCGGAGGCCTTCCGCGACGTCGTACGCCGGTCGCTCATGTTCGCGCTCGGCACGATGGGGCTGGGCGCCCTGATCATCTGGTTTTTTGTCGGGCGTGCGGCGTTGAGGCGCATCGACAACGTCTCCGAGGCGAGCCGCCGTATCATGGGCGGCGATCTCGCCGGCCGTCTTCCAGTTACCGGCGCCGGTGACGAATTCGACCGCCTGTCGGAAAACCTCAACAGCATGCTGGCCCGCATCGCCGAACTGAACGAAGGGCTGAAACATGTCTCCGACAACATAGCCCATGACTTAAAAACACCACTCACGAGGCTGCGCAATCGCGCCGAGGCGGCTCTCTCCGGCGTCCGTGACGCTGGCCAATATCGCGAGGCGCTCGAGGGCACCATCGCCGAATCGGATCAACTGATCCGCACCTTCAATGCCATCCTGATGATTTCCCGCCTTGAAGCGGGCTATTCCGCCGAACACATGACGGATGTGGACTTGAACGCCATTGTCAGCGATGTCGTTGAGCTTTACGAGCCTGTGGCGGAGGAGGAGGGCGTTCGGTTGCAATCATCGCTCGACGGCGAACATCATATCCAGGGCAATAGGGAACTGATCGGCCAGGCCCTGTCCAATATCGTCGACAATGCCATAAAATATTCCGCCCGGTCCTGCGAGCTTCCACTCGCGACGGTGTCGCTCTCCGGCAGTGGAGGATGGATCCACCTCGTCGTTGACGACAATGGACCCGGCATTCCGGCAGGCGACCGCGAAAGGGCCACCGAGCGCTTCGTCAGGCTGGAGAAAAGCCGGTCGCAGCCCGGATCGGGGCTTGGGCTAAGCCTCGCGAAGGCGGTGATGAAACTCCATGGCGGAAGGCTGGAACTGTCAGGTCGCGAACCCGGATTGTCCGTCGCCATGATTTTTCCACCCGAGCAGGGCGGGAAGAAACCATGAACCCGCGCGCCTCAGCCCCGGTGGACGGCGCCGACTGGTTTGGGAAAGCGGCACGGAAGCTGCAGCCGCTGGACGAAGCGGCGGCAAGGGAGCAGGCGCTCGATCTCGCCGACAACGCGAAGGAAAAAGGCGCGCCGCGTCTCGCCGCGCTTCTCCGGTCGAAATCTCCGCTTTCCCATTTTCTGGCCGCGGCGTTCGATCTCTCCTTCTTCCTGCGCGATTACGTCCGCAGGCAGCCGGCTGCTCTTGAAAAGCTGTTCGACCAGCCGGCCGAGCAGCGGCTTGCGGCGATAAGCGAGGAAATCCGCGCCTTGCCCTTTGCCCAGGGCATGTCCGAACAGGCGCTGATGGCCGGGTTGCGTGATTTGAAAGCCGAGGCGCATTTCCTGATCGCGCTTGCCGATCTGGCGGAGCAGAACGGCGCGCCGCAATCGACGCGAAGGTTGAGTGTCCTTGCCGAGGTTTGCGTCGGCGCGGCTGTCTCCTTCCTGCTTCTCGACGCAGACCGGCAGGGAAAGCTTGCCTTGCCGGATAGGGCCGATCCCGGCAAGGATTCCGGCTGGATCGTGCTCGCCATGGGCAAGCTCGGCGCTGGCGAACTCAACTTCTCATCCGATATCGACCTCATCATTTTTTTCGATCCACGATCTCCGGCAATCGTTGATCCGTCGGAAGCTTCGGACCTTTTCGTTCGGCTCACACGGCGGCTGGTGCGCATTCTGCAGGATCGCACCGGGAACGGTTATGTCTTCCGCACCGATTTGCGCCTGAGGCCCGATCCGGGCTCGACTCCACTCGCTATACCCGTCGAGGCGGCGTTTCATTATTACGAAGGCCGGGGCCAGAATTGGGAACGCGCCGCCATGATCAAGGCGCGGCCGATTGCCGGCGACATCGCGGCGGGCGAGGCGTTCCTGAGAGAACTTCAACCCTATGTGTGGCGCAAATATCTGGACTACGCCGCGATCGCCGATGTCCATTCGATCAAGCGCCAGATTCATGCGCATCGGGGTCATGGCGAGATCGCGGTGGCGGGGCATAACGTCAAGCTCGGGCGCGGCGGTATCCGCGAGATCGAATTCTTCGTACAGACGCAGCAATTGATCGCAGGCGGACGCTTCCCCGAGCTTCGCGGCCGTGCGACCGTGCCGATGCTCGCCGAACTCGCTGCCCGCGGCTGGATCACCGAGGAAGCCCGCGACGCGCTGACCAGGCAATATTGGTTCCTGCGCGATGTCGAGCACGCGATCCAGATGGTCGCCGACGAACAGTCGCATACGCTGCCCGAGGATGATGAGGGGTTGGAGCGGATCGCCCATATGCTCGGTTTCGAGAGTCGGGATGCTTTTGCGCGGGCCTTCCGGGAGTCGCTCCTGCTCGTCGAGAAACATTACGCCGCGCTTTTCGAGACGGCGCCGCAACTTTCCGCCGGCATCGGCAATCTCGTGTTTACCGGCGATGTCGATGATCCCGATACGCTTCGGACCCTTTCGGGACTCGGTTTCGACCGGCCGAGCGACATGGCGCGGATCATCCGCACCTGGCATTTCGGGCGCTACCGCGCCACCCAGTCGGCCGAGGCGCGGGAACGCCTGACGGAACTGACGCCGGCTCTTCTGCAGGCTTTCGGTGAGACGAAGCGAGCGGACGAGGCTCTGATCCGGTTCGATGCGTTCCTGTCGGGGCTGCCAGCGGGCATCCAGCTCTTTTCGCTCCTGCAGTCGAACCCGGCGCTGCTCGTCCTGCTGGCGCGGATCATGGGGGCCGCGCCGCGCCTTGCTGAAATCATTACGCATCGTCCGCACGTCTTCGACGGACTACTCGATCCCGGCCTGATGAGCGAACTGCCAAGCCGCGCCTATCTCGCGGAAAGGCTCCGCACCTTCCTCGAAGGCACGCGCCTTCATGAAGAGACGCTCGACCGCCTAAGGACCTTCGCCAACGAACAGAAATTCCTGATCGGCGTCAGGCTGCTGACGGGCGCCATCGACGCTACGCGGGCCGGCCGCGCCTTTTCCGATCTCGCCGACCTGACGATCGACGCCACCCTGCAAGCGGTCCAAGCGCAATTCGCTGCGCGCCATGGCGTCGTCAAGGGTGGCGCCGTCGCCATTCTCGGCATGGGCAAACTCGGCAGCCGCGAACTGACGGCCGGATCGGATGTGGACCTGATCCTGCTCTACGATCATGACGAGCACGCCGAGGATTCGGATGGCGAGAAGCCGCTTCCGCCATCAGTTTATTTCACAAGGCTGACCCAGCGTCTCATCGCGGCGGTTTCCGCCCCGACGGCGGAAGGCGTCCTCTACGAACTCGATCTGCGCTTGCGCCCATCAGGCAATAAAGGGCCGGTCGCGACCCATCTATCATCGTTCCGAAAATATCAGCGCGAACAGGCCTGGACATGGGAGCATATGGCGTTGACGCGCGCCCGTACCATTGCCGGTGACGAAGCGTTTCGCGTCCATGTCGAAGAAGAGGTCGCTGAGGTTCTCTCCCGGCCACACGATCCCGCCAAGGTCAGGCGCGATGCCATGGAAATGCGCTCTCTCATCGAGGAGGAAAAACCGCCGCGCGATGCGTGGGACATCAAGCTCGTACGCGGCGGCTTGATCGATCTCGAATTCATCGCGCAGGCGGCGGTGCTGACCGGCAATGTCGATGGCCCCGAACGGTCGACGGAAACCGCCACGATCCTCTCCCGCTTGAAGCCGGATTTCGCGCCTCCTTCTATCCGCGAGGAATTGTCGCGCGCCAGGAGCCTCTACGAGGCGCTGACGCAGGTGATCAGGCTTTGCCTGAAGGGGCCGCTTGACCCAAAGGACATCCCGCCGGGTCTGCTCGAAATCCTCCTTCGCGCCACGGACCTGCCGGACATTCTCGTGCTGGAGGCGGAACTGAAGGACACGGCGCGAGCCATTGCACAGGATTTCGACCGCCTGCTTGGGACGAAAGGGAAGTAGAAGAGCAGAAAGCCCTGCTCAATCTGTTTGCTGCTGCCTCTTTGGTCCTTCGAGGCCCGCTTCGCGGGCGCCTCAGGATGAGGGAGTTTGGCGCCAACGGTCCTCATCCTGAGGTGCGAGTGGAGCGAGCCTCGAAGGACGCACGGCAATAGTGAAGTCAGCTTTACGCCGCCTTGCGGAACTTCCGGCTGTCGGGGATGCGAACCGAGACGATCGTTCCATGCCCCTCCCGCGAGCGTATCTTGAGTGCGCCGCCGTGAAGCTCGGCGAGAGAGCGTGAGATCGCCAGGCCGAGACCCGACCCGTTATGCGTCTTCGTGAATTGGTTCTGCACCTGTTCGAACGGCCGGCCGAGCTTTTTCAGCGCATCACGCGGAATGCCGCAGCCATTGTCCTCGATCGTCACCAGAACCGCGCCTGCGGCTTTGCGCGCCCTGACAAGGATGTGTCCGCCTTCGCCGGTGAATTTCACCGCGTTCGAAAGCAGGTTGATAACGATCTGCTTGACCGCTCGCCGGTCGGCATGGAGCTTCATCGCGTCGGAAATGCGCGTTTCGACCGTAATGGCCTTTCCCGCAGCCTGCAGCGCGACGACGCGGACGGTTTCCGAAATGAGCGGGCCGAGATCGATATCCTCGCGATCGATGGAGAACTGTCCGGCCTCGATCTTCGACATGTCGAGGATGTCGTTGATGACGCCGAGCAGATAGGAGCCGGCGCTATGAATGTCGTGGACGTACTCCTCGTACCGCTCCGAGCCGAGGGGGCCGAAGAGGCTCGATTGCATCAATTCGGAGAAGCCGATGATGGCGTTGAGCGGCGTTCTCAACTCGTGTGACATATTGGCGAGAAATTCGGACTTCGCCTTGTTCGCTGCTTCGGCGCGTTCGGTTTCCCTGAGATAGCGGCGGTTGAGTTCCGCGAGTTCCTGAGCGCGTTCGGCTTCCGCCTTGCGGGCGACGGAAAGGTCGTGAATCGTCGCCAATTGCCGGCGCTCGCTGTCCACAAGCTTCTCCTGATGCTGCTTCAGAAGCGTTATGTCGGTGCCGACCGAGACTACCCCTCCGTCGCGCGTCGTCAGCTCGTTGACCTGCAGCCAGCGGCCGTCCGCCAACTGCCTTTCGAATGTCGCGGCGCCGTTTCCGCCGCCGGCATTGGCGAGACGCCGTTCGAAGACGAAATGGTTCATACGCTTTTCCACGTCCTCCCGGCGTGCTCCAGCCTTGAGGTCGCGGGTGGGAAGGCCTGTATCCTGCGCATATTTGCTGTTGCACATCACCAGCCTGTTTGCCGAATCCCACAGAACGAAGGATTCAGGGATGCTTTCGATCGCGGTGCGAAGGCGTTGGTCGGCGACTTCCGAGCGCTGGACGAGCCTGTGCTGTTCCGTCACATCGATGGCGATGCCGATGAGATGGAGTTCAGGCGCATCGGGATCGACGACTTGGGCGCGAGCGCGCATCCACACCCATTGCCCGTCCGCGTGGCGCATGCGGAACACCTGGTCGATATGGTCGCTCTCGCGGGCGGCGATGCGGTTGGCGATCTGGAAGAGATCGACATCTTCCGGATGAATGATTTCCGCGACATCACCGAAGGAAAGCAACTGCTCGCAAGCCTTGTAGCCGAGCATGTCGTACATGGACCGCGACCAGAACATGCGGCCGCGGGCCATGTCCCAGTCCCAAAGGCCGCAGCGGCCGCGCGCCAGCGCCAGGTCGATGCGCTGCTGCGCCTCGAGATAGAGATCGTCGGCGGCCTCCGCGCGGCTGATCTGTGCGAAATAGGCGTAGAGGACGAGAAGTAGGATACCGGCCGTGAAGGCGAACAGGCTGACGTTGAGCGCGACATTGCTGCGCCATTCGGCGAAAACAGCATCGGCCGGCACCATGGCGGCTGCCGCTTGCTTACGGTCCGCCGATAGTTCGATTGCGGCATACCAGACGTCATCGCCGACGGTGACTTTCATGACGCCGGCGCGCTCGCCGAACATGAAGAGTGGTTGCCCACCCCTCACCATGCCCTGCAGCGACCGGCCGATCCATGCGCTGCCAGTGCCCGTGGCCGCTTCGATCCGAAAATTCTTATCAGTGACGGCGAGCATGTAATCGGGGCTGAAGCCGCCACGGGTCGCCGTGCCGTCAACCAGTGAATGCAGGTCCGTCTTCCACCCTGGCAGTGACTGGCCAAGCTCGCTCGCCGCCAGCGCCAATGTGGTCTTCGCGTTGCGCTCTATGCCGTCATGCCAGGTGCTGAGTGAAAGCAGCCTCGCGGCGGCGACGATGGCGAGGAAGATGACCGTAAGGATCGGGATCGCGCGACGCAAATATGGTTCGGCCGTCAGCAGGCGGCGATAGGTGGGGGCGGCAATCAGGCGAGCGGTTCCCGCCAAGCCGAGCCCGGCGTTCCGCCTTGCCGGTCGGCGCGCAAAAACATGCCCTCCGGGCGCGTGCCACGCGTCCGCCTTCGCCATCAAATGGTCCCCGTCGTTAAAACTGCCTGAAAAAGATACCGCTACGCCGCACGCCGAATCATCCATAAAGAATCAAAGGTGATTCGCCTTGTCCAGTCCCTTTCGGCGTCAAGGTATCAATTTCGTCATATACCCTGCGAAGCTACGCCAGCGTTCGTTCGACGATGTCGCGAAGGTCGATTGAAAGCTTCTTTTCCGCCTGGATCGCGACGAGCGCCGCGCGCGCAAGTTTCTGCCGCTCGGGTTCCAGCGAGCGCCAGGAGCGCAAGGCGGTCGCAAGCCGGGCCGCGAGCTGGGGATTGCGGGCGTCAATGTCGAGCACGAGACCGGCGAAGAATTCATAACCCGCTCCGTCCTTGCGGTTGAAGCCGGTCTGGTTCGCCGCCGAAAAAGTTCCGATAAGCGCCCGGACACGGTTCGGATTGGCGATGGAGAAGCCAGAATGTCCCATCAGCGCCTTCACCCGCTCGACCGATTCGGCGCCCGGCACGGTTGCCTGGATCTGATACCATTTGTCCATGACGAGCGGGTCCGAGCCGTGGCGCTTTTCGAAAGCTGAAAGCGCCTCCGCAGCCTCCGGCTTTTCCCAGTGCCGGTGCGTCAGCACTGTCAGCGCGGCGGCCCTGTCGGTCATGTTGGTCGCGGCCTTGAATTGGCGTGCGGCAATCGCCGCGTCGTCGGCGGCGGACAGATAGTCGAGAAGAACATTGCGCAAGCCCCGACGCCCGGCGCTTGCGGCATCGGGTTTGAAAGCATTGCCCTCCACCAATTTCTCGTAAATATTCAGGAAGATCGCCGCGTTTTCCTCGGCGATTGCTGCGACAAGCGCCTCGCGCGCCTCAAAGATCGCGTCCGGATCGATATTGCTGCCCATTTCGCGCGCGATATCGCCCTCGGCCGGCAAGGTCAGCGCTAGCGCCCTGAAAGCTGGTTCGAGCGCATCGTCCTGCGCGATCGCGCCGGCGACAGCGATCAGTTCCGGATCGAAGATCGGCGGTTTGTTGCCGCGCCGGCGAAGGGCCGTGGCCTTGAGCGTATCGGTGAAGAGCCCATTGAGCGCCTGCCAGCGCGAATAGAGGTCGGTGTCGTGTCGCGCCAGGAAAAGCCGGTCCGACAATTTCCGTTCGATCGACAGAGTGATCGGCGCGGAAAAGCCGCGATTGAGCGAAACGACCGGGCGCGCACCCACGCCTGCGAAGGTCACGGTATGCTGCCGCTTGCGCACCTCGATCAGGCCGTTTTTCACCGCCGCGCCCTCGACTCCACTGTAAACGACGTCCTTGCCATCCGGTCCGACAAGACCGAAGGCCAGCGGAATGTGCATTAGCCGCTTCCGGCTTTCGGACGGAGTAGGAGAGACCGACTGCTCGATTTCAAGCGTCAGCACGCCTGCCTTCTGGTCGTAGCGCGATTTGACCGCAAGGTTCGGCGTTCCCGCCTGGTTGTACCAGAGCGAAAATTGCGACAGGTCGCGCCCGGAAACATCCTCGAAGACCTTCAGGAAATCCTCGATCGTCGCGGCCTGTCCGTCATGACGTTCGAAATAGAGATCCATGCCGCGGCGGAAAGTTTCCGCTCCGAGCAGGGTCCGGATCATCCTGACGACCTCGGACCCTTTCTCGTAAACGGTCGACGTATAGAAATTGTTGATCTCCCGGTAGCGCCGTGGCCTCACCGGATGTGCGAGCGGCCCCTGGTCTTCCGGGAACTGGTGCGCCTTTAGCGTCCGTACTTCGGCGATCCGCTTCACGGACCGCGACCGCTGGTCGGCGGAGAATTCATGGTCGCGGAAAACCGTCAGTCCTTCCTTGAGGCAGAGCTGGAACCAGTCGCGGCAAGTGATTCTGTTGCCTGTCCAATTGTGGAAATATTCATGCGCGATAACGGCTTCGATGCCGGCATAGTCGGTGTCGGTGGCCGTTTCCTCGTCGGCAAGGACATATTTGTCGTTGAAGACGTTGAGCCCCTTGTTCTCCATCGCGCCCATGTTGAAATCCGAGACCGCGACGATGTTGAAAACGTCGAGATCATATTCCCGTCCGAACACCTCCTCGTCCCAGCGCATGGCGCGCTTCAGTGCGTCCATCGCGTAAGCCGCACGCTTTTCCTTGCCGTGCTCGACGAAGATGCCGAGCTTGACCTTGCGGCCCGACATCGTGACGAATTCGTCGGTGGTCGAGCCGAGGTCGCCGGCGACGAGTGCGAAGAGATAGGACGGCTTGGGGAACGGATCGTGCCATTCGGCGAAATGCCAGCCTGCAGCGAGATCGCCGGAAGCGCCGGGATTGCCATTGGAGAGAAGCAATGGAGCTTCCGTTTTCGACGCCTCGATCCGGACGTGGTAGAAGGAAAGGATGTCGGGCCGGTCGAGGAAATAGGTGATGCGGCGGAAACCCTCCGCCTCGCATTGCGTGCAATAGACGCCGTTCGAGCGGTAAAGCCCCATCAGCGCCGTATTGGTGGAAGGCGACACGCGCGTGTCGATCGTCAGGCGGAAGCGCTCTTTTGCCGGCGGCTTGGAAAGCGTCAGCCTGTCTGGCGTGACCTCGATCGCCTCCCGGCTGACCGGCGCGCCATCGAGCGCGAGGCTGACGAACTCCAGCCCGTCGCCATCGAGAACGAGAGGCGTGCCGGCGGCCACGCCGGCCTGTCGCTCGATGGTCAGCTCCGCCTTGACTGTCGTGGCGTCCGGGAACAGGCAGAAGGTCAGCTTCGTCTCCGGAATGAGATAGTCGCTGGGGCGGTAGTCCTCGAGGCGAAACACCTGTCCCGTGTCAGAACGCATTACCGGCCTTTCAAGATCGACGCCGTGGCGGAATTGCCGCCTGGCACAACAAAAACGAGAGGGTGCTCTTTACACCAGTCCCTCCCTCGACAAAACTGCCACCAAATCTATTTGAGCGCTTCGTTGCAGATTGCCGCCTCGGTGGCATGTCTCTCGCCAGGAAAAATTCCAATGAATGTCATGACACCCAAATTCGGCATGGGCGCCGCTGTTCTTCGCAAGGAAGACGCGGCTTTTATCACCGGAAACGGCCGCTATACCGACGATATCCGGCCCGATGGGACGCTTCACGGCTATGTGCTGCGCTCACCGATGGCGAAAGCACGAATCAGGAGCATCGATACGGAAGCCGCGAAGGCCGCGCCAGGCGTCCGCCTCGTGCTGACCGGGCAGGATCTGAAGCATCTCGGCGGTTTGAAATCGCATGGCATCCAGAAGCAGCCGGACGGCTCCATGCCGCCTTCGCGCGACATTCCCGTCCTCTGTCTTGACCGGGTGCGGCATGTCGGCGACGCCGTCGCCTTCATCGTCGCCGGGACGCGCGCCGCCGCGCAGGACGCCGCCGAACTAATCGAGGTGGATTACGAGGCCGAGGACGCGATCGCCGATACGCGGAGAGCCCTCGACAAGGATGTTCCGCTCGTGTGGCCGGAACTCGGCACCAATCGTGCGTTCCTCCATCATCTCGGCGACAAGAAGAAAACGGATGCGGCTTTTGCCAAAGCGGCGAAGGTGACGCGCATCGATTTTGTCAACAACCGTCTCGTGGCGAATTACATGGAGCCGCGCTCGGCCATCGGCGAATGGCGCAACGACGAGGACCGCTTCGTTTTGACGAGCGGATCGCAGGGCGTGCATGGCCTGCGCGATTATCTGACCGCGGATGTATTCAAGATTCCGCCGGAGAAACTGCGCGTCATCACGCCGGATGTCGGCGGTGGCTTCGGGACGAAGGCCTTTGTTTATCGCGAATATGCGCTTGTCCTTGAAGCGGCAAAAAGGCTTGGCGCGCCCGTCAAATGGACCGGCGACCGCAGCGAGCATTTCCTCGAGGATGCGCAGGGCAGGGACAATGTCGCCGTCGCGGAAATGGCGCTCGACAAGGATGGGCGTTTTCTCGCTCTCAGGGTGGACCTGATCGCCAATATGGGTGCCTATCTGTCGCAATACGGGCCGTTCATCCCGATTCTCGGCGTGACCATGTCGACCGGCGTCTACGATATTCCGGCGATCGATATTTCCGTCACGGGCGTCTATACCAACACCGTCGCGGTCGATGCCTATCGCGGCGCCGGGCGACCGGAAGCCGCTTTGCTCATCGAAAAACTCGCCGATGCCTGTGCCCGCGATCTGGGTATTGGCCCCGACGAGATCCGCCGGCGCAATTTCATCAAGCCGGAGCAGTTCCCCTACAGCACCGCGACCGGCCGTCTCTACGATACCGGCGATTTCAACGGCCATATGGTTCAGGCGATGGAGCGCTCCGGCTGGAACGATTTCCCCAAGCGTCTTGAACAATCGAAGAGGAACGGCAAAATCCGCGGCATAGGAATGGCGACCTATATCGAGGCCTGCGCCTTTCCCGGGTCGGAGCCGGCTCATGTCACGCTCGAACCCGATGGGACGGTGACGCTCGACATTGGCACGCAGACCAATGGTCAAGGGCATGCGACTGCCTATTCCCAGTTCATAGCGGAAAAGCTCAACATCGACATCGACAGGATCAACGTGCGCCAGGGCGACACCGACCGGCTCGGCTCCGGCGGCGGTACCGGCGGCTCACGCTCGGTCCCGCTCGGTGGCGTGTCGGCGGCCCGTGCCGGCGAGGATCTTGCCGGGAAGATCAGGAAGATCGCCGCCGACGAACTCGAGGCGTCCGCCGGCGATATCGAACTGGAAGGCGGCGTGGCGCGGATCGCCGGCACCGACCGGTCGATCGATTTCCAGGCAATCGCGAAAGCGGCCAAGAATCCGGCAGATCTGAAGGGGTTCGGCGAATTCGTCCAGGACGAATGCACCTATCCCAACGGCACGCATATCTGCGAGGTCGAGATTGATCCCGAAACCGGCGTGACCGAGATCGCTGCCTATACGATCGTCGACGATTTCGGCGTCACGGTGAACCCGATATTGCTGGCCGGGCAGATTCATGGCGGCGTGACGCAGGGGATCGGGCAGGCGTTGAATGAAAACACCGTCTATTCCGAAGATGGCCAGCTCCTGACCGCAAGCTTCATGGACTACACCATGCCGCGCGCCGACGGATTGCCCTTCTTCTCCTTCGAGACGCGCAACATTCCATCGACGACGAACGCGCTCGGCATCAAGGGCGCCGGCGAGGCCGGCACCATCGGCGCGACACCGGCGGCGCTTAACGCCGTGACCGATGCGCTTTATCGCGCCTACGGTATCGGCCATATCGACATGCCCACCACTCCTTCTGCCATCTGGAACGCGATCCATTCGGCAGGCGCAAGCCGGTAGGGATCGCGCTCGACGGCAGGCACTGGCGAACCGACGAGAAGGGATAAGCGATGCCGGCGAAAGCGGCTTCAGCCGGCGCTCGCGAGAAGGTTTCCGTCGAGAAGCCGCTTGTCGGGATCGGGCTGAAGACGCTGTCCGTCGCCGTTTTCGTCTGCATGTCGACGCTGATCAAGGAGACGGGGGAACTGCCGACCGGGCAGATCGCGTTCTTCCGCTCATTTTTCGCGCTTGTTCCCCTGCTGCTGATCTTTACCGCGCGTGGCGAACTCCGCGCCGTCTTTCATACGCAACGCCGATTGGGCCATGCATGGCGCGCGGTCGTCGGCGTCGGATCGATGTGGCTGAGCTTTTATGGGTTGACGCATCTGCCGCTGCCCGAAGCGATCACCATCAACTATGCCCAGCCTCTTGCCGTCGTGGCGCTTGGCGCGCTGATCGGCGAGACGGTGCGGATATACCGTTGGAGCGCCGTGATCCTCGGCTTTGCCGGCGTGGTGATCGTCTCATGGCCGAATCTCAGCTTTTTTTCAGGCAGCGGCGGAGCCAGTCGTGCGGAAGCGCTCGGCGCGCTGGCGATCATCGGCGCGGCGCTTCTGTCGGCGGTCGCCATGCTTTTTGTCCGACTTCTGGTGAAGACGGAGAAAGCCGCCACGGTCGCGCTTTATTTCTCGATCAACGCCGCCGTGCTGTCCTTGTTGACCTCGCCTTTCGGGTGGGAGGCGCTGACGCTCAAGCAGATCGTCTGCCTTGTCGCGGCGGGCATCTGCGGCGGCATTGCGCAACTGCTCATGACAGAAAGCTACCGCCGGGCGGAGATGTCGACGATCGCTCCTTTCGAATATACGTCCATGCTGCTGGCGATTGCGTCTGGATACATCTTCTTCGGCGAAATCCCGACGATCTACACGATCGTCGGCGGCGCCATCGTCATTGCGGCAGGACTCTTCGTGATCTGGCGCGAGCACAGGCTTGGCCTGCCGCGTGGAGCGGCACGCAAGATCACGCTGCCGAGTTGAAGGCCTGCTGATCGCACTTTTGTGCCGCCTCTCAAAGGCGATCCAAACGGGAGGGCCGCTGCCAGCCCCGCTCCAGAAGCTGGAGTGTATCGGCGGCTTCTCGCGCCGGGTGGGGCACGGCACGGGGATCGACACCGATATCGATCAGGAGATGCTCCGAAAGCTTTTCGACGTCCTTCGGAACGGACGTGCGGCCGGTTAATTCTTCCCACAGGCGGCGTAAAGGGTGTGAGAGTTCGCCCGACGGGAGGGCCGCAATGGACTTGGCTGCATGGGCTGACATTGGAAATCCCTTCGCGCCAGCTTCATACTGGCTTTGATGTTTCTGCTGGAACTACCAATAAACAACTGATATAAAAGAGAGAAACGAGTAGTTCTTTTCACATCGTCAAGTTTTCCTTGAAGGTCGAGATGCGGACGGTACCGGGAACGCGCGCATTGAGGACGCTGGCTGCCGCGGGACGGCATCTCAACTTCACACGCGCGGCGGATGAACTCGGCCTCACCCCGGCGGCTGTCAGCTATCAGATCAAGGAAATCGAGGATCAGTTGGGCGTAACGCTCTTCGTGCGGTCCAGCCGCGCGATCCGGCTTACCGAAGCCGGCGCCGTGCTATGCGACGCGGCGGCGGATGCCCTCGATCTCATGGGCAGAGCGGTAGCACGCGCTCATAAGATGGCGCGTGGCGCCACCCTGCTCAAAGTGACGGCGGATGCCCAGTTCGCCGCGAAGTGGCTCATGCGGCGCGTCGAACGGTTTCGCGCCCGTCATCCCGACATCGAGTTGCGGTTCGACATCTCCTATCAGGTGCGTGATTTCGATCAGGATGACGTCGATGTGGCGATTCGCTTCGGCACCGGCAAATATCCGGGGCTGGCGGCCGATCGGTTGTTCGACAATGTCATCGTGCCGGTCTGCAGTCCGCGCCTGCTGGAATCCGGCCGGCCGCTCAAGGAACCGCGGGACCTTCTGCATCACACGCTGGTGCACATCGAATGGTCGCGCCAGGGCGTGACATGGCCGAACTGGCGCATGTGGATGGCGGCGGCTGGCGTCCAGGATTTCGACGATAGCCGCACCGTGGTGTTCGGCACCTCCTCCGATGCCGTCCAGGCCGCGCTCGGCGGCGATGCGGTGGCGCTTGCGGATTTCGCCCTCGTTGCCAACGATCTTTCGGAAGGGCGACTGGTGCAGCCCTTCGAACTCGGTATCAGGGTGCCGCCGGAATTCGCCTATTTTCTGGTCTATCCGACGGAAGCCGCGTCAGACCCGCGCATTGTCGCGTTCCGCGCATGGATATTGGAGGAAGCAGCGAGGACGAAGACCTGATCGTCAGCCTTGTAGCTCTCTCAGCTTCGCCTTCACTTCGAGGAAATCGCGCCAGACCAGCCTCTTATGCGCGGGATTGCGCAGCAGATAGGCGGGATGCAGCGTCGGCATGATCGGGATGGCGGTTCCAGACGGCGTGGTGTGGACGCGCCAGCTTCCCCTCAGCCGCATGATCCCTTCCGTCGTGTCGAGCAGAAGCTTGGCGGAGGGAGAACCCAGCGCCACCAGCACCTTTGGGGCTGCAAGCTCGATCTGCCGCTCGATGAAGGGCCGGCAGATCTCCGTTTCGAGCGGCGTCGGGGCGCGGTTGCCGGGCGGCCGCCAGGGAACGGTGTTGGCGATATAGGCGGTCGTGCGGTCGCGCCCGATGGCTATCAGGATGCGGTTCAATAATTGCCCTGAACGTCCCACGAAGGGCAGGCCCTGCAGATCCTCGTCACGCCCTGGCGCTTCGCCGACCAGCATCAAATCGGCCTCGGGATTGCCGTCCGAGAACACCAGATTTTTGGCGGTGAATTTGAGGTTGCAGCCGTCGAAAGCGGCAAGTTGCTCGCGCAGTTCCTCGAGCGTCCGGGCCTGGCGCGCCAGATCGCGCGCACGAGCGACCTGCGCACCGTCCGGAATGGCGGCGCTTTCCCTCCCCCTTGAGGGGAGGGCGGCCGCCCCCGGGTTCGGCCATTGGCCGGCCCGAGGACCAGCTCTGCGGTCGGATGGGGCCAGTTCCACCTGTTGTTGAGCATCTTGTCTTGAGGTGGACTGGTTCCGGCCGCCGGCATTACCTGCGGTTGCCGCTTTCAGCGACGTCTCGCCTTGAACCGAGGAGGCCGGCCGGGCGCTTCGCTCGGCGCTCTCCGCTAGCCTGTCGAGCGGTTCTTCGTCGAGAGCAAATTCCACGCCTGCATCCGCATAGAAATGCAGAAGCTCACGGAGCGAAAATCCCTCATCTTTCCCTGCGCTGGCCATGCGATTGGGGTTGCAGATTGACGCGCTCTTTGCAAGCGCGCTGGTCCCCGCTCCTGTTCTTTTCCGAACATTGCCGCGCCTGAACCGCTCGAATGCCCGCTAGGGAGTCGCAACCGCGACAGAGGACAGGCATATACGCGACGGAAATGGATCACTTTCCTGTATAAGCAGGTCGTTGACGCGTTGCTCGAAATGGTCTTTGACGCGTCTTGTCCGGCGACACAGGATGCCGGAGACGAGATTTGCCAGGGACGGGATGGCGGCGGAGAAATCGATGAGCGAGATCGAACGGGAAAGCATGGAATTCGACGTGGTCATCGTCGGCGCGGGGCCGGCGGGACTGGCCGCGGCTATCCGCCTGAAGCAACTCGATCCGAACCTGTCCGTCGTCGTCCTCGAAAAAGGCGCCGAAGTCGGGGCGCACATCCTCTCCGGTGCGGTCGTCGATCCGGTCGGCATCGACCGGCTTCTGCCGGGCTGGCGCGAGGAGAGCGACCATCCGTTCAAGACGCCCGTCACCGACGACCGGTTTCTCCTGCTCGGGCCGGCCGGCTCGATGCGGCTCCCGAATGTCATGATGCCGCCGCTGATGAACAATCACGGCAATTACATCGTGTCGCTGGGCAATGTCTGCCGCTGGCTCGCCACCCATGCAGAGGCGCTTGGCGTCGAGATTTATCCCGGTTTCGCCGGCGTCGACCTGACCTATGACGAGAAAGGCGCGGTCACCGGCGTCATCACCGGCGATATGGGCGTTGAGCGCGACGGCACGCACGGACCGAACTACCAGCCCGGCATGGCGCTGATGGGCAAATATGTCATCATCGGGGAAGGCGCGCGCGGTTCCCTCGCGAAACAGATCATCGCGCGCTACCACCTCGCGGATGGCCGCGAGCCCGCCAAGTTCGGCATCGGCCTGAAGGAACTCTGGCAGGTCAAGCCGGAGAACCACAAGCCGGGCCTTGTGCAGCATTCCTTCGGCTGGCCGCTCGACGGCAGGACCGGCGGCGGTTCCTTCCTCTATCATATGGAAGACAACCAGGTGGCCGTCGGCTTCGTCGTCCATTTGAACTACAAGAACCCTTATCTCTCGCCCTTCGAGGAGTTCCAGCGCTTCAAGACGCATCCGGCGATACGCGGCACGTTCGAAGGCGCCAAACGCATCTCCTATGGCGCCCGCGCCATTACCGAGGGCGGCTGGCAGTCGGTGCCGAAGCTCTGCTTTCCGGGCGGCGTGCTTGCGGGCTGCTCCGCCGGATTTGTCAACGTTCCACGCATCAAAGGCTCCCACAACGCGGTGCTGTCGGGCATGCAGGCGGCCGAACACATTGCCACAGCGATCGCCGAGGGCAGGGCGCATGACGAGCTTTCGTCCTATGAAGAAGCCTGGCGTGCATCCGATATCGGCCGTGACCTGAAGAAAGTGCGCAACGTCAAGCCGCTCTGGTCGCGTTACGGCACGGCTCTCGGCGTGGCGCTCGGCGGCTTCGACATGTGGATGAACACGCTTTTCGGCTTCTCGCTCTTCGGCACGCTGAAGCACGGCAAGCCCGATTACGCAACGCTGGAGCCTGCGGAGAAGCATCAACCGATCGACTATTCCAAGCCGGACGGCATCCTGACCTTCGATCGCCTGTCGTCGGTTTTCCTCTCCAACACCAACCATGAGGAAAACGAGCCGGTGCACCTCCAGGTGAAGGATCCGGAATTGCAGAAGCGCTCGGAATATGGCGTCTTTTCCGGCCCCTCGACGCGCTATTGTCCGGCGGGCGTTTATGAATGGGTCGACGCCGACGGCAATTCGCTGGCCGGCGGTCCGGGATCTCCGACCAAAGGCGGCGAGGTCTCGCACACCGACCCTGGCGCACGCTTCGTGATCAATGCGCAGAACTGTGTCCACTGCAAGACCTGCGACATCAAGGACCCGAACCAGAACATCAACTGGGTGCCGCCGCAAGGCGGCGAGGGGCCGGTCTATCCGAACATGTGATATGCCGGGTACGGCGCTGTAATTTTTACCTGATGTTGCCTGCCGGCGCTTTCCGTTTGGGCGGGGATATGCAAGCTGGAAGCCGATCAGGCTTCATACGCGTTCCGGCACATGCGGCATCGGTGTTTTCGTTTCTTCGTGGCGTGCTCGTCTTTGGCGGCCTTGCTTTGTGCGGTTCCCCATGAAGCCGCCGCCAAGCCGCGGATCACGCTTTCTGTTCGCTATTATCCGGTTCGGGGAACGACAGGCCTGCAACTCATCGAGGAGATGGATCGCATCGGCCCGAAACAGGGCTTCATGAGCCGTGCCATCGCGCAGACGGTCTATTCCCTGCAATATGGCGCCGATTACAGCGCCTCCGGCGGCGTCTGCCGCGTCAGGAAGGCGCGAGTCAAGCTCGACATCACGCAGATATTTCCGAAACCCGCCGATAAATTGCCGCCTCCGCTCGCCCGCCGGTGGACACGCTTCATGGCAGGCGTCCACCAGCATGAGAACACCCATGTCCGCATCGCGCACGATCTTGCCGATGTTTCCGAGCGGACGATCCTTCGGACCGTGACCCATGACGATCCGAACTGCCGCAGGATGCGCACGCTTCTCAAACGTACGATCCGCGGGATCTATGCCGCTTACGACGCCAAGCAGAATGCTTTCGATCAAAAGGAGCACCGCCCCGGTGGCCACATCGAAAAGCTCGTGATGGCGCTTATCCGGCGATAGATGCCGTTACGCCCCTGCAAAAGCAGCAATTTGCGGGCGCTATCCCATACCGATCACGAGCGGCGAAACCGTCTGCACCGGCTCCTTTGACGGCTTGGGCTTCGGCGCGAGGGAGAATTCGACCAGCACCGGCGCGTGATCGGAGCCGACATCCGGCAGGATTCGGCTTGAATGGACGATGATATCGCCCTTCGCCATGACGTGGTCGATCTCGATGCCGAGATAGGGCCTGAGCCAGACCGGCAGTCGGCGATAGAACCAGGTTGCCCCTGCTGGCGGCACGAGCTTGAAATTGCCGTCATTCGCCACCTTGTAGACGGTGGCGCTCCAGCGGACCGCATTGTAGTCGCCCGAGAGGAGCGTGGTGTCATCCAGCCCCTTCAGCACGCTGCCCAACCGCCCAAGCTGCCAGTGCTGGTCGCCGGGCCACGGCCAGCCGAGATGGATATCGGCGATTTCGGCCACCCTGCCGCCGAAATCGATACGCGCCGTAGCGAAGGCTCCCCGATCGTCGCATGTCCATGGATTCACCTTCGCGAACGGCCGTCGCGAAATGATCGCCGCCCCGCCGATCTCGATCTTCGTCGGGCAGATAACCTGCTGCGGATAGGCGGCCTTGATGAGTTCCAGTTTCTCCGCCCACATCGGCGACACCTCGTCCATCGTCACCACGTCGGGCTGGACGCGGCCGATCAGCGAGAGGACCTTTTCCGGTGTCGGATTGTCGAAGCGGAGATTGATCTGCAACAGCCGGTAGACCGGTTCCGTACTGTCCGCAGCGACCAGCGTCAGCCGCGGCGGCCCGGAACAAGGCAGATTGAACGCCGCGACCGTGGTGGCGAGGGCTGTTCCGGCAAACAAAAGCGCTATGATGCCAGCGAGCCAGGCGCGCAGGACGAGCGCGGCGATGGCGAGTACCGCCAGAAGCACGGAAAGATAGGTCCGGAAATGGCTGAAAGCATCGAATTTCGATCCATATGTGCCGAGAAAGCCGAAGAGGAGCGGCAAGGCGACGAGAACGCATGCCGCGATCGAAAGCTTCCGCAACACTGCCCGTTTCTGGTCTGCGTCCATCAGGATTGTCATTGCCGTTGAGACGAAGCCGCCCATTACGGCGCTCATGAGGTGGAAGCGCTTGTTCCGCCTGGTGAGTTCTTACTGGAAAGCGGTTTCCGAAAAGCTTCTGAGCTTGCGCGAATGCAACCTTTCGAGCGGCATCGACGCCAATTTCTCCACCGCGCGGATGCCGATCGATAAATGCTGCGCCACCTGCCGCTTATAAAAATCCGTCGCCATGCCCGGCAGTTTCAATTCGCCGTGAAGCGGCTTGTCGGAGACGCACAGGAGCGTCCCGTAGGGCACGCGGAAGCGGAAGCCGTTGGCCGCGATCGTCGCCGATTCCATGTCAAGCGCGATCGCGCGCGATTGCGAGAGGCGCTGGACCGGTCCGCGCTGGTCGCGCAGTTCCCAATTGCGGTTGTCGATCGTCGCCACCGTTCCAGTCCGCATTACCCGCTTCAGATCGTAGCCGGAAAAACCGGTGATTTCGGCCACCGCCTCCTCAAGGGCGACCTGGACCTCCGCCAGCGCCGGGATCGGAACCCAGATCGGCAAATCCTCGTCCAGCACATGGTCCTCGCGCACATAGGCATGGGCAAGGACATAATCGCCGAGCGCCTGCGTGTTTCTCAGGCCCGCGCAGTGCCCCAGCATCAGCCACGCGTGCGGCCGCAGCACCGCGATATGGTCGGTGATCGTCTTCGCGTTCGACGGTCCGATGCCGATATTGACCATGGTGATGCCGCCATGACCGGGCTTGGCGAGATGGTAAGCCGGCATTTGCGGCATGCGGCCGGGAACGGCGTCCGATCGCGGCTTGCTCTCGCCCGCGAACGTGACGATGTTGCCCGGCTCCACAAAGCTCGTATAGCCGCCCTCCGCCCGTTCCATCATGCCGCGGGCGAAGGCGCAGAATTCATCGACATAGAACTGGTAATTGGTGAAGAGGACGAAATTCTGGAAGTGCTGGGGGGCTGTCGCGGTGTAGTGCGACAGCCGATGCAGCGAATAGTCGATGCGTTGCGCCGTAAACGGCGCGAGCGGCATCGGCTCGCCGGGAGCGGTCTCGAACGTGCCGTTGGCGATGTGATCGTCGGTGCCGTTCAGGTCCGGCACGTCGAACATGTCGCGCAGGGGACGGCTGATCCGCTCCGCGACGGCCGCCTCGACATAGCTGCCTTCCTTGAAGGCGAAGTGAAGCGGGATCGGCGTTTCCGATTCGCCCACCGTCACCTCTATGCCGTGGTTACGCATCAGAAGCCGCAATTGCTCAATGAGGTAGCATTCGAAGAGGTCCGGGCGTGTCACCGTGGTCGCATAGCGGCCGGGCGTCGGCATATGGCCATAGGCGAGGCGGGAATCGACCTGGACGTAGGAGGAGGTCTCGACGCTCACCTCCGGATAGAAGGCCCTGTAGCGGCGGTTCCGTTCCGGATCGTCGGCCAACGCGATAAAGGAATCGCGCAGGAAAGCGGTGTTGCGCTCATAAAGGTCCTTCAGGGCCGCGACGGCCTTTTCGGGATCCGAGAACGCCTTGCGCCCGAAGGGCCTCGGCGAAACGACGATTTCAATCGGCTTGGGATAGATTCGCTTCTCCATGACTCAATATAAAGGCTCTTGATGCCAGTTTCGAGTCACCCGGCGACGCCTCATATCGATCGCCCGGGCAATCGCTTTCAGCCTTGGAAGCCGATACACCCGCTTGTCTGGATGGGACTGCAGCGGTGGATGACTCCATCGGCCCAGCGCGGGTTCGATCTCGTCGTGGTGACGAGATTGGCGAAGGCCAGCGCGAATACCAGCGTCAACAGGCAGACAATCGTGAAGCGGCGCGCCAGCATCTTTTCCTCCGATGGCCGATGCCCATGGCGCCGAATGTAGGAAAGCCTGCTGAACCGTCACTGATGCGATCGTTCACATTCTATTCAAATTGATGAATTTTTTCTGCTTTGATGGAGTGATGCCCGCGAGCCTCGAACCAGATCTCCCGATCCTGCCTATCGCGCGCTGGCCGTTGCCGCATGGATCGGGCCGCTATCGTGATGCGCGCGGGCGACCCAGACGACCACTCCGGCGAGGATGATGAGCGCGGCGATCTTCCAGCCGAGGCCTCTCCATACGGACCTTTTGGCCACAATGTTCTGGCTGCTGATTTCGGCTTCGATCTCGTCGTGGATCGTTTCCTGTTTCGTGTGATCCTGGCTCATGTGAACCTCGTTGGCTGGCGAACTCCTAGCAGGGAAAAATGGTGGCTGCTAGCATGTTTAGGGGAACGAACACCGGCTCTCGAAGTTGAGCAGGGATAGCGAGGAAGTGACGGGATGGTTGCGCCGCGTGCCATATGGAAAGGCTATCTGACCCTTGGAGTCGTCAGTTGCGGCGTCAAGCTGGTGGGAGCGACGAGCGAAGCCGGCAAGATCCATTTTCGTATCCTCAACCGCAACGACCGTCAGCCCGTTAAGAGCGCCTATCTCGATGAAGCCACCGGCGAAATTGTCGGTCCCGAAGACCAGGTGAAGGGCTACGAGATAAAGGCGAACGAATATCTGGTGATTGATCCCGAGGATGTAAAGGCGCTGAAGGCGCATACCGAGCACACGCTGGATATTGACGGATTCGTGGAAGCCGGCGCAATCGACCAGATCTATCGTGACAAGCCCTATTATGTGCTTCCAGCGGACAAGGGGGCAGAGGAAGCCTTCGCCGTCATTCGCGAGGCGCTGCGCGCCAGGAACAAGGCGGCGATCGGTTGCGTCGTGCTTTACCAGAAGACGCATCACGTGATCATTGAATCCGCAGGCGAGGGAATGATGATGACGACCTTGCGCTATGAGCGCCAGATCGTTGAGGCGAAGGGCGTTTTCGCCGGCTTGGCGAAGATCAAGGTTGATCCGGAAATGGCCGACATTGCCGGCCTGATCATCGACAGGAAGAAGGCCAGCTTCGACCCGTCCCGTTTCGAAGATCGTTATGAGGATGCGCTCGCGGCCCTGATCGAAGCCAAGCGTTCCGGCAAGAAGCCGCCCAAACCTGCGCCGAAACCGAAGGAGAATGTCGTCAATCTCATGGACGTCCTGAAAAAGAGCCTTGCCCAGGAGGGCAAGCCAGCCCGTTCAGGGAAAGCGCGGAAGAAGTCGGCGGCATGAGCCGCATCAAAGCGGTCTTGGAATGAAGCGTCCTTCGGTAGGAGATTGCCATGACCAGTAAGGAAAAGGACTTCGGCGGAAGCTCCGACGCGGATAAGATTCCGCCGGAAAGCCGCAATCTGCGCCAGAGTGGCGCGCGAAAGCTGAACTCCCGCCCGGACCTGCATCAGGATGTCCCGCTCGAGACGGGCGATCGGGGAGATAGGCCGAGACGGCCCTTCGGGTTGAAGCGGCCGAAGGATTAGAACTGGTTTTCATCGCTGCGGGAGAAGCGGTTTTCGCCACGGTTTTGGTATGGTGAATTGACCGCGCCTTTTACATACGGCGCGAAACTCCGGTTTTCGTGGTGAACAAAGCCTTGAATTTCGCGAACCGCATTTTCCTCGAATTTTATCGAAAACGCCGCGATTCCAAGATTGCTATACTTAACGATTTCCCCCGTTTACGGAAAATTTGAGGTTTGTTTTCAAGGCATTAAGCAAGCCATTTAACGGCGAGTTCAAGCGTCTCTGGCATTCTCGAAAGCATCGGACGGGCAGTGTGGAAACACGGAACAAGGCTGCTCTCGGGAGCTGACAGGGACAAAGAAAATGGCGCGATTTGAGATACTTGAGGCTGATTTCGGTTCGATGGGCGCCAACGCCCAAACGGACATCCTTTTCGAATTGGGCATGATGTATGCGTCGGGCCGTGATTGTCCGGTCGATCTCGTCGCCGCCCACAAATGGTTCAACATCGCCGCGATCAAGGGCTCGGAACGAGCCGCTGAACTGCGGGCAGAGCTTTCCGCAACAATGAGCAAGGCGGACATCGCTCTGGCGCTTCGCGAAGCACGCGAATGGATGACGATGCACTGACGGGCAGGCAACAGGAACAGGGCAGGCAGGGTCGCCGAAAACGCCGGTTCAAAGAGCGTATCGGCGCCCAGCAAGGCAAAGGCCGCGACCGGCAAATATAAGGCCGGCGCGGCTTTTTCGCGTTAAGGACGCACGGCAGCAACAGACAACGGGCCTCAGCCTATTGTTTTTCCTCCAAAAACGTGACCAGAAGCGCGCCATCCGTCACCTGCGCGCCTTCTGCCGCGATTTCGGCGATCACGCCGTCATAGGGCGCGGCGATAGTGTGTTCCATCTTCATCGCCTCCAGGACGAGGAGCGGCTGACCTTTCTCGACGTTCTCTCCCGCCGCGGCCCGCACCAGTTTGACGAGGCCGGGCATCGGCGCCCTGAGGCTATGGCCGCCGCCGGCTTCGCTCACCGCGTGCTGAAGCGGGTCCGGCGCCAGGAAAGTGTATCCAACCGCGCCTTCGAAGACGGTTACATGGCCGGGCCAGAGGGCGACGTGACCCTCCAGGCTCCTTTCCGAAAAGGGAAAGACGGCATCCCCGATCCCGACATCATAGCGTCCGGCCCCCCGCGCCGTAATCGTGGCGATCGTTTCCTTGCCCTCGGCGCTCAACCGGCTTTCGCGGGTGAGGGGGTTGAAATGCGCGTAGCCGCCGAGCGCTTCCCAAGGGTCAAGCGCAAAGGGGTTGGCAGGCTTTGCTCCCGAAGCGGCGAAAGCCGCCAGCGCCTTCACCCTCGGATCAGCCGGTTCTATCGCTGTCAGCGCCGCCTGCTTGCGCTCGATCAGCCCGGTGTCGAAATTGCCGCCGGCGAAATCGGAATCGCGCGCCAGTTTGGCGAGAAAGGCGGTGTTGGTGACGGATCCGGCGATCTCGGTGCGGTCGAGCGCATCGCCGAGCGCCGCGAGCGCGGAATCGCGGTCCGGGCCATGGACGACGAGCTTGGCGATCATCGGATCGTAGTAAGGGGAGATGGCATCGCCGGCGCGGACGCCCGTCTCGATGCGGACCGTGCCGCCCCCGGCGGCTTCGGGGAAACGGAGATGGTAAAGCGTGCCGATCGCCGGCAAAAAGCCGCGCGCGGGGTCCTCCGCATAGATGCGCGCCTCGAAAGCATGGCCGTTGAGCCTGATGTCTTTCTGTGGCAGCGGCAGTTTCTCGCCGGAAGCGACGCGCAATTGCCATTCGACAAGATCGAGGCCCGTAACCATTTCCGTCACCGGATGTTCGACCTGCAGTCTGGTATTCATCTCCATGAACCAGAAGCGGTCGGCTTTAAGGCCTTCCGACGCGTCGGCGATGAACTCGATCGTACCCGCACCCGAATAGGAAATCGCCTTCGCCGCCTTGACCGCCGCCTCCGTCATCGCCTTGCGCATGTCGGCGGGCATGCCTGGGGCAGGGGCCTCCTCGATCACTTTCTGGTGCCGGCGCTGTGCCGAGCAATCGCGCTCGAACAAATGCACCGCATTGCCGTGATTGTCGCCGAAGACCTGCACCTCGATATGCCGCGGCTTCTCGACATATTTTTCGACCAGCACGCGGTCGTCGCCGAAGGCGGCTTTTGCTTCGCGCCTGGCGCCGGCCAGCGCGTCGGCGAACTGGTCGGGGTCGTCGACGCGCCGCATCCCTTTGCCGCCGCCGCCGGCGCGCGCCTTGATCAGCACCGGATAGCCGATTTCGCGCGCCTTGGTCGCGAGCACGACCAGTTCCTGTGCCTCGCCGTGATAGCCGGGAACGACCGGCACGCCAGCTTTCTCCATCAATCGCTTGGCGGCGTCTTTCAGCCCCATGGCGCGTATCGACGCCGCCGACGGGCCGATGAAGACCAGCCCGGCTGCTGTCACCTGCTCGACGAAATCGGGATTTTCGGAAAGAAAGCCATAACCCGGATGGATCGCCTCGGCTCCGGTTTCCTGTGCGGCGGCGATGATCCTGTCGCCTCTCAGATAGCTTTCCGAAACCGGAGCGGGACCGATCGCGACGGCCTGATTGGCTTCCTGGACATGCAGTGCGTTGCGATCGGCATCGGAATAGACCGCGACCGTGGCAATCCCCATCCGACGCGCCGTGCGGATGATCCGACAAGCGATCTCGCCGCGATTGGCGATCAGGATCTTCGAAAACATTGTCTTTCTCCGAAACGCCCTCAATTCAGCGCTTGATGCATCAGTGCTCCGCCAGCGCCAGCCGGGCGCCGAGCAGCACGAATATGCCGGCAAAGCTGCGCCGCATCCAGGTGAGAACGCGCGGACGCGAAATGATATGGCTGCGCACGGAAGCGGCGAAGACGCCATAGCCGACAAAAACCACGAAGGTCATGGCCATGAAGACGAGGCTGAGTTCCAGCATTTGCCGCAGCGCGTCGGGCGCGCCGGCATTCACGAATTGCGGCAGGAAGGCGAAGAAGAACAGTGAGAGCTTGGGGTTCAGGATATTGATGAGGATGCCGCGCAGAACGATCCGCGCCGCCGAACCCGGAGCGGAACGCGCCTCGATATTAAGCGCGCCGGTTTCCCTCAGCGTATTCCAGGCCATGTAGAGCAGGTAGACGCAGCCGAGGATTTTCAGCCCCTCGAATGCGAGCGAACTGGCGTAGAGCAGCGCGGCAAGCCCGGTGATGGCGGCGGCCATATGCGGCAGGATGCCGAGCGTGCAGCCGAACGCCGCCACGATGCTCGCGCGCGCGCCGCGCGTTAGGCCGGCCGACAGCGTGTAGAGGACGCCGGCGCCCGGCGCGATGACGACGACAAGCGAGGTGATCAGAAAGGCGAGCGACATGAGTTCCTCCGCGACTTTTCGCGTTGCACAGTAGTGAAGTGGTCCGGGAGCGCAAGGAGAGACGGACGGGTAGCGTCAAGGCTCGCCAGATGTTCCGATCTCATGATGATAGAGATCAGCCGTAAGCTTGTCGAAGCAGCAGAAAACCACCTCTTCGGGAAGATCGTTCCCACTCAGGAAGTCCGTTACCGTCGCGACCGCGATCTTTGCCGCCTCTTCCTTGGGGTAGCCATAGACGCCGGTGGAAATCGCCGGAAAGGCAACCGAATGGCAGGAATTTGCGACAGCGAGTTCGAGCGAGCGGCGGTAGCAGGAGGCAAGCAACTTTGCTTCGTCCCGCGTTCCTCCGTGCCAGATGGGGCCGACAGTGTGGATGATATGCTTTGCCGGCAGACGATAGCCTTTGGTGATTTTGGCGTCGCCTGTTTTGCAGCCGCCGAGCGTCCGGCATTCGGCAAGAAGTTCCGGCCCTGCCGCGCGGTGGATCGCGCCATCGACACCGCCGCCGCCGAGCAGGGAACTGTTGGCGGCATTGACTACGGCGTCGACAGCAAGCGTGGTGATATCGGCCTGGATGACGGAGAGGCGGTTGGTCATTGGCATTCACCCCGCCGGTGGGATGAAAGGCTGCTGGATTTTCCGGAAGACGGGAAGCGCCTCCATCCGCTCCGCATGCCCCTTGAGCGCCGGTAGTCCCTGAAGCGTCTCGAACACCGGATGTGCCTCGCGAAGATGCCTCAACATACAAGCGACAGTGACGTCGGCATGGCCGATTCGGTCGCCGAACCAGAAGCCGCTTCCAGCGGCCGCACGCTCCTTTTCCAGCAAGGTCAATGTCCCTCTTATCTGGCCGAGGCAGCGGTCCATCCACATGGCCGAGGCGGCGTCTTTTCCATGCAGGTTCTGCTCGTAATAGAGGGCGACCGCCTTGTCCGAGATGCCGGTCGCAAGCGAGGCGATCCTGAGCGCTTTGTGCCGAATGGGCTCGTCCTGGGGAAACATGCGCTCGGACGCCGCCACTCTTCCGTCGAGATAGTCGAGGATGGCGAGGCTCTCGATCAGCGTCTCGTCATTGTCGAGCACCAGGACCGGCACGCGCAGCAGCGGATTGTAGGGCCTGATTTTCTCGGCATCGCCGAAGGTGGACCATGGCCTGTGCTCGAAAGGCAGATTGTAGAGCGTCATGGCGATAGCGACACGGCGCACGAAAGGGGAATCATATTGGCCGATGAGGATCATCGCATGCGCTCCGTTGAAAGCCGGCACGGTGGCATGGCTTTCTGTGCGTCGCAAGCCGGTCCGCCCCGCCTGCTGACAATGGCGTGGGCCTCAGTGTACGCGCGCCAGTTCGACGCCCAGCCTTTCGGCATAGAGTTTCGTCGTGCGCCGCCACGCCGGACGATCGAGACAGCGCGCCGAATAGGCGGCGAGCCGCTTGTAAGGAATGAGAATGTCGGTCTTGCGGATTTCCCGCAGCACCGTCGTCATCAAAAGATCGGCGACAGTGAATTCCGCCCCGGTCAGATATTCGCGGTTTGAAAGCCAGTCATCGAGTGCAGCGAGCCGCCGCTCCACCTGGGCGACAGCCGCCGGGCGGCGCTGCCTTCCCGTCGGATCGCTGTCGCCGGCGAAATCGATCGCCACCACCTGCAGGATCGCCGGTTCCAATGTGTTGAGCGCGGCGAAGCACCAGCGCGTCGTCTGGATACGGCCTTCGAAACCGGCCGGGATGAGCTTTCCGGCCTTTTCGGCGATGTAGAGCAGTATGGCGCCGCTTTCCGCGAGGATAAGGCCTTCATCCTCAAGCGCCGGAACCTGCGCGAACGGGTTGAGCCGGCGATAGTTTTCCGTCGAGAGATCGCCGGCCGGGAAGTCGAGCCCGTGGACGCGGTAGGGCAGGCCGGTTTCTTCCAGCGCCCACTGAACCCGCAAATCCCGCGTTTCGCCGACGACGGGCGGGATGACATTGTTGAAGCCGTAAAGCGTGATCATCTCGTCATTCTCCTGTTTGAAAACCGGGCGGGTATCTGCCCTGGCTCTTCGAGAGAATGATGAACGGCCGGCAGTGATTGCTACATGCGCGGCGATAATTCCTGCAGACGGATGACGGAAGGAGCGCCATCCTGTATCGGAATTGCACTTGGCACGATATTCCCACCGCGGAGAAGACGTGAAAAAAACGCTCGCGACAGTCTTGCTTCCTTTGCTCTGGCTGCCTCGTCCTGCGCTGGCCGATGACTTCCGGGCGGTCGATCGGATCGAGCCCTATGCGATCCAGGGAAAATCGGGCATCGAGCTTTATCGCTCCATCGGTGAGCATGGGCCGCAGGCCGGTTCCGGGCGGGCGATCGCCACAACCACCTTCAAACTCACCTGGTCGCGCAACTATGTGAACGAGGCCGGTGGCTGCCGGCTGGCGTCCGCCAAGCCGCATCTCATCATCATTACGCGCCTGCCGAAACCGGCCAATCCACTTCCGCCCCTGACGGAGAAGCTTTGGGAGACATTCATCGCCGGTATCCGGGCGCATGAGAAGGTGCATGGCGACATCATCACCGACATGGTGCGGAAGATCGAGGCCGCTTCGCTCGGCCTTTCGATGCCCGATGACCCGAAATGCCGCAAGGTCCATGCCGAGTTGACGAAGCGGCTCTCGGCGCTGTCGCGGGAACAGCGGCGGAAAAGCCGGGAATTCGACCAGGTGGAAATGGGGCAGGGCGGCAATGTCCACCAACTTATACTGGCGCTGGTGAACGGCGACCGGGCGCAGGACTGATATCAGGACCTCATTTTTGGCTTTTCGCCACTACACTGCGTCCTTCGAGGCTCGCTTCGCTCGCGCCTCAGGATGGGAGTCGGGCACCAACCTCCCTCATCCTGAGGTGCCCGCGTAGTCGTGCGTCGTGGGAGCGCAGGCCGGTGAGGACACCAACCTCCCTCATCCTGAGGTGCCCGCGTAAGGGGCCTCGAAGGACGCACCCAAGGGAGAATTGAGGCGGGAATTCATCCCCGCAAGCCTTTGACGAAATCGATGAAGGCCCGGAGCGGCGCCGGGACAAGCCGGCGGCCGGGATAATAAAGATAGGGGCCGTCGAAGGCCTGCCACCAGTCCTTCAGCACAGGCTCCAGCGCACCGCTGGCGAAACAGGGCGCCAGCCATTCCTCGAAATGATAGACGATGCCGCTCCCGGCAATCGCCGCATCGACGGCAAGTTCGCTGCCGCCGCCCATGCGCACGATAAGCGGCCCTTTCGGGTCGACCTCGACCACTTCGCCGTCACGCTCGAACTCCCAGGGCGGCATGAGACCGCTGGCGAAGCGGCCGCGCAGGCAGGCATGGGCGAGAAGATCGCGCGGATGGACCGGTCGCCCGCGCCGGTCGAGATAGGCGGGCGAGGCGGCTGCGGCGAAGCGCTGCACGCGCGGCCCGATCGGCACCGCGATCATGTCCTGCTCCAGCCGCTCGCCATAGCGGATGCCCGCGTCGCAGCCGGACGCTAGCACGTCCACGAAACTTTCCTCGGCGATCACATCGAGCCTTATATCGGGATAGGCGGCAAGGAAGGGCGGCACGATCTTCGGCAGCACGAGCCGCGACGCGCTCACCGGCACGTTGAGCTTCAGCGTGCCGGCCGGCCGGTCGCGGAAGGCGTTGACCACGTCGAGCGCCGCTTCCACTTCCGTCAACGCCGGCGCGAGCCGTTCCAGAAGCCGGCTGCCGGCCTCCGTCGGCGCGACGGAGCGGGTCGTGCGGTTGAGAAGCCTGACGCCGAACCCGGCTTCCAGCCGCCTGACCGCTTCGCTCAGCCCCGACGCGCTTCGGCCGCTTTCGCGCGCCCCGTCGCGAAAGCCGCCCGCCCGCGCCACCGCGACAAAGGCATTCAGATCGGCAAGATCGGGCTTCATTGTTCATAATTCCGTACAGCTCGTGCGGATTGTACGGGATTATTTCGGGATCGCCAGAGCTTATCTTCCGCTCCGGACAGCAAGGAGAACAATCATGCCCGACATTAACAAATCCGGCGCCTACACTCTTGGCCACCGCACGGTGAAGCGCCTCGGCTATGGCGCGATGCAACTGGCGGGGCCGGGCGTCTTCGGCCCGCCGAAGAACCATGACGCGGCCTTGGCCGTGCTGCGCGAGGCGGTCGCCGCGGGCGTCAACCATATCGACACCAGCGATTTCTATGGCCCGCACGTCACCAACCGCATCATCCGTGAGGCGCTTCATCCCTATCCCGACGATCTCGTCATCGTCACCAAGATCGGCGCCCGGCGCGACGACAAGGGCGCATGGCTGCCGGCTTTCTCGCCCGACGAATTGAGGAAGGCGGTCGAGGACAATCTGCGCCATCTCGGCCTCGACGTGATCGAAGTGGTTAATCTGCGCAGCATGTTCGACCCACACGGCCCCGCCGAGGGCTCGATCGAAGCGCCGCTGATGGCGCTGGCGGATCTGCAGCGGCAAGGGCTGGTGAAGCATATCGGCCTTTCCAACGTCACGCCGACGCAAATCGCCGAGGGCCGCAGGATCGCCGAGATCATCTGCGTGCAGAACCAGTACAATCTGGCGCATCGCGAGGACGATGCGTTGATCGACGATCTCGCCCGCGATGGCGTCGCCTATGTGCCCTTCTTCCCGCTCGGCGGCTTCACGCCGCTGCAATCCGGCACGCTGGACCAGGTGGCGAAGCGCCTCGGCGCGACGCCGATGCAGGTGGCGTTGGCGTGGCTGCTCCGCCGCTCGGAAAACATCCTGCTCATTCCCGGCACATCATCGGTCGCGCATCTGCACGAAAACCTCGCGGTCGCCGACCTCGACCTACCCGACGACGCCTTGGCCGAACTGGAGACGATCGGCGGGAAAGCGTAGTCGCATCGCCAAGCCCTTTTCCCCCTCTCTGATCCTTACGGCGGGCGTCCTTCCGCGGCGCCCGTCACGGCCCGATTGCGAAAACGTGATGGTGATCCGTCTCGACCTCCGCAGACCTTCGGCTATCTTCGGCGCAGCTTTTGGTAGTGACAGGGAGAAAAGCGGTGTCCACCACACGACGCGATATTCTGACGTCCGGCGCGGCCTTTTCGATCGGGATCGCTGTTGCTCCAAGAGCGCTTTGGGCAGCGCCGGCGCGCCACCCGGACGTCTACAAGACCGCGCATGGCGAGATCACCATCCAGCCGATCCGCCACGCCTCCTTCGTCATGACCATTCCGGGCATGGTGATCTACAACGACCCGATCGGCGGCGCTGCGCTTTATGCCGGAGAGCCGGCGCCGGACCTCATCCTCATCACCCACGAGCATGACGACCATTACGACCCGAAGACGCTCGCCGCGCTCGTCAAGCCCGGAACGAAATTGGTGACGAGCCGCACGGTCTACGACCTGCTGCCGCCCGGACTCAAGGCAAGGGCGACGGCAATAGGCAATGGCGAAACGACCATGGTGAACGGGCTGAAGATCGAGGCGGTGCCGGCCTACAACACCACGAAGGAGCGCCTGAAATATCATCCGAAAGGGCGCGGCAACGGCTATGTGCTGTCCGTCGACGGCAAGCGCGTCTACATCGCCGGCGACACCGAGGACATCCCCTCGATGCGCGCCATGAAGGACATCTTCATCGCCTTCGTGCCGATGAACCTGCCCTATACGATGACGGTCGACCAGGCGGCGTCGGCCGTGGCCGCCTTCCACCCGACCTATGTCTATCCCTATCACTATCGCGGAACGGACCCGAAAGCCTTCGCGCGCAAGCTCGCCGCGACGGGCTCGAAGACGAAGGTGGTGTTCGGGCCGTGGTATTAATCGGCGGTGGCGGCAAACCCCTCCACCTCGTCATCCTCTGGCTTGGCCCGAGGATCCATGTCGGAGCACTGGTGATATACGCGGGCTCTCAGCACTGGATTATCGGCTAAACTCCAGCCCCTATCGCCCTGAGATAGCGTTCGGCCGAGCGCTCCACCGCGGCTTTGCCGTCCCGCGCGATCGTGCGCCCCTCGAACGCGCCATAGACGGCATCGAAGGCGAAAGGGCGGACGGCGTCCATGATGCGGCCGATCTCCGCCGCGCCGAGCGGGATGAGGTTCGGATAGGAATACATGAAGGAGACATGGCGCCGGTCGGGCGCGACCTGGATCGTGTCGCCT
This sequence comes from Rhizobiaceae bacterium, assembly GCA_035547755.1. Classification (GTDB taxonomy): domain Bacteria; phylum Pseudomonadota; class Alphaproteobacteria; order Rhizobiales; family Rhizobiaceae; genus Mesorhizobium_L. Next base: position 54,217 of record DASZUG010000028.1, read on the forward strand.
GACAGAAGCGCGCCGCGCCCGCCCGCAAGCCAAGGACAGCGCAGCACCGACGCGCCCTCGAAATGGCCGCCGCAGCGGATCATCGTCGCCGCGCCGAGCGAAAGCCGCTCGCCCTTCCAGAAAGCGACCGCCGCGCCGCGGCGCTGGACCCATTGCGCGTCATCGGCATGGATATGGATCGGTATGCCGCCGAAAGCGTCGCTCCATTCGAGCATCGAGGAATAATAATGCGGGTGCGAGATGGCGATGTGGGCAAGCCCGCCAAGGCCCTTGATGCGCTCGACCGTCGCCCGGTCGACCAGGCTGAGGCAATCCCACAGAATGTTGCCATCCGGGTGCCGGATGAGGAACGCCCGCTGGCCGATGCCGAAATGCGGCCCGATCCTGAGGCTGAAAAGACCCTCCGCCTCCTCTTCCCAGACGATCGCATGATCGCGCCCAAGCGCCGCCATCTCCGTCCAACCCTGCCCACCCGCCGGCACATATTGCCGCTCGTCCTCGCAGATCGGACAGGATGCGGGCGGCAAGGCGCTGTCCGGATATTGCGTGCCGCAGGTGATGCAGATGAAGCGGGACATGGGAGGGTCTTAGCATGAAGTCCGGATTCTCGTTATCCCAAAACAGCCCGCGTTGTGCCGGCATCGGACGATGCAGGACCCTCCGCCTCGCTCGGTCCCGCCCTTCCGCCTTCGCCATCCTCGGCTCTCCACCTTAGTCATCTTCGCACCCTCCATCTTCGTCATCCTCGGGCTTGACCCGAGGATCCATGCCGGAGTCTCGCCAACGAATCGGAGTCTCCCAGAACCCGCACGCTTTGCCCACCACCTCACACGACCGGAACGCTCAGGCATGGATCCCCGGGTCTCCGCCTTCGCTGCGCTCCGGCTCCGCCCGAGGATGACGAAGGAGAGATGATCGCGCCAAAATCTCTCTGGTGTTTGAGTTCTCCCGTCATATCCATCAACGCCGTCATCCCTGTGCTTGTCACAGGGATCCATGCCTCGACCACTCCACCGGCATGACGCTCCAGTCAAAGCAAATGCCAGGTGATGTCGTGCCAGTGTGGATTGCGTTCCTCGATGAGGTGGATCTTCCACTGGCGCGGCCATTTCTTCATCGTCTTCTCGCGCTGGATGGCGTCGGTGATGAGATCGTACTCATCGAACCAGACCAGCCGCATCACGCCGTAGCGTGCGGCGAACTTCGACCCGGTGCCATTTCTGTGCTGCTCGAGGCGGCCCGCCAGATCGCTGGTCACGCCGATATAAAGCGTGCCGTTCTTCTGCGACGCCAGGATATAAACATAGCCACGCCTGCGCATGGCCGGACTGTAGAGGCATGGATTCCTGTGACAAGCACGGGAATGACGGATTTGATTATGGCTATTGGCTAATCGCCGGTGCCGAACTGCCTTCAATCTTCAACGGCAACGTGCCCGTATTCCGCCTTCTACATTTAATGGCAACGTGCCCGTACTCCACAGCCCCGGGGATTGGCTGCAAATCTCTCAATGGTCGTCATCCCTGTGCTTGTCACAGGGATCCAGGCCGGAGTGCCGACGTTATGCGGAGCCTTCCAGAACCCGCACCGTTCCTGCGCAGCCCTACGCGACCGGAACGCTCAGCCATGGATTCCGGGGTCTCCGCCTTCGCTGCGCTCCGGCTCCACCCGAGGATGACGAAGGAGAGGCGTTTGCGCCGACCATTCACCTTTGCGATTTCGCCTGACCCCCGCCTTTCGTCATCCCATGGCGAAGCAGGCCCCCCGGGTCTTGCCTTCGGCAAGCCCGAGGACAGGCTCCGGCCGTCGCGCAGACCATCGGATCCATGCCGGAGTGTTTCCGAATGGGTCGCGGCAAAGGTCATCTCCCTGTTTGAAGCAGTCATCCCGAGCCATTGCAGAAGCGCTGGGCGAGGTGCTCCTCAACGAGAAGCGGCGCGCTCGTTCATTCCGAAAACAGTTCCGCATGCGTGCCTGCGCGGACGAAGATCACCTGTCCGACCTTGCCGCTGTCATCGACCATATAGACGAGCAAGAAATCGCCTCCGATATGGCATTCACGATAGCCGCCCCAATCGCCTTTCAGCGGATGATCTCTCCATTCCGGCCCGAGTGGCCCATCATTGGCGATCAGGAGAAGCATCGCCTCTTTGAGCCGGCGCATGTCATAGCGACCGGATCGTGAAAGGCGTTCCCAGTCCTTGAGAAACTGCTTTGTATAATCGGAACGGCGCGGAAGCGCCGCGCGCTTACTTGTCGCCGGTCTTTTCAAGGTCGGCTATCAGTTGACCGGCATCTTCGAAACGGGCCTTGCTCTTGACGAGCATCTCACGGGCCTCTGCCATCGCCGTCTGTGTGGCGGCGTTGGGCACCTTGAGTTCAAGCGGAAAGGCCTGATCGGCCACCACACGCTTGAGAAAAATGCGCACGGCATCGGAAACCGACAAGCCCATCGCGTCCAGCGCGGCGGTCGCCTGTTCTTTGGTGTCGTCATCGACCCGGACGTGAAGCATGGATGTGCGCGCGTTCATGAGTGGAATATGTATCGCAAATGAGAGGCAGTCAAGCAGGGCAGCGGATATCCCCCACGTCTCACATCCTCCAAACCCCCACCTTTGTCTCCTCCACCGCCGCGTTCAGTGCCGCGCTTAGGCTCAGCGCCAGCACCTCGCGCGTCTTTGCCGGGTCGATGATGCCGTCGTCCCAGAGGCGGGCCGAGGAATAGAGCGGGTGGCCCTCATGCTCGTATTTCATCAGGATCGGCTTTCGGAATTTCGCTTCCTCCTCGGCAGTCCAGATGCCGCCCTTGCGCTCGATGCCTTCGCGCTTGACCATGGCGAGCACCGTCGCGGCCTGCTCGCCGCCCATGACGGAGATGCGCGCGTTCGGCCACATCCACAGGAAGCGCGGCGAATAGGCACGGCCGCACATGCCGTAATTGCCGGCGCCGAAGGAGCCGCCGATAATCATCGTCAGTTTCGGCACGCGCGCCGTCGCCACCGCCGTGACCAGCTTGGCGCCGTCCTTGGCGATCCCGCCCGCCTCGTATTTCCGCCCGACCATGAAGCCGGTGATGTTCTGCAGGAAGAGGAGCGGGATGCCGCGCTGCGTGCAGAGCTCGATGAAATGCGCCCCCTTCTGCGCGCTTTCGGAAAAGAGCACGCCATTGTTGGCGAGGATGCCGACCGGCATGCCGTGGAGATGCGCGAAGCCGGTGACGAGGGTTGAGCCGTAATTCGCCTTGAATTCGTCGAGTTCCGAGCCGTCCACCACCCGCGCGATCACCTCGCGCGCGTCATAGGGCTGGCGCGGATCGGCGGGAATGACGCCATAGATCTCGCGCGGATCGTAGAGCGGCGGCCGAGGCGTTTGCAGATCGAGGCCGATCGCCTTCTTGCGGTTGAGGTTCTTCACGATGCGCCGCGCGATCGCCAGCGCATGCGCGTCGTCCATGGCGTAATGGTCGGCGACGCCCGAAATGCGCGTGTGGACATCCGCCCCGCCAAGCTCTTCGGCGCTGACGTCCTCGCCCGTTGCTGCCTTCACCAGCGGCGGGCCGCCGAGGAAGATCGTCGCCTGGTTGCGAACCATGATCGTCTCGTCCGACATCGCCGGCACATAGGCGCCGCCCGCCGTGCATGAGCCCATGACGCAGGCGATCTGCGGAATGCCGGCCGCCGACATGTTCGCCTGATTGTAGAAGATGCGGCCGAAATGTTCCCGGTCGGGAAAAACCTCGTCCTGGTTCGGCAGGTTTGCGCCGCCGGAATCGACGAGGTAAAGGCAGGGCAGGTTATTCTCCCGCGCGATCTCTTGCGCGCGCAAATGCTTCTTCACCGTCATCGGATAGTAGGTGCCGCCTTTCACCGTCGCGTCGTTGACGACGACCATGACCTCGCGCCCCTCGACGCGGCCGATGCCGGCGATCATGCCGGCGGCGGGAATATCCTCGCCATACATGCCATAGGCGGCGAACTGGCCGATCTCGAGAAAGGGCGCGCCGGTGTCGAGCAGCTGCGCCAGACGCTCGCGCGGCAGGAGCTTTCCGCGCGACAGGTGGCGCTTGCGCGCTTCCTCCGAGCCGCCACGCTCGATCGTGGTAGCCTTTTCGGCGATGTCGGCGATGAGTTCTTCCATGCGCTCCGCATTCGCCCGGAAGGCGTCGGAGGTGGGCGAGATCTGCGACTGGATGACGGGCATGGAACCTCGCTAGCGGATGAGTTCGACTGAACAATCGAGATCGATCGTCTTCCATGCGCGATCCGTCGTCACGGCGGTTGCGCTGCGTTCGATGGCTAACGCGAGACAGGCGCGATCAGCGAAAGAAAGCCGTTTGCGTTTTGTCGCCGACCGCAAAGACGCTGCGCGCGCCGCGTCGTTGCGGTCGAATATGATCACGTCAAGCCTCAGGGCCTCAAGCCAGTGAAATGCTTCCTCCGCGCCAAATCCCTTGTCGATAAGTTTGGCGCAGGCTTCCGAATAGTTGACGGCCGAGACAGCAGCCGCAGACATTCGCGCCAAAGCGTTGTCGGCGCCCGGTTCCTTGAACGCAATGGCCAGGATTGCGGAGGCGTCGAAAATGAAATCAGCCATTCCTGTCGGCTTCCGCACGCCGTTCGGCGATCAGTTCGTCGGAGACGAGGGTTCCCGCAGGCACAAGACTCAAGGCCCGGCGTTGCAGCTGGTGCACAGCGGACATCGGGGAAATAGCCCTCAGTTCGCCGTCGACGACATTGACCGTAATGCGGCCATCCGCATCGAGGAGCATCGCCTTCCGTATGTCCGGCGGAAGAACAAGATGCCCATCGGCTGTAATTGTCATGGCACGGAATGGCACTGACGCAGGCTGCGTCGCGAACCCGTCGTCTTCGATCTCGGCTTGCGTCAGAATTTCCTTTTTCCAATGGGAATATTGGGTGAAGCCGGTGCCGGCATTGCCGCCTTCAGCGACATAAAGGTCTACTACTTCGCGACCACTCGGCACGCGTCCGTTCCGGGCATACAACTCATCGCAAATCTGCCAGATGCGGGCCTTCTCGGATCCCGATCGGACGGTTTGATGCAGCATATTCATCACGCGCCTCCTGCAATTTGATAAAATCAATATGTATATCATTAAATATTAAGTCAATCGTAAAATAGAAAATTACGTGCTTTCCTCCATGATTTCCCTTCCGATCAGCCAGCGCCTGATCTCGCTCGTCCCCGCGCCGATCTCGTAGAGTTTGGCGTCGCGCAGGAGCCGGCCGGTTGGATAATCGTTGATATAGCCGTTGCCGCCGAGCATCTGGATGGCGTCGAGCGCGGTCTGCGTCGCCCGCTCGGCCGAATAGAGGATGCAGCCGGCGGAATCCTTGCGTGTCGTCTCGCCCCGGTCGCAGGCCGACGCCACGGAATAGACATAGGCGCGGCAGGCATTGAGCTGCGTGTACATATCGGCAAGCTTGCCCTGGATGAGCTGGAAATCGCCGATCGCCTGGCCGAACTGACGCCGCTCGCGCACATAGGGCACCGCCACGTCGAGACAGGCGGCCATGATGCCGAGCGGCCCGCCGGACAGCACGACGCGCTCATAGTCGAGGCCGGACATGAGGACTTCAACGCCTTTGTTTTCCTCGCCGAGCACATTCTCGAAGGGCACCTCGACATCCGCGAAAACGAGTTCGCCGGTGTTGGAGCCGCGCATGCCGAGCTTGTCCAGCTTCTGGGCGACGGAAAAGCCCTTCATCTCGCGCTCGATCAGGAAGGCTGTGATGCCGCGCGAGCCCATGGTCGGCTCGGTCTTGGCATAGACCACCAGCGTCGCGGCGTCCGGCCCATTGGTGATCCACATCTTCGTGCCGTTCAGCACGTACCGGTCATTCTTCTTGTCGGCGCGAAGCTTCATCGACACCACGTCGGAGCCGGAGCCGGGCTCCGACATGGCGAGCGCGCCGACAGCCTCGCCCGAGCAGAGCGGCGGCAGGTATCTCGCCTTCTGTTCCGGCGTACCCCAGCGGTTGATCTGGTTGACGCAAAGATTGGAATGCGCGCCGTAGGACAAGCCGACTGCGGCGGAAGCGCGCGAAATCTCTTCCATCGCGATCACATGCGCCAGATAGGTCATGCCCGAGCCGCCATAGTCGGGGTCGGCGGTCATGCCGAGCGCGCCGATCTCTCCGAGCTTTTTCCACAGCCCGGCCGGAAAGTCGTTGTCACGGTCGATCAAGGCGGCTTGAGGCGCGATTTCGGCCTGCGCGAAACGGCGCACCATGTCGCGCAGAGCCTCGATCTCCTCGCTGAAGCCGAAATTCATCGAATGCGTGTACATCGCTCACCTCCCAAGCCCGTGGCCGTCAAAGCGGCCTCATTCACGCGTTGGCCAGCGCCGTTTCGTTCCGCTCAACTCGTTGCTCATCCATTGAGCGGGCGCCCACGAGACGCCTCGTCATGGAAAGATAGGTCTTTGTGACGCCTTCGACAGACAGCCTTTCGTCGGGACGGAACCAGACGATGACGCCGGTGATCATCTGGATGAGTGCCATGGCGGTCAGGCCGACGTCATCAATCCGGAAGCTGCCGGCATCCGCGCCCTGGCGCAGGATCTGGCGCAGATTCTTCTCGTACTTGCTGCGCATCTTGAGGATCGTGCTCAGCCGCTCTTTCGAAAGGCTGCGCAGTTCCATGTTGGAGACATGCGTCGAGGCGCGACGCGCGATATGAAAACGGATATGGTTCTCGACGAAGGCCGCAAGCCGGTGTTCGGGATCGGCGGAGGGCGGCTGCTCCGCTTCCCACGCCGCGATCAATTCCTCCATGTGCTCGCGCATGAGCGTGAAGAGCAAATCTTCCTTGGTGGGAAAATACCGGTAAAGCGCGGCCGCCTGGACGCCAATCTCGCCGGCAAGCTGCCGCATCGTCACGGCCTCATAGCCATGCCGCGCGATAAGCGTCAGTGCCGCTTCCCTGAGCAGCGCCTCCGTCTTACCGCCGTTCGAGCCGCTTGTCCGCGCCATTTCGCCTCCGTGACGAAAGAATAAAACAAGCGTTCATTTAATTCAAGCATCAGATTGAAATGCGGCGCATGAGGAAGCCGCTGTTCAGGCGCAACGTCCGTTCATCACGTGTCAGGTGGTTGAACTTGCCGACAAAAGGGAGAGATAAAGAATCAAGCCTCATCGGACCAACATGGCGGGCGGTATCCTCTCGCAGGAGAACAAGATGGCGGAAACGGGTCGAAAGGCGGTGCGGGTGCGTATAGAAGGGCGCGTCCAGGGAGTAAGCTTTCGCCTCTGGACACGAGCTAAAGCCGACAGGCTCGGCATCACGGGATGGGTCCGTAACGAGAAGGACGGTTCGGTGGCCGCTTTTCTCGCCGGGTCGGACGAGGCGGTTTCGGCGATGCTCAAGGCGCTATGGACAGGACCGCCGGGAGCGGTCGTGAGGAACGTGGTCTCCGAGCCGGCTGGATCCACCCATCAGCCGGCCGGCTTCAGGATCATCGACTGATCGGGCGCGGGCGGAGATATCATTGCTTGGACGAACCGGCTGCCTGCCCGGAGAAAACCTCGTCGGCGGTGTCGGACGCCTGTGGTCGCGTTATCCTTGTGGCGTCGCCAATCTGCCCGGTCAGATCTTCCGCCTGGCTTTTGAGATTGCGCCGCGTATTGGGATCGACGATCGAGATCGGCACGCTCGCGGCAAGCCCGACGCCGGTGCCGACAGCCTTAGCGGTGCCGGCCGCCAATATGGTGATCTCGTCGCCGAGTCCGATCTGTGACTGCGTCAAGGTCTGGCCGGCGACAAGCCGGGTGCCGATGGCGCGGACGACCTCGGGGCTTTCGGCGAATTTCGCGTGATTGGTGCTGTCGTTGGTCCTGAGTTTTGTCAGGTCGATGACGGTGATTCCGTTTTTCTCGATAGCGCTCTTGTAGGGTTCCTGTTCGGGGTTGATCTGCCCGAGGCGGTTGACGTTTCCGGCAATGAATCTCGATACCGCAAGCGCGCGGTCGTCCTGCGATACGAAGATCGTGAATTTTGGCCTGGTTTTGCCGAGATCGCGCCATTGGCGTGCGAAAACATCGATATCGATATCGGGCGAGGCGAAAATGACGTTTCTGATCTTGGGCGCAACATGGCCGTCGCGGATCGCCATCTGTCGAAGCGATTCCATCGCCAGCCATGTTCCCATTGAATGGGCGAGGATGCTGACTTCGTGCACCCTGGGATCTTGCGCCAGCCCTTTCAGCAGGTTTTCGAGCGCGTCGCGTGAATAGATCGTGCTCTCGCGGTCGTAATTATAGTCGAAGAGTTTGGCGGCCGACGGCCAGGTGAAGAGGACGGGCGCGGCGTCCGTTCGCGAATCGTGGAAAATCTGCGCGAAGCGATAGACGGCGTCTTCGTATGTGTTGTTGAAACCGTGGACGAAGACCAGCACGTCGCGGCTTTTCGGCAAATTGCGGTTGAGCCAGGCTGAAGCGGCTTTGCGCGTCGGCGGCAGATGATCGACCGCGACCGTGGCGAAGTCGGTCGCCGGATTGGCAGGTAGGCGCTTCGGCCATTGGATTTCGCCGATCTTGCGGTTCTTGTCGGGCGGGATGGAGACCTTGATCTCGTCAAGCGAGAATTGCGGATCGCGTCTGCCGCTGTAGAGAGTTCCGGGATTGCCTGAGGGCTTTCGCGTCGTGACGACGAGGAGGTCCGTGATCGTCGTTCCCCGCACATTGTCCGCCACCGGCACGAGCACGCCGACCGGGTGGCCGCAGGCCGCGAGTAGAAAAAGCGGTGTGAAAATCGCGAGAAGACGCAAAACCACCCCGCGGCGCGTTCTTTCCCGCTCCGATTCTTCCTCTAGGATCACGCACGGCCTCTCCAGCCATCCCGCCGGACAGGCGTAACCTATCACCGACGGAAATCCAAGCATTTCGGAAACGGGATGGTGAACAGTATCTATTCGCGGAGGAACTGCGTGAGCGCGATGCGCTCGATCCCGGCGGCGTCGGCGATGCGCCCCGCAAGTTCCTGTGCGGCGGGACGGATGCGGCCCTCCGGCCGATCCAGCCAATAGGCCACGGGATTGGGAACGGTTCGCGCATCTACGACAGCCAGACGGCCGCTCTCGATCATGCCGAGCGCCAGCGGCGGCCGCGCAAGCGCGATGCCGAGTCCATGCGCGGCGGCGTCGAGCACAAGATTGTAGTCCTCAAAACGGCGGTCCTGTGGGCGCGGGCGGTAATCGACGCCTTGGGAGCCAAGCCAGGCGCGCCAGCCGGACGCGTCGGAATCGTGGATGAGCGGACACGCAAGCAGCCGTTCAGCGCCGCCTTCGCCGATCGCATTCGCCATTGCAGGCGAGGCGATCGGGAACAGCTTTTCCTCGAAGAGCCGGACCGACACCCGCCCCGGAATGACACCGCGCCCGCAACGCATGGAAAGATCGATCGCCTCGAGTTCGAGATCGTTCTGGCGGATATCGACATGAAGCGTGATGCGAAGCTTCGGTTCGCCTTTTTCCAGCGCCGTCAGGCGCGGAATGAGCCACAAGGAGCAAATCGAAGGGATCGTCGCAAGTCGTACAACCGCCGGCCCGCGCTGCTCGCGCCAGCGGTCGGTATTGTCGGCGATCAGCGCGAAGGCTTCGTTGGTACGATGGAAAAGCCGCTGCCCTTCCAGCGTCAGCTCGACGCCGCGCGCGCCGCGTTCGAAGAGCTTCAATCCCAGCCAGTGTTCCAGCTTCGCCACTTGGCGGCTGATCGCGCCATGGGTGACGTTGAGCCGTTCCGCGGCCGACGAAAAGCTGCCCATCCGCGCGGCGGCATCGAAGGCGCGCAACGTTTCGAGCGGCGGCAGCGGCGGCGCAAAGCTGTGATCCATACTCACAGCAGAGCGTCGAATTCGTCGTTTGTCAATTCCGGTCGGGAAAGGCAAGAAACGGGTCGAGTTTCGATGAGGTGAGAGCCATGAAAGCCGAAATCGCCCTCCAGACATGCGAGAGTCCCATTCCAATGGGTATGACGGACCAGAAATCCACGGACGGCATCGCCGCCACGGCGCTTGCGGTGACGATCCTTGGCTGGGCCTCGGCCTTTCCCGCGATCCGCGCCGGGCTCACAGGTTTCGGCCCGCTGGAACTGGGCGCGCTTCGTTTCGGTATTGCCGCCATTCCCGCGGCGATCTTCCTCGCCTTCACTCGCCCCAGGCTGCCGGCGCTTCACGAAGCGTGGCGCTTCCTCTTTGGCGGCATTGTCTTCGTTGCGCTTTACACGGTGCTCCTGAATAGCGGCGAACGAACCATCTCGGCCGGCGCGGCGAGCTTCATCATCAACGCCGCGCCCGTTCTCACCGCAATCCTGGCGGTAATCTTTCTCGGTGAGCGTTTTCCGGCAATCGCCTGGCTTGGCACCCTCATCTCCATCGCCGGCGTCGGGCTGATCGCGCTTGGCGAGGGAAGGAACCTCCAGGTCGGTTATGGGGCCTTGCTCATCTTCGGTTCGGCCGTCTGCACCGCCCTCAATAACGTCGTGCAAAAGCCGCTTTTTGCCCGCCATCGGCCGCTCACTGTTTCGGCTTGGAACATGGTGATCGGCGCACTGACGCTCTCTCCCATGTTGCCGAGTGCCTTCTCGCAAGCCGGTACGGCCCATACCGAGCCGCTCTTCGCGGTCATCTATATGGGGCTCGTTCCGGGGGCGGTTTCCTATGCCGCGTGGTCGGTGGCGCTATCGCGTCTGCCGGCGGCACGCGCTTCGAATTTCCTTTTCCTGGTTCCGCCGGTCGCCTTCCTCATCGGCTATTTCTGGCTGGGCGAGGTCCCAAGTCTTCTCGGTCTCGTCGGCGGGGCGATGGCAATGGCCGGCGTAGCGCTCGTTAACCTGCGGCGGGCCAGAACGTAATCCGGAAGAGCGGATGCCGGTTTCCGAAAAGATCATGCTCCTGGCGATACAACCGTGATTTGGGAAGGCGCTGTTCGGGCGCCCTAACCATCAGCCTTCAAGACAACCGCATTCTCCAGGGAAACCCGGATATCCAGCGGAGAGCCGACCGGCTTCCGATCGATGATCTGCCCGCCGCCAACCCTCAACTCGATCCGGCCGAGGCCTTCGGCGTCGACACGCGTGACAGTATGGGTGCCCTGATAGATATGCGACACCACTTGCGCCTTCACCAGATTGCCCGCCGATCCCGAGCCATCGGCCACGTCAATGTCTTGAGGCCGCACAAAGATATGTACATCGCAGTCATCGTCCGGAAGCGCAGCGCCATGCGCGGATTCGAGTTTGAGGCCGTTCTGGAAATCGAACGACGCGCGGCCTTTCCCGCGCCTGAGGCGTGCTGTCGGCAGCTTGTTGATCTCGCCGATAAAGGAGGCGACGAAGCTGTTGACCGGCCGGCTGTAGAGTTCAATGGGTGGTGAGATCTGCTGGATTGCGCCCTTGTTCATGACAACGATGCGGTCGGACATGCTGAGCGCTTCGCCCTGGTCGTGCGTCACGAAGACGGTCGTCAACGCGGTCTTCTGATGCAGTTCCTTGAGTTCGAATTGCATCTGGGTGCGCAAATTCTTGTCGAGCGCCGACAATGGCTCGTCGAGCAGGAGAACTCTCGGGCCGATGACGATGGCGCGCGCCAGCGCCACGCGCTGCTGCTGGCCTCCGGAAAGTTGCCGGACCCGGCGCTCGCCCATTCCGCCCAGCTTGACCATGTCGAGCACGTGCTCGACATCGCGAATTATCTTCTGCTTGTCCACCTTGCGCATGCGCAAGCCGAACGCGACATTGTCGAACACGCTCATATGCGGAAACAGCGCATAGCTCTGGAAAACCATGCCGGTATCGCGGAGATGCGGCGGCACGTTCGTGACATCCCGCCCACCGATGCTGATGGTTCCGCTGGATGGAGCCTCGAAACCCGCGATCATGTTGAGCAGGGTGGTTTTTCCGCAGCCGCTCGGCCCCAGCAGGGTGAGGAACTCGCCGCGCCTGATCGCGATCGAGACTTCCTGTACCGCGACGACGGCGCCGAAATTCTTGGTGACGCCGCTGATTTCGACGGCGCTGCCGGGCGCATCGGGGGCGGTCCCATGATCAAGCATCATCTTCTCCCTGGATAATCCGCGGCACCTGGAGCATGATCCGGAAAAGTGGCTACCGGTTTTCCGAAAAGATCATGCTCAAACAAAGAGATAAAGAGCATGGCGCGATTCAACGTAATCGTATCATGCTCTAATGCGACTCGATGGCGAGGACGCGTTTCAACCCCAGCGCCCTGTCGACCAGGAAGGTTGCAAGCGTAGTGGAAATGATCAGCAATGACGAGATCGCGGCAAGCGTCGGATCGGTATATTCGCGCACATAGATGTACATCGCGACCGGAAGCGTCTGTGTCGCATAGCTGGTGACGTAGAGCGATGCCGTGAATTCGGTGAAGGAAAGGATCGCCGCGATGATCCATCCACCGACGATGCCGGGCGTCAGCAGCGGCAAGGTGATGCGCAGAAAGACGCTGCCTGGCGATGCGCCCAGGTTCGACGCCGACCGCTCGAGGTCGCGGTCGATATTGACCAGGCTGACATAGACGCTGCGCGTCACGAAGGGCAGCACCAGGATGATATGGGTGAGGATGACGATGGCATAGCCATTGTTGAAGCCCAGCCCGGCGCCGACGAGCAGGAAGCCGAAACCGGTGGTGAAGCGCGGGATGATCAGCGGCGCGGCAAGCAGGAACTCCAGCACCCGGCGCCCTCGGAACTTATAGCGGTGCGTGACATAGGCCGCCGCCACGCCCACCACGGACGCGATGGTGGAGGCGAAGAAGGTGACGATCACGCCATTGTAGAACGATGTCTGGAAGTCTTCATAGGTGAAGGCGTGGACATACCATTTGAGCGAAAAGCCCTTCGGGGGAAAGCTCAGGATTTCGGTCGGATTGACCGAACTCATCAGGACGACGACCGCCGGGATCGTCAGGAAGACGAGAATGATGGTGATCAGCGTCCAGAAAAGGAACTTCCCCATTGACCCTTCCTATTGCTGCGCGACGCGGCGCTCGAGCCGCGAGATGAATGGCTGGATGACCGCGAGACTTCCGACCGCCACGACGAAGGCGACGAGGCTGAGGACGGCCGCGATCGGGAAGTTGAATGAAGACAGGCCCTGCAAATAGACGAGATTGGAAATCATCATGACCTTGCCCCCGCCGATCAGCTGAGGGGTGGCGAAGGCGCTCATTGTCCAGGCGAAGATGACGACGGTGCTGGCGACGATGCCGGGCATGGTCAAGGGGACGGTCACGCGCCAGAAGACCGCGAGCGGCGTGGCCCCGAGATTGGCCGCGGCTTTCTCGTAATCGCGATTGACGTGGCTGATCGCGGTCGCGAGCAGGATGATCATCACAGGCATGGAGAAATGGACGAGCGCGACCGTGACGCCGAATGTCGTGTACATGATCTGCAGGGGCGCCGAGATCACGCCAAGCGCGATCAGGACCGAGTTGATGAAGCCTTCCGTGCCGAGAACCAGCATCCAGGCATAGGTGCGCACGATCTCGCCGGTGAACAGCGGCGTGATCGAAAGGATCACCAGGAGCGTCCGCAGCCATTCATGCCTGGTGCGGACCAGCGCATAAGCGACGGGATAACTGAGCAGAAGACAGAAAATCGCCGTTAGAAGGCTTATCCAGAGCGTGGCGACGATCACTTGGAAATAGAGCGGCCGGCCGATTTCGTAGAAATTGTCGAGCGTGAAATGTCCCGGCTGGAGCGAGCCGGGAATGAATTCGCGAAAGCTGTATTGGAATACAGCCGCGAGCGACATGACGACGGCGAGCGCCGCCAGCATACAAGGGACGATAAAAAGCCACCAAAGACGCCGATCGCTCATTCGCAAATTACCTTTCTCGCCGCTCCCGATCAAAGGGAGCGGCGATTTCAGGGCGTCGGACGGGATCAGTGCATCATGTTCTCGGTGAACCACGACTTCCATTCGGGTAGCAGCTTGGCGCGGGTTTCGTCATCCACCAGGATCTGCTTCTCCAGCTGATCCTGCGAGGTGAAGATGCCCGGCAGGGCCGCAAGCTCCTTACTGATATGGGCCTTCGCGCTCATGGGCGAGCATTTGTAGAGTTCGCAAAGCTTCTCCTGGACATGCGGATCAAGCGCGGTGTTGATGAACTTGTATGCCGCATCGGTCATCTTCGAGCCGGCGCTGATGCCGACCGCGTCGATCCCGACGACGCCGCCCTCGGTCGGAATGACCGGCTTGATTTTGATGCCCTGGCTCATCTGATGATAGGCGTTGATCGACAGGATCACCTGCACCGGGGTCTCGCCGGTCTTCATCAATTCCTGCGAGGTCGCATCCGATTGGTAGAATGCCTTGATGCTGGGCTTCAGCTTTTCGAGCATCGGAATGCCGACCTTCCAGTTCTTGGCGTCTCCACCAGACAGCTTGGCCGCCACGATGATGATGTGGCTCGGATCGAAATCGGGCAGCCCCAGTTTGCCCTTGACCTCCGGGCCCCAAAGGTCCTTCCAGCTGGTGATATTGAATCCGGCCGGCATCAGGTCGGTCCGGAACGCCGGCATGTAAACGTAGGAGTACAGGCCGATATGGTAGGGGCTGCGGACCGCCGTGGGATAGGCGTCCTTCAGGTTGGGGATCTTCGACAGGTCCAGCTTCTGGAAAAGGTGGTCCGCCACATAGAGATAGGCGACGTGGCTTGTGGTCAGCGTCACATCGGCCTGGGGCGCGCCCGCTGAAAGCTTGGCCTTGGTCAGCCGGTCCATGGTGCCGCCGGTGACGAATTTGACGTCGATGCCGGTCCGCTTGGTGAACTCCGTTGCAATCGCTTCCTTGGCGCCATCGCGCCAGTTTCCGCCCCAGATGCTGACGACGAGTTGGTCCTTTGCCGCGCCGACGGATACGCCCGCGAAAAGCATCGCGGCGGCTAACAGGCTTTTCAATACGATTGCCACTGTTTCCTCCCGGTATGGTTCCTCTTCCCGCAATCGCGGAACCCGGATGCCACCCGATCGCGGTCGCTTCGAAGGCCCGCACTGCGGAACGACTATAACTCTGGGTCTATTTGTATGCAATATTTCGATAAATGAATACTCATAAAATGCAATTGCATTATGCTGGTCGGCTTTTTTGCCGGCCTGAATCTTGCCGAGCGAACGCCCGCCTGCCAACCGATGAAACCGTGGGACCGGCGGTTTGTCACACCGCCGCGTTGAAAACTTGTCCACAATCCATTTTTTATTGCATACAAGATTGACGCCTACTAACGTGGCTATGAGGATCGGACCAATGTTGCGATAATGGGATGTTATGCAGGGCAGGCCCTTTCGCAAGTCGGAGGAAATCGTGAGGCCAGCTTCATTCGAATACCATCGCGCGGCCTCGCTGGAGCATGCGCTGGACCTGCTCCATGAATTCGGGGAAGATGGACGGCCGATCGCCGGCGGGCAGAGCCTTGTGCCGATGATGAATTTCCGGCTCGCCCGGCCGGAGCATTTGGTCGATATCGGCCGGCTGCCGCTGGCATCGATCGAACGGACGGGAAACGGTCTGCGCATAGGGGCGTTGGCCCGTCACATCGCCTATTTCGACAATCCGTTGATCGCCCGTCACTTCCCTGCTTTCCTTGAAGCGGTGCACTATATCGGCCATCCGACGATCCGCCGGAACGGCACGCTGGGGGGCAGCATTTCACATGCCGATCCCACAGCCGAACTGCCTGCCGTCAGCGTGCTCTACGATGGCGAGATTGTCGCCCGTTCGAAAGCCGACGAACGGCGCATCAAGGCGAGGGATTTCTTCCTCGGCGCCTATGTGACGGCGCTGGAGCCGGGCGAGATGATGGTGGCGCTGGAACTGCCGCTACCGGCGCCGGCATCCACCGGCAGCTTCGTCGAACTGGCCGAACGCCGGGGCGACTTCGCCACCGCCTCCGTCGGGGTGGCGCTGGATCATGATAACGGGCGCATCACCCGCTTCGCCATGGTCTGTTCGGGCGCCGACCTGTTTCCCGTCCGCGCTGGCGAAATCGAGCAGCTGATGATCGGACGGCCGCTCGCCGATCCCGGCGCCGCGGAGGCCGGCAAGCGCTTCGCCGCCTCGATCGATCCCATCGAGGATCACATCGCATCGGCCGATTTCCGCCGAGCCGCGATCGCCGAGCTTACCCGCCGCGCCATCGAGGCCGCCTGTACCAAAGCATTGAAATGAGCATGACCGACATTGCCCTTGAAGTGAACGGCAGGAAGAAGACGATTGCCGTCGAGCCGCGCCGGCTGCTGGCGGATGTGTTGCGGCAGGAATTCGGCCTGTCCGGCGTCCATATCGGCTGCGCGCATGGCGTCTGCGGCTGCTGCACCGTTCATCTCGATGGCGCGCCGCGCCTGTCCTGCCTGACCTTTGCCGTCCAGTGCGACGGCGCCTCCGTCACCACGGTGGAGGCGCTCGGTGGGCCGACCGCCCAGCACCCGCTGCAGCAGGCGTTCCGCAGCGAACACGGGCTGCAATGCGGCTATTGCACGCCCGGATTCCTGATGGCGCTTCTGCCCTTCGTGGATGAGATGGTCGCGCGCCGCCATCGGCCTGACGACGCCGAGATCAGGGAAGCCATGAGCGGCAATATCTGCCGCTGCACCGGCTATCACGGCATCGTCGCGGCCGTCCGCAAGGCGATCGATGCCAGCCTTGCGAAGGGAGCGTAAGATGAAGGCGGACCGGCCACGGCAGATCGGCGCGCGTGTCCAGCGTTTCGAGGACATAAGGCTGCTCTCGGGCACGGCGCGCTATATCGACGATATCCGCCTGCCCGGCATGCTCAACCTGACCTTCGTGCGCGCGGAGATGGCGCATGCGCGCATCCTCGGCATCGACAGCTCCGCCTTGGCCGAACTCGGCTATCCGACCTGGCTGTTTACTGGCAAGGACACGGCCGGGCTGTCGATGAAGGCGCATCAGGACGTTCCGGAGATGCAATATTCCGAACAGCCCCTGCTCGCCGGGGATAGGGTGCGCTTCGTCGGCGAACCGGTGGCCGTGGTGCTGGCGGAGGATGCCTACAAGGCCGAGGACGCCGCCGAGACGGTGCTGGTCGATTACGATCCGCTGCCCGTCGTCGGCACCATGGCGCAGGGCCGCGACAACTCGCTTCCGCCGCTCTTCGACGGCTGGACGGGCAATGTGATCATCGAGCGGCAGATGAAAGGCGGCGATCTCGATGTCGCCAGGGCGGCCGCCGCCCATACCATCCGCCGCACCTACCGCACGCAGCGGCAGGCCGGTGTGCCCATGGAGGGGCGTGGCGTGGTCGCACGCTACGACCCTGCTGACCGGACGCTGACCGTGTGGTCGTCCACGCAGATGCCGCATCTGGTCCGCACCTATATCGCGGAGGAACTCGGCCTGCCGGAATCGCGTATCCGCGTCGTCGCTCCCGATGTCGGCGGCGGTTTCGGCGTCAAGGGTCAGGTCTATGCCGACGAAGTGCTGATCGCATGGCTGGCCATGAAGACGGGCCGCCCGGTCAAATGGGTGGAGGACCGGCGCGAGCACCTGATCGCCAGCATCCATGCCCGCGACCACGAGCATACGCTCGAAGCCTATGTTTCAGCGGATGGGATGCTGCTGGGCCTCAAGGCCGACATCACGGTCGATAACGGCGCTTATTCCACTTATCCGTTCACTTCGGCCGGGGAGCCTGGGATGGTCGGCAAGGTCCTGCCGGGCCCCTATCGCCTGCCGGCTTACGAAGCCACCTACAGGGCGGTAGCGACCAACAAATGCCCCATCGGCACCTATCGCGGCGTGGCGCGGCCCTCGGCTGTCTTCTCGCAGGAGCGGCTGATGGACGACATCGCCGCCGAGCTCAAGATGGACCCTTTCGAATTCCGACTCAGGAACATCGTCCGGGAATTCCCCTACAAGAACGTCCTCGGCTTCACCTACGATGCCGGCTCATACGCGCAATCGCTGGAAAAGATGCGCGACCTGCTTGCTCCGGACATCGCCGAGGCTGCCGCGTCGAAAGCATCCACCACGAAGCGCATCGGCGTCGGTTTCGCCTGTTTCAACGAGCAGACCGCCCACGGCACGCCGGATTTCACGCGCCGCCGCGTCCCGATCGAAACCGGCTATATCGCGGCGCGCGTCACAATGGCGCCAGACGGCGAGGTCACGGTCGATCTCGGCCTGCAGAACCACGGCCAGGGCCTCGAAACCACCATGGCGCAGGTGGCGGCCGACGCGCTCGGCATCGACCCGGCACAGGTCTATGTGCGCCATGGCGACACGCTGACCACGCCCTATTCGGTCGGCACATGGGGCAGTCGCGGCGGTGCGCTGGGCGGTGGCGCGGTTCATCTGGCGTCGATGCGGATTGCGGAAAAGCTGCGCGCGATCGCGGCGCATCTCCTGCAAGCCAGGCCGGACGAAATCGAACTTGCCGGCGGCCGCGCCGCGCTACGCGGCAATCCCGGCAATTCAATCGAAATCCGCAAACTCGCCCGCATGGCGCTGCGCAATGTCGAGCAATTGCCGGAAGGCATGATTCCCGGCCTGGAGGCGGAGTTCAGCCTCGATGGCCCCGGTGACGGCACCTATTCCAACGCCGTGCACGCGGCCGTCGTCGAGATCGACATCGCCACAGGCAAGACGAAGCTGCGCCGCTTCGTGGTGGTCGAGGATTGCGGAACCATGCTCAATCCTCTCGTCGTCGACGGGCAGGTGCGCGGCGGCGTCGTGCAGGGCATCGGCTCGGCGATGTTCGAGCACTTCATCTATGACGCGGAATGCCAGCCGCTGACCACGAGTTTCGCCGATTATCTGATGCCGCTGGCGCCGGAAATCCCCGACATCGAGGTCCACCATATCGAGACGCCGACGCCGCTCACCCCGCTCGGCGCCAAGGGGCTGGGCGAGGGGGGCGCCATCGGTCCTGCAGCGGCGGTGGCCAACGCCGTCGCGAATGCCCTTGGCGTCGGCGTGACGAGCACGCCACTCACCACCAACGCCGTCTGGAAACTCTGCAAACATTTGCGCGAAGCGGGTTAATGCGCCGCTGAACGAGCGGGAGCTACTCGGTTTTCTCGCTTTCCAGCGCCAGCAAGACATCGGCGGCGGAGCCGGCGAGCAGGTCGACATGCTCACGCATGAGCCTGTGCGCCGCATCCTCTTCGCCGGCGGCGATGGCGTCGACGATGCGCCCGTGTTCGACCACCGACGCTGCCATCTTGCGCGGCGTCGTTATATGCCGGCGATAGACGTTGAGCCGGTTGCGCAGCTTGCGACTTTCCAATTGCAGGAACGTATTGCGCGAACCGCGGAAGATCGTCTCATGAAATTCGCTGTTGGCGGTATAGAAGCCGTCATAATCCTCTGCTTTGGCCATCGCCCCGCAAGCCTTATGCCATTTGCGCATCTCGGCGATTTCGTCGCGGGTCATGCGCCGTGCGGACAAGCGTGCCGCAAGCCCCTCATGTTCCGCCATCACCTGAAACATTTCGATGAGTTCGGCAGTGGTCAGCCGCTTGACCGTTGCGCCTTGATTCTTGCGGATATCCACCAGACCGCTCGAAGCAAGATGCCTGAGCGCTTCGCGCACCGGCGTGCGCGACACCTCGAAACGGCGCGCCAGCGACTGTTCGTCCAATCTGTCGCCCGGCTTCAGGACGCTGTTGAGGATATCGTCTTCGAGAAGGCGGATCAGATTGTCCGCGGACAATCGCGTTTCCTTCTCCTGGTCCATCGTGTCGTTCACGGGCTACTCCGTCTCACCGGATGCTTGATACATCCGGCAAAAACCATTGCAAGCGTCGATTGCTTCCCTTTACTGCTGCACCGTAATCACGAGATAGGCGCTCTCTTCTTCGCCCTCGTTGATTGTATAGTGAGGATCGCCCGGTTCGAACAGCACCGCTTCCCCCTGCTTGAGAGTGAAACGTTTTTCGCCTGTGTCGAAGGTCAGCTCGCCCTGCATCAGATAAAAAACCTGCGACCAGTTATCGTGATGGTGCATCTCGCCGCCGCCGCCTTTCGGCGCCCTGGACAGCTGGACCGAGAAATTGCCGCCCTTGAACGGCACGATGTCGAGCACCGTCAGCCCACCGAAATGGTTCGGCGGCGTAATGCCGGCCGCCGCGCCGTTCTTCCAGATGTTCATGTCGGTCTTCCTCGCATTCCGTTCTATGAAATGTAGGCCATGTAGGGGCTGATGACGCTGCGCACCGGCACCTGGACGATGGCCGGCTTGCCGCTGGCGATTGCGTCTTTCACGGCCTCGTGGATCTCCTGGGCGTTGTGCGCCAAATAACCCCGTCCGCCGAGCCCTTCGGCCACCTTGCCCCAGTCGCGCCTGGGCAGGTTCATCTGATAGGTTTCGCCGAAGCTTTGTTTCTGCGGCAAGGCGATGGCGCCCCACATCTCGTCGTCCAGGACCACGACGACCAAAGCCCGTCCGTAACGCTCCGCCGTGTCCAGTTCCGCGACGTGGAAGCCGACGCCGCCGTCGCCGACAAAGACGATGACCGGTGCATCAGGGTCGGCGAAGCTTGCGCCGACGCCATAGGGAAGTTCCGCGCCGAGCGCGCCAGACTGACCGGCGCGCAAATAATGGCCAGGCGTCGAAATGCGCAGCCGTGCATCGGCCCAGAAATCGATATTGCCGTGCGAACTGACGAAGATGGTATTGTCCGGCGCGGCGTCGGCGACCGCATCGATGGCGGCAATGGGATGAATGCCGGTATTGTCGCTTTCGCCCAGTTGCGCTTTGCGCTCCTTTCGCCAGCCCGCGATCAGCCCGTCGCTCCAGCCGCGACCGGTTTCAAGCGGCGGCATTTCGGCAAGGGCCTCGAGGAAAGCGGCAGGAGATGCGGCGATGGCGATATTGGCACGGCGGTTGCGATGCAGCAATTCCGGGTCCGAGCAGACCTGAACGATACGCGCATCCGCACCGACAGTATCGCCGAATTCCAGGTCGAATTCGAAATGATGGCCGAGGAGAAGGATGCAGTCGGCTTCCTTCATGGCCCGGCGCAGCGTGGCGTTGCAGGGCGAATAGGCCGGTCCTATCCAGCGCGGATGCCGCTCGTCGATGATGCCGCGCGCCAGCCGCAAGGTGGTGAAGGCCAGCCCATGCCTGTCGATGGCGTCGGCGATGCGGCCGGAACGGGTCCAGAACAATTCGTCGCCGAGGATCAGCAGCGGCCGTTTCGCGGCTCGGATCAATGAAGCCGCGGCTTCCATGTCGCAAGGCGATAGGCCGGGGACGCTCGGGCGCGGCGGCGATACGCCCGCTGGCGTCTTCTTCAGCGGCGCGGCCAGAATATCGGAGGGGACCTCGATGAAGACCGGGCCGGGCCGTCCCGCCCACATCTTGCGCCAGGCGATGTCGAGATATTCCTGCAGCCGGTCGGGATCGGTGCAGCGCGCCGCCCATTTCGTTACCCCTTTCAGGACCGGCAGCGTCTCATAGGCCATGCCGCCGCCGCGCTCCGCCGAACGGGTCGCGGCCTGCGCGCCGATGACGATCAGCGGCGTACCGGCAAGCATGGCGACCATGCAGGGGGTAACGGTATTGGTGACGCCCGGACCCAGCGTGACGATCGCCGCGCCCGCCCTTCCGGTCACACGCGACTGTGCTTCCGCCATGAAGCAGGCGGCCGCCTCATGACGCGTATGGATCAGCCGCAGGCCGTGATGCGCCGCGGCCCGATAGACCGGATTGATAGGGCCGCCGGAGACGGAAAAAAGATTTCCTATACCTGCGGCTTTCAGCCATGCGACGATGGCTCCTCCACCACTCATGGCTTCGTCTGAGGATTTGCTTTTAGTAGGCACGCGACTTTCCCCCATCGAGGGCGATGGCCGTGCCGGTCACGAACCCGGCGCGCTCGGAAGCAAGCACGGCGACCATGGCGCCGAAGTCACCGGGGTCGCCGAATTTCCCGACCGGCACCTCGTCCAGCCACAGCGCTTCGGCTGCGGCGCGGTCGATGCCGTGACGTTCCATGCTGGCGCGGATGAGGTCTTCCATGCGGTCGGTCGCGAACGGACCGGGGCAGAGGCAGTTGACCATGATGTTCTCATGAGCGAACTCGATGGACAACGATTTCGCCAGTCCGACCACGGCGAGCCGGAGCGAATCCGACAGTACCATATGGGGCTGGACGATCTTTACCCCGACCGTGGTGACGAAGATGATGCGGCCCCAGCCTCCCGCCTGCATATAAGGCAGCACGGCATGTGAAAGATCGACCAGAGGCAACAGCGTCTCGTTGAGCGCCTGCTCCCATGCCTCGCGGGATATGCCGAGGAAAGGGCCCGAGGCGGGGCCGCCGGTATTGCCGACGAAGACGTCGAGCCCGCCGAACCGGTTCGCCACAGCATCGACGCCGGCCTTCAGGGTGTGAGGATCGCCCAGGTCCATCGGCACGGCCAACGCTTCGGCGGCTCCGGCGTCGCGAAGCTCCGCGACCAGCGCCTGCATCGCCTCGGCATTGCGCCCGGCCACCGCGATCCGGACGCCTTCGGCCGCCAGCGCCAATGCGGACGCTCTCCCAAGGCCGCGCGAGGCCGCCGTGACCAGCGCACGCTTGCCGTGCAAACCAAGCTCCATGTGCCTCGTTCCGCCGTTGAACTTGAATCTGGCTATCATCGTGTAAACAGTGTGTCAATTTCTGTGGACAATCTTTTTTAATTTGCATACAAAATCCTGATCGAAAAGCATCGCCATTTATCGCCCGTCGCCGATCCGGCGGGGCGCGCATGCCCAAACCAAAGCCGTCACGGCCGGGCTTTTCTTACGAAATCGTATGATTGCCGCTAATTGTCATCAAGCGAACGGGCACTAGCATTCCAGGCGCCATGGAATGCTAGTCTCGACGCAAACGACAAGGAAAGCATAATGAAGGAGCATTTGAGCAAAGTCCCGGAAGTGGTGCTGACCTTCTGGATCGTCAAGATCGCGGCGACGACACTCGGCGAAACCGGTGGGGATGCGGTTACGATGACCTGGCTGCATGCGGACAAGAACGCGCACAATGGCGGTTATTTGATCGGTACGCTTATCTTTGCCGTCGTGTTCATTGCGGCGGTCGCAATCCAGATTATGCTAAAAAAATTCAATCCCTGGGCCTATTGGGCAGCGATCGTCGCATCCACCACCGTCGGCACCGCGCTGGCCGATATGGTCGATCGGTCGCTCGGCATAGGCTATCCGGGCGGCGTCGCGATCCTGATCGCCTGTGTCCTTCTTTCACTGGCGTTGTGGTATCTGGCGCTGGGCTCGATCGACGTCCGCACGGTGGCGGCGCCGAAAGTCGAGATATTCTACTGGATCACCATCACCTTTTCGCAGACGCTGGGCACCGCGCTCGGCGACTGGATGGCCGACTCGGCCGGCACGGGTTATGCCGGCGGAGCTTTGATCTTCGCAGCTGGATTGGTGATACTCGCCGCCCTTTACTATTGGACAAGCATCTCCCGCGTCTTCCTCTTCTGGGCAGCTTTCATCCTGACGCGGCCTCTCGGCGCGACGGTTGGCGATTTCCTCGACAAGCCCTTCAATCATGGCGGGCTGGATCTTAGCCGGCCGCTCGCTTCCGCCGTTATCGCGGCCTTCATCATCCTGTGCGTCTTCGTCCTGCCGCAGCGGCCTGGCCGTCATCCGGGGGAAACCGCCAGCACGGGATCGATTGCCTGAACAATCAGCGGTCGCCCGACTTACGTCGCCACCCTGACGCAGCCGTCCTTTCCGACGAAGTGCGTCAGGGCGCCAGTCCGGATCATGTAATTCACATGCGCGTGGGCTTCGCTGAACGCAAAGCTCATCTGGTGCGGATCGAGCGCGCGGCTGAAAAGGATCGGCACGATCTCCGCGACGGTACGCGGTCTTTCTCGGCAGGCGTCCTCGATCAGGCGGCAGCGCGCCGCATGATGGTCGGCGAGTTCCTCGCAGCGCTCATGCAGGCCATGGAAGGGCAATTGGTGGCCTGGCAGGACGAGGGTTTCCGCCGGAATATTCTCCTGGATGGAGCGCAGCGAGCGAAGGTAGAGCCCAAGCGGATCGCCGTCCGGCTCGACGGCCCACACGCTGATATTGGGCGAAATCTTGGCAATCACTTGATCCGCGGCGAGGAAGAAATTATCCGCCGGACAATAGAACATGAGCTGTTCCGGCGCATGCCCGTCTCCCGAAATGACCTCGAAGTTGCGTTCGCCGAGCTTCAAGGCGTCGCCATCGACGAGGCGCAGAAATGTCGGTGGCAGCGGCGTCACCATCTTGAGGTAACGGTGCCCCTGTGACGTCACGAGATCGACGGCGTCCGCCGTCATGCCGTGCCGCTCATAAAAATCGCGATAGGGCTTCGCATCGAGCGCGCCGGGCCTGAGCGAAATGTTGATGCAGCCGAGATAGGAGGTCTGGCTGGTCAGCAGCGGAATATCGAGCTTTTGGCAGAGCCAACCGGCGAGGCCGATATGATCGGGATGGTAATGGCTGACGATCAGCCGCGTAATACGCCTGCCCGCCAGCGGGCCCGACAGGAGAGCCTGCCAAACCTCCTTCGTCGTGTTGTCGCCGATGCCGGTATCGAGAACCGCCCAGCCATCGCCATCATCGATGGCGTAGATGTTTACGTGATCGAGCCGGAAGGGAAGAGGAATACGAGCCCAAAGAACCCCGGGCGCGACCTCGATCGCTTCCCCGGCGCCGGGTGGTTCGGCAAAGGGAAAAGAAAGCCCCGTTTCATCCGGCCTGCTAACCATGGAAGGTTCTACCCTGTTTCAGGAAATCGGGCGCGGGCCGCCCGGCGGCTGTCCCGGAAGACATCCGCCCCTGTTCACCATTCCTGAAAGGCGCTGTAAACCCCTTGGCTTCTTCCCGAAGCGTTATTCGGTTTTGTAGAGAAGCCAGTTTTTCCGCGATGGCGGCTGTCCCTGCTGCTTCAGATGGAGCGTGACCTGGTTTCGGCCACCAGCCTTGGACGCGTACATCGCCTTGTCGGCCTTGCGGTAAAGGTCTTCGGCGCTTGTCGCATCGGCCGCCATGCAGACGCCGAGCGACATGCTGATCGGGCCACAATTCCTGCCCGTTTCCCGATCGATGAAGACGCCGCGTTCGGTCGCGCGGCGGACCTCTTCCGCGAGCGCGGCGACGGATGGTTCGCTCAACCCTTCGAGGACGAAGGCGAACTCTTCCCCGCCCGTGCGCGCGATGAAGACGTCGCGAGGCAGGCTGACCTTCAAGAGCTTCGCGATCGACTGGATGATCCGGTCGCCGGCGGGATGGCCGAACTGGTCGTTGATGCGTTTGAAATTGTCGATATCGGCGACGATCAGCGCGCCGAACAGGATATTCTGCTGGCTCTCGTAGATTTTCGCCATCTTTTCGTCGAAGGCGCGCCTGTTCCACAAATCGGTCAGCGGGTCGGTCTCGGAAAGCTTCTTGTATTCTTCCAATTTCGCCCTCAGCGTCTCGAGCTCCGCCGATTTGTCCGCGATCGAAGAGGCGATGTCGTTGCCGTGACTGATGGTGGCATCCGTCGCCGATGCCATGACGTCCACGACCTTTTCGAGGAGTTCACGGGTCAGAGAGGCCCGATTCCTGATGCCGCTGGATGTCTCGCCGAGGAATTGGTTGTAGCTTTCGAGCGACTTCTTTTCCTTGAGGAGAAGAAGCATTACTTCTTCTATCTTGTTCTCGACCGTATTGCGGGCGTCTTCGACGATCGATCGCCCGCGGACGTGTTTGAGGTGGCGGTTGCCGATGTCGTCCAGGGCTTCCTGCGTGGCTTGCCCAGCCAAATCGAGGATATCGGACACCAGTTCGCGATTTGATCCGGTATAGGCTTCGTAGAAAAGTTCATAATTGCGCGGCAACCCCGCCACGCCCATCTGCTGCATCGTCGTTGCGATCTTCCCGGCGATATCGATTGTGGGGCCGGTTCCCCACTCCGATGGCTGTAGCACCTTCTATCACCCCCAAAAACCCAAGCTCCGCCCGAGCAAGATGGCCGTCATGCCTATGGGTTTCCTGCAATGGATAAGGTCAATAGAGCTAACGCCCAGTTAAACTTCCGGTATTTCTGAAAAACGACTACAACCGAAAAACCAAAATTTTACTGGACTCAGTCCAATAAATGCGCTTTCGTCCGGCTAACGAAGGGAGGTTTGCGATGCTGAACGAATTCGCTGACCAAATTGCGGGCGTCAGGCGTTTCAACCGTTTCTACACCCGCACGGCAGGGTTCCTGAATGAGACGCTGACGCTCAGCGACTACACGCTGACGGAAGCGCGAGTGCTGTTCGAGCTTGGACACTGTAGCAGGTTAAGCGCCGCCGAACTCGCCAAGGATCTCGTATTGGATGCCGCTTATCTTGCGCGGATATTGAAGAGATTCGCAGAGGCCGGACTCGTGGTATCGGAGGCGGATCCCGAGGACGGAAGACGGCGGCTGCTCGAACTGACCGAAGCTGGACGTGAAGCGTTCATCGATCTTCAAAGGCGCGCCGACCGCGATATCGCTCGGCTGCTCAATCCCCTCGCGCCCGAGCGGCGCGCAGATCTTGTGCAGGCCATGCATGTTATTGAAAGCGAATTGGCGGACCGGAAAGGCGAAACGGGCGAGATCATCCTGCGGCCCCACAGAGTCGGCGATATGGGTTGGATCATTCACCGTCAGGCAGTGCTCTACGCCGAGGAATATGGCTGGGACGTCACCTACGAGGGCCTGATCGCCCAAATCTGCGGCGATTTCATCAAAAAATTCATCCCCGGCAAGGAATTCTGCTGGGTCGCCGAACAGCAAGGCCGGATTCTCGGTTCGGTTTTCCTCGTCCGCCAAGACGACAGGACCGGAAAACTGCGACTCCTTTACGTCGAGCCGTCCGCGCGCGGCTCAGGGCTCGGCAAGCGCCTCGTGGCGGCCTGCATCGACGGCGCGCGCGGGGCCGGCTACGGCAAGCTGGTATTGTGGACCAACGATGTCCTCGCCGCCGCGCGCGGCATCTACCAGCGCGCGGGCTTCCGACTCGTCGAGGAAGAGAGGCACCACAGTTTCGGAAAGGATCTGGTCGGCCAGAACTGGGAGCTCGACTTGTAATCTACCGCTGCCTCGCTTGCGACAACAGCCATATGAAGACGACCATCGCGGCCGTTCCCACGGCAAGTCCGATCGCTCCGCCATAATAGGCGCCGATATCGCCTCCAACTATGCTCCCGATCCCTCCACCGATGATGAGCAACAGGACGGGAAACAGGCAGCCGACCACGCGAAACTCCGTTTTGAACCGACCGCGGTCAGTCTTTTCGTGCGGCATCAAGCGCCCGCGGGAATTCCTCCGCGAAGATGTTCATTTCCGCGGCGGGCCCCGTACTGATGCGGATGCAGCGATCGAGCGCCGGCGCCATCGGCTTGCGCACGAATACGCCGCGCTTGATGAGCGCCTGCATGAGCTTCGCGGCGAAGGCGCCGTCCGCGCCACAGTCGATCGAGACGAAATTGGCCGCCGACGGTAGCGCCGAAAGACCGTTTTCCCTGGCGATGGCTGCGATACGGTCACGGCAATCGGCGATCTTGCGGACCGTCCTGGCGAGATGCTCCTGGTCGGAAAGGGCGGCAAGGCAGGCCTCCTGGCTCATGCGCGTGACGCCGAAATGGTTGCGGACCTTGTCGAAGGCCTTGATCATCTCCGCTTCTCCGATCGCATAGCCGCAGCGCAAACCGGCGAGCCCATACGCTTTGGAGAACGTCCGCATCCGAAGAATGTTCGGGCGCGAAATGTCGAGCGGCGGCAGCGTTCCCGCCGGCGCGGTCTCGCCATAGGCCTCGTCGAGCACCAGAAGAGCGGTTGGTGGCAACGCTTCGATGAAGCGCGAAACGTCTTCCGCCGGCCACCAACTGCCCATCGGGTTGTCGGGATTGGCGAGATAGACGAGCGATGAATTTTCCCGCTCGACGGCGGCAAGCAGCCCCTCAAGGGATTCGCGGTCGCCCTCATAGGGCACGGTGACGAGCCTGCCGCCAAAGCCGGCCACATGATAGTTGAAGGTGGGATAGGCGCCGAGAGAGGTCACGACGGGAGCGTCATGCTCGACCATCAGGCGCACCACGAGGCCGAGCAATCCGTCTATGCCTTCACCGACCACGACATTTTCCGGTTTGACGCCATGGTGCCGGGCAAGCGCCTCCTTGAGGTCGTGATTTTCCGGATCGCAATATTTCCACATCTCCGCCGCGGTTTCAGCCATGCGGCTGATCACGCGCGGCGAGGGGCCGAAGCCGTTCTCATTGGCGCCGATCCGGGCGCGAAAAAGTTCCTTGCGCGCTCGCTCCTGTGCTTCGGGGCCAACGAAAGGAACCGTCGCGGGGAGCGATTGGGCAAGCGGGGTGAGGCGAGGGCGGTCGGACATGGATAAGCCATCGTGTGAAGAACGACGCTGCCTACACCATGCACGTCAAAAACGGAACCGGTCCCCTGCGTGATGCACGGCTGTGAACTCGGGTTAACAGACTATTATCCCCCTCCGCCTCGCATTCGCTCGGCACCTCCCCCCGCTTCGCGGGTGGCGGTTGGGCGCCGAGCCGGCGGCCAGGGCCTGTCCTCTCCCTCACGAAGTGGGGGAGAGGTGTCCGCAAAGCGGACGGAGAGGGGGTAGAAAAGCAACAATTAACGCGAGTTCAGAGCCGTGCTGCGTGATGCAAGCTGACCTTAAAAGAAGCGCGTGAAGCGGAGGAAGCCGCCGAAGGAACCATCGAGCCCGCCGACCTTGTCGTATTCCAGTTCCGACCGCACCTCGAAATCGCTGAAGGGATACCAGACGACGGTCCCCTCGATGCTATAGCCGTCAAGCCCGGTTTTCTCGGCCGTGAGCGCTTTGTAGAAATTGACGAAATACTGTCCGCCGGCGGAGACCGCGAGACCAGGTGTCAACTGGCGCCGATAGGAAGCCAGGAAGGACCATTCTGCGCTGCCGTTTCCCGATCCGCCTGCGCCCGACCCGTGATAGGGACCGCCGGCGCCATAGGCATTGTCGTTGTTGGAATAGAAGCCGAGCAGCCTGAAGGAGGAACCCGGCGACCCGGTAGCGATCTGCGTGCCAATGCTGATTGAATAGCCCGAGGGACCATCATTCCCGATTTGCCGGTCATAGCCGATTTTCGCCCAGACGGCGCCCCATCGTTGCTGATAGCCGAAGACAGCGACCGTGTCGGGAATATAAAGCGACGAGTCCTGGGCGGATTCGAGCGACAAAGTGGCGAATGCGCCCTTGCCGCTGCCAAAACTGTACTGGACGAGTTCCCTTTGCTGATAACCGTACCAAAGCCCGTTCCAACTGTGCGATCCCCAGCTGGATATCCAGTTCGCCTGCGTCGCCGTCCAGGCCGATTCCGTATAGCCGGCGAGGAATCCGCCGATCCTGAACCAGGCCTGATCGACGCCGAGACGGCCGCCCCCGCCAGGTGGAGTGCTCCAGGGAAGTTCGTTGCTGAACTCGTCGATCAGGCGGATCTGGCCCTGCAGGGCGCCCCATTCGGTTGGCGTGCGCAGGTCGAAGCTTATCGCCGCGCGGCTGTCGTTGATCCAGCCGTCGCGCGGATAATAATTGTGGTCCTGGGCGAAGCCGGAAGCGATGCCGCCGCGATCGTTCGATGCGCCGACCTGATACCAGACATAGCCGTTGATCGACAGGCAGGAGGGCGTCCCTGGGATGTTGATATAGCCGGCGCCGAACGCATCGCAGGCCTTCACGAAGGAATGGTCGTCATACCCTGGCGGCCGCTGACCGCTTCCCGCGCAGGCAAGCGAAGTCGTCGCCAAAAACACGGCAAGACACGATACGCCCCCCTTCGCCGGCATCGATGGCCCCCCAGCCACGCCGCGGGCGGACAATCGTACCGCCGGCTCTTACTCCACCGACGAACCGGCAACAAACCAAACAACGCTATCCCTCGCGAAATAGCGTTGTCGCCTGTTGCTGCGGCACGAACCGCCAGAACTGAAACTTCATCCCCGTATCGAGGATCATGCTAGCGCAATCCGATGCCATGTAAAGAAGAGAATGGCCCCGGTTGTTACAGCATCAGGCTCAGGGACGTTCAGTTCACGTCATCGGTACAGGAGAAGCGGAAATTGCCGGCAACTCATCGCTTATCGTTCATTTAGGGGAGAACTGGCGCGAACGTCGTAGACGGGTGCATCAAAAAGGCGAGAGAGGATCGAAGGATGGCCGGTGACGACGCCGGTCTCTTTTCCGAAACCTGAAGGCGATGGCTTTCGATCCGTGCGGCGGAAGGACAGGAAGTGCAATCAACGCTGCAATGTGGCTGCCGGCAGTGGATTGCGTGTTGATTGTGCTGCGGCTTTTCTTTATCCAGCGCGTTGACGGAGAGGTGGCCGAGTGGTCGAAGGCGCTCCCCTGCTAAGGGAGTAGACTCCAAAAGGGTCTCGTGGGTTCGAATCCCATCCTCTCCGCCAGAAGTCGATGTTACGCGGTCTGAAGACATGGATGACAATTGTCCGCATGATACGAGCGGAATCCGCGCAAAACGTCATCGCCGGCTTGGCCATTTCCCTTCCAAAACACATATATCAAATCGGTAAAGTAATGTGACCAGCGGCCGATCGTTTGGACGATTATGTTGCGTCGCGGAATGCTGATTTGTCGTTAGAGTACGAGGACGATTGATGCGGTTGAATGAGAGCGCCGCCGCGGCGGCGACGGAAACGCTCCCTGGGCGGAACGCCATCATCGTGCTCGGCATGCATCGCTCGGGCACGAGTGCCTTGACGCGTGTGATCAGCCTTCTGGGTGCGGGATTGCCGAAGCGCGTAATGGGGCCGCACGCGAGCAACGAGCGCGGACATTGGGAGCCCGACCGTCTCGTCGCGCTCCACGACAGGATGCTTCACGAGATCGGCAGCCGCTGGGACGATTGGCGGAACTGGGACTCCTTTCCAGTCGATGAAGACCGGTTGGCGCATTACCGATCGGAGATCCGCCGCATCCTCCAGGAAGAATATGATGAGGCGGCTCTCTTCGTCCTCAAGGATCCGCGCGTCTGCCGCTTCGTTCCTCTTTATGATGCCGTTCTTTCGGAGATGGGGGTGGCGGTTTCCTATGTCATTCCCGTGCGCAACCCGCTCGCCGTCATCGCTTCGCTGCGCAAGCGCAACGGAATGACGGATGGATTCGCCGCCCTGTTGTGGCTGCGCCACGTGCTCGACGCGGAATATGCGACGCGTGGAAAGACCCGCCTCTTTACGACCTATGAAGAGTTGATGGCCGATTGGCGCGGCGTCGTCGGCAAGATGGAGAACACATTCGCGTTCGATTGGCCGGTTTCCGTGGAGAACGCGTCGGAAGACATTCGTGACCACCTCACGCCCGGTCTCCAGCACCATGTGTTCGATGAAAAGGATATTTCCGGCATCGGCAATTTCGATGGCTGGCTGAAGGACACATATACGGCGCTGCTGAACCTGTGCCGAAGCCACGACGAGGCGAACTGTATCATTCTCGATCGCGTGCGCCGGTCTTTCGACGGATTTGTCGCGCAAGCTGGCGCGGTGATGTTCCCCGAATTGGGACAGCGCGAGAGTGGCCTTTGGGCCGAAATCAATGCGCAGCGCGGGAGAGCCGATGCGGAGCAGAACCGCGCAGCCCAGGCGCAGAAATTGCTCGATGCGCAAAGCCAGCGGGCGGAGGCCGAGCGGCAGAGGGCCGACGCCGAAGCCAGGCGCGCGGAAGCCGAAGCCGGGCGGGCGGAAGCCGAACGGAAACGGGGCGCCTCTGAATCGAAGCGCGCCGAGGCGGAGAATTCGAGAGCCGAAGCGGAAAGGCAAAGGGCCGATGCCGAAGCGCGGGCGGCCGCAAGCGCCCGCGAGGTGCTTGAGGGCGAACGGAACGAGCGGTTGAAGGCCGCCGGTGAGCGGGATTCCCTTGCCTCCGAGGTGAATGCGCTGCGTTCGCGGCTTCGCGAGGCGGGCGAAGATCTGGAAACCGCAGGGCGCGAACTGGATCTCGCGCGGGAACGACTCGCCGCGATGCATAACTCCACATCGTGGCGTCTCACGGCGCCTCTGCGCGCTATCAAAACCGCCTTGTCCTGATATCGGCCCCAAGAAGCGGACGCGATGGCGTCTGATGCCGATTCGCATGCGATTCGGCGATTGAGAGGCCGAAAACCGCTTTATCTTGCGGGCGGCGGCCTCTGGATCGCTGGCGCGGTTAACGATTTCTTTCTTTGCCCCCTCAAATCGTGTCATTTGTGCAACATTGCGGGGGATAGCGTGGCAAACTTCCCGCCGCGCCACTGATCTCGATTGAACTGCGGACCGGCTTGCGTAATGTCATGATCGAAGAAGGGGCGTGACGGCGCGTCTTTTTCGGCCATAGGGGATGGGGCAGGGAACGCTGTCCTTCAGCAAAAAGTACCCAGACCCGCTTACTAACTTTTGACTGGAGGTCAGAAATGAAATTCAAGAGCCTTATGCTCGGCTCAGCAGCGGCGCTCCTCGCTGTCTCCGGCGCTCGCGCCGCGGACGCAGTCGTCGCTCCGGAGCCGGAGCCGGCGAACTACGTGAAGGTTTGCGACGCCTACGGATCGGGCTTCTACTACATCCCCGGCACGCAGACCTGCTTCTCG
>DASZUG010000029.1:0-13942 GCA_035547755.1 Rhizobiaceae bacterium
ACCGCCTCGTCGCCGCCGGCAAACCCAAAATCGTCGCCATCATCGCAACAGCCCGCAAGCTCCTCACCATCCTCAACGCCATCATCCGAGACCAAAAGCCATGGCAAACCGCTTGACTCCAAAGACAGTCGCTCTCCCCTCGGGGAGAGGACGCGAGCGGAGCGAGCGGGTGAGGGGGGAAAACCTCCGCGCTCGGCTGCTACCGTTTCCGCTCTGCTTTCTCTCTCTCCGGCTGATCCAGCGCGGCGAAGAGCCAATCGACGAAGACCTTGACGATCGGCGCGGAGCGGTCCTCGTTGCGGCAGGTCACGTAGAAGCTCGACGACGCCTGCACCGAGCGCTCGAACGGAACGACGAGATTGCCGCTCGCCAGCATGGCCTTGGCCGTGATGCTGTCGCCGAGCGCCACGCCATGGCCGAGCATCGCGCCTTCGATGGCCAGCCGCGCATTGCTCATGAAATGATGCCGCTCATGCATCATGTCGAGCGCGTCGGCGGCGGAAAGCCATGCGTGCCATTCCTGGCCGTCATCGGCATGGAGCAGGATATGCTGGCCGAGATCGCGCACGGTGCGAAGCGGCCGCTCGTTCAGGAGCCGTGGACTGACGACGGGAAACAGATAGAGGTCGGTCCAGTGGCGCACCCAGCGATCGGTCCAGCCGCCGTCGCCATAGAGAATGTGGACGTCGATGTCGTTCTTCTTCATGTCGGCGGGATCGTTGGTCGGAACGAGCCTGATGCGGATGTCCGGATAGAGATCGAGGAATGACGTCATGTGCGGCAAGAGCCAGAGCGACAGGAGCGCCGGCACGCAGCCGATGACGAGATCGCCCGCCGTCACCGGCCGCGCCAGTCTGGCGGTCGCGGCGGCGATGTTGTCGAAGGCGGTCGAGACGGTGGGCGTCAAAAGCGCGGCATGCGGCGTCAGCTTCACCCTTCGTCCGGCGCGCACGAAGAGCGGCACGCCGAGCGCCTCCTCCAGCTTCCGCACCTGATGGCTGATCGCGCCATGGGTGACGTTGAGTTCGCGCGCCGCGGCGGAGATGGAGCCCGTGCGCGCCGTCGCCTCGAAAGCGCGAAGTGAATTGAGCGGCGGAAGACGCTGGCTCATTGTCCCGATCCTATGTCAAAAAAACTCACATCAGACTATGTGATAATATCAATTGTAATTCCATGTCCGCTGTATTTCACTCAAGCGAAACGACCCGCCTTCCGAGCGGATCAGGAGGATTCCCCATGGCATGGAACGAAGACGCGCTTCGCCGCCTGCGCGACAAATACAATAGCGGCCATGGCGGCGAACTTTTCGATCCCGGATTCCGCAAGGTGGCGGAGAAAATCTTCTCCGAGGGCGGTACGCGCGTCGCGCCCTATGCCGGTATTCCGACCTTTCTGACCGCGCCCTGGCGGCCCGTGACCCCTGACAATCCGGATTTCGGCGATCTGCAGGTGGCGATCAGCGGCATGCCGATGGATCTCGGCGTCACCAACCGGCCGGGCTCGCGCTTCGGGCCGCGCGCCGTGCGCGCCATCGAGCGCATCGGCCCCTATAATCATGTGCTCGAAACCGCGCCCGTCTTCGATCTGAGGGTCGCCGATATCGGCGACGTGCCCTTCGCCAGCCGCTACCGGCTCGAACAAAGCCATGAGGACATCGAGGCGCATGTCCGCCGCATCATCGAGGCCGGCGTCGTCCCGCTCTCGGTCGGCGGCGACCATTCGATCACCCATCCGATCCTGCGGGCCGTCGGCCGCGACCGCCCGGTCGGCCTCATCCATATCGACGCGCATTGCGATACGGGCGGGGCCTTCGACCAGACGAAATTCCACCATGGCGGCCCGTTCCGCAACGCCGTGCTCGACGGCGTTCTCGACCCGACGCGCACCATCCAGATCGGCATTCGCGGCTCGGCGGAATATCTGTGGGAATTCTCCTACGAGTCCGGCATGACCGTCATCCATGCCGAGGAGATTTCCGGCATGGGACTCGACGCGGTCATCGCCAAAGCGCGCGCGGTGGTCGGCGACGGCCCGACCTATCTCTCCTTCGACATCGACAGTCTCGATCCGGCCTTCGCGCCGGGCACCGGCACGCCGGAAATCGGCGGGCTGACGACGCGCGAGGCGCTCGATCTGCTGCGCGGCTTCAAGGGCGTCGATCTGGTCGGGGCCGATGTCGTCGAGGTCGCGCCGCAATATGACGCGACGGCCAACACCGCTCATGCGGGCGCGCAAATGCTTTTCGAAATCCTCTGCCTCATGGTATTCAGCCCGAGCGTTCAGGCTGCCGGCCGCCGGGAATGAGGAAAGACGCTGGGAATTTGAAAAAGAAGGTCCGGGCGAAACCGGGCAGGAACTCCAGAGGAGAAACGACATGACTGATTTCAGGAACGGGAAAATCGACCGCCGCACCGTATTGGGCACGGCGCTCGCCGCCGGCGCGGCGCTCGCCATGCCGGCCATCGCCCGTGGCGCCGAGCGCTCGCTCAAGGTCGGCGCCTATGGCGGCTTCTTCAAGAAGTCCTTCGACGCCAACATCTTCCCGGTCTTCACCAAGGAAACCGGCATCAAGGTCGAATCCGTCGGCGAGCCGACGGGAGAGGCGTGGCTGGTGCAGCTCGAACAGGCCGCAAAGGCAGGGCAGGCGCCCGCCGACGTTTCGATGATGGCGCAGGTGCCGATGCTGAAGGGGATGGAGAGCAAGCTTTGGGCGCCGCTCGACATGAAGAAGATCCCCAATTCGAAGAATGTGCTCGACCGCTTCATCAACAAGGATCCGAACGGCGACGTCGCCGGCATCGGGGCGGTCGCGTGGTACATCACGCTCGTTTCCAACACGAAAGTGTTCCCGACCGCGCCGACCTCCTGGGCGGCGTTCTGGGAGCCAGACAAGAAGGACAAGCTCGGCCTCCTGGCATTGGTCTCGAACTCGTTCCTCCTGGAGATCACAGCCAAGACCTTCCTCGGCGGCACCAAGGTGCTCGACAATGAAGACGGTATCCTGAAGGCCTTCAAGAAGCTTGCCGAAGTGAAACCCAACGTGCGGCTCTGGTATCGCGACGAGGCGCAGTTCGAGCAGGCGCTGAAATCGGGCGAAATCCCGATGGGCCAGTATTATCACGACGTCACCGGCATCGCGATTTCCAAGGGTTTCCCCGTGCGCTCGACTTTCCCCAAGGAAGGCGGCGTCGAGGATTCCGGCTCCTGGGCGATCTCGCACGCGTCGAAGAAAATCGACGAGGCGCATGAATTCATCAACTTCATGTGCCAGCCGAAGATCCAGGACCTCGTCTGCCGCAAGAACGGCACGGCGCCGACCGTGAAGCGGGAATTGCTCGACCTCTCCGACAAGGAATTCGCGGCGGTGTCGAGTTCGATCGAGCCGATCATCCCGCGCTACGACATGTACCAGAAGCGGTCGGACTGGCTGGACCAGAAATGGACCGAGCTGATCGTCGGCTGAGGGATGTACTCGTGGACCTTTCCGGCTGCGCCCGTCACGTGCGGGCGCGCCCTGTTCCGTCGAGGGTTATCCTGTTTGGAGGTTTCCCCCTCTCCGTCTCGGCTTCGCCTCGACACCTCTCCCCCACTTCGTGAGGGAGAGGATAGGCCGGCCGCACGCTTGGCGCCCATCCGCTCCCCCGCAAGGCGGGGGAGAGGTGCCGAGCGAAGCGAGGCGGAGAGGGGGTCGAAACCCATATGCTATTATTCCACCGTTCGATGGGAGCTGGTGCTTGAGCGGTCTCGCCCTCAATAACGTCCAGAAGCATTTCGGCTCCGTCCGCGCGGTCGAGGACGTTTCGCTGTCCGTCCCGAACGGCACCTTCGTGTGCATGCTGGGGCCGTCCGGCTGCGGCAAGACCACGCTTCTGCGCATGATCGCCGGGCTGGAGGAGCCGACGGGCGGCACGATCCTGCTCGACGGCCGCGACATCACCACGGTGCCGACGCACAGGCGCGAGCTCGGCATGGTGTTCCAGTCGCTGGCGCTCTTTCCGCATCTCGATGTCGCCGGGAATATCGCCTATGCCATGCGCATTCGCGGCGCGAGCCAGGCGGAAAAGAAAAAGCGCGTCGGCGAACTTCTCGAAATGGTGCATATGGCGGGCTATGGCGACCGGTCCGTGGCGCAGCTTTCCGGCGGCCAGCGCCAACGCGTGGCGATCGCCCGCGCGCTCGCGGTCCAGCCGAAGCTCTTCCTGCTCGACGAACCGCTTTCGGCGCTCGACGCCAAGCTGCGCGAGGCGATGCAGGTGGAGTTGCGGCAGCTTCAGCAAAAGCTCGGCATCACTACCATCGTCGTCACGCACGACCAGCGCGAGGCGATGACGATGGCGGACCAGGTCGTCGTCATGAGCGGCGGGCGCATCCGCCAGGCCGCCTCGCCGGTCGAGATCTACCGGCATCCGGCCGACGCCTTCGTCGCCGATTTCATCGGCTCGACCAACCTCGTCCCGCTTTCGGTCGAAAACGGCGTCGCGACCGCTTTCGGCAAGCCGATCCCCGGCCTCGCCGTCACTATTCGCGAGGGCCAGCAGCTTTCGGTCCGGCCCGAGGACATCATCCTGACGCCGGCGGGCGAGGGCACATTGTCGGGCCGGGTCGCCTTCGTGCGCGATCTCGGCGCGACCATCGAGACCTTCATCGACATAGAAGGCCATCGCCTCGTCGCGGCGTCCACGCCGCGCGACCGGCCGACCGTCAATGTCGGCGACGAGACCGGGCTCAGCTTCCATATCGGCAACGCCGTGGTGGTGTCGGCGTGAAGCGGACCCCGCCGAAAAGCGCGCGCGATGTCGCGCCGATCGTCTATCCCGCCATCATGCTGGTGGTCTTCTTCGTCATTCCTTTCGGGACGATGGTTACGGTCAGCTTCTTCAAGCGCAACCAGGGCGCCTTCTATACGCCGGACTTCGTCCTCGACAATTACGCCCGCTTTCTCACGACCTTCTTCGGCGGCGTGCTCGCCTTCTCGCTGTTCCTGGCCATCATGGTGGCAATCGTTTGCGTCGCCGTCGGCTTCCCCTTCACCTTCTTCCTGGTGCGCCTGAAGCGCCGCGCGCAGATCGCCTGGCTGCTCTCGCTGCTCTCGGTCCTGTCGCTGTCGGAGGTCATCATCGGCTTCGCCTGGTCGACGCTTCTGTCGCGCACCGCCGGCATCACCAATCTTTTCGTCGCGCTCGGCTTGATGGACAGACCGGAGGCATGGCTGCCCGGCTTCGGCGCGGTGCTGACGGGCATGGTCTACCAGGCGCTGCCCTATACGATCCTGGTGCTTTACCCCTCGCTGGCGCGCCTCGACTGGTCGCTTCTCGAAGCGGCGCGGACGATGGGCGCCTCCCCGCTTCGGGCCTTCTTCAACGTCGTCGTGCCGGTGTCGCGCAACACGATCGTGGCGACGCTGATCATGGTCTTCGTCTTCGCGCTAGGCTCCTATTTGTTGCCGCAAATCCTCGGCAGGCCGCGGCAATGGACGCTTTCCGTGCTCATCACCGACCAGGCGATCTACCAGTCGAACATGCCCTTCGCCGCGGCGATGGCGGTCTTCCTCGTGCTGATCGCGCTGGCGCTTGTCGGCCTGACGACGCTGATCGGGCGCCGGGAGGCGGAGGCATGAGCGGGCGGCTTCTGCGTTTCGTCTGGATGCTCGCCGTCGGCATCTTCCTCGCCGCGCCGCTCACCGTCGTCGCCGGCGTCTCCGTCAATGAGCAGCAGACGCTGGCCTTTCCGCCGCAGGGCCTTTCCATGGCGTGGTACGCCGCGATCTTCACCGACGACGAATGGCGCGCCGCGCTCTTCGCCTCGCTCATCCTGGCGACGCTCGCCGCCGCGCTCGCCGTCTCGATCGCGCTGCCGCTCGCCTGGTTCCTGTGGCGCAGGCAGGCGAAATGGGCGCGGATCTTCCAGTTGCTCGGCGTCGCGCCTTTCATCCTGCCGCCGGTCATCACCGCGCTCGGCTTCCTGAGCTTCTGGGCGACGCTCGGCGTCTATG
Organism: Rhizobiaceae bacterium; assembly: GCA_035547755.1. GTDB lineage: Bacteria > Pseudomonadota > Alphaproteobacteria > Rhizobiales > Rhizobiaceae > Mesorhizobium_L. Next base: position 5,993 of record DASZUG010000029.1, read on the forward strand.
GCGCGCGCTGGACGGCGGTGATCAGCCACGGCATCTTCTTCACCACGCTGCCGCTGGTGACGCTGTCGCTCGGCTTTTCTTCGATCGACCGGTCGCTGCCGGAAGCCGCGGCGACGATGGGCGCCAGCGAAGGAGCCGTCTTCCGCACCGTCATCCTGCCGCTCATCCGCCCCTATATCGTCTCGGGCTACGCCTTCGCCTTCGTGCTGTCGCTCAACGAATATATCGTCGCCTATATGACGGTCGGCTTCACTATGGAGACGCTGCCGATCAAGATCTTCAACGCGCTGCGCTACGGCTATACGCCGACCATGGCGTCGGTTTCCGTGCTCTTCGTCGTCATCGCGGCGGTCGTCTTCGGCCTTGTCGCCCGCTTCGGCGATCTGCCGAAGCTGCTCGGCGCGCTGACGAGGGAGTGAGAATGCGGATCGCGGCCCTTCAATTCGAGGCCAGAGCCGGCGCGACGGAAGAGAATCTCGGCCGTGTTATCGAAGCCGCCGGCAGGGCGGCCGGGGGCGGGGCGGGACTGCTGATCGCGCCGGAACTCTGCTTGCCCGGCTATGGCGCGGGCGATGCCTTTGAAGAGATTGCCGAACCGCTCGACGGCCCGTTGGTCGCGCGGCTTCAGGAGGTGTGCCGCAAAACCGGCGTCGCGATCGTCACCGGCTTTGGCGAGCGGCGTGGCGGCAAGGTCGCCAACAGCGCGCTTTTCCTCGACGGCGAACGCGTCGTCGCCTACCGCAAGGCCTTCCTCTACGGCGACTACGAGAGGCATCATTTCGTGCCGGGTCCGCCGGAAAACGCCATCGTCGCGCATGGCGGCCTGAGGATCGGCATGCTGATCTGCTACGACGTTGAATTCCCCGAAAATGTCCGCCGCCTGGCCGTTGCCGGCGTCGATCTGGTCGCCGTGCCGACCGCGCTGCCGAAATCACCGCATGCCGGCTTCATCGCCGGCTCGATCGTTCCCGTTCGCGCCTTCGAGAACCAGGTCCATGTCGCCTATGCCGATCTGTGTGGCGAGGACGGGCGCTTCGCCTATGCCGGCCTGTCGACCATCGCCGCGCCCGACGGCGGCATTCTCGCCTCGGCGGGAAGCGGCGCAGAACTGATCTTCGCCGACATCGATCCCGCCGCATTCGATGCCTCCCGCGCCCAAAACCCCTATCTCCACGACCTCGAAGCGGTCATGGGTAAGCGTTGATCGAGGCGGTCCGTTTCGTCTCGGGTGCGTCCTTCGAGGCTTGCTTCGCAAGCACCTCAGGATGAGGGAGTCGGGCGCGAGCGGTCCTCATCCTGAGGTGTGAGCCCGAAGGGCGAGCCTCGAAGGACGCAACACGCGCCCGCATTTCCGGATCATGCTTTAGGGACAGGCTAACCACCACCACGTGAAATCGTAATTTTCGCAGCCCGATCGCCCCGATAAATCAGGCACGAGAGCGCCGTCACGGCGACGGAAGCCCTTGGAGAGGCGGAAGGGGACGCGATGTACGTCGAGAAAATTGACACGCTCGTTGTCGGCGCCGGCCAGGCCGGGGTGGCGATGAGCGAGCATCTGACGCAATGTGGCGTGCCGCATCTGGTGCTGGAGCGCCACCGCATCGCCGAACGCTGGCGCTCGGAACGATGGGACTCCCTCGTCGCGAACGGCCCCGCCTGGCACGACCGCTTTCCCGGCATGACGTTTACCGGCATCGATCCGGACGGCTTCGCGCCGAAGGAAGAGGTCGCTGATTATTTCGTCGCCTATGCGGAGATGATCGCCGCCCCGATCCGCTGCGGCGTCGAGGTCCGATCGGTGGAAAGGCTTGCCGGCCGGCCGGGATTCCGGGCGCAAACCTCCGAGGGCGTGATCGAGGCCGAGAATGTGGTCGCCGCGACGGGTCCGTTCCAGCGTCCGGTCATCCCGGCGATCGTTCCGAAAGATACGGGGCCGATGCAGCTCCATTCGAGCGCCTACCGCAATCCCGGCCAGCTGCCCGAAGGCGCGGTGCTGGTGATTGGCGCGGGCTCTTCGGGCGTGCAGATCGCCGACGAACTGTCGCGCGCCGGCAGGCGGGTCTATCTCTCGGTCGGGCCGCATGACCGCCCTCCGCGCGCCTATCGCGGGCGCGATTATTGCTGGTGGCTGGGCGTTCTCGGCAAATGGGACATCGAAGCGCCCCGGCCCGGCGCGGAACATGTCACGATAGCGGTGAGCGGCGCCTATGGCGGCAAGACGATCGACTTCCGCCGCCTTGCGGCGCAGGGCATAACGCTGCTCGGCCGGGCGCGGTCCTGTAGCGGCGGCGTCATGACGTTCGCACCGGACCTTGCCGGAAACATCGCCCGCGGCGACGCCAATTATCTGTCGGTGCTGGACGAGGCCGACGCCTATGCCTTGCGCAACGGTCTCGATCTTCCCGAAGAGCCCGAGGCGCGCTCGCTCGGCCCCGACCCGCAATGCGTGACCGATCCCATTCTGGACTTGAACCTCGCCGAGGCAGGCATAGGCTCTATCCTCTGGGCGACGGGATTTACCGTCGATTTCAGCTGGCTGAAAGTGGATGTCTTCGACGAAAAGGGCCGGCCGAGGCATCAGCGCGGCGTGTCGGCCGAGCGGGGAATCTATTTCCTCGGCCTGCCATGGCTGTCGCGCCGGGGGTCGAGTTTCATCTGGGGCGTGTGGCACGATGCCAGGCATCTGGCCGATCACATCGCGACGCGCCGCCGCTATCTGGCGTATCGCCCGGCCGCCGAGCACGATGCAGCACCGGCGAAGGCTCAGCCAGGGGCATGATCCGGAAAAGTGAAGGCCGGTTTTCCGAAAAGATCATGCCCAGTAAAGAGAAAGAGAGCAAGATGGCGCATACCCGCATCCGCAAATTCAACACCAGGGACACCTATCCCGAGCAGAAGCTGGACAACGACCTCTGCCAGGCGGTAGTCACGCATGGCGGCAGGACCATCTATCTGCGCGGCCAGTGCCCGCAGGACCTCGACACCGCCAGAAACATCGACAGCCACGATCCCGTCGAGCAGACCCACAAGGTCATGCGGAACATCAGGCAGCTCCTCGAGGAGTGCGGCGGCGGTATGGAGCATCTGGTCAAATTGGTGGTCTATATCACCGATGTCCGCCATCGCGAGGCCGTCTATCGGACGATGGGCGAATATATCAAGGGCGTGCACCCGGTTTCGACCGGATTGGTCGTCTCGGCGCTGGCGCGGCCGGAATGGCTGGTCGAGATCGACGGCACCGCCGTCATTCCCGACTGACGGCCCGGAGTAACGACCATGACCTTTTCCGTCGTCGCACGCTGCGCCCGCACCGGCATGTTCGGCGTGGCGGTCTCGTCATCCTCTCCCGCCGTCGCGGCGCGCTGCGCCTATGCCCGCGCCGGTGTCGGCGCCGTCGCCAGCCAGAACGTCACCGATCCGACGCTCGGCGTGCGCGGGCTGGACCTAATGGCGGCGGGCGCCACCGCCGCCGAAACGATCGCCATCCTGAAACGCACCGGCGCGTACAGCGAATATCGCCAGGTGCTGGCCGTCGACGCCGCCGGGACAAGCGCCATCCATTCCGGCCCGAAAGCGCTCGGCATCTTTGCCGAAGCGCGCGCGGAAAACGTCGCATGCGGCGGCAACCTTTTGGCCAATGACGGCGTGCCGCGGGCGATGGTCGATGCCTTCCTCGCTTCAAAGGGCGATCTCGGCGACCGCATCATCGCCACCATGCGCGCCGCGCTGAAGGCCGGCGGCGAGGCGGGGCCGGTGCGCTCGGCCGGAATGAAGCTGGTGCGCGAGGTTTCCTGGCCGGTGGCCGATCTGCGCTGCGACTGGTCCGAAACCTGCCCGATCGAGGATCTGGCGAATCTGTGGGACCTCTACAAACCGCAGCTCGACGCCTATGTCACCCGCGCCATCAACCCGTCCGACGCGCCAAGCTATGGCGTGCCGGGGGATGAATAGAGGATGCGGGAGCGGACCCGGCACGCAGGTCGACGTCTTTGGGTTTGGACGTTCACCCTCCTCTGACGGCCCCCTTCATTGTCCCTCCCAAACCGCCAACATGGAGCATTGTCTTTTCGCGATTCCGGACGCAAAACCGCTGCATAAATCGCTGGAATTGCCTGCCCATGCCGCTTCGTTTCACGCTCAGACAACTGGAATATTTCGTCGCCGTCGGCGAAGCCGGGTCGATCACCAAGGCGGCCGAACAGGTGAATGTCTCGCCGCCGTCCATCTCGGCCTCAATCGCCCAGCTCGAAGCGGAGTTCGGCGTGCAGCTTTTCGTGCGCAAGCACTCGCACGGCCTGTCGCTCACGCCGGGCGGCCGGGTCTTCCTGAAGGAGGCGGCGCGCCTGCTCGACGATGCGGACGCGCTGCATGACATCGCCCGCGACATCGCCGAGAAAGTGCGCGGCCCGCTGGCGATCGGCTGCCTCCTGACCTTCGCCCAGATCGTGCTGCCGTCGCTGCGCATGGAGTTCGAGCATGCCTATCCCGAGGTGCGGGTCAGGCAGTTCGAGCGGCACCAGGCACAATTGTTCGAGATGCTGCAACGCGGCGAGATCGACCTGGCGCTGACCTACGACCTCGATCTGTCGCAGGACATGGCTTTCGAGCCGCTGATGCAATTACCGGCCTATGTCATGCTGCCGCAATCGCACCGTTTCGCCGGCAGGGCGCGGATCGAGCCGGAAGAGCTGGTCGACGAGCCGATGGTGCTTCTCGACCTGCCGTTCAGCCGGGAATATTTCCTCTCGGCCTTCCAGAACAAGGGGCTGAGGCCGCGCATCGTCGAGCGCACCCCCGACATCGCCGTCATGCGCTCCATGGTGGCCAGCGGTTTCGGCTACGGCATCGCCAATATGCGGCCGCTCAACAATATCTCGCCGGACGGAAAGCCGCTGGTCTTCGTTTCTCTGGGCGGCGATATCCGCGCGCTCGCCATGGGCGTGCTGTTGCCGCATGCCGAACACCGCACGCAGACGGTCAAGGCCTTCATCGACCATTGCCGGCGCTTCGTGGTGGAACAGAGCCTGTTTGGCAAGGAACGGGTGGTTTAGAGCCTTTCATGGCTGGATGGAAACAGAACGATTCCATCCGGTCATGAAAGGCTCTAGAGCCGGCTTTCGGCGAGGCGCTGGAGCAGCTTCGCCAGCATGTCGTCGCAGCGGCGCAACTGCTCCACGCTGACGAATTCGTCCGGCTTGTGGCCCTGCGCCATCGAGCCCGGTCCGCACACCACCGTCGGCGTGCCGAGATCGCGGCTGAACAGCCCGCCTTCGGTGCCGAAAGCCACTTTCATCGTGCCGTTGGCGCCGGTCAGCGATTTGACGAAGGCGACGGCCTGCGAATCCGGCGGCGTGTCGAGCCCCGGATAGGTGTTGAAGATCTCGATGTCGATCGCCGCCTCCGGCGCGATGGCCTGTGCCGCGGCAGCGATGCGCGCTGCCTCGCCGCGCAGCCGGTCGAGGATTTTTTCGGCATCGTCGGCGGCGATGTTGCGGATCTCGAAATCGACCTGGCAATGGTTCGGCACGATGTTGAGCGCCACGCCGGCATTGATCTTGCCGACATGCACCGTCGTATAGGGGATGTCGTAATCGGGGTCGCGCGGCCCCTCGCTCGCCAGCCGCTCCTGCTCGCGCCTTAGCGCCGTGATGAAATCGCAGCCGAGATGGATGGCGTTGAGCGCCAGCGGCGCCAGCGCCGAATGGCCCTCGCGCCCCCGGCAGAAGGCGCGCGCGCCGATCTTGCCCTTGTGGCCGGTCGCGACCTGCATCTCGGTCGGCTCGCCGACGATGCACAAAAGCGGCTTTTGCGGCGCGCCCCGCAGCATCTCGACAAGGCTCCTGACGCCGATGCAGCCGATCTCCTCGTCATAGGAAAGCGCCAGGTGGAGCGGCGTTTTCAGCGCCATGCCGGCCGCCTTGACCATGGCGGAAAGCGCCGTCGCGACGAAGCCCTTCATGTCGGCGGCGCCGCGGCCGTAAAGCCTGCCGGCGCGCTCCGTCATTTCGAAGGGCGGCACCGTCCAGTCCTGGCCGTCGATCGGGACAACGTCGGTGTGGCCGGACAGCATGACGCCCGGCGTATCGGCCGGGCCGACGGTGGCGAAAAGGTTCGCCTTCTTCCCGTCTTCGCTTTCGATGATCCGGGACGCGACGCCATGCGCCTGGAGCAGTTCTGCGGCATAGCCGATCAGATCGCGGTTGGAGTCGCGGCTGACCGTCGGAAAGGCGATCAGTCTTTCGAGAATGCGGATGCTGTCCATCTGTCCCATCTTCGGATTCGTTTCGCCGCTCTTATCCAGAAGAACAGGCCGCCTGCCAATCCGCAATATAGGAGAGTGTCCGCCGGTCCGGAATTGGCTCGATTTCCGTTTCGGCCGGCGGCGCGTCGAGGCGCGCGGGATCGGTCAAAAGCGCCGCGCCGAGACTCGTCCCCGTCGTTCCCTCTTCCATATAGATCACCCGGCGGCCGGTCGCGGTGCCGAGAACCCTCCGGAAGGCCGCGTTGCCGGCGAAGGGGCCTTCCAGCACCGTCGGCCCCTGGGCCCCGATCAGGGACAGGCACGTCGCCGTCATCATCGCCAGATAGGCGGAGACCGCCGCCTTCCTCTCCGGCGTCGTCAATCGGTCCGGGTCGCCGATCCAGCGGGAGCGGTGATGCGGAAAGGGGCCGGTCCCCGCCTGAATCGACGGCAAAAGCATGATTTTCCGGTCCAGCACATGGGCCAGCTCCGCTTCGCCGGGTTCCGGGCAGCGCTCGGGGCAGAGGCGCTCGAATTCGCGCCCGCCCATGAAGCGGGCCGACCGGACCGCGTCTCCATGAGCGTCGATGTTGACCAGCGTGTCCCGGTCCGGATCGAGTTCCACCGGCAGGCCGCCGAGCGCCATGGCGATCACCCAGGTGCCGGTCGTGACGACCGAGAAGGGCGGCTTGCGGGTGACGAGGTGGGGATAGAGGGAGGCGTTGGAATCATGGATGCCGCAATAGACCGGCACGGGCCGCTCCAGGCCGATTTTCCGGCTGATGTCGTCACGCAGAAAGCCAAGCCTTTCCGTCGCCTGCCGCAGCGGCGCCATGCGGCCGAGCCATCCCATCCGCTCCACCAGCGAGGAAAACCGCCTGTCGCCAAAGTTCCAGAGATCGGTATGGGCCCCGAGCGAGGTCACTTCATTGGCCGGGACGCCGGTGAGCCAGCCGCTCCAATATTGCGGATAGGTGACGATCGAACGGACAAGCTCGAAAGCCTCGGGGAAGGTCCGCATCTGCCAGAAAAGCTGGGCCCCGGCATTGAGGCCGCCGGGAAGCCGCGGCGATCCCGTCTCGGCAAAGGCCGGCCGCACCGCGTCGTAGTCATTCGCGAGCGTATCCGGCCCGTCATGCTCGTAATCGAGGATGGGAAGCGCGAGATCGCCATGGCTGTCGAGCAGGGCCACCGTCGCGCCATGCGCGGTGACGGAAATCGCATCGACGGCGAAGTCCCGGCCGAGGGCGGCGAGGCTTTCCAGGATGAAGGCCTTGAGGCGTTCATGATCGTGATGGGGGTAGGGCGGCCCTTCTTTCGGCCGGTTCGGCGTGCGGCGCACCGCGACCTCGCGCAATCCGGCAAGATCGACAAGCGCCAGCTTGGCGTTGGTCTTGCCGATATCGATGACGGCGATGCACTGTCGAGACGTCATTGTGGTGACTCATCCAGGAAGGCCCGAGGGCTGAATAGCCCTGCTCGAAGCTCCCAGTTGGGGCCTCCCTTGTCAATCGTCCGGGCGGACGGGTTGGCATATGGAATCCCCCTCTCCGTCTCGGCTTCGCCTCGACACCTTGTAACTCAACATTTGCCGGATCTGCTATGATTAGGGATGCGGTGGCGGACGGAAGCACGACACACCTCTGGGCCGTGAAGCCCGTGGGAGAGCCTGTGTCGCCGTCCGCCGTTCCATCGAACCCGAACAGTCG
>DASZUG010000030.1:0-75808 GCA_035547755.1 Rhizobiaceae bacterium
GCGATACGGCCGCAACGCGCGCGGGGTGAGCCGCGTTATGTCGGCGCCGTCGAGGCGGATTTGCCCCGCCGTCGGCTCGAGAACCCGCAAGACCGTGCGTCCCACGGTCGTCTTGCCCGATCCAGACTCGCCGACCAGCCCAAGGATCTCGCCGCGGCCGATGGAGAAAGAGACGTCGTTGACCGCGGTGAGTTCTGCCTTTTCGCCCCCGGCCTTCCGGACGCGGAATCGCTTTTCGAGGCCGTCGACGGCCAAAAGCGGCGCAACGCTCATGCCGTCGCCTCGGCAGGGATTTCACGCCAGCGCAGACAGCGGAGTGCGTGCTTCGGCGCGCATTCCTCGAGCGGCGGAACGCGCGCGTCGCAGAGGCCCTGCTCGGAATGGCGGCAACGCGGGTGGAATGCGCATCCGGCCGGCTGGCGATAGGGGCTCGGGACTTCTCCGGGAATGGCCGAAAGGCGCATCGGGCCGTCGTCGAGAACAATGCGGGGGACGGAGGCCAGGAGTTCGCGCGCATAGGGCATGCGCGGACCGGCAAAGAGCGAAACGGCGTGGGTTTCCTCGACGATCCGCCCGGCATACATCACCGCGATCCGATCGGCCAGTTCGGCGGCGACGCCCAGATTGTGGGTAATGAACAGGATCGACATTCCCATCTCGTCCTGCAGCGACCGCAGGAGATCGAGCAGTTGCGCCTGTATGGTGACGTCGAGCGCTGTCGTGGGTTCGTCGGCGATCAGCAGGCTTGGGCGGCAGGCGAGAGCCATCGCGATCATCACCCGCTGGGCCATTCCGCCCGATATCTGGTGGGGAAAACTGTCAAGCCGCGCCCTTGGGTCGGGGATGCCCAGCCGATCGAGCATGTCGGCTGCCTCGGCGCGGGCCGCCTTGCGGCCGCGGCCCTGGTGCAGCCTGATGGAGGCAGCGATCTGGTCGCCGATCGTATAGACGGGATTGAGGCTCGACATCGGCTCCTGAAAGATCATCGCGATCTCATTGCCCCTGATGCCGCGCATGGCGCGATCCGGCAACTTCAGAAGATCGACGATGCTGCCGTCCCGGCGGCGGAATTCGACGCTTCCCTCAATTTCCGCTCCAGAGTCGCGCGGAACAAGCCCGATAAGGGCCATGCCGGTCACGGATTTGCCGGCGCCCGACTCGCCGATCAGGGCGATCGTTTCCCTTCGGCCGATGGAGAGAGACACGTCATGCACCGCATCCGCCACGCCTTCCTCGGTGCGGAAGCGCACCCGCAGATTCTTCAGGCTCAGGAGGCGATCATCGTCCAACGCCGGCTTCCGGTCAGTACGAGTGCTCTTCGAGGGGAGCCTAGGTTGGCGGTCCGGCATCGTCAACCGCACTTGTGACTTGAAATGACGGCCGGCCTGGAGATGATCGGCGGGTGCGATCCCGAGATCGCGAAGGGGCGTGTCGCGGAATTCCCTACGGGCGTCCTTCCACCCGAGAATGGAGATCATCATGCGCAACAGCGAACAAATCTGGGAATTCGTCGACGCGAAGAAGGCCGCCTTCGAAGGATTGAGTGACCGGATTTGGGAGATGCCGGAGATCGCCTATACGGAAACGCGTTCAGTCGGGGAACATACCGAAATGCTGCGCCATGAAGGATTTCGTATCACGGAGAATCTGGCCGGCATCCCGACCGCGGTCATGGGCGAGGCGGGCGAAGGCGGCCCGGTCATCGCCATCCTCGGGGAATATGACGCCCTTCCGGGGCTAAGCCAGGAGGCAGGGATCGCCGAGCACCGGCCGATCCCCGGAACCGGGCATGGGCATGGCTGCGGCCACAACCTCCTGGGCGCGGCCGCGATGTTGGCCGCCACCGCCGTCAAGGACTATCTCGAAGCCAATGGCCTGAAGGGCCGCGTCCGCTATTATGGCTGCCCGGCGGAAGAAGGCGGCGCGGCCAAGGGCTTCATGGTGCGGGCCGGCGCCTTCGACGACGTCGATATCGCGATCAGCTGGCATCCCGCCGCTTTCTGCGGCGTGCGGGACGCCAAGTCGCTCGCCAATACGCGCATCGATTTCAGGTTTACCGGCCGCGCATCGCATGCCGCCGCCTCGCCCGAACTCGGCCGCAGCGCCCTCGACGCGGTCGAATTGATGAATGTCGGCGTCAACTATATGCGCGAACATATGCCGAGCACGGCGCGCGTCCATTACGCCCTGCTCGACGCAGGCGGCATCGCGCCGAATGTGGTGCAGTCCAGCGCCACCGTGCGCTATCTCATCCGCGGCAAGGACCTCGTCGATCTCACGGCATTGGTCGGCCGGGTGCGCAAGATCGCCGACGGCGCGGCGTTGATGACCGAAACGTCGGTCTCCAGCAAGGTTGTCAGCGCCGTCTCCAATCTTGTCGGCAACGAGCCGCTGGAGAAACTCATGCATGACAACTTCATGCGGCTCGGGCCTCCGGATTTCGACGAGGCGGATCGCGCCTTCGCCAGCGAGATACAGCGGACGCTGACCCCCGCCGACATCGATTCCGCCTTTCGCCGGGCGGGCCTTCCGGTCGAGAAGGGCCTGGCGCTCTGCGACCGCATCGTTCCCCCGGAAGCGACGGGCGATCGCGCGCCCGGCTCGACGGACGTCGGCGACGTCAGCTGGGTGGTGCCCACCGTCCAGGCGCAGGGCGCGACCTATGCGATCGGCACGCCCGGCCATTCCTGGCAATTGACGGCGCAGGGGAAAATGCCGGCGGCGCATAAGGGCATGGTGCACACCGCCAAGGTGATGGCCGGAACGGCGATCGACGCGCTGCTCGACGAGACGCTGATCCCCCGCGCCAAGGCCGACCATCGCGCAAGGCTTGAGGCCAATCCCTATATTTCACCCCTGCCGGCGGATATCGATCCGCCGATCGGAATGTCGAAGGTCGCCTGATGTTCGGCGGTCAGAAGGGGCGGCGCTTCACGCCGCCGCCTTCGGATTGCAGATGTCCTTGACGGAGGAGAGCACCGCTTCCGGCGAGAAGATGCGGTCGAGCCAGCCTTCCCTGAAGATCAGCGGCTTGGCTTCTTCTATCGCGTGCAGGGCGCCGTCGGAGAATTTGCCTTCCTTGAAGATGCCGAAGGCGATGGCCAGCTCGATCTGGATGTGGCCGAGCATGAAATCCATGGCCGCGTCGCGCGGCACGCCGCGCCTGACCGCCTCTTCGAGCGCGTCGCGCATGGCAAGGCAGAGCGTCGCGCCAACCGTTTCGGAAAGGGCGGGCTCCAGCACGGCTATACTCTCGAGCGTGCAACGGTGCGAGCGCGCGACGGGAGCGTAAATCGTCTTTGCCACGTCCTCGCAGAGCGCATAATGCTCCTCCGGCCCCTGGATGAGGGCGCAAACGATGCCCTGCTTCGCCTTGACGCCGCCGAAATGGTCGTGCTGGGCCTCCGCGTCCGTCTCGAAGCCGAAGACCGGCGGATGGCAGGGATGGGTGACGAAATAGGTGACGTCGTCGCGCTTCGGCATTTCACCGGCATAGGGCGCGGCGGCGTCGAGCACGATCAGCGCCGCGCCCGGCTTGACGTCGCCGATCAGCTGATGGGCGATCTTGCCGATCAGCCGGTCGGGCACCGCGAGGACGACGACATCGGCATCGGCGAGCGCGGCCTTCTGCTCCACGCAGTCGGCGCCAATGGCCGCCTTGAGGCGCTTGCGCCCTTCCTCCGAGACTTCCACATGGGCGACCTCGTAGCTGGATTTCGCCAGGTTGACGGAGAGGCGGACGCCCATTTTCCCGCCCGCGCCAAGCAATGCAATCTTTGTCATCGTCCTTTGCTCCTTTCAGGGGAGGGGCCGCCTCCCGCCTTGATCCACTGGAAATAATCCGGCGTGCCCATCTGCCCGCCCTTCAGCGCGATCTCCATCTCGCCAAGCGCGGGATTGCGCGCATGCGCCTTGAAGAGCGCCGCTCCGGGCACGGTCGGCGCCAGCGCCGTCAGGGCCTCGATGCCGAGCGCCATCGCGCCATAGCCGGAGGTGTCGCCGCCGGCGATGACGCCGCGCTTCAGCCCCGCCGCCCTGAGCGTCCGGCCAAGGACGTTCCCCAACCCGGTGCCGATGCGTTCGTTGACGTCTTCATCGCTGCCGCCGTTTGCCCGGATGGCGTCGCGAAGCTCGGGGATCGAGGTGTCGTCGGGTCCGCTGGCTGTGAAGACGAGAGGATCGAACCCTTCGCCGATGGCGCGAAGCGCCTCCTGGCGGAGGCGCTCGATTTCCTGCGCCCATGCGTCTTCGTCGACGGCATGGACCGTCCTTGCACGGATCGGACGGAAGCCGTGATCGCCGGCCCAGGCGATCTGGGCGGCGGTATCGGGGGCGCAGGAGCCTGAAACGACGACGATGCGCTCGACCGCGCCGGCGCTCGGAGCCGGTTGCGCCGGAGGAATCGCGCCCATATCCCGCCAATGCGCAATCAGCGCATATTCCAGCCCCTGCGACCCTATGGCGAACAGCCTGTCGCCCCGGCGTTGCCAGATCAGCCGGCCAACGGCCGCGAGGTCCTGTTCGGTCACGACATCGAGCGTCACGACTTCCGCGCCCTGTTCGAGCGCCGCGTCGAGAGCCTGTTCGGCGGTCTCAGGCTGCCGGAGGGCCAGGAGGTCGACGAGGCCCATGCGGCGCTCGGTCTGGCGCGAAAGGTGGAGACGCACATCGGCTTCCGCCATGGGCGTCACCGGATGCCGGCTCATCGTGGGATGCCTGTCGAGGCGATAAACGGTGCCCGAGGCGGCGGCGAACAGATTGCCAAAGGCCTGGTAGCGGCCGATCGCGGGGGCGGCGACCACCAGCGGATGCCATTCGCCGCCGAGAACGGGAGCCGCGAGATCGATGGCGCAGCCGATCGACCCGACATGCGGCGCGGAATCGAGCGTCGAACAGATCTTGTAATGGCTGATGGGCGCAGCGAGCGCGGCAATCCGGTTGAAGACCGGCGGCAGTTCGCGCTTCATCCATTCGGGATTCTTCGCCCGCGCCACGCCGGCGATGCCGACGCCGCGATAGCCGGAGAAGCGCGCCAGCATTTCGGCGTCGGGGGGGCCAAGAAAAAGCACGGAGGGCAGGCCGGCGAATGTCATGGCTTCCATGGTGGCCGACGATCCCGTGAAATCGTCGCCGTACCATGCGACGAGCAGGCCATCGGGAAGGCTGCTTCTGTCGGAGGCCATCAGCGATAGGCCTCCAGCGCCCTGGCGAGTGCGGGATGCGTCCGCGCATAGTCGTTTGCGTCGATGCCCGCGATCGCCGCGTCCCACGCCTCGCGCAGACTGGAAAGGCCGGCGGCGGGCCCATCCGGATGGGCCATGATGCCGCCGCCCGCGACATACATCAGGTCGGTCGAGCCGATCGCCTTGTAGGTTGCCGCAGCCTGCTTTGCCGACTGGCCGGACGAGAAGACCGGCATCGCCAGGCAGGGCTTGTCGTCGAAGAGAGGGGTGAGGCAGGTGCGCGCCGAGGCGATGACGCTCTCGTCGCTCTCGCAGAATTTATTGGCGATGCCGTTCACATGCATATGGTCGGCGCCGGCCAGCCGCCAGATCTTCTGCCAGGCGACATAGGACCAGCCGAGCATCGGGTGGCGGGAGAGCGCGCCCCAGCCATTGCGGTGGGCATGGATAGGAAGGGCGCTGTGCCGCGCCAGCGCCAAAAGCCCCGTGACGCCAATCGAATTGAGACTGGCCATAACGCAGGTGCCGCCGAGTTCGGCGACGAGATCGTGCCTGCGCCGCATCTCGTCGACCTCGCCGGTGAGATTGAAGGCGTACATCACCTTGCGGCCGCGTTTTTCGGCCGTGTCGTTGACGACGCGCATGACGGCGCGGGCGCGTTCTTCGAAGGGACAGGAAGGGCCGTCCGCCTGGAGTTCGTCATCCTTGATGAAATCGATATCCGCCTCGGCCAGAAGCTTCACCAGATCGGCCGTCTGCTCCGCGTCGAGGCCGACGCTCGGCTTGACGATCGTGCCGATGATCGGCCGCCCCTCAACGCCGGCCAAGCGACGCGTTCCCTCGATCGAGAAGCGCGGTCCGGGGCAGGCCCTGGCGAAGGCGTCCGGAAGCCGCATGTCGAGAATGCGGAGGCCGGAGAAATGCTTCAATTCGAACAGATTGCCGGCAATGGTCGCGACGAGGTTCGGCAGCGACGGGCCGAGATTGTCGAGCGGCCAGGACAATGTCACATGCGCCCGGCGGATGGTTTGATCGCCGCTTGACGGGCGAGATGCGCCGGGAATGGACGGCTCGTCGACCGTGCCGAGGATTTCCAGCCGTTCGACGCGCGCGGCCGCCCTTTCCTTCAATTCCGGCGTTTCGCCGGGAACCGCCACGAAGGTTCCGGACGATTGCTCCCCGGCCATCGCTTCGGCGGCCTGATACGGATCGAACGCCGTCTCGATCAGGTAATCCGCCTCGATGCGGGAAGCCGTCATGGCCGCCGCTCCGCGATCGCGTTGTCGCGAAACGGCAAGTCGCCATTGCCGGATTCAGACATGCCGGTTCGAGTCATGGAATGATGCACTGGCGTCTCCTCTGATATAGTCATTATACCAGTTGGGAGGACCGGGCAACGGCTGCCTGCGAAAAATCCGACATGTGATCCCGATCAATCGCGGGGATCGGCGCCGTAGTTTTCCTGGTTGTAAAGCGCGTTGGCGCGATTGAGGTGATCGGCCATCGCCTTCGCCGCCTTGCCGGAATCGCCGCTTTCGATCGCCTGGAGAATCTGGCCATGCTCTTCGAGGGTCAACTTCTCCAGGCCCGGCTTGCGAACGAGCGTGATGTGGAAACTGGCCAGCCAGTCGAACAGCGCTTCGCTGAGCGAGGTGAAGATCGGATTGCCGCTCACGGCCGCGATCTCGCGATGGAAACGGCCGTCCAGTTCGAGGAAGCGCTCCGGATTGCGCCGCGCCGCGGCCTGCGCCTTGAGCACCTCGGAGAGTGTCTTGACGTCGTCTTCCGTGCGTCGCCTGGCGGCTATCCCGGCCATTTCCCTCTCGAAGGTCACGCGCGCTTCCTTGAGATGCTCGAGCGTGGTCGAGGAATGCACGAGCAAATGGCGCATCGTCTCGGAGATCTGCTCCACCATGCCGCCGATCGATGGTTCGGTTAGACGGGCACGCTCGCCATGGCGGATCTCCACAAGGCCCATGCGTTGCAGGTTCTGCATCGCCTCGCGGATAGCGGGCCGGCCGACGGTCAGTTGCGCCATCAACTCCCGTTCGGACGGCATGACATCGCCCGGAGCGAGATCGCCGCGGCGGATCATCGCAAGCAGGCGATCCTGCACGTCATGGGCGAGTTTGCGGCGGCGAATGGGCTCGCCGTCGATGCCCGGAATCGATATGTCCGAAGAGCCTGTTTTCATGCGTCAAGCATACACAGTTGATGAAAGCACACCAGTACCCTGTTCTCGAATGCACCGCGATTGCAATGGTAACTCCAGCACCCGCGGTTTCCATGACCCCAAATGAAATCAAGGAGCCGGCATGGACGCGGCGGCTAAACTGGTATAATGACATGATTAGCGTTTCTGTCGCGCAAGGAGGAGCCGCCGAACCGGAAGGCTCGGCCGACAGGACGGCAAAGGGAGGTAAAATATGCAAGCCAGCCGTCTTCTTACCAGCGTGAGCGCAGCCATTCTGCTGGGCGCCGGCATCCTGGCCGCAGCCCCGGCGTTCGCGTCGTCCGACAAGCCCGTCATCGCGCTGTCGAACGCCTATTACGGCAACACATGGCGCCACCAGATGGTGCAGGCCTTCGAAGCCGCGGCCAAGAAGGCCAAGGCCGACGGCAAGATCGCGGATTACATCATCCTCAACGGCGACGGCAGCGTGGCCCAGCAGAACAGCCAGATCGCGGAACTCATCCTCAAGCATGTCGATGGGCTGGCGATCGACGCGGCTTCCGAGACGGCGGTGAACGGCATCATCGCGAAAGCCTGCAAGGCCGGGATCAAGGTCGTGTCGTTCGATTCCATCGCGTCGGCGCCCTGTAACTACCAGCTCAATTTCGACTTCACCGGCTACAAGAAGAAGGAAGCCGAATGGGTAATGAAGAAGCTCGGCGGCAAGGGCAACATCATCCAGGTGCGCGGCGTCAAGGGATCGGCGCCCGATCACGACATGTATGAAGCCCAGCAGGCGGTGCTGAAGAAATATCCGAACGTCAAGGTGGTCGCCACGGTCTATGGCCAGGCGACGGCTTCCGTCGCCCAATCCGCCATCGCCAATGTCCTGCCCAGCCTGCCGCATGTCGACGCGGTGCTCGGCCAGGGCGGCAGCGACGATTTCGGCATCGCGCGCGCCTTCGAACAATATGGCGGGCAATACAAGACGAAAATGCCGATCATCGAAGGCGGCGGCAGCACCGATTTCATCAAATGGTGGGCGGACCAGAACAAGAAAAACGGCTATACGACCATTTCGATGAACACGACGCCGGGCATCGGCGGCGCGGCGTTCTATCTGACGCTTGAACTCGTCAAGGGCGCCAAGGCGCCGAAGAAGATGATCATGCCGGTCGCGACGGTCACGCAGGACAATCTGTCCGAATATACTTCGATGCCGTCCGGCATGATCGTCAGCCCGACCTATACGCGGGATTGGGTGGTGAAGAACCTCCTGAAGGGCAAATAGGTCGCCCGTCGAACCGAAATCGCCGGCCGGACCCGTTGAACCGGCCGGCGCCCATTGCGAGGCCCCGAATGACGGTAGGATTTGTCAGCCGCGACCTTGTCGAGACACGAGAGCCGGCGCGAACGCTCGTCGAACTCAGCGACCTGACGAAGACCTACGGGCCGACCTGCGCCAATGACCGCGTCAGCCTGACGATCGCGCGCGGAGAGATCATCGGTCTCGTCGGCGGCAACGGCGCCGGCAAGAGCACGCTCATGCGGATGCTGAGCGGCGAAACGGCGCCGGACAGCGGAACCATCACTTTTTCTGGCAAACAACCGGCTGCGGGCGGACGCTACCATGCGGGAGAGGCCCAGAGCCGGGGCATCCGCATCGTCCACCAGGAGCTTTCGCTTTGCGACAATCTGACGGTCGCGGAGAATTTCTATCTGGAAGCGCCGGAGGGCGCCAACGGCATGCCGGGCTGGCGCGGGATTTACCGCGACCGGGCGCGGGCAGCGCTGGAGGCGGTCTTCCCCAACGCCGGCGTGAATGTCGACGAGCAGGTTTCCAACCTGTCGATCGCCGTGCGGCAGATGGTCGAGATCGCGCGCGCCTTGACCGCGCCCGGGGCCGAGATCGTCATCCTCGACGAGCCGACCTCCTCGCTCGCGCTTGACCGCTCGCAGCAATTGCGCGCCTATCTGCGCCGCCGCGCAGCCGAAGGGCTCGCCTTCATCTTCATCAGCCACAAGCTGCACGAAATCATGGACGTGGCGAGCCGCGTCGTCGTCATGCGCAACGGCCGCGTCGTCTGGGAGGGCGAAACCGGCGAGGCTTCGGTCGCCCGGCTTGTCTCGCTGATGGGCGGCGACGCAAGCTTGAAGGCGCGGCGGGAAAGGGAAGCCGCGCCGGAAACCGGACCCGGCCGGCCGATGGTGCGCCTCACCGGCCGGATGCGGGAAAATAAATCCGACGAGATAATTCTCCACGCCGGCGAGATCGTCGGCCTGGCGGGTCTGGAAGGCAGCGGCCAGCGGGATTTGCTGCATGGGATCTTTTCGGGGTCGCGGGACGCCGGCGTCGCGCTCGAGCGCGGCGTGACGGCCAGCTTCGTTTCCGGAGACCGCCAGCGCGAGGGCGTCTTTCCGCTGTGGAATGTGCTCGAGAACATCTCCGTCACCCGCATTGCCGGCTGCTCCGGCCTCTCCCTCGTCAACAGGCGCGAGGAAATCGCGGCGGCGATGCCGGCGGCCGAGCGCATCCGCCTCGATACGGGCCGCTTCCGCTCCGGCATTCTCGATCTGAGCGGCGGCAACCAGCAAAAGGCGCTGGTCGCGCGCGCGCTGGCATGCGACGCGCCGGTCATCCTGCTCGACGATCCGACCCGCGGCGTCGATGTCGCCGCCAAGCAGGATTTCTACGCCGTCGTCGCCGAAATCGCCCGCGCCGGGCGGCTGGTGATCTGGTACTCCACCGAGGATCTCGAATTCCTCGAATGCGACCGGGTGCTGGTCTTTTCCCACGGCCGCATCAATCGCGAACTCACCGGCGACGCCATCGGCGAGAAGGCGATCGTCGATGCGTCCTTCGAACGTGCCGGCGATGGCAAGGAAGGCGCGGCGCGGACAGCTCAACAGACGCACAGCCGCGCCGCCGAGCGCCTTGTCGAGTCAGCGCCCTTCGTCAGCCTCGCGGTGGTGCTCGCGGCCATGGCCTGGGCCAATCCGACCTCCCTGTCGCCCTTCGGGCTCGACCTGCTCCTGTCGCCGGCGCTGTCGCTGGTGCTGGTGGCGCTCGGGCAGATGTTCATCATCGGCGGCAGCGAGATCGACCTCGGCGCCGGCGCCTTCGCCGGCGTCATCAATGTCCTGTCGGCGACCATACTGGTCGGCCAGCCCGGCCTGGGTGTACTGTCGATCGCCGCCCTTCTCGTCATCTATGCCGGGCTCGGCGCGCTGATCCAGGCGCGGCGAATACCCGCAATCGTCGTCACGCTCGGCGCTTCCTTCATCTGGCTCGGCATCGGCTATACGCTCCAGCCGACGCCGGGCGGCAGCAGCCCGGAATGGCTGACCGCGATCTTTTCGGTCTCGTTTCCGCTGGTGCCGACATCGATCGTCTTCATTCTCGTCACCGGCCTCATTGCCTGGTTCGTCAACCGGACGCCCGTCGGCGTCGCGCTTCGGGCCTTCGGCAACAATCCGCAGGCAATGGCGCGCGGCGGCTGGTCGCCGATCCGCTATGCCACGATCCGCTATCTCTTCTCGGGATTGTTCATCCTGGCCGCCGGTCTTTCGCTTACCGCCATCAACACCGCCAGCGATATCAATTCCGGCAATTCCTACACGCTCCTGAGCGTCGCCGCCGTCGTCATCGGCGGCTGCTCGCTGTTCGGCGGGCGCATCTCGCCGGTTGGCGTCGTCGCCGGCGCGATCACGCTGTCGCTCATCGGCGCGCTGCTCGGCATGCTCAATGTCAATTCCGACTACAACGCCGCCGTCCAGGGCCTGCTCCTGCTCGTCATCCTGGCGTTCCGGGCGCTGGTCGCGCGGGGAGGCGAAGACGAATGACACGACGCAACGCTTCCTTCTCTCTCGCCGACTGGACCGCCCGCAACCGCTGGATCTGGCCGGCCGTCGGCGTCCTCATCCTCTGGGCGGTGCTCTCGGTCGTCACCAGCCGTTTCAGCCTGCAATCGCTGTCCGGCGTCGCGATGTCGAGTTCCTTCCTGCTCCTCGTCGGGCTGGGGCAGATGCTGGTCATCACGACGGGGCGCGGCAATATCGATCTCTCCATCTCAAGCGTCCTGACGCTCAGCGCCTATCTCGCGCTCATCCTGATCCATGGCAGCAACGCCATGCTCATCCCCGGCCTTCTCGCCATCGTCGCGATGGGCGTGGCGATCGGGCTGGTGAACGCCGCGCTTGTCGTGCTCTTCCGCATCCAGGCGATCATCGCGACGTTGGCGACGGGCTATGTGCTGGCCACCGGCTATGTGGTCGCCAACCGCTATATCCCCGGCTTCAACATCGCGCCGGCGCTGCATCTGGTGGCGACGCAGCGCGTGGCGGGCGTGCCGATCATCGTCATCGTGGCGCTCCTTGCGACCGCGGCCACGGCCTTCATTCTCAACCGGACGGCCTATGGGCGCAGCCTTTCCGCCGTCGGCCAGAATCTGCGCGCCGCGCGGCTTGCCGGCGTGCGGACGGGATGGGTGATCGGCATCGCCTTCGTCGCAAGCTCGACCATCGCGGCGCTGACCGGCGTCCTGCTCGGCGCCTATATCGGCGGCGCGTTCCTGGAGATGGGCCAGCCCTATCTCTTGCAATCGATCGGCGCGGTGGTGCTTGGCGGCACGCTGATCTTCGGCGGTTCGGCCACGGCGCTCGGCACGCTGTTCGGCAGCGTGCTGCTTATCCTCATCGTCACGACCATGCAGATCGCCGGCCTGCCGCCCGGAACGCAGGACGTCATCCAGGGCCTCGTCATCATCGTCGTTCTGGCGCTCGCCGGCGGCTTGTCGCTGCGGCGCGCCGGCAAGGCTTCGCGGACGCCGACGGATGCCGGCGCCTCACCGGCCGAAGAGGGTGTTTCGGATTGAGCGCTGCCGTTTGGACGGTGCGTCCTTCGAGGCTCGCTTCGCTCTCACCTCAGGATGAGGACCGCTGGTGCTGACTCCTTCATCCTGAGGCGCCCGCGAAGCGGGCCTCGAAGGACTGCAAAGATGAACTTTGCTACTGGCGATGCTGGTAGAGCATTGCCGAGCGGTCCAGATGCTTCGCCATCGCCTGTTCGGCGCCCGCCGCGTCATGGGCAGCGATGAAGCCGACGATCTCCTCATGCTCTAAGAGCGTCACCTTCTCCTGTCCCGACCAGATCAGCAGATCGGTGTGATAGTTGAAGAGCCAGCTGAGCATGGCGTCGCTGACGGCGACGAAGATGGGGTTTTTAGAGATCGACGCGATGCGGCGATGAAAGGCGATGTCGGCGCGGATGAAGGCGGCGGGATCGCCAAGCTCGCCTTTCTGCGCGAGGACGAGCTGGCGCAAGGCGGCGACATCGGCCTCCACGGCGTTTCTGGCGGCCTCGGCCACCATGCCGAGCTCGAAAAAGCGCCTGGCCTTCTTCAGATGCTCGAGATTGTCCGGCGATGCGGACAGGATCATGCGCGCCATCATGTCGATCTGCCGGAAGACGATCTCGGCCGAAAGCTCGCTGACCCGCGCGCGCTCGCCATGCGATATGCTGATCAGGCCCATCGTGTGGAGCTGCTGCATGGCCTCGCGCACGGCCGGCCGGCCGACGCCGAAGCGCTTCATCAGATCGCGCTCGGAGGGCATCGGGGCGCCGGGCGCGAGATCCCCGCGCGCGATCATGCCGCGCAGGCGCTCGAGCACCTGATCGGAGAGCTTTCGCCGCACGATCCTGTCTTCGTCGCTTCCCGCGCTGCCGAACGGATCCAGATTCACCTGCCTGTCCTCTCCTGATGCGGATCGCCGCGCTCTGTACAAACTCCGGGTTTGACCTTTCCCCAATGCAGTGCGTCCTTCGAGGCTCGCCCTTCGGGCTCACACCTCAGGATGAGGATCGTTGGCGCCAATCTCCTCATCCCACATGCTTCCGAAGTGCAATGGGCCGGCGCTCACTATAGCGGCCGACCCCAGCGCTCCTCATCCTGAGGCGCTTGCGAAGCAAGCCTCGAAGGACGCACCCAACACAAGAATCGAACGTAGGAACCACTGGTCTTACAGCCTCACACGCGCAATTGCATACGCGTCCAGACGCAAGATGCCGGAATACGCCTGTTCGCGCGGCTCCGGGTGATTCGCGTCGAGCAACTCCACCATGGCGGAATTATCGATATCCGCGGCGCCCATATTCCGAACGTCGGCGGACAAATTGGCGATCAGGAGCGTCGATATTCCCTCCCGCCGCATTGCCAGAACCGCAAGCGCCGGGTCGTCGTTTTCGACGGTGACCGTTTCAGCGCCCGCGCCTGCCGCCAGCCATTTCACGGCGTGGAACACCGGCCGGACCCCATCGCCCGCGATCACGCCGCGCGGACCGGAAAAGGCCGTAGGCGTCAACAGTTCGAGCGCGGCCGACGCGACGGCAGCGGCATAGCCGATTGTCCAGGCGGCGGCGAAAAGCCCGTCCTGCCGCGGGTCGTCGGCGGCCATCGGCACCCGTTTGCGGTCCGGATTGGGCATGGTGCGCGAGCCATAAGGGTTCTGCCGCATGCCGATCGTCGACGGACCGATGCGATAGGGCTTCGTCTCGCCGATGATGGCGCGCGTCGAGCGCGTGATATGCGGCAAAGTCGAGAGCGTCTCCATGACGCTTTCATCGTCGGCGGCATGCACGATCGGGTTCGTCGAATGGGTGACGAAATCGAGAAATTCGGCCGGCGGGCGCTTGCGATTCAGCTCTGTGAAATAGCTGAACATGCCGCCGCCGAGCCGAATGGCGGGAAAGGCCGCGCGGGCGGCGGCATAAATGTCGGCAAGCGGCGGACAATCCGGCCATTTGCTTCCGGGCGGCGTCGACTGGCGATCGACCGAGGGACAGACCGCAATGCTGCAGAGCTTGAGGCCTGCCGCCTCGACATGCTGAGCGACCTGCCGCAGTTCGTCGTTGAGACCGCCCGTTGCGGCAACGACACATTCGAGGCTGTAATCGGCCGGATATTCTCCTTGCAAAGCGGCGAACTTTCTGAACGCTTCCACCCCATGCCCCGCCGTCGGATCGAAATGGCAAAGCACGGTCTGGGGCTTCAGTTCGCGCAGGCGATCGATCGCCGACAAGGCCGCGCCCACCTCTTCCGGTGTGATGACGACGCCGATCGCGGGCATTGTCGCGGACGCCTTCCCCGCGATCCGCAGCACGGTAGCCGCGTTTTTCGATGAGCCATCGGACAGGTTGAGCCCATCATGCCCGGAGATTTCAAGCACCACGCTTTGCCGGTTCGTCTCGCCGGCCGGCAGTTCATAGGGCCAGGGAAGCGCGATCGGCCGGACATAGGTCTTATAGGAGGCGTCCGACCAGTTGCGCTGGTCCTCCATCTCGAAAACATCGCCTTCGAGCCGGCAACTCGCATCGAAGAGACCGCCGGGACGATAGGTCAGCGCGCGGATGTCCTTGAAGGGCTGCCATGGTTCGATCAGTTCCGGGAAAACGGTTTCCTCGACGCCGCCGTCGGTGTGCTCGACCGTGAGGGGCCGGCCGGCGGCTTCCAGAGGATGGAGGACATTGAAGCCGCAGCGGTTGGTTTCGAACGGCCCGTCGGAGGTGGCTTCGACGGTGAAGCTCAGGCGTCCCACCGCCTCGCCGATGATCTCGGCGCGGAAACGCAGCGTCGAATGCGGGCTTTCGCATGAGCCTTCATAGGTGATACGGAAGCCGGTGTCGCTTTCCTCGATGAAAAGGTTCCTGAGCGACGGCCGATATGTGCCCCAATCCTTGTCGCGGATGATGTAGGAGACGGCGCGCAGGCATTCCTGCCCGGCAAAGCGGATGGTGCGCAGATTGCCGTCTTCGAGCCGGGCGCTGAGCGGTCCCGCTTGCAGGACCCGGTAAGAGGCGGGCGGTTCGCTGGTGCCGTAAAGTCGTTTCGCGCGCTCGCTTCCAGATTGCATGTCACCCTCCGAGCGTGATGAGACGCCCATCGCCGGCCGCCGAATCATAGGCGGCATAGACGAGCGCCAGCGTGCGCAGATTGTCGTCTCCCGAGGTCTCCGCATCGATGTCCTTGTCGAGACAGTCGATGAAGTGCCGCTGGATGTTGAACACGCTTTCCTGGATGTTGTGCCATGGGCGTTCGGCCCAGGGAAGCAGCGGCGGCGACACGTCGATGGTTTCGCTGCCCTCGCGCGTGGCGATCGTCAGGGCGTAGTCCTGCGCCAATCGCAGCGTGCCCTTGTCGCCATCGACCTCGATCATCGTCTGGGGAAAATTCTCCTGCGGCAGGATGCTCGCATAGCTGCAATCGACGACGCTCGTGACGCCGCCCGCGTGGTCCATCAGCATGGTCGCGACGTCCTCGCCGCGAATCCCCGGATTGACCCGCTGCGTGCGGGCTGAAAGCGTCTCGACATTGCCGAAGAGGAAGCGGGCGATGTCGAGGATATGGATGCCGAGGTCCTGGATGATGAAGCGCTCATCCTTCGCCAGATAGGGTTGCGCGGCATAGACGTCGAAGGCGGAACGGAACGAGCAGCGGCCCCAGAAAGGTTGGCCGATGATGCCGGAATCGAGCCTTTGCTTCACGGCGCGGATCGCCGACTGCCAGCGGAAATTCTCATGCACCATCAGATGCACGCCCGCCTCGCGGCAGGCCGCGACCATTGCCGACCCGTCTTCGAGGTTTTCCGCGAAAGGCTTTTGGCAGACGATGTGCCGCCCATGGGAAGCCGCGAGTTCGACAAGCGGACGATGGGTCGCGACCGTCGTCGCGACATCGACGAAGTCCAGAGCTTCAGCCTCAAGCATTGCCTTGGCGTCGGTGTAGGTGCGGGCGATGCCGAAGGCCGCCGCCGTCACCGACAGCCTTTCCGGATCGCGGTCGCAGATCGCGACGATCCCGGCCCCGTCGATGTCGCGCCATGCGTGGAGATGGTTCTGCGCGAAGAACCCGCAGCCGATCAGTCCGCCTTTCTTCACTCTCTTCTCCTTTACCGTGCGAGCGCGGCTTCCCGCTGCAGCGAGATATGCGCCTGCAGCCGCTGCTGCGCCTGGTCGACCACGACGGCGGCGATGATGACGGCGCCCTTGATGATGATCTGCCAGAATTCGCTGACGCCCATCATGACGAGGCCGTCCGAAAGAATGCCGATGACGAAGGCGCCGACGATCGCCCCGCCGATGCTGCCGCGGCCGCCCGACAGCGAGGTGCCGCCGAGAACGGCTGCGGCGATGGCGTTCAGTTCGAAGGATTCCCCGGTCGCCGGCTGCGCCGCCACCAGCTGCGAGGCGATGACGATGCCGACGATCGCCGCGCAGAAGCCGGAGAACATATAGACGAACATCTTGATCGCGTTGACCCTGACGCCGGAAAGGGCGGCCGCCCGCTCATTGCCGCCGACCGCGTAGATATAGCGGCCGAGCGGCGTGCGCAGCGCGATATAGGACGAGACGAGGCCGACGACGATCAGCATCCAGACGACGACCGGGATGCCGAGGAAGCGCCCCTCGCCCAGCATGGGGAACCAGCTGGTGCCGAACGCGCTGCTGCCGTTCAGATTGGGAAATGTCTGGCCGCCGGACGAGAGGAGCGCCAGCCCGCGCGCGACGTAAAGCGTTCCGAGCGTCGCGATGAAAGGCGCGACGTTGAGCCTGGTGATCAATATGCCGTTGACCGCGCCGACCAGGATGCCAACGCACAGAACGATGGCGATGATTTCCCAGAGATTGAAGTAAACCTCGTATCCGAAGCCGACGGGGACGCCGTTGAGGATCAGCCAGCCGGCGCACATGCCTGTCAGGCCAACGATCGATCCCACTGAAAGGTCGATGCCTTCGGTGATGATGACGAAGGTCATGCCGATCGCCAGGAGCCCGTTCAGCGCCACATGCTTGGCCATGATGATGATGGTGCCGAGATCGAGGAAATTGGGCGCGGCGATCGAAAAGAAGATGATGACGGCGAAGAGCGCGATGAAGGTCCTGAGCTTCAACAAAAGAAGCATCGCCTGCTGGTTGTTCGAAACACGCATCGGCAGCGCGGCGCGTTGGACAGTCATTCGTTCAGGCCTCCAGCGTGGCGGGTTCGGGTGCATGGCCGACCGCGGCGGCGGCGACCACCGCGTCCTGCGTGGCCTCGGCGGACGAAAATTCGCCAGTGATGCGGCCGTTCGACATGACGAGGATGCGGTCGGAAAGCGACAGCACCTCTTCGAGGTCGGATGTGACGAAGAGGATGCCGAGGCCTTCGGCGGCCAAACGGCGCATCACGCGAAAAACTTCAGCCTTGGCGCCGATGTCGATGCCGCGGCTCGGCTCGTCCATCAGCAGGATCTTCGGGTTGGTCATCAGCGCCTTGCCGATCACCACCTTCTGCTGGTTGCCGCCGGAAAGTGAGCTGACGGCGTTTTCGGCGCTGGCGATCTTGATCGTCAGGTCGCGGACGAAATCGGCGACGCCCTTGCGCTCGCGCTTGAGGCTGAGGTGGAAGCCGCTGACGAATTTTTTGAGGCTGGAAAGCGTCATGTTCTCGCGGATCGGCAGGATCTGGATCAGCCCCTCAGTCTTCCGGTCCTCGGGGATGAGCGCAATGCCGCGCGCGATCCGGCCGGAAACGTTGCGCTCCCGCATCGGCTTGCCGTCGATGAAGAAGCTGCCCGTCGCGCTTGGATGCTGCGCCATGACGCATTCGAAGAATTCGGAGCGGCCCGCGCCCATCAGACCATAGATTCCCAGGATCTCGCCGGCATGGAGCGTGAGCGAGACGTGATCGACGGCGAAGCCGCCGCGCCGGCTCTTGAGACAGACATCCTCCGCCCGGAACACTTCGCGGCCGATCGCGTGGTCGGTCGCCCTGGCGTAGTCCTTCGAGGCCGCCCCGATCATGTTGCGGACGATCCAGGGGACGTCCACCCCGTCCATGGCGCGGCTTCCCGTGATGCGCCCATCCCGCAGCACCGTCACATAGTCGCCGATCCGCACAAGCTCTTCCAGCCGGTGGGAGATATAGACGATGGCGACGCCGCGCGCCTTCAGGTCGGCGATGACGCGGAAAAGGATTTCGACCTCCGACGCGCTCAGCGCCGAGGTCGGCTCGTCCATGATCAGGATGCGCACATCCTGCGCCAGCGCCTTGGCGATCTCGACGATCTGCTGCTCGCCGATGCGCAGATCGCCGACAAGAGCGTCGGGCGAAATATCGTGTTCGAGCCGCCGCAGGAGTTCGGACGCGGCCTTGTTCTGGTCGCGCGCGTCGATGTCGATGCCGAACCTCGCCTTTTCCCGCGTGATGAAGATATTGTCCGCCACCGTCATATTGGGGAAGAGATTGAGCTCCTGGAAGATGATGCCGATGCCATGCGCGGCGGCGTCCGACGTGCTGGCGAAGCTGACCGGTCGGCCGTCCATGACGATCTCGCCGGCGGTCAGTTGCTCGACGCCCGCGATCACCTTCATCAATGTCGATTTGCCGGCGCCGTTCTCGCCCACCAGGACGTTCACCGCGCCTTCGCGGACGTCGAAATCGACATTGTCGAGCGCGCGGGTGCCGGGATAGACCTTGGTGCCGCCGCGGATCGAAAGCAGGATGCGATGCGGGTCGCCGCTCACGGGCTCCTCTCCTTGAGTTCGACCGGTACGATTGTGACCGTGCTTCCCGCCGAACTCAACGACGTGGCGCCGATCCCCTCGACCTGCCTACCCACTATGGATTGCCGCGGGAATTCCTTCAGCACATGGTCATAGGCATAAGAATTGAGCGCCTTCGAAATACCGGCAAAGGCGATCTGGTTCTTGTAGTCGCCGAAGCGGACGAAGGGCAGGACGTCCCGCAGGCTGGTGCTCAGGATGACAGGCCCCAGCGCGACCGTCGCGTCAGCCTTGCCGTCGCCGTCGGTATCAATGGAAATTGTCGCAGCGCGGGATCTCGTATCGGCTTCGACGATCTTGCCGGAGAAGCGGACGGCGAAATTCCAGGGCGCGCCGTTCGCCGCCGCGCGATAGCCGAATTTCTTCGCGCCTGCCTCGAACCCCGCGGACAGCGCGCTCCGCAGAGCCGACAAATCGACCGCCTTCTCCCGCATATAGGGCAGCACCTTCGGCTGCCACATCGCCGCCGCCTGGCTGTCGAGCCTGGCCGTGTTGTCGGCGAACATCGTGCCCGAGGAAGAGGACGCCTTCTCATCGGCGATCTTGACCAGTTTGCAGCCGGCGACGCCCGAAACGATGAGAAGAACCAGCCCGAAAGAGGCCTTCCTGGAATTCATAAGCTCACTCCCGTCTGAGGCAGGGCAATCCATCTGGCTGGATAGTCCCCCTCACCCGCACTCCGCTTCGCTTGGGCGACCTCTCCCCGAGGGGGAGAGGAAGCGTCGAGCGCCGGCGTCTTCCTCTTCTCCCCAGCGGGGAGAAGGTGGCCGCGCAGCGGCCGGATGAGGGGGCAAGACATCATATGCGATTGTCCTGCCGTCTGAGGGTTGGGGCCTCCACCCTGCGGCCGAACGCAAGTATAGAGGCAAGGCGTCGAGCGCAGGCCGATCGGGACCCGCGCCCGACGTCTTGAAGGATGGTCAGTCCATCAGACGGAAATTGTCCAGCTTCTTGGCGTTGTCCTTGGTGATCAGGACGCAATCCATGAGCTGCTTTTCGTCCGCGCCGGTCTTGCCGCCCTTCAGATATTTGTCGGCCTCTTCGACCGCGACTTCCGCTTCGCGGTAAGCCGGCTGCATCACCGTCGCCTTGATCCCGCCCTGCAGGATGGAATCGCGGACGTCATTGCTGCCGTCGAAGCCGGTGACGATGACGTCGGTGCGCTTTGCCGCCTTCAGCGCCGCATAGGCGCCCATCGCCATCGTATCGTTGCCGGCGATGACGCCGTTGATCTCGGGATGGGCCTGAAGGATCGTCTCCATCTTCTGGTAGGCTTCGGTCTGGCTCCAGTTGGCCGATTGCTGCGCCACCATCTTCAGGTCGGGATACTGGTCGAGGACATCATGATAGCCCTTGGAGCGGATGCCGGCATTGGTGTCGGATTCCTTGCCGACGAGCTCGGCATAGTTGCCCTTCTCGCCCATCAGCTTGACGAATTCCTGCGCGCCCAGCTGGGCGCCCTGATAATTGTTGGAGACGATCTGCGCCTTGGCGATGCCGGTCGCGTTGATCTCGCGATCGACGAGGAAGGTCGGTACTTTCGCGGCGAGCGCCCGCTTGATCGGAGCGACGGAGGCTTCCGCGCCGGCATTGTCGAGGATGATCGCCTTGGCGCCACGCGAGACGGCGCTGTCGATCAGGTTGCTCTGCTTGTTCGGATCGTCGTCATGGACGAGGACCAGCGTCTTGTAGCCGAGCGCCTTCGCCTTGGCGTCGGCGGCGTCGGCCTCCGCCTTGAAGAAAGGATTGTCATGCGAGGGCGTGATGATCGCGATCAGGTCGGCCGACCGAGCCATCGCCGGCATGCCGAGCGACAGCGTCGCGGCCATGCCGGCCAGAAGAAGTCTGCGTGAAATTGGCATTGTGGTTCCTCCCAGGTTCAATGCTCCGGGACTGCTTTCTTGCCCGGATTCAAGAAGGCGGATCAGGTGATCCGCCGAATGCTCTCGGCGATCTCCTCCGGCTGGAAGACGCCCAGCCAATCGTCGCGCATCAGGCGCGGCTTGCCGTTGGCGATCGCCTTGTTGCAGGCATCGGAGAAGACGCCGTCCACCTCGCCCATGACGACCGAGGCGAGGACGTTCATGTGGCCGAGAAGGAAGTCCCGCGCCGCGACCGGATCGACGCCGCGCCGGACGACCTCCTCCATCGCGTCGCGCATGACGACGAGAAGCGTCGCGCAGACGGTTTCCGACAAGCCCGGTTCGAGCAGCGCCATATGCTCGACCGTGACGCGGTGCGAGCGCAGGATCGGCTTGAAGATCGTTTTCGCGATGGCTTCGCCGACGGCGTAATGCTCCTCCGGCCCCTGCATCAGCGCGTTGACGATCGACTGCGCCGCGGCGATGCCGCCGAAATGATCGTGGCGGCCAGCGGCACTCGTCTCGTCGTTGAAGATCGGCGGATGGCAGGGATGGGTGACGAAATAGGTGATATCGTTGCGCTCCGGCAGATGCCCGGCAAAGGGCGCCGCCGCGTCGAGCGCGATGACGATGGCGCCGGGCGCGATCCTGTCGATGATCGAAGCCGCTACCTTGCGAATGGCCGTGTCGGGAACGGCCAGGATCACGGCTTTCGCGCCGTCGAGCGCCGCGTCGAGACCGACGCAATCGACGCCGAGCGCCGCCTTCAGTCTCTCCCGTCCAGCCTCCGAGACCTCGACATGGGCGACCTCGTAGCCGCTTCCCTTGAGGTTCGTCGCGAGACGCACCCCCATCTTTCCGCCGGCACCCATCAACGCGATCTTCATGGCGCATCTCCCGCTTCGGCGCCAATGAAGCAGTCGATCATTATATTGTCAACTGGTATGATGAGCTTATGTCTGGGTGTGCAAAATACCGACGTTCCAGGCTTGACCGCTTGGCCCGCCCCTCATCCGCCTGCCGGCACCTTCTCCCCGTCGAACGGGGAGAAGGACGCTTTCATCGGCGGTTTTGCCAATTGGCACCGTTTCCGGACAATCGAGACTATCGCGGCCATCGGTCTTCTCCCCGCCTGCGGGGAGAAGATGCCGGCAGGCAGATGAGGGGCCGCTTGAGGACTGATTCAAGCCAGCACTATTCAGATTTTCATCTTCCCGAACTTCTCCAGCGACTGCGCCAGTTCGCGGTGCGTCTTCGCGTAAGTGGCCAATGGAATGTTTTCGACCGTCGCTTCCCAGGCCTGGCGGATCGCACGTACGCCTGCGCCCGGTCCGCCGGGATGCGCGATGATACCGCCACCGCCGAGATAGAGGAGATCGGTCGTGCGGCCCGTCCGCTCATAGGTCTCCGGCGCCTGGCCGCCCCATTGGCCGGAGCAGACCACCGGCAAGGGCCTGTCGTCCGGCGAGAGCATCGGCGTCATGCAGTCGTGGAAGGATTGGACGAAAGACTCGTCCGGCTCCCAGTATTTCGCGCCGATCCCGTTGATCTGGAACTGGTCGACGCCGAGAAGCCGCCAGATCTTCTGATAGACCGAAAAGGAGAAACCAAGTCCCGGATGCCGCGTCAGCAGGTCCCAGCCATTGCGATGGGCGTGCAGGATCAGGCGCGAGCGCTTGCGCAGGAAGGAGAACCCGCCATAGCCGACCGAGTTGATGTTGATGACGGCGGCCGTGCCGCCGGCATCCGCCACGCAGTCGTGGTGGCGCATCATCCCGTCGGGATCGGCGCTGGAAATGCCAAAGGCGTAGAGCACGCGCTTGCCGGTCTTCTGTTCATGCTCGCGGATGACCGGCATGACGGCGGCGACACGCGCCTCAACAGGCGAATAGGCCGGGCTCATCAGCTTCTCGTCGTCCTTGATGAAATCGACGCCGGCTTCGCAAAGCTCGCGCGCGATCTGAGCCGTTTCCTCCGGCGTCAGGCCGAGATTGGGCTTGATGATCGTGCCGATCAGCGGGCGATCGGCGACGCCCGACATTTCGCGGCTGCCGGCAATGCCGAATTGCGGGCCGGGATGCGCTTTTATGAAGGCCGGCGGCAGATCCAGGCCGATGATCCGGATGCCGCTCAAGCCTCGGATCGAGAAGACGCCGCCAAGCGCGATCGTCTGCAGCGCGGCGATGTCGGTCCCCACGACTTCGAGCGGGAAGGCGATAGTCACGTCGGCGCGGTGGTAGCGGTCCGCCGCGCCCGATTGCGGGATCGAGGGAACGCGCGCATCCTCAAGGGCGGCGATCCCGACGACGCGCGCCGCGCAACGCGCTTTCAGGTCGGCGGTTTCGGCCGGCAGGTCGACGAAGGTTCCCGTGGACTGGTCGCTCGCGATCTTTTCGGCGAGACGTTCGACGCTCCCGGCGGACTCGATCCGATAGGTGACAAGGATTTCGTCGCGCATGGGCCCGTCTCTCCCCGAATGGTCGCCGTGAACCGTAAAGACCGCGCTTCGCATGGCGACGGCCGGAATCGTCAGCCACGATCTGGCAATGATGTAATGTCATTATACCAGTATGCATCGTAACTTCCACCTCCTTGCGGATCGGAAGAAGTTCGGGGTCAATCAGACCGCGGTCGAAACGTCGAGTGCGAGCCGGTGTCGGACCAGCAATTCGGCCCGGGTCGCTTCCACCTCGCGCCTGCGCCGCGCCCCGTCCCAGCCGAGCGCTATGGCCGCGCATTCGGCAATGCTGTCGAGATCGCGGCCGCTCAACCGGCCCGTCACCGCGAGCGCCGTTCGGCGCATGACGACATCGGCGAGATGGACGACGCGCTCGTTGCGCATAAGCCAGTCGATTTCCGCCAGCGTATAATCGGGCGCATCGGCGAGCGGCGATCCCGGATGCCGCGCCTCATGCTCGAGAATGGCAAAAGCCGTCGTCCCATAGCGGGCAAGCAGGATTTTGGCGCGCTCGCGCGTCGCACCGGTCCTGCCTGTCGCCTGCCCCAGCCAGCGCGCCCTTGCAGCCTCGCCGACCGGAAAATCGCGCCCTCCGCCGATCGGGAGGTTTCTGGTGCCGATCCTGCGTTCGCGCCCGAGGCGGGACAGCACGAGATCGGCGACTTCTTCCGCAAAGCCCCGGAACGTCGTCCATTTGCCGCCGACCAGCGAAACGATCGGCCAGGTGCGGTTCCCGTAAGCCTCGATGACTGGGGTGGAGTGGTCGCGGCTGATCAGGCCCGGCGCCGTGCCGTCGGAGGCGGGCAGCGGCCGGATACCGGAATAGGCATAGACGATCTGGCTGCGATCGAAGGAGAGCTTCGGCAAGAGGCCGCGAAGGCTGTCGAGAAAATAGGCGATTTCGTCGTCCTCGCAGCGCACCTCGTCGGGGTCGTCGGCACGGATGTCCGTCGAGCCCACGAGCGCGCGACCGAGATAGTCATAGACGAGGCAGATACGTCCGTCATCGGCCTCGAAATAGATCATGCGCCCGTTCAGCGCCTCGAGCAGTTCCGGATGGTCGAGAAGGATATGCGAGCCCTTGGTGCCGCCGATCAGCCGCGACGGTGCGCCGAGCGCGGCATTGACCGTGTCGATCCACGGTCCCGCCGCATTGATCACGATCTTCGGGCGAAAGCCGCGCGTGGCGCCGTCGGGGAGTTCGAAACGAACGGTTTCGCCGTCGCTTCCCGTCAGATCGGCATAGGTGAAGGCCTCGGACCCGCTGCTTGCCTTCAGCCCGTCCTGAACGAGTTCGAGGACAAGCCGCTCCGGGTGGCTGACGGTCGCGTCATAATAGGTTCCGGCGGCGACGATCCTCGGCGTCAGCGGCGGAATTTCGGAGAGCGCCCGGCGTTTCGACCACAGCGCATGCTTCGGCATGACGCGCTGGCGCGCGCCATAGAAATCATAGAGCGCAAGCCCGATCTTGATCAGCAGCGCGCCACGGCTTCGGGGCGCGGTCGTCGAACCGGCGAGCGTGCGCAGGGCCGCGCCGACCCCCGTCATCCACGAGAAGATCGGGATCACGGTCGGCAGCGGCTTCACCGCATGCGGCGCGTTGCGCAGGAGGAGGTTGCGCTCCAGCGTCGATTGCGCGACGAGGCGCAACTCGCCCGTTTCGAGATATTTGATGCCGCCATGGATCAGCCGCGACGGCGCGGCGCTCGTTCCGGAACCGAAATCACCCTTGTCAACGATCGCAACGCGCAGTCCCTGCTCACAAAGGTCGCGGAAGAGGCCGGCGCCGTTGATGCCGGCGCCGAGGATCAAGACATCGATGTCGTCGGGAGCCTGTGCCATTCGCCTCACGGGATCGTCAATCGCCGGCCGGCGCGAGGGCTTCGATCGACGGCCATACGGCGGAAAGCTTCTCCGCGATCTCGCAATGGAGGCCGTAGCGGCGGTTCATTTCGTCCTGCCTTGCCCGTTGTGGGCGATAGGTCCGGCTCGATCGGGAAAGGTCGCGCGGATCATGCCGGGGGGATGCGTAGAGCCCGACGCCCGCGCCGGCGCAAAGCGCCGCGCCCCAGGCGGCCGCTTCCTCGGTCTCCGTCACTGTCACCGTCATGCCGAGGACATCGGCGAAGAGCTGTGCAAACAGCGGATTGCGCGAAATGCCGCCGGTCAGACGCGCTTCGTGCAGCTCGAATCCATTCCTCAGCGCATCGATATGGACCCGGTGATTGAAGGCGATGCCCTCGATCACCGCGCGCAGCATGTCGCCGCGCCAGTGCCAGCCGCGCAGGCCGAGAAACCCGCCGCTGGCGACAGGCCCGTGCGGCGAACCGTAGAGATAGGGATGGAAGAGCAGGGTCGAAGGGCGCTGGAAGGCGGCCTCGATCTCCGGCGTGACCAGCGCATGGATCGACCGGCCGTTTGTCTCGGCAGCTTCGCGTTCGGCTCCGAGGAGCCTGTCGAGGAACCAATCGTAATTGGCCGCCGATGCCGGCGAGATCGCCATGTTGTTCCACTCGCCGATGGCGATCCCGTTGCGGCAGAACCAGCGGGCGTCGACCCGGGGCGCCGGCGAGACCGTCTCGTTGATGGAATAGGTGCCGGCGACGATCGCGACCGTACCCATACAGTAGCCGCCGATGCCAAGAGCGGACGCGGTAACGTCGTGCAGGCCGGCGACCACCGGCGTCCCGGCGGCGAGGCCTGTCAATTCCGCCGCTTCGGCGCTGACAGTTCCGACGACCTCGTCCGGCCGCGAGACGGGCGGGAGCGCGCGGTGCAAGCCAGCGAGTCCATAGATCGACAGCACGTCCTTTGCATAGGCCTGAGTCACGACATCGGTGAAGGAGGTGCTGGCCTCGGTCAGATCGGTGCCGAGCGTGCCGGTCAGGCAGAAGCGCAGCCAATCCTTGCAGGCGAGAATGTGCCCGATCGCGGCGAAACGTTCCGGCTCGTGCGTCAATATCCAGGCGAGAAGCGCCGCGGGAGCGGAGGCATGCGGCATCTGCCCGGTGCGCGCCAGCGCGGCTTCGGCTGTGCCGTCCGCCTGCCAGGCCGCGACCTCCTCCCCTGCCCGGCTGTCGAGCGAAAGGATTCCGTGGCCGAGCGGCTGCTTTTGGCGGTCAAGCAGATAGATCCCGTCGCCATGGGCGGTGGCGGCAATCGCAGCGATATCCGAGGCGGGCCGCGCCGACCGGCTCACCGCCTCGCGGATCGCTTCCGCCGTTGCAAGCCAGAGACCGGCCATGTCGCGCTCGACATGGCGAGCTTGCGGGATGAGCTGAGGGACGCGCCTTCGGGCGACCGCCAGGGGCGCGCCGGTTTCATCGAAAACGACGGCCTTGGTGACGGTGAGGCCGCTATCAATCCCGACCAGGCACGGCATTCAGACGCAACCTTTGGCGGAGATCATGCGCCGGCTTCCGGCAGCCGTCCGCCGCCTTGCGTCGATGCGACGACGACGTTGATGCCGCGCGCCTTCATCCGCTCCAGCTGCCTCGGCGGCGTTCCGTCATCCACCACGATCGCGTCGAATTCCTCCAGCGCGCACATGGCGTGCAGCGCCCGGCGTTCGAACTTGGTGTGGTCGGCGAGCAGAATGCGTTTGGCCGAACTGTCGAACATCGCCTTCTTTGTTTCGACCATTTCCGGCGACTGGTGAAACACCATGCCGTCGGTGATCGCCGACATCGACAGGAAGAGGCAATCGGCCCGGAGGCGGCGGATTTCGGAGGTCGTGACCGGTCCCATGAAGGCGTTGCACCAATGATGAAAGCGGCCGCCAAGCCCGAGCAGGGTGAGGTCGCGCACATCCTTCAGCGCGTTCATCAGGATGATGGAATTGGTGATGACGGTCAGCGGCACGCGGGCTGCGAGATGCGGCACGATCTGATGCACCGTCGTGGAATCGTCGAGGAAAACGGCCTGTCCGGGTTCCAGAAACGATGCCGCGGCTTCGGCGATCGCCTGTTTCTCGGCAGCCTGGCGCGACGCGCGGTAAATGTCGCTCGATTCGATCAGGCTGGTCGGCGCGGCCGATACGATGCCCCGCGTCTTGCGCAGGATGCCCCTGCCGACGAGTTCGTCGAGATCGCGATGGGCCGTCATCAGGGAAATGCCGAAGCGTTCGGTCAAATCCTCGATGCGCATGCTGCCTTCGGCCATCACGGCTTCCGCCATCAGTTGGCGGCGCGCGAGCTGGCGCGCATGCCGGCTGTCGGCCGGAACCTGGTTGCCCGTCAGCACGCTCAGCATGGTTTCGAGATCATTGTCGCCGGTTTTCACTCTTGTCTCTCCAAATGCGTGTGTTTTCACAGCTGACGCCGATGACAAGAAAGGAATGGACCTACGAACGAAAAAGGGACGCCATCGCTGGCGTCCCCGATTGCTTTACTCGGAGAGAGTGAAAGCCGCGGTGTATTTGTCGACATTGTCCTTGGTGATCAGGACGCAGTTGAACAGCTGCTTCTCCGCATCGGCGCCGGTCTTGCCGGTGCGGATGAACTCGTCGGCCTCGTCGACGGCCTTCTTCGAGAAGATGGCGACCGGCTGGAGCACGGTGTATTGCAGTTCGCCGGCCTTGATCGCATCCACCGCGGCGGGCGACCCGTCGAAGCCGCCGACCTTGATGTCCTTGAGCTTTCCGGCTTCCTTCAGCGCCGCGATCGCGCCGAGCGCCATTTCGTCATTGCCCGAAATGACGCCGATAATGTCGGGATGCGCCTGCAGCATGCCCTGCATCTTGTCATGGCCCTGGGTGCGGTCCCAATTGGCGACCTGCGCGGCGACCCTCTTTAGGTCGGGATACTGGCTGAGCACGGTCTTGTAGCCGTTCGAACGGGTCGCGGCATTGTTGTCGGACGGCGCGCCGAGAAGCTCGGCGTAATTGCCCTTCTCGCCGACATCCTTGACCCATTGCTGCGCGCCAAGCGCCGCGCCCTGCGCGTTGTTGGAGACGAGTTGCGCCTTGGCCAGCCCTTCCTGGTTGATCTCGGCATTGACCAGGAAGACGGGGATATGCGCCGCGACCGCCTTCTTGACCGAACCGATGGAGCCGTCGGCATTGGCCGGATCGAGGATGATCGCCTTCGAGTGGTTGGTGATCGCGGTGTCGATCAGGTGGCGCTCGGTGTTGGTGTCGGCCTTGTGGGCGCTGACATTGGCGTCGTAGCCGAGCTTCTTGGCCTCCGCGGCGGCAACGTCGCCTTCCGTCTTCCAGTAAGGATTGGCCGGATCGTTGACGATGATCGAAATCAGGCCCTTGCTGGCGGCGTTAGCCGGCATGGCGAAGCCGACCGCGGCGGTCGCCGCCGCGGCAAGCCCGAGCATTGTGAGTTTCCTGAGCATGAAATTGTTCTCCCTGGGTTTCCTCTGTGGTGGTGCCGGTCAGCCGGCCGTCTTCTCGCGCTGAGAGTCGGCCGTCGCGGCGCGACCTCCCTTTGACGAGGAAGCTGGATTCTCTTCGGTGGCGCGGCGCTTGCCCCGGCCGCCATATTGAACGGAGTTGAGCAGCACCGCGAAGACGATCACGGCGCCGGTGAAGACCATCTGCCAATAGGAGGACACGCCGATGATGACGAGGCCGTCCGACAGAAAGCCGATGACGAAGGCGCCGAGCAGCGTGCCTCTTATATTGCCGTATCCGCCGGTCAGCGCCGCCCCGCCGATGACGACGGTGGCGATGGCGGTCAGTTCGTAGGTCGTGCCCGCCGTCGGACCGGCCGATGTCAGTTCCGATGTCAGGATCAGGCCGCCGATCGCGGCGCAGATTCCCGAAAGCACATAGACCGCGATCTGCACCCGCTTGACCGGCACGCCCGACAGTTCCGCGGCCCGCTCGTTGCCGCCGGAGGCATAGAGCCAGCGGCCGAATACCGTGCGGTTGAGGAGCAGGCTGCCGAGAATGGCGATGATGATCATGGCGATGACGCCGACGGGAATGCTGAACAGGCTGTTGAAGCCGAGCCAGTCGAAGCCGGTATTGCCGAGCTCGGGCTTGCCGTTGAGATTGTTGTAGGTCAGGCCGTTGGTGAGCAGCAGCGCGACGCCGCGCACGGCATAGAGCGTGCCGAGCGTCGCGACGAAGGGGGGCACCTTGAAGCGAGCGATGAGGACGCCGTTGATCAGGCCGACGAGCGCGCCGACCAGGCAGGCGACGACCGCCACCACCCAGACCGCCGGATAGAGGATGACGTCGAACATCGGCAGCGTCACGCCATGCATCAGCGCGCCGGCGATGACGCCCGCAAGCCCCAGCGTCGAGCCGACCGACAGGTCGATGCCGCCATTCAGGATGACGAGCAGCATGCCCATGCCGAGAATGCCGAAGATCGCCACATGCGAGGCCATCGTCAGGAAATTGCTCGCCGAAAAGTAATATGGCGACAGGAAGGAGAAGACGACGACGATCACGATCAGCGCGAAGAAGGCGCGGCCTTCCAGCAGGATCTTGCCGATGCTGATGCGGCTCGTCCATCCGGCTTTCTCCGAACCGGCCGTGCTGTCTGGGCGCGCATGCATCATGTGGGCTCCGTTTCTGTCTTCTCAGGCGGCGACGGCTTCGCCGGAAGCGGCCATGATTTCTTCCTTGGAGGCGTCCGGCGTGAATTGCGCCGAGATCCGCCCGCGCCGCATCACCACG
Organism: Rhizobiaceae bacterium; assembly: GCA_035547755.1. Taxonomy (GTDB): domain Bacteria; phylum Pseudomonadota; class Alphaproteobacteria; order Rhizobiales; family Rhizobiaceae; genus Mesorhizobium_L. The sequence goes on from DASZUG010000030.1 coordinate 29,913, forward strand.
ACGCGATGCGCTATGCTCAGGCATTCGCCGACTTCCGAGGTCGAGAACAGGACGCCAAGGCCCTGCCGCGCGCGTTCGCTGAGCAGGCGGAAAACCTCCGCCTTGGCGCCGATGTCGATGCCCCGGCTCGGCTCGTCGAGAAGCAGGACCTTCGGATCGGTCGACAGCATCTTGCCGATGACGACCTTCTGCTGGTTGCCGCCCGACAGCGAGCCGATCGGCACCTCGCCGCCCGGCGTCTTAACCTGGACGGCGCGAATGGAATCGTTGACCAGCGCCTGCTCGCGCGAGCGCGACAGGATCGCGTTGCGGGCAAACGCGCCGATGCTGGCGAGCGAAAGGTTCCTTCCGACGGTCATCGTCTGGACGAGGCCGTCGCGCTGGCGGTCTTCCGGCACGAGCCCGAGGCCCGCCGCGATGCGGTCGGCGATCGACAGGTGCGAAATGTCCGCCCCTTCGAGCAGCACGCGCCCGCCGGCCAGCGGAACGCGTCCCGCCACCGCCTCGAGCATTTCGGTGCGCCCGGCGCCCATCAGCCCGTAGATGCAGACGATCTCGCCGGCATGGATGTCGAGCGACATATGGTCGACGATCATCCGGCCCGAACCCGATTCGTCGGCGACGCTGACATCCTCGATCGAAAGAACCGGCGGCCCGAATTCGTATCCGGCCGGCGGCGAGCCGAGATCATAGTTCTCGCCGACCATCTTGCGCACGATCCACTGCAGGTCGATGTCCTTCGCCTCGGCCGTCGCGGTGATGAGGCCGTCTCGCAGCACGACCGCATAGTCGGTGATCTGCAAGGCCTCTTCGAGATGGTGCGAGATATAGACGATGGAGACGCCGCGCGCGGTCAGGTCGCGAATGACCCGGAACAGCACTTCCACCTCGCTGGCGCTGAGCGCCGAGGTCGGTTCGTCCATGATCAGGATGCGCGAATCGACCGAGAGCGCCCGCGCGATCTCGACGATCTGCTGCTGCCCGAGGCGGAGATCCTGCACCAGCGCCAGCGGATCGATATTCTCCTCGAGCTCCTCCATGAGCGCCCTGGTCCGGCGCGCCTCCTCGGCGAAATCGACGCCGCGCGCGCTCGACAGTTCGCGCCCCATGAAGATGTTGTCGCGAACGCTGAGGTTCGGCGCCAGGCTCAATTCCTGATGGATGATCGATATGCCATGATCGGCGGCCTCCACCGTCGAGGCGAAGCTCACCTGCCGGCCGTCAAGTTCGATCGTTCCCGACGTCGGGTTCACGACGCCTGAAAGGATCTTCATCAGCGTCGATTTGCCGGCGCCGTTCTCGCCGAACAGCGTCGTCACCTTGCCGCGATGAATATCGAAATTGACGCCCTTCAGGGCATGGACGCCGCCATAGGTCTTGACGACGTTGCGCGCCGACAGGATGACGTCGTCGGCTTGCCGCTCCCTGACTTCCGGCGCGCTCCCCCCGCTCATTTTTCGACACTCAGCTTGACCGGGGTGACGAACCAGTTCTTCGGGTTGATCAGCAGGAAGGCGCCGACCACCGAGATCGTCTTGCCGGTGAGCTTGGAGGTATCGACCTTCGACAGAACCTCCTTCTTCAATTCATCGTTCAGGGCCGCGCCGGCATTCTGGTATTCGATCTGGTTCTTGAACTGCCCGAACTTGATCGTGCCGATGGCGTCCCTGAGGTCGGTTCCGTTGACCGCCGGGCCTGTCTGGACGCGGACCCGGATGCCGTCCGGCAGGTTCGGAATCTTGACGTCATAGACGCCGGACTCGCCCTTGCCGACGACGCCGGTGAACTTGACCGACATCTCCGGCCCCATCGTCGCATCCACGCCATACTGCTTCGCGGCGGCCGACTGGTCCTTCTGGATCGCCGCCGCCAGCGTCACGGCGTCCACGGCCCGCTTCTCGACCGCAGCCTGCACCTTGGGAAACTCTTCCTTCCCATAGGCCGCGGGCGAGAAGCCGGCCTTACGGGCGTCCTGGGAGGACCCGATCCTGACGACGGTGGTGTCGAGCGCCATGGCGATCAGCAGGACGATGCACAGCCCGGCGATGATCACAGCGCCATACCGCGACTTGTGGGATGCCTTGCGCGCCGGGGCGGACGTCATCGTCATATGCCTGATCCCGTTCTGCTTGATGCCGATCCGCACGCTCGGTCCGGATCCTGGCCGCCAAACTCAGTCTGCCCGCCTCGCCCGCGACTTGCCCGAAAGTCCCGTCCTCACCGGCGGCCTCCACCTTTGCGAGGGTGCGGCGTCTCCTCCGCCCAGCACCCAAGGATAAATCGGGCTTTATGTTATCTTCATGTTATTTATTTCGTCAAGCAGGAGATGAATGCGCGGGCGATCTTTTGCATTTCCTGAGCGGTTCATATCCCGATAATCGCATCTCGATCGAGCCGCGCGCCCCGATCGCAGCATGCTCGAAAAATCGGCGCGTCCGCTGGCTTTCCGATCAACATCACCATCGACCTGCCGGCATGAACAGCGCGGAAAATCTTGCGAGACCAGCATATCGATTTGTTTTTATTATCAGATTCTTCATCAATCTGAAAATTTTCGCGCCCTGCGCCAACCGACAGCGGGACAAAGGGGGCCTTTCGGGCATCTACAGCAAAAGGCGGCGCTGCATCCGCAGCCAGCCTCATCCTCCCTCCTTTTTTCTCATCATGATATCTGAAAAGAATTTCGTAGTCTGCAAAAAAAATCATCGATCGCGTTATCATTATGGTATAACCTGAGCCCAGACTCGATCCGGCCGATCCTCAGGCCAAAGGGCGTGTTGCACGAATGACAGCGTGCGGACGCGTTCCGCAGGGGCGGAAAGGAGGAAAAGCGATGAGGCATGGAAGGCGTGGAGATTCTGCCATCGGAGCGGGAAGGCTTCATGGCGGGCGCTGACATCGTCATCGGCATCGATTCCGGCACGTCGGTGATCAAGGCGGTCGCCTTCGGCCTTTCCGGCCGACAGATCGCGACCGCCGCCGTGCCCAACCGTTATGTCTCGGGCGCGGACGGCGCGGTCACGCAGCCGCTCGCGCAGACCTGGCTCGATTGCGCCGCCGCGCTGCGGAGCTTGGGCGACAAGGTGGAAAGCCTCGCCCAACGCACGGCGGCCATCGCCGTGACAGCGCAGGGCGACGGTACATGGCTCGTCGGGAAGGACAACGAGCCCGTGACCGACGCCTGGCTGTGGCTCGACGCGCGCGCCGCCCCTACCGTCGAGAGACTTGCTGCGGGACCCTTGAGCCGCGCCCGCTTCGAGGCGACCGGCACCGGGCTGAACACCTGCCAGCAGGGCAGCCAGATCGCCCATATGGACCGCTATCTGCCCGACATTCTCGACCGCGCCGAGACGGCGCTGCATTGCAAGGACTGGCTCTATCTCAAACTGACGGGCGTTCGCGCCACCGACCCGTCCGAGGCGAGCTTCACCTTCGGCAATTTCCGCAACCGGCTCTATGACGAGACCGTCATCGAGGCGCTCGGGCTGACGCACCGGCGCGCGCTCCTGCCTCAGATCGTCGACGGCACGATGACGACCCACCCGCTCGGCGCCGAGGCGGCGGCCGAGACCGGGCTGCTCGCCGGCACGCCGGTCAGCCTCGGTTATGTCGACATGGTGATGACGGCGCTCGGCGCCGGCGTGTGCGGCGGCAGCGGCGACGTGGCCTGCTCGATCGTCGGCTCGACCGGGGTCCATATGCGCGCAACGCCGGTCGGCAAGGTGCATCTCAACGACGCCGGCTCCGGCTATGTGATCGCGCTGCCCATCCCCAATCTCGTCACCCAGGTGCAGACCAACATGGCGACGACGCTCAATATCGATTGGGTGCTCGGCCTCGCCGCCGATATCCTGCGCGAGGCGGGAAGCGATATCAGCCATCACGATCTGGTCGGCCGCATCGAAAGCTGGCTGGCCGCCAGCCTGCCCGGCCAGATCGTCTATCAGCCCTACATCTCCGAGGCCGGCGAACGCGGTCCTTTCGTCAATGCCAATGCGCGCGCCGGCTTCGTCGGGCTTTCCACCAGGCATCGTTATGCCGACTTGGTGCGGGCGGTGGTCGAGGGGCTGGGGCTCGCCATGCGCGATTGCTATCTGGCGATGGGCGAATTGCCCTCCGAACTCCGCCTTTCCGGCGGCGCGACGCGTTCGAAGGGGCTGCGCGGCATCCTGTCGGCCGCCGTCCATGCGCCGGTCCGCGTCTCGGCGCGCGAGGAGGCGGGAGCCGCCGGAGCCGCAATGATGGCGGCGGTCGCGATCGGCGTCTACCCGGACATGCATGCCTGCATCGACGAATGGGTGACGCCTCTCCTCGGAGAGGCCGAGACGCCGGACCCCGCGCTGGTCGCGGCTTACGACGGCGTCTTCCCGGCCTTCACAGCCGCCCGAACGGGATTGCCGCCCGTCTGGGAGGCGCTCGCCTCAGCCAGGCATTCAAATTCCGGCCCGACCGAACCGACGACATCTCAAAGGAAGAAGGCATGAGCAGCGAACCGGGGATGGTCGATCTCTTCGTCATCGGCGGAGGCATCAACGGTGCCGGCATCGCCCGCGACGCGGCCGGACGCGGGCTTTCCGTAGTGCTGTGCGAAAGGGACGACCTTGCCGAGGGCACGTCGTCGCGCTCGGGCAAGCTCGTCCATGGCGGCCTGCGCTATCTCGAATATTACGAATTCCGGCTGGTGCGCGAAGCGCTGATCGAGCGCGAAGTGTTGCTGAAGGCCGCCTCCCACATCATCTGGCCGATGCGCTTTGTGCTGCCGCACAGCCCGGAGGACCGCCCCGCCTGGCTGGTGCGGCTCGGCCTGTTCCTCTACGACCATCTCGGCGGCCGCAGGAAGCTGCCCGGCACGCGCACGCTCGATCTCGCCCGCGATCCGGAAGGCGCGCCGCTCCTCGACCGCTATACGCGCGGCTTCGAATATTCCGATTGCTGGGTGGACGACGCCCGTCTCGTCGTTCTGAACGCCGTCGGCGCGGCCGAAAAGGGCGCGGAAATCCTCACCCGCTCGCCGGCGGTTTCGGCCCGGCGCGAGAACGGCGCCTGGACCATCGCCACCAAAAATTCCATGACCGGCGCAACCCGCACTTTTCGCGCGCGCTGCATCGTCAATGCGGCCGGCCCCTGGGTCTCGGACGTGATCGGCCGTGTCGCCGGATCGAACTCCACGCGCAATGTGAGGCTGGTGAAGGGCAGCCACATCATCGTGCCGAAATTCTGGCAGGGATCGAACGCCTATCTCGTCCAGAACCATGACAAGCGCGTCATCTTCATCAACCCCTATCAGGGCGATATGGCGCTGATCGGCACGACCGATATCGCCTATCAGGGCCGGGCGGAGGATGTGCACGCCGACGAAAGCGAGATCGAGTACCTGATCGCGGCGGTCAACCGCTATTTCAAGGAAAAGCTCCGCCGGACCGACGTGCTCCACAGCTTCTCCGGCGTGCGGCCGCTCTTCGACGACGGCAAGGGCAATCCCTCGGCCGTGACGCGCGACTACGTCTTCGATCTCGACGAGACCGGCGGCGCACCGCTCCTCAACATATTCGGCGGCAAGATCACCACCTTCCGCGAACTGGCCGAACGCGGCCTCGATCGTCTGAAGCACATTTTTCCCGAGATGGGCGGCCGCTGGACGGAAAACGCGCCCCTGCCCGGCGGCGACATGCCGAACGCGGATTATGAAAGCTTCGCCAACAGCCTGCGCGACGCCTATCCCTGGATGCCGCGCGCGCTTCTCCACCATTACGGCCGGCTCTATGGCACGCGGACGAAGGATGTCGTCGGGCGAGCGGCCGGGCTCGACGGTCTTGGCCGGCATTTCGGCGGCCAATTTTACGAGGCGGAGGCGCGCTATCTCGTCGCCCATGAATGGGCGCAGAAGCCGGACGACATCCTGTTCCGGCGCACCAAGCATTATCTGCGTCTGAGCGACGCGGAGCGCGCCGCCTTCACTGCCTGGTTCAATGAGGCGCATCTCGCCGATGCCGCCTAGAGCAATTCCAGCAAAAGTGCATAGCGGTTTTGCGTTCGGAATTGCGGAAAAACAAACTGATCGAGCATTCCTGTGGTTCGGAGAAAAACGGAATGTTCTAAGGACAACCGCCCGATCCGATCCGTTCACGCAATGAGCCGATTCTAGATGCCTCTGACGCTTTCGCTCAATACCAACCCGCTGGTGAACCGCTTCGCCGACCCCGACGATCTGATCGACACGGTTGCGCATCAGCTTCGCATCCGCGACTTGCAGCTTACCCATGAATTCATCAATCCGGGCTGGCCCGCGCGGGTGATCCGCCGGCTGACGCGCCAGATGGCAGCGGCGCTCGCCCGAACGGGCGTGAGGGTCACGAGCGGCATGACCGGCCCCTATGGCCGGCTCAACCATTTCGGCCATCCGGACCGCGACGTGCGCCGCTACTATGTGGACTGGTTCAAGACCTTCGCCGATATCACGGCCGATCTCGGGGGCTTTTCCGTCGGCACGCAATTCGCCATCTTCACCTACAAGGATTATGACGATCCCGCCCGGCGCGAGGAACTGACCAAAATCGCCATCGATTGCTGGGCGGAAGTGGCCGAGCACGCCAGGGCCGCCGGCCTCCGCTATGTCTTCTGGGAACCGATGAGCATCGGCCGCGAATTCGGCGAGACGATCGCCGAATGCATGAAGCTTCAGGAGCGCCTGAGCGCCGCCAATATGGCCGTTCCCATGTGGATGATGGCCGATATCGACCATGGCGACGTGACCAGCGCCAATCCGGACGATTACGATCCCTATGCCTGGGCGCGCGCTGTGCCGAAGGTCTCGCCGATCATCCATATCAAGCAGAGCCTGATGGACAAGGGCGGCCACCGGCCCTTCACCGCCGAATTCAACGCCAGGGGCCGCATCCAGCCCGAACCGCTGCTTGCCGCCTTCGCCGAAGGCGGCGCGGCCAACAACGAGATCTGCCTCGAATTGAGCTTCAAGGAACGCGAACCGAACGACAGGCAGGTCATTCCGCAAATCGCGGAAAGCGTCGCCTTCTGGGCGCCCCATATCGACACGGGCGCCGGCAGCCTGCACATATGAGACGCCGTACCGAGGAATTCCGTTGAGACGCCGCTATCGATGAAACCCATGGCAAGAACCCCCGTCCCGGCGGATCCGGAAGAATCGCTCGCCGTCCGCGCCGCCTGGCTGCACTATGCCGGCGGACTGACACAAGCGGCGGTCGCCAAGCGGCTAGGGCTGCCCTCCGTCAAGACGCACCGGCTGATCGCGCGGGCCGTCGCGGACGGCGCGGTGAAGGTGTCGATCGACGGGGCGATCGTCGAATGCGCGGAGCTCGAATATGAACTCTGCCGGCGCTATGAACTCGATTTCTGCGAGGTGGCGCCCGATCTCGGCGAGGAAGGCATTCCGCTGCGCGCGCTCGGCATAGCCGGCGCGGCTTTCCTCAGGCGCGAAATCGAGCAGGGCGCGGACAAGCTGATCGGATTGGCGCATGGGCGCACGCTCGCCGCGGCGGTGCAGCAGATGCCGCGGATCGACGGCGCGGCCGTCCGCTTCGTCTCGCTGCTCGGCGGCTTGACGCGCAACTATGCCGCCAACCCGCATGACGTGATGCATCGCATTGCCGAAAAGACAGGCGCGCAAGCCTATGTCATGCCGGTTCCGTTCCTCGCCAATTCGGCCGAGGATAGGGAAGTTTTGCTCGCCCAGCGCGGCGTGAAGGAGGTTTTTGAACTCGCCCGCCGTTCCGAACTCAAGATCGCCGGCATCGGCACGGCCGACGTCAATGCCCAGCTTGTCGTCGTCGGCATGATCGAGCGGCGCGAAATCGCCGAAATCAAAGCGGCGGGCGGCATCGGCGAAATGCTGGGGCACTTTTTCGACGCAAAGGGTCGCGTCGTCGAGACGGCGTTCACCGCGCGCACGCTGGCCGTCGACCTCGACGGGCCGCCTTCGGGCAGGATCGTCGCCATCGCCGGCGGCAGGGAGAAGACCGAGGCGATTCGCGCCGTGCTGATGAGCGCACGGCTGAAGGGTCTCATCACGGACGAGGCGACCGCCCGTTCACTCTTGGAAGGATCGGCATGACAAAGCCTGACATTTGGATCGGCACGAGCTGGAAGATGAACAAGATTCTGGCCGAGGCGCGAACCTTCGCCGAGGACCTGAAGGCCGCCGAGGGCGGGCGCGATCCGCGCATCCAGCGCTTCGTCATCCCTCCCTTTACGGCGGCGCGCGAGGTCAAGGCGATCCTCGCGGATACCTCCGTGAAAGTCGGCGCGCAGAACATGCATTGGGCGGATGAAGGCGCGTGGACAGGCGAAATCTCGCCTGTCATGCTCAGGGACTGCAATCTCGACATGGTCGAACTCGGCCATTCCGAGCGGCGCGAGCATTTCGGCGAGACGGACGAGACGGTCGGCCTCAAGACGGAAGCAGCCGTCCGCCATGGCCTCATTCCGCTGATATGTATCGGCGAAACGCTTGCCGAACGCGAAAGCGGCCAGGCGCGGGAAGTGCTGGAGCGGCAGGTGCGCGGCGCGCTCGCCCGGCTCACAACGCCGGCGCGGAAAGCGGCCGAGATCCTGCTCGCCTACGAGCCTGTCTGGGCGATCGGCGTCAACGGCATTCCGGCAAGCTCCGACTATGCGGACGCGCGCCAGAAGGAGATCGTCGCCGTCGCCGAAGATGTGTTGGGCAGGCGCGTTCCCTGCCTCTATGGAGGCTCGGTCAATCCGGGCAATTGCGAAGAGCTGATCGCCTGTCCCAATGTGGACGGGCTGTTCATCGGGCGCTCCGCCTGGGCCGTCGAAGGCTATCTCGACATCCTCGCCAGATGCGCCGCGATTATATGAAGGAGTAGATCATGAAAATAGCCGTTGCAGGTGACAGCGCCGGAGAAGGCCTGGCCAGGATCCTCGCCGATCATCTCAAGGACAAGCACGATGTCTCGGAAGTGTCGCGCACCGAAGCGGGTCCCGATCCTTTTTATGCCAACCTCTCGGATCGCGTGGCGAATGATGTTCTCGCCGGCAAGTACGACCGCGCCATCCTGATCTGCGGGACCGGCATCGGCGTGAGCATATCGGCCAACAAGGTTCCCGGCATCCGCGCCGCGCTGACGCACGACACCTATTCGGCCGAGCGGGCCGCGTTGTCGAACAACGCCCAGATCATCACCATGGGCGCGCGCGTCATCGGGCCGGAACTGGCCAAATCGATCGCCGACGCTTTCCTGAAGGAGACGTTCGACCCGAAGGGCCGCTCCGCCGGCAACGTCGCGGCGATCGACGCGGTCGACGCCAAGTACAACGCCCGCTGACGCGGTTGGAAGGGGAGGAGGCGGCCCAAATCGTCATATGCAAGGCCCCTGTTCTGTGCGGGGTTCGTGGTGCCTTGCGGAGAAAGCCCGCATGCTCCTAATACCAGCGGTTGCTATGTTCGATTCTTCTGCTGGGTGCGTCCTTCGAGGCCCGCTTCGCGGGCACCTCAGGATGAGGACCGTTGGCGCAAGTCTCCCTCATCCTGAGGCGCTCGCCCACCGGGCGAGCCTCGAAAGACGCACTGTGGCGACGAAGGGTCAAAAACGGCAGAGGTTTTTGGTAAGTTTCCCGCGACGCTTGAAGGGAGGAGCCCATGAGCCTTACTCAGAAGCTTATCAATGACGGCAATGCCGCCGTCGACGAGATGCTGGCCGGCATCCTGGCCGCTCATCCCGATCATCTGTTCCGTCCCGAAGGCGCGCCGCGCGCGGTCGTGGCCCGCCATGGCCCGCGCGAAGGCAAGGTCGCCCTCGTCATCGGCGGCGGCTCCGGCCATGAGCCCACTTTCCTCGGATTCGTCGGCAAGGGTCTCGCCGACGCGGCGGCGATCGGCAATGTCTTCGCCTCGCCGCCCCCGCAACCGGCCGTCGATGCGGCGATGGCCGCGAATGGCGGCGCGGGCGTGCTCTTCATGTATGGCAATTATGCCGGCGATGTCATGAATTTCGACATGGCGGGCGAGCTTCTCGAAATGGAAGGCATCGAGGCGCGCACGGTTCTGACGACCGACGACATCGCCTCGGCGCCGGTTTCCGAGCGCGGGAAACGCCGCGGGGTGGCCGGCAATGTCTTCATCTTCAAGGCGGCCGGCGCGGCTGCCGACATGATGATGCCGCTCGACGAGGTCGAGCGCATCGCCCGTCACGCCAATGCCCGCACCTTCACCATGGGCGTCGCGCTCTCCTCCTGCTCGCTGCCGCAGACGCGCCGGCCAAGCTTCGACCTGCCGGCCGGCGAGATGGAGATCGGCATGGGCATCCATGGCGAACCCGGCGTCCGGCGCGGCCCGTTGCGCACGGCGAACGAGGTTGCCGACGAGATCATGGACGCTATCCTCAAGGAGATGAACGCCAAGGCGGGCGATCGCGTCGCGGTGCTCGTCAACTCTCTCGGGGCCACGCCGCTGATGGAGCTTTACATCCTCTACGCGCGGGTCGCCGAACGGTTGACAGCTGTCAACCTCGCCGTCCACAAGGCGCTGGTCGGCCCCTATTGCACCTCGCTCGACATGGCCGGAGCCTCGATCACCGTGATGCATCTCGACGACGAGCTTCAACGCATGATCGATCATCCCTGTGATTGCGCCATGTTCCGGGGTTGAGATGATGGACTTCACCACATCCGACCTCAAGCAGCTTTTCGCCGCTTTTGCGAAACGCATGCAGGCCGAGCGTGACCGCCTCTGCGCCCTTGACGGCGCCATTGGGGACGGCGACCACGGCATCGCCATGGAACAGGGCATGACCGCCGCGAGCACGGCGGCCGCTTCGACCGAAGGCAGCTTGCAGGATATCTTCAACGCTGCCGCAAAGGGGTTCCTGAATGCCGTCGGCGCTTCGAGCGGCCCGCTCTATGCGACCGGCCTCCTGCGCGCCGGAAAGGCCGCGGGTGCGCGATCGTCGATGCCTGCCGGCGAATTGCGCGCCGTCATCGCCGCGATGCGCGACGGCATCGCGCAGCGCGGCAAGGCGGAACCTGGCCAGAAGACGATGCTCGACGCCTGGGGGCCTGCCGCCGAAGCGGCGACGGCCGGCGAGCCTCCGGAAGCCATCGCGTCCGCTGCTCAAAAAGGTGCGGATGGCACCAGCCGGATGGTCGCCACCTTGGGCCGCGCCGCCCGCCTCGGCGAGCGGTCCATCGGCCATCCCGATCCCGGCGCGATCTCCGCCGCGATGCTGATCACGGAAATTTGCGCGGCCATGGAGCGCTGACGCCACTCACGCGTCAAACGTAGTGCGTGGATACTTTTTTTTGATCCTCCGGTAACGCAAAAGCGAACATAGGCCCTGGTACCTGGTATAAGCCGGCCAGTTAGTCCAGCTCCAATCCAATCAACCGGCCAGTGCCTCTTCCATGCGCTTGACGGCTTCCGGCGGCGCGTCGTTGGCGGCCATCAGCCGGAACAGCGCTTCCTTCAGGCGCTTCCTGACCGCCGGATCGTTGATCGGCGTGGTCTGGCCGGGATCGGTCTCGAGGTCATAGAGGACGGTGTTGGTGTCCTTCATCTCCTCGGGGAACATATAGCTGTGCATCTTCGTCTTCGCCTTGGATTTGTGCGCGATGCGAAGGAGCGGCACGCCCTTGGTGAAGTCGAACGGACCGACGAGGCTGGCGCTCTTCAATTCGTCCACGCCGAACATTTTCGTCATATGGGTCGGCATCAGCGTGTATTGGTAAAGGTCCTGGTTCTGCATATCCTTGGGATAGCAGAACATGGTGTAGCGGCCGTCGGTGATGTTCACGCCGCCGCCCCAATAACCGAACATGGCCGCTTCGCGCTGGCTGTGATCCTTTGCAAGCAGCGGCAGGATCGATTTCCCCTGCACTTCGGGCGGGATTTCCGCGCCGAAGAGTTCACAGAAGGTCGGCATCAGATCGATGGTCTGCGTCAGGCTCCGCCGGCGCTCGCCGGCATGGCTGGCGAAATCCGGATGATGGACGAAGAGCGGGATGTGCGAGATCTCCTCGTAGAGCGGCATGCGGTTCTTCGCCCACCAGTCATGCTCGCCGAGCAGGAAGCCGTGATCGGTGCTCAGGATCAGCACCGTGTCCTTCCACATGTCGTGCTCGTCGAAATAATCGAGGAAGCGGCCGAGAAGGTCGTCGCAGAGACTGAGCAGCGCGAAATAGTTGGCGCGCAGTTCATCGATTTCCTCCTGCGGCTCCGTCACCCGCTCGTAGCGCGGCCAGTCGAGGATCGGACCCTCATAGGCGGTGGGGAATTTCGTCTTGAAGCGCTCCGGCGCGAAGAACGGCTCATGCGGATCGAAGGTCTCGATCTGCAGGAACCAGTTGTCGGCGGTTCGGTTGATGTCGAGGAAGCGGAAGCCCGCCTCGAAGCACTGGACCGACGGGAAATCCTTCTCCTCCTTGATGAACTCGCGGTTGATCATATGGTGATAGGGGTTCTGCTTCGAATTCGGGTCGTTCTGCCGCGGGTGGTATTTCTCGCGGATCCGGTCGATGGGAGAGGTCAGAAGCGCTTTCCACGGGTCCGATTCCTGGCCGCGGATGAAGTCGAAGGAATTGTAGCGCGTATGGTAGGTGGCGCCGCCGTCTTCCCAGTAATGGTAATGGTCCGAGGTGAGGTGCGAGTAGGCGCCGGCGGTCTTCAGGGCTTCCGGGAAGGAATTGTCGAACGGCTCCAGCGGACCCCAGCTGCGGTGCAGGAAGGTATGCCGGCCGGTCTGCATGTCGCGCCGCGCCGGCATGCAGGGCATCGAGCCGATATAATGATGGTCGAAGGTGATCGAGCGTTCGGCGAGCCGCCTGAAATTGGGCGTCTCCAGAATTGTGCCGCCATAAGGCTCCAGCATCAGGCGGTTGAGTGAATCAAAGAGCAGGAAGACGGTCTTCATTGGGATGGCCTCTTGGTGGAAGACGATGATGGTCTATGGGGTTGGTCCATTGGGGTGATCGACGGGCCTCGGTCATTCGATACGTTGGCGCGTATGGGGATCGAAGAGGTGGACGTGGGCGGGATCGAAGGCGAGATGCACAATCGTGCCGGCCGCCAGATGGCGAACTTCCGGCAGGCGCACCTTGATCAACTGTCCGTCGGCGTCGATGTTGAGAAGCATGCTCTCGCCGAGATTTTCCGACAGGAGCAGCTTTCCCGGTATGCCGCTCTCCGCCAGGCGCACATGGCTGGGGCGGATGCCGAGCACGATATCGTCGGCGGGAGCATTGGCCGCGGCGGGGATGTCGATCCTGTGGCCGACGACGCTGACCGATGATCCTTCGCGTCTGCCCTGCAACAGGTTCATCGGCGGGCTGCCGATGAAACCGGCGACATCGATCGTGTTCGGCCGGTTGAACACTTCCTCCGGCGTGCCGACCTGGACGATGTTGCCGTCGAGGAAGATGGCCATCCGGTCGGCGATCGTCATCGCCTCCTCCTGGTCGTGGGTGACGTAGATCGTCGTCACGTCCATGCTCTGGTGCAGCCGCTTCAGCTCGATCCGGGTCTCGAGCCTGAGCTGGGCGTCGAGATTGGAAAGCGGCTCGTCGAGCAGGAAGAGCCGCGGCTTGCGCACGATGGCGCGGGCGAGCGCGCAGCGCTGCTGCTGGCCGCCGGAAAGCTGACCGGGGCGGCGGTGCAGGAGGTGATCGATCTTCACCTTCCTCGCCGCCTCCCTCACCATGTCCGGGATCTGCTTCTTCGGTACGCCGTCCATTTTCAGCGGGAAGCCGATGTTCTGCTCGAGCGTCATGTGCGGGTAGAGCGCATAGTTCTGGAACACCATGGCGATGTTGCGCTCGCCGGGAGAGGCGTAGGTGACGTCGGCCCCGTCCACGGTCATGACGCCCTCGTCCGGCGCCTCCAGCCCGGCGATGACTCTGAGAGTGGTCGACTTGCCGGAACCCGACGGGCCGAGCAGGGCGAAGAACTCGGCCGGCTCGATCTCGAGATCGATGCCCTTCAGCGCCTTGAAACTGCCGAAGCTCTTGTGGATGCCGCTTAGCGTCACGCGGCCCTTCTCGTCGCTCATCGGCGACCTCCTCCCTTGACGGCGCCGACGGTAAGGCCCTTGACGATCTGCTTTTGCGCGGCGATCCCGATGATGATCATCGGCAGCATGGCAATCAGCGCCGCTGCGGCGAGCTTTGCCCAGAGCGTCTGTTCGACGGACACGAAATTATACATGGCGACCGTCACCGGCCGGACGTGATTGCCGCTGAGCTGGACGGAGAACAGGAACTCGTTCCAGGCATTGAGGAAGACGAAGATCACGGTGACGGCGATGCCGCCGCGCACCTGCGGCAGGATGACGTGCCAGAGCGTCTGGAACCGGTTGGCCTTGTCGAGGAACGCCGCTTCTTCCATCTCCTTGGGAACGTCTTCCATGTAGGAGACCATCAGCCAGATCGCGAAGGGCAAGGAGAATGTCAGGAAGACGACGATCAAGCCCTGATATGTGTCGAGCCAGCCGACCTTGTTGAGGATCAGAAAATAGGGAATGACCAGGCCGACCGGCGGGATCATCTGCGTGACCAGCGTATAGAAGCCGAGGGATTTCCTGCCGGGCAGCCTCAGCCGGGCGAAGGCATAGGCCGCCGGTACGGAGAGAAGGATCGTCAGCACGGTCGTCGAGGCCGCCACGACGAAGCTGTTGAAGAAGCTTTGCGCGATGGAGAAGGCCCCGAATATCGCGTCGCGGTAGTTTTGCAGCGTCGGATCGAAGACGATCCGCGGCGGATAGGTGAGCACCTCCCTCTCCGATTTCAGGGAGACGACCACCGCCCAGATGATCGGGAAGGCCCAGATCGCCAGGATCAACGCCGACAGCACATAGAGCAGGATGTTGCGGCGCAGGTTCGCCGCCTTGTGCGGGTTCATCGCCATTATCTCGCCCTCTGGGTGCGCATCATGAAGAGGACCGACGAGACGGCGAGCGTGATGACCATCAGCGCTACGGCGAGCGCCGAGCCGTAGCCGAAATCGAGTTTCACGAACGAGACCCGGAAGGCATAGAGATTGAGAATCTCGGTCGCGGTGCCCGGCCCGCCGCCGGTCGCCGCGAAGATGGCGGCGAAGGCGGACAGCGCGATCATCGAGCGCATGATGACGACGATGACGATCGCCGGGCGGATGAGCGGCAAGGTGATATGGATGAAGCGCTGCACGGCGTTCGCCCGGTCGATGCGCGCCGCCTCGTAAACGTCGGGCGGCAGCGAGGCGAGGCTTGCGAGCATCACCAGGAAGACGAAGGGCGTCCACTGCCAGGTGTGGATCATGATCACCGAGATCATCGCCGGGACCGGCGCACCGAGCCAGTTGACGGCTTCGAAGCCGAGCGCCTTCACCGCGAAATCGACGAGGCCGAAATTGGGCGCCAGCATGAGCGTGCGCCAGAACAGGCCGACCACAACCGGCGCCAGCACGATCGGCAGGATCGCGACGATGCGGAAAACGCCCTGCCCGCGCGGGATCTGCATGACGAGCAGCGCCAGCGCCAGTCCCAGCACCAGTTGCGCGGTGACGGTGCTGACCGTGTAGATCGCGGTGAGTTCGAGCGCGTGCCAGAACTCAGGATCGTGCATCATGGTGGCGTAGTTGCCGATCCCGACGAAGCCGTTCATGAACGGCATCGCCAGGTTGATGCTGCGGAAGGAATTCCAGATCAGGTAGATGATGGGAAAGGTCGTCGTCACCAGCAGGATGACGAGCGCCGGAGCGACCAGCAGGATGGCGAAATTCCGCTCGCTCTCGACGACCGTGGCCCGGCGGCGAACCATGGCCGATCCCATCATCTTCTGCACTGGAACCTCCATCAGGCGCTAGCTCTTGGTGATTCCCGCGAGCTTGCTTTGCGCCTGGTCGAGCGCCGATTTCGGCTTCGCCTGGCCGATCAGCGCCGCCTGGATGGCGGTTGCGACCGTTTCGCCGATCGCCGGCCATTGCGGCACGCGCGGCCGCCAATCGACGTCGGTATCGTCCTGCAGCGAAGCCGTGACCGATTCGATGTAGTTCTGGCCGATGCCGCCGACGAGCTTGCGGAACCCGTCATCCTTCAGGATGGAAGTCCGGTTGACGCCGAGGCGCTTGTAGCCGCCGGGGAAGCCGTAGGACGTCGCCGCCTGGACCTCCTTCGAGGACGCCCACTGGATGAACAACCAGGTCGCGACCTTGTCTTTCCTGGACAAGGCCCCGTTTATCGGAAAACTCCAGTTCCAGATCGACGTGCAGCGCTTGCCCGCCGGACCCTTCGGCCAGCGTGCGAAGGCGAGCTTGCCGACCACCTTGGACTTGTCCGGATTGGCGACCACCGCCACCGAGGTGTTGGAATCGATATAGGAGGCTATCGTGCCTTGCGCGAAGGCGTCGGCAATATCCGGCCAGTTCCAGTTCTGCACCCCGTTCGGCGCATATTTGGTCAAGAGATCGACATACCATTCCAGCGCCGCGACGGCTTCCGGCCCGTTGACCGTCAGCTTGCCGCTCTTGTCGAACCAGTCTCCGCCGAATTCGCGGAAGATCGACGGGAAGATGTACATGTTCTGGCCCGCGCCCTTGAAGCCGCGGATGGCGCAGCCCCACAACCGGTCCTTGGGATCGTTGATCCTGGCGGCGGTCTCCGTGTATTCCTTCAGCGTCTCCGGCGCCTTCAGGCCGTGCTTGTCGTAGATGTCGGCGCGATAGACCTGCAGCGTCACCTCGCCGTCCCACGGAATGCCATAGGGCTTGCCCTTGATCGAAGCGGCCTCGCGCCAGCTCTTCAGGATGTCATCGAAGTCGAACCAGGCGGGATCGGTCAGCTTGGAATCCTGCAGATAGGTGTCGAGCGGGTCGATCCAGCCATTCGCGACATAAAGCGGATAATACATCGGATCGGCGGCGTGCGTCGCCCATGTGCCGGTCTTGGTCGAAAGATCGAGAACGGCCTTCTGGCGGATCTGGCCAGGCGGGGTCATCTCCAGGCGGGCCTTGACGCCCGTCAGTTTGTTGAATTCCGGCAGGACGGCGTTCAGATTGTCGAAATATCCCGCGGGAGTGACGCCGATGGTAATCGATGAGCCTTTCGCCTGGCCCCAGTCGATCTTGGCGTTCTTCACCGACGACAGGTCCGGCGCGGCGGCGGCGGCCCTGGCCCGCTGCGTGAAGACAGCCGGCATCGCCAATAGGGCCATGCCCGCGGCGGTCGTCTTGAGCAGGGTCCTTCTGTGGATGCCCGCTCCCCTGATGGTCCTGGCGTTGTCTTTTTCGTTCATTTCATCTCCTCCCTTTGCAACGAGAGCGGCTCAGCGATGGCTGCTCGCGATTCCACGGCAGCGAGCGAAGTCTAAGGCGACCGGCGACATGGCGACGATCGACATGATTTCGTTCTTGAGGCCGTTATCGATATTTCCTACCGCCCGCCGCCTGCCGCAGCGGAAAAATACCCCATCCTGCGCCGCGCCTCGTCGACCGTGCCGCGGCGTTCGTCCAATCTCCCGCAGGCGCATCGGCAATTGCCCATGCGCCGATTTTGTCGTAACGTCCTAAACATTCTAACAATAGAACTTTTGATGCAAGTCTTTTTTTCGAGGAGATCCGCGTGATGTTCGAAAGGATGCCGATACCGATCTATGTCCAGCTCGCGGACATCATGCGCCACCGCATCAAGCGCGGGATCTGGCCGCGCGGGCGGATGCTGCCGTCGATCGAAAGGCTGATGGAGGAATTCGACGTCGCGCGCGTCACCGTTCGTCAGGCGATCCAGCTGCTCGCCGGCGAGGGGCTTCTGCTGTCGCAGCGCGGCCGGGGCACTTTCGTCACCGCCGAACCGGGTGCGGAGCGGCGCCTTCTGGTGCAGACGACCCTCGACGATCTTGTCGAGATGTACCGCGGCGACACGCCCGATCTGGCGAATATCATCGAATCGCGTGAGCCGCCGCTCCTCCAGGAGCGCGACGGCATGCCGGCGCCGGGTTATTTCCATCTCCAGCGCGTCCATTCACGCGATGGCGAGAATTATTGCGTCGCCTCGATCTTCATCGACGAACGCATCTTTTCCCTCGCGCCCGACCGGTTCCGGCACGAGGTCGTCATTCCGCTGTTTGCAACGCTTCCCGGCGTGGAGATCACCAAGGCGCGCCAGACGCTCAATATCGGGGCCGCCGATGTCGAGGCGGCGAAGAATTTGCGGATACCGGTCAACAGCCCGGTCGCCGAAATCCGACGCGTCTTCACCGGTCCCGACGGTTCGGTCATCTATGTCGGCGAAGCCACCTATCGTGGCGACTATATCCACCTCGAGATGGACCTGATGCCGACATTGGGCGGCAGGATGTCTTAACGCTACGAGCCCGGCGGCGGAGGCGCCAGGATCAGGCGGAGGCGCGGCGGATGAATGGCCGGGAGAGCTTGGTCAGCAGCGGAACATCCCCCTTCGGCTCCCGGTTCCCAAGCCGCTCCAGCAGCGTTTCGGCGATCCTCTCCGGGGAGGCGCGACTGCCGCGGTCGCCGGGCGGCTGGAGCGCGGCCAGGTGACGGGAAGGCCGGGCGCGGATACCGGCGCCAGAAGGCCGCGCACCGTCTTCCGTCACGTCTGCGTCGATTGCATCTGCCATGACGCCGCCGTTCTGGACCTTGCCGCCGCCGCGCATGGTTCGGAAAACATTTTCTTCGGCTCCGACTGGCCGTTTTCCATGGGACTGCCGGATCCGCATGTTCAGATGGCGGATGTCGATCCCGCGCTTCGGCGGAAGATCTTTTGCGATAACCCCAAAGGCTTGCTGGACAGGTACTGGGGTTGACTTTGCCGTCACCCCTACATCGTGAGCCCGATCTTTTGGGAAAACCGGCGTCCGCTTTTCCGCATCATGCGCTATGACTTGACCTCCGGCGCAGGGTCGTCTTGATTGCGGTCAGCGCCTGTTCCGGAGCCGACGAAATGACCCATGATCCCTTAGCGCTGGCGCAGGAACTCATCCGCTTCCCGTCACTCAATCCGCCCGGCGACGAGAAGGCATGCATCGATTTTCTCGCGCATCTCCTGTCGCGAGGCGGCCTCGATGTCCATGCGTATGAATTCGCGGAGGGCAGGCCGTCCCTGGTCGCCAGGATTCCGGGAATGGGCGATCTCGATCCCCTCTGTTTCACCGGCCATGTCGATGTCGTGCCGCTTGGCCAGGAGGTCTGGTCGGTGCCTCCCTTCGACGGCGTCATCGCCGGCGGCAGGCTATTCGGGCGCGGCGCAAGCGACATGAAGGCGGGCGTCGCGGCGTTCGTGGCCGCCGTATTGTCGGAAGCCGAGGCGGGCATGCGCTTCCGCCGCGGCGTTACCCTGATCATCACGGCCGGAGAGGAGACCGGTTGCGAAGGCGCCTTTCACCTCGGCCGCCTCGGTGTCCTCGGATCCGCCCACCTCCTGGTCGTCGCCGAACCGAGTTCCAACCGTCCTATCGTGGCGCACAAGGGTTCGATGAGGCTCGTTGTCTCGGCGTCGGGGATAACGGCGCACTCCTCGATGCCCGATGTCGGCGACAACGCGATCGAGAAGGCCGCGGAATGGGTTTGCCGATTGAGCCGTCACGCATTCGGGAGCGCGGAACATCCTCTGCTGGGAAAGACAACCGCCGCCGTCACCACGATCAAGGGGGGCCTGAACATCAATTCCATCCCGGATGCCGCGAGTTTCACGGTGGATCTGCGGACCCTTCCCGGCCAGTCGCATGACGCATTGCTGGCGCAGATCCAGGAATTGCTCGGCCCCGCCGCCGCGATCGCCAAGGTCACGGATTTCGGGGGGTTTTCGACCGATCCGCGCGACCCGGCGCTTCAGCCGCTGATGGATATTCTGGCGGAGCGTCAGGGAAGCCGACCCGTAGTCAGGGGCGCTCCCTATTTCACCGACGCATCGGCCCTGGCGCCGGCGCTCTGCAATGTCCCCGCCGTGGTCATCGGCCCGGGCGAAGCGGAGCAATGCCACCGGACCGACGAGTTCTGCCACGTCGAACGCATCGAGGAAGCCTTCGACATCTATCGCGAACTGATCCGCCGGACATGCCTGTAGGCGAATGGCTATTTCATCTCACCGAAAGGATCAGCCGCTGCTTTCCTTGCGCGGGATCGCGGTCGGGCCGCGCCTGGAGAAGAAGGGCATGGCCGCCCAGTTCCGGCCGCTGGCGAGATTTTCGATCAGCACCGCGGCGATCAGGATGATGCCCATCACGCCGGCCTGGTAGATCGGGTTGAAATCATTGTAGCTCAGGCCGTAATTGACGACGCCGATCAGCACCGTCGCGACCGCCGTCCCGACCACCGAGCCGTCGCCGCCGAAGATGCTTGAGCCGCCGAGGACCACGATGGCGATGCTGATCAGATTGGCTTGTTCGTCGGCCGTCGGGCTGGCGGTGCCGAGCCGCGCCGCGCCGATCGCGCCGGCAAGGCCGGAAAGCAGGCCGGCAATCACATAGGTCCAGGCCCTCAGGCGATCGACACGGATGCCGGTCAGCCGCGCCGAGAGCGTGTTGGTGCCGACGAGATAGAGGCTGCGTCCGAAATGGGTGCGGTGCTGCAGCGCGATCAGGATGAGGAAGGCGGGCAGATAGACGCAGAGCAGCTGGAACGGCAGGCCCAGCGCCGAACCCTGTCCGAGGTCGAGAAAAGTCTGCGGCATGGTCGTCAGGTCGATATTGATGCCGCCGGTCAGGACCAGCGCCAGTCCGTCGAACACGAACATGGTCGCCAGCGTCGTGATGATCGGCTCAATGCGGAAGCGCGTCACGAGGACGCCGTTGACGGCGCCCATGACGATCCCGGCGACGACGGCGATGAGGACGCTGGCCGGCCAGAAGATTCCGGCCTGCAGCGCCAGTCCCATCAGCACCTGCGCCAGCGCCGCGATGGCGCCGACCGACAGGTCGATGCCGCCGTCGCCGCCGCAGATGACGAGCGTCTGGCCGAAGGCGATGATGCCGATTTCGACGGCGAAGACGGCCATGCTGTAGAGATTGGCCCCCGAGAGGATGCCGGGGTCGCCCGAAGCGAAGCCGATGAGCGCCAGGGCCGTCAGCGCGACGAGGAGCACGATGCGGCCTGGCTGGAATCCGGTGGCGCCCATGATCTACTCCGCCGCCTTGCTGCCGCGCCCCGGCCAGCGCTGGTTGATGCCGATCGACAGCAGGATGATGCCGCCGAGCAGGACGCCGCCCCAGAAAGGCTGGATATGCATCAGCACCACGCCGTCATTGACGAGCTCGACGATGAGCGTGCCGAGCAGCGTGCCGAGGATGGTCCCGCGGCCGCCGCTGAGTTCGGTGCCGCCCAGCACCACCGCCGCGATGACGCCGAGTTCGAAGCCGGTGCCGGTCGAGGTCTGCACGAGCGGGCTCTGGCCGAGCGTCAATAGCGCGGCGACGCCGGTGAACATGCCGAGCAGCGTATAGGCGTAGAGCTTGATGCGGCCGACGGGAATGCCGGCGAGCCGCGCCGCCTCTTCATTGTTGCCGATCGCGTAGATGTGCCGCCCGAGCCGGAAGGATCGCAGGAAAAAGGCGAAGGCGGCCATCAGCACCAGCGCCATGACGCTCGCCACCGGGAGGAACCAGACGCGATCGGAAATGAAGATCACCGTCAGTTCCGGCGGGATCATGGTGATCCAGTTGGCGCCGAGCACCAGGAAAACGCTCATGCGGAAGATGCTCAACGTGCCGAGCGTGGCGACGACGGGCGGTACGCGGCCGCCGATGATGATCGCGGCATTGACGAGCCCGAATGCCGCGCCGATGAGGCAGAAGAGCGGCGCGACCACGGGGATCGACCAGCCGGCCTCGAAGAATTTG
Source organism: Rhizobiaceae bacterium (assembly GCA_035547755.1). Taxonomy (GTDB): domain Bacteria; phylum Pseudomonadota; class Alphaproteobacteria; order Rhizobiales; family Rhizobiaceae; genus Mesorhizobium_L. The sequence goes on from DASZUG010000030.1 coordinate 51,726, forward strand.
CCGCCGATCGCGGCGACGAGTCCGAGCATGGAGCCGATCGAGACATCGATGCCGCCCGTCAGGATGACCAGCGTCATGCCGATGGCGGGGATGGCGGTCACGGCGGCGCTGACCATGAGATTGTTGAGGTTGACCGGCGCCCAGAAGGCGCCGTGCGAGCCGATGCTGATGACGATGACGAGCAGAAAAAGCGTGATCAGGAGTACGCCTTCGCGGCCCTTGGCGAACCGCACGGCTCTCTCAAGCCATCCGCGCGCCGCGACGGGCCTGGCGATCTGGTCCGGGCGCGCGCCCGCCTGGAAGCTCATGCGGCTGCCTTTCCCGCGCCGAGCGCCGAGCCGAGCACGCGTTCCGGCGTCATGCCATCCCCCGCCACCTCGTCCACGACCCTGCCCTCGCGCATGACGATGATGCGGTCGCTGACCGAAAGCACCTCCTTCAGATCCGAGGAAATCACCACCACGGCGACGCCCTGCGCGGCGAGATCGCGGATGAAATCATGGATCTCGTCCTTGGTGCGCACGTCGATGCCGCGGGTGGGTTCGTCGAGGATCAGCACCTTGAAGGGCTTTCCGGCCCAGCGGGCGAACAGGCCCTTCTGCTGGTTGCCGCCCGATAGCGTCGAGATCATCGTGCGCGTGCTTTGCGCCTTGATGTTGTAGCGCGCCATGACGCGGCGCGCATCGTCGAACAGGGATTTGAAGTCGAGCAGGCCGAGCGTGCGGGCGAATCCGCCAAGCCTGTTGGAAGTGAGATTGCTCTCCAGCGGCTTGGTGGCGAAGATGCCCTGCAGCTTGCGGTCCTCCGGCAGATAGCCGATGCCGAGCGCGATGGCCTCGGCGGGATCGGCCGGCGCGACCGGGCGACCGTCAAGCAGGATGCGCCCGCCGGACGGCTTCAGGAACCCGAACACCGACAGCGCGACTTCCGAACGGCCGGAGCCGACAAGTCCGTAAATGCCGGTGATGATCCCGCCGGGAAGCCGCCAGGTGACGTCGTCGAAATAGCTCTCATGCGAAAGGTTCTCGACCGCCAGGACCGGATGCTCCACCGCATCCGCGGCGATGTCGCGATGCGCCTCGATCTCCTTCTCGATCTCGCGGCTCTTCTTGCCGGCCATCAGCTCCAGCAATGTCGTTTCGGAAAATTCACCCGCTCCATAGGCGCCCGTCACCTGTCCGTCGGTGAGCACGGTGACGCGATCGCCGATCTGCGGCACTTCCTCCAGCCGGTGGGTGATGTAGACGATGGCCCGGCCGCCGTCGCGCAGCCGGCCGATGATGGAGAAGAGGCGTTGCGATTCGGCGCGCGAGAGGATGGAGGTCGGTTCGTCGAAAATGATCAGCCTTGCGTTCTGCACCAGCGCCTTGGCGATCAGGACGAGCTGCTGGTAGCCCAGGCTGAGCGACGACATCGGGCGGGAAAGCAGCGTTTCGGGCAGCTCGAGTTCGGTCAGAACGGGGCGGACGGCGGCGCGCATCGCGTCGCGCCGCACATAGCCGAGCGGGCCGGCGATCTCGCGCCCCATGAAGATGTTTTCCAGCACGCTCAGATGCGGGTAGATCAGCGGTTCCTGGTAGACGGCGGCGATCCCCATCGCCTGTGCATGTTCGGGGTTGCGGAGCGCGCAGGCCTCGCCATCGATCAGGATTGTGCCGTCGTCCGGCGTGAGCGCGCCCGTCAGGATCTTGATCAGCGTCGATTTGCCGGCGCCGTTCTCGCCGAGCAGCACATGCGTGCGCCCGGATTCGATTTGAAGATCGACCCCCTTCAGCGCTCTCACGCCGCCGAATGACTTGACGATGTTTTTCAGTTCGAAGGCGGTCATCAACCTCATTGGGCGGCCTGCGAAGGAATTCGCCGGGCCGCCCTTGTCTCCGCTGATCAGAAGTTCAGCTTGATGTTGGACTTGTCGATGACGAGCGGCTTGCCGAGAAGCAGCGTCTTGGTCTTGGCGGAATAGGCGACCTTGCCGAGGCCGGGCACGTCGTTCTCCGCCTTGAGCGGCTTGTGCTCGAGCAGCTGCAGGACGCCCCAGGCGGTCAGATAGCCGAGATCGACCGGATTCCACAGAACGACGCTCTTGACGGTGCCGTTGTTGACGAAGGGGCGGATGGTGTTGGGATCGGTGATGCCGGTGACGGCGACCTTGCCGCTCATGCCGGCGCGCAGCACCGCTTGCGCCGCCCCCGGCACGGCCGTCGAATTGACGCCGACAATGCCCTTGAGCTTCGGATAGGCGGAGAGGAGCTGCGCCGTCACGTCTGTCGCCTTCGAGATATCCTCGCCGGCATACTGGATGGTGACGAGCTTCATGTCCGGATATTTCGCCTTCATGCGATCCTTCATGAAGCCGATCCAGACATTGAGGTTGGTCGCCGTCGGGCCGCCGGAGACGAAAGCGACGTCGCCCTTGCCGCCGATCTGCTTGGCGAGCTGGTCGATGACGGTTTCCGCAAGCTGCTTGTCGTCGGCCTGCGAAACGCGAAGCGAGACGTCGTCGCCGCTGACCTGGGAATCGCTCGAATAGAAGAGGACGCCCGCGGCCTTGGCCTTCTTGGCCACGGCTTCGAGCGCGGTCGGGCTGTTGGCCGAAACGCCGACGGCGTCGAGATGCTTGTTGATCAGGCTTTCGGCGATTTCGACCTGTCCGGAAACGGAGGCCGTCGTCGGACCCTGATAGACGACCTTGATGGGAAACTTCTTGGCCGCCTTGTCGAGGCCGTCCTTCATCGCGTTGAAATAGGGAATGCCGATCAGCTTCGGCACGAAGGCGATCGTCCAGGTCTTGCCGGACTTGGCCGACGCATCGACCGTACCGCTCAGCATCGTGCCGCCGACGAGGCTCACGGCCAAAAAGGATGCCGCCAAGACGGCTTTGGGCGAACTGCGCATGAATTTCCTCCCGATCACATGGTTCTTCCGACCGGTCATGGGATCGGCCGAAGCAGTGTAACGACGCTCAATGCGGGAAAACCTTGCACCCCGTCGCCAGCGCCGGCGGGTCGGCACAAGCTCCTCCTTGAAAACAGCTTCGGAACGCCTCACCTCCGGAGGAGGCCCGTCGCCGGAAAAAAGCTAAATCCATTTAGGAGGGGCGTCAACAGCGGTTGCCGGCCGCCGTCAGCCGCCCCAGACGACCGCCTCCTCGTGGCGCTTGATGAGATGGCGCAGATTGGCGAAGCTCTTGCGGATATGCGCCGCGAAATTGTCGACGGCCGGCTGGTGCGGCGCGGCGACGGAGCGCAGCAGGCCGAGCGCGCGGTCCGGGTGCGGCAGCTTGATCGGCAGCGCGGTGACGGCGCCCTCCCTGCGAAAGGCGAAGACGACACTGTGCGGCAGCACTGTCAGCGCGTCGGTCGCCTTCACGTAATTCATCGTGCTGGCGAGTGAACCACCGGTATAGCGGACCTTGATCTCGGTCGCGCCGAGGGAAAGCATCATCGTCCGCATATCCGCCAGAAGCGGACTGCCCGGCGGCGGCGCGATCCAGGGATAGTCGAGCAGGCCGGCCGTCTTCACCCGCCTTTGCATCAGGAGAGGATGGGTCGAACGGCAGGCGACGACGTTGCGGCCGGGCAGGATCTCCTCGAAAGACAGGCCCGAGCCTTCGTCGAGGATATCGATCGGGCAGACGGCGAGGTCGATGCGGTCGGCTTCGAGAGCGGCGCGCAGATCGGACAGATAGCCATAGCTCTGGTCGATACGGATATCGGGATAGACGTTCTGGAATTCCGCGATCATGGTCGAGATCAGGCCGTCGGTGAAGAATGGCGTGCCGCCGACGCGAATGACACCGGAACGGCCCTGTCTGAACCTGTCGACGATCTCGCCGGCCTTGCGCGAGGCGGCGAGCATGGTCTGTCCGTGATCGGCGAGCGCCCGCCCGAGCGGCGTCGGCTTCAGCGGCCGCCTTCCTCTCAGGAAAAGCGGTTCGCCGAGGCGTTTCTCCAACATCGACAGAGTACGCGAGACGGCGGGCTGCGACAGGCCGAGCAGCGCCGCGGCTTCGGTGACGCCGCCCGCCTGGACGACGGCCGCGAGCTGAACGAGATGCCGTTCGTCTATCTTCATAACGATCTGTTATATTAATCGGCGAAGAAATCATCAATGGTGTTGCAGGCTCCTGCTACTCTCCCAACCGGATGCTTGCCCGGGGAGGAAGAGAGTGGCGAGAATGACGGCGCGATCCTTCGAGGCGAATTCGGCTGAAATCGTTGCAAGCCGCCTCGGCCGCGAGGATGCGCTTTCCGCCTTCCTTATCAGGCTGGTGGAGCACCTTCATACATTGGTGAAGGAGATGCAGCCGACGCGGGACGAGTGGCGCGAGGCGATCCGCTTTCTCACCGAGGTCGGCCATGCAAGCGACGAGCGGCGGCAGGAATGGATTCTCCTCTCCGACCTGCTCGGCGTTTCGGCGCTGGTCGAGGCGATCAACGCGCCGCGCCCGAATGGCGGCACGCCGAACACCTCCCGCGGCCCCTTCTACCGCCCGGATGCGCCGCGCTATCCGCCCGGCGCGAGCATTTCGCTCGATGGCGTTGGCGTGCCGCTGGAGGTGACGGGGCAGGTGGTCGATCTCGACGGCAGGCCGATCGGCGGCGCCGCGATCGAGACATGGCAGGCGAATTCGGAAGGCCTCTACGAGAACCAGGAGCCGGACCGGCAGCCGGATTTCAATCTGCGAGGTCGTTTCGCCGCCGATGCGGAGGGGCGTTTCCGCTACCGCACGGTCAAGCCCGCCGGCTACAGCGTTCCCGCCGGCGGTCCTGCCGGAGACCTTTTCCGGCGCGCCGGCGCGCCCCTGCACCGCCCGGCGCATATCCATTTCATCGTGCGCGCCGACGGTTTCGAGACCATCACCACGCAGATTTACGACAGCGCCGACCCGCGTCTCGACGAGGACGCGATTTTCGGCGTCAGGGACCAGCTTGCCGCCGATTTCCGGCCGAAGGACAGCGACGGAACCGAATGGGCGCTGGACTATGTCTTCGTCATGGTCCGCTCCCGCAGGAGGAGCCGCGCGGCATGACGGACGCCTTCACCTATGCGGGCAGGCCGGCCCATATCGTTTTCGGTCCTGGCAAGCGCCGGTCGGTCGGCGAATGGGTCGAAAGACTCGGATGCAGCCGCGCGCTCGTCCTCACCACGCCTGCGCAGGCCGATGCCGGCCGCCAGCTTGCGGGCGAACTCGGCGTCCTCGCCGCCGGGCTGTTTTCCGGCGCGGCGATGCACACGCCCGTCGATGTCACGGAAAAGGCGATGCAGGCGCTCTCGGAAGCGGGCGCGGACTGCCTTGTGGCGCTCGGCGGCGGCTCGACCACGGGGCTCGGCAAGGCGCTTGCCTACCGCACCGATTTGCCGCAGATCGTCGTGCCGACGACCTATGCCGGATCGGAAGTGACGCCGATCCTCGGCCAGACGGAGAAAGGCGCGAAAACCACGTTGCGCGACCCGCGCGTGCTGCCGGAAGTCGTCATCTACGACCCCGAACTGACGCTTGGCCTGCCGGTCGGCATGAGCGTAACAAGCGCGCTCAACGCCGTGGCCCATGCCGCCGAGGGCCTCTATGCCGAGGATCGGAACCCGATTTCGACGCTGATGGCGGTCGAGGGCATGCGGGCGATCCGCGAAGGCCTCCCTGTGATCGTCGCCGATCCGGCGAATGGCGCCGCGCGCGCGGATGCGCTCTACGGCTCTTGGCTTTGCGGCACCGTGCTCGGCACCGTCGGCATGGCGCTGCACCACAAGATCTGCCACACGCTCGGCGGCAGCTTCGATACGCCGCATGCCGAGACGCATGCGATCATGCTGCCGCATACGGTGGCTTACAATGCCGAGGCCGTGCCGGAGCTTCTCGCCCCGGTAACGGAGCTTTTCGGCTCGTCGCCCGGCGGTGGGCTCTACGATTTCGCCGCGAGTATCGGCGCGCCCCAGAGGTTGAAGGATCTCGGCTTGAACGAAGCCGATCTCGACCGCGCCGCGGAGATGGCGACGAAAAGTCCCTATTGGAACCCTCGGCCGATCGACCGGCCGTCCATGCGAAAGCTGCTGCAGGACGCCTGGGAGGGCCGGCGGCCATGAATTCATTGCCGATGACATGACATTCATTGCCGATGAATCGTAAATTCAACGACGGGAGGAAAGAAATGATTACAAGAAGAGGACTGCTCAAGGGCGCCGCCTATACCGGCCTCGCCGCCGGCGCATCGCGATTGCCGCTGCCGGCGCGCGCCGCCGGCACGAAGATGAAGCTCGGCTATGTCAGCCCGCAGACGGGACCGCTCGCCGCCTTCGCCGCCGCCGACAAATTCGTCATCGACGCCTTCCTCAAGACCACCAAGGGCATGGGGATGGATTTCGACGTCGTCGTCAAGGACAGCCAGTCCAACGCCAACCGCGCCGCGCGCGTCGCCGACGAACTGATCGTCAACGACAAGGTCAATTTGATGCTGGTCTCCTCGACGCCGGAGACGACCAATCCGGTGTCGACCACCTGCGAGAGCGAAGGCATTCCCTGCATTTCGACCGTGGCGCCTTGGCAGTCCTGGTTCATCGGACAGCAGAGCAATCCGACCGATCCGAAAAGCTGGAAGCCGTTCAACTACGCCTATCATTTCTTCTGGGGGCTGGAGGACGTGATCGCCGCCTACACGAATATGTGGGCGCAGGTTTCGACCAACAAGAAGATCGGCGGCCTCTTCCCGAACGACGGCGACGGCAATGCCTGGGGCGACAAGCATGTCGGCTTCCCGCCGGTGCTCGACAAGCAGGGCTACACGCTGACCGATCCCGGCCGCTACCAGGACCTGACGGACGATTTCTCCGCCCAGATCAACGCCTTCAAGCAGGGAAACTGCGAGATCGTCACTGGCGTGATGATCCCGCCGGATTTCACCACTTTCTGGAACCAGGCGCAGCAGCAGGGTTTCAGACCGAAGGTCGCCTCGATCGGCAAGGCGCTTCTCTTTCCGGAAGCGGTGGCGGCGGTCGGCAAGTCGGGGAACAATCTTTCGACCGAGGTCTGGTGGACGCCGGAACATCCCTTCCATTCCTCGCTGACGAAGGAGAGTTCGGGCGAAGTCGCGGCGGCTTTCGAAAAGGCGAGCGGCCGCAAATGGACCCAGCCCATCGGCTTCACCCATGCTCTTTTCGAACTCGCGGCCGATGTGATGAAGCGGGCGAAGGACCCGACCGACCCCGACGGCGTGGTGGAAGCGATCGCGGCGACCAAGCTCGACACGCTGGTCGGGCCGATCGCCTGGGGCGACAAGAACCTGCCGCCCTTCGCGCAGAAGAACGTCGCCAAGACGCCGCTGGTCGGCGGCCAATGGCGGCTTCAGGCCGATAACAGCTACAAGCTGGTCATCACCGAGAACAGGACGGCGCCGATCATTCCTGCCGGCGGCAAGATGGAGCCGATCGCCTGAACGGCTTCAGGCGGGGAAGGAGGAAGCGCCCGGAATGGCCATTCTCGAATTGAGAGGTGTAGAGAAGCGCTTCGGCGCCGTCACCGTCGCCGACGGCGTCACCTTCGATGTCGGCGAAGCGGATGCGCTCGGCATCATCGGGCCGAACGGCGCCGGCAAGTCGTCGCTGTTCAACCTGATCACCGGCAATCTCCCCGCCGATGGCGGCCAGATCCGCTTTCTCGGCGAGGACGTCACGCATGTCTCGGCGATGCGGCGTTGCCATGCCGGAATGGGCCGCACCTTCCAGATTCCGCAGCCTTTTCAGCAACTCACCGTTTTCGAGAATTTGCTCGTCGGCGCGGCCTTCGGTTCCGGACGAAGCGAAGCGCAGGTGTCGCGCCGCTGCGCCGAAATCCTCGAAGAGACGGGTCTTGTCGATCGCGCCAACCAGCCTGCCGGTTCTCTCAGCCTGCTCCAGCGCAAGCGTCTCGAGCTTGCCCGCGCGCTCGCAACGGATCCGAGAATCCTGCTTCTGGACGAGATCGCCGGCGGCCTGACGGAACACGAATGCGGCGCGCTGGTCGAGACCATCCGCTCCATCCACAGGAGCGGCGTCGCCATCGTCTGGATCGAGCATGTGCTGCACGCGTTGAACGCGGTCGTGGACAGGCTCCTCGTGCTCGATTTCGGCAAGATCATCGGCATCGGTCCCGTCGACGAGATCATGGCGTCGAGGGCCGTCCGCGACGTCTATCTCGGGATCGAAGTCTGATGGCGCTTCTTGAAACGATCGGGCTGACCGCCTTCTACAGCGATTTCCAGGCGCTTTATGGCGTCGATATCGCGCTCGACGCGGGGGAGACGATCGCCATCATTGGCGCCAACGGCGCCGGCAAGACGACGCTGATGCGATCGATCGCGGGCGCGCTTGCCAACGAAGCGGGGATGATCCGCTTCGAGGGTGAGCCGATCGGCAATCTCCCGGCGCCGCGGATCGTCGAACGCGGCATCGCCATGGTGCCGGAAGGCCGCAAGCTCTTTCCCTCGCTGACCGTGGAGGAAAACCTTCTCATGGGAGCCTACCGCCGCAAGGGGAAGGGAGAATGGACTCTCGATACCGTCTATGAGCTTTTCCCGGTGCTGAGGGAAAGACGCCGGCAGGCCTCCACTTCGTTGTCCGGTGGCCAGCAGCAGATGGTCGCGATCGGCCGGGCGCTGATGTCCAATCCGCGCCTGCTCCTCTGCGACGAGATCAGCCTCGGCCTTGCGCCAGTCGTCATCCGCGACATCTATGCCGCCTTCCCGAAGATCCGCCAAGGCGGCGCCTCGGTCGTCGTCGTCGAACAGGATATCGGCCAGGCGCTGAAGGTCGCGAGCCGCGTCTATTGCCTCATGGAAGGCCGCGTTACGCTCACGGGAGCACCGCAGGAACTAAGCCGCGACGCCATCCGCGACGCCTATTTCGGAGCGGCGGCATGATCTGGCTCGACACCATCGTCCAGGGCGTGCTGCTCGGCGGGCTGTATGCGCTCTTCGCCGCCGGCCTCAGCCTCGTCTTCGGCATCATGCGGCTTGTCAACCTGGCGCATGGCGACCTGATCGTGCTCGCCGCGTTCCTCATCCTGGTGCTGGTCACGGCTCTTGGGCTGAACCCGTTCCTTGCGGCGCTCGTCGCCCTGCCGATCATGTTCGTCGCCGGATGGCTGCTGCAATTCTTCGTTTTCAACCGGACGCTGGGCGACGACATATTGCCGCCGCTCCTCGTCACCTTCGGCCTTTCGATCGTGATCCAGAACGGTCTGCTCGAAACCTTCTCCGCCGACAGCCGGCGCATCGGCACGGGCGCGCTCGCCAACCAATCGGTTTCGCTCGGCGGCGTCCATGTCGGACTGATGCCGCTTCTGACCTTCCTGTCTGCAATCGCCGTTATCGTTGCGCTCAACCAGCTTTTCTATCGCACGGCGCTCGGCCGCGCCTTCCGCGCCACCTCCGACGATGCGGTGACGGCCGGGCTGATGGGCGTCGAGCCGAAGCGCCTGTTCGCGACCGCGACCGGCATCGCCATGATCGTGGTGACGATCGCCGCCCTCTATCTCGGCACGCGCGCCAATTTCGACCCGAGCATCGGCCCGGCCCGGCTGATCTATGCCTTCGAAGCCGTCATCATCGGCGGACTCGGCTCGTTCTGGGGCACGCTCTTCGGCGGCATGATCATCGGCGTGGCGCAGACTTTCGGCGCGGCGTTCAATCCGGCATGGCAGATCCTCGCCGGCCATATCGCCTTCTTGCTGGTGCTGCTCGTCAGGCCGCGCGGCCTTTTCCCGCGCGCGGTGGATTAGGAGAGCAGGATGGACAGTTCCCCGACGATCTGGCGGGTGGAGACGCGGACGCGGGCGTCGACGGCCTTCGCCGTCGTGGTGGTCCTGCTTGTAATCCTCGGCTTCGCGGCGCCGCTCTTCCTGTCGCGCGGCGCCATCCGCGATCTCTTCTTCATCCTGACCATGCTGGTCCTGGCGCAGAACTGGAATCTGCTCGCCGGCTACGCCGGGCTCGTCTCGGTCGGCCAACAGGCTTTCGTCGGCTTCGGCGGCTATGCCATGTTCGCCGCCGTTGCGCTCTGGCGTCTCGATCCGATGCCTGCGATTCTTCTTGCCGGCGTGGCCGCTTTCCTGCTCGGCATACCGACCGCCTTCTTCACCTTCCGCCTCCAGGGCGCCTATTTCGCCATCGGCACGTGGGTCATCGCCGAAGTGGTCCGCCTCGTCATGGCCGAATGGCGGACGCTTGGCGGTGGCACCGGGACTTCGCTTCCCTTCGGCGCCGTGCACCATATGTGGGGCGTCAAGTCGGTCGAGAGGCTCTTCGGCGTCCGCGCGCCGGAAGCGGGCGACATCCTCGCCTACTGGCTGGCGCTCGTACTTGTCCTCGTCACCATCGGCTTCATCTACGGCCTGCTCCGCTCGAAACGCGGGCTGGGGCTTGCCGCCGTGCGCGACAATCTCCAGGCGGCGCGCGCCGTCGGCGTCGATCCGACGCGCATGAAGGCGCTCGTCTATCTCGCCGCTTCGTTCCTTACCGGGCTTGCCGGAGCGCTGATCTATATCCAGAAGGGCCGCATCGCGCCCGACGCCGCCTTCTCGGTGATCGACTGGACGGCCTATGTGATCTTCATCGTCGTCATCGGCGGCATCGGCACCATCGAGGGGCCGATCGTCGGCGTCATCGTCTTCTTCATCTTGCAGAACACGCTCGCCGATTACGGGTCCTGGTACCTCATGCTGCTCGGCCTGATCAGCGTCGGCGTCATGCTGTTCGCGCCGCGCGGCCTATGGGGCCTGTTCGCCGACCGCACCGGCATCCAGCTTTTCCCCATCCGCCGCTCGCTCAGGAGCGGACCAACCATAAGGACATCCAAGGGAGTTTGACATGGCCGACATCACCACGGACGTGCTGATCATCGGGACCGGCCCTGCCGGATCGGCGACCGCTGCGCTGCTTGCCACCTATGGCGTCGAGAACATGGTGGTGAACCGCTATCGCTGGCTGGCCAACACGCCGCGCGCCCATATCACCAACCAGCGCACCATGGAGGTGCTGCGCGATCTGGGCAGGGACGTCGAGGACGAGGTCTATCTTTTCGGAACGCATCAGGACCTGATGGGCGAGAACGTCTTCTGCACGTCGCTCGCCGGCGAGGAGATCGGCCGCATGCGCAGCTGGGGCAAGCACCCTCTGTCGCGCGCCGAGCATCAGCTCTCCTCGCCCTCCCATATGAACGATTGTCCCCAGACCTTCATGGAGCCGATCCTGTTCAAGACCGCCTGCTCGCGCGGCACGCAGGCGCGCATGTCGACCGAATATCTCAGGCACGAGCAGGATGCCGATGGCGTGACCACGACCTGCCTCGACCGGTTGACCGGCAAGGAAATCACCATCCGCTCGAAATATCTGGTCGGCGCCGATGGTGGCAATTCACTGGTCGCCGAACATGCCGGGCTGACCTTCGAGGGCAAGATGGGCGTAGCCGGTTCGATGAACATCCTCTTCGAGGCCGATCTTTCGAAATATGTCGCGCATCGTCCGTCGGTGCTCTACTGGGTGCTGCAGCCGGGCTCCAATGTCGGCGGCATCGGCATGGGGCTGGTGCGCATGGTGCGCCCCTGGCGCCAATGGCTGATCGTCTGGGGTTACGACATCAACGAGCCGGCGCCGGAGGTCGACGAGGCTTTCGCCACCAAGGTCGCGCGCGATCTCGTCGGCGTGCCGGACCTCGAAATCAAGGTGCAATCCGTCTCGACCTGGACGGTCAACGACATGTACGCGACGACGATGGCGAAGGGCCGCGTCTTCTGCATGGGCGACGCCACCCATCGCCACCCGCCCTCGAACGGGCTCGGCTCCAACACCTCGATCCAGGACGCCTTCAATCTCGCCTGGAAACTCGCCTATGTGCTGAAGGGAAAGGCCGCGCCGAAACTGCTCGACAGCTACGATGCCGAGCGCGCACCGGTGGCGAAGCAGATCGTCACCCGCGCCAACAAGTCGATCAGCGAATTCGGGCCGATCTTCGAGGCGCTCGGCCTGCTCGAATCGATCGACCCGGTGAAGATGCAGCAGAACATGGACGCGCGCTGCGACGATACGCCGGAAGCCGAGGAGCAGCGGCGCAGGATCCGCGAGGCGATAGCCGCCAAGGTCTATGAGTTCGACGCCCATGGCGTCGAGATGAACCAGCGCTACCGTTCCGATGCGGTCGTCACCGACGGAGAGGCTGAGCCGGCCTTCGGAAAAGATGCGGAACTTCACTACCAGCCGACGACATGGCCGGGCGCAAGGCTGCCGCATGCCTGGCTCTGGTCGGACACGCAGGGAAAGGCCTCGACGCTCGACCTCGCGGGACATGGCCGTTTCACCATCCTGACCGGCATCGGCGGCGAAGGCTGGATCGATGCGGCCAAGGCCGTCGGCAGGGAACGCGGCATCGAGATCGCCGCCCATATCATCGGCCCGAGGCAGGTCTGGACCGATCCGACCGGCGACTGGTCTAACCTGCGCGAGGTCCGCGACAGCGGCATCGTTCTGGTGCGGCCCGACCAGCATGTCTGCTGGCGCCGGGAGACGATCGCCGGCGATCCAGTCGCGGCGCTTTCGCGTGTCATGAAATCCATATTGGCGAAGTGAGGTGAGACGATGGACGCGCATGAAAGAGGCTTCTTCACGGAAGAGAATTCCATCGATGTCGTCACCGGGCGCAATGTCAATGCGAAGGATGCGCGGCTGAAAGCGATCGTGGAAGTCGTCACGCGCAAGCTGCACGAGGCGGTCAAGGAGATCGAGCCGACGCAGGAGGAATGGTTCCAGGCGATCCTGTTCCTGACGCGCACCGGCCAGATGTGCAACGAATGGCGGCAGGAATTCATCCTGCTTTCCGATGTGCTCGGCGTCTCGATGCTGGTCGACGCCATCAACAACCGCAAGCCCTCGGGCGCTTCCGAAAGCACCGTTCTCGGGCCATTTCATGTCGAGGGCGCGCCGGAGCGGGCGATGGGCGACAATATCTGCCTCGACGCCAAGGGCGAGGACATGTTCGTGCACGGCCGCATCCTCGACATCGGCGGCAAGCCGATCGCCAACGCCAGGATCGACGTCTGGCAGGCGAATGACGAAGGCTTCTATGACGTCCAGCAGAAGGGATTGCAGCCCGATTTCAATCTGCGCGGCGTCTTCCACACCGGTGCCGATGGGCGCTACTGGTTCCGCGCCGTCAAGCCGCGTTACTATCCGATTCCGGATGACGGCCCGGTCGGCCAGCTTCTGGGCCAACTCGGGCGTCATCCCTACCGCCCGGCCCATCTGCACTACATCATCAGCGCCGACGGTTTCCAAACCCTGACGACGCACATCTTCGATCCGGACGATCCCTATATCGAATCCGATGCGGTCTTTGGCGTGAAGGAGAGCCTGCTCGCCGAATTCAGGAAAGTCGGCGATCCGGCCCGTGCGCGGGAGGTCGGCTTCGACGGACCGTTCTTCGAGGTCGAGCACGATTTCGTCCTGGCGCGGAAAGATCGCGAGTAAAAGCATGCGCCTTCAGATAAGGACCGTTGGCGCGTCGCGGAGGCGAGCGCCGAGGACATTCACGGCTCGATGCTTGTCGGCGGCAAGGCGTCCAGGCAAACCACGCGGTTGCGGCCCCGGCGCTTGGCCTCGTAAAGCGCTTCGTCGGCGGTGCGCATGAGGATGGAAAATTCCCTCATATGATCGGCCGCCGAGGCGGCGCCGATGGAGATCGTCGATTCGATTTGCGCCGGCATGAGCGGAAATTTCGTTTGCGAGACCTCTACCCTCAGCCGCTCGGCGACGATCATCGCCTCCTCCAGACCGGTTTCAGGAAGCAGCAACGCGAATTCCTCGCCTCCGACGCGAGCAAGCACATCCGCGTCCCGCTTGCAGCCGCGGGCGACTTCGGCCAGGTGGACGATGACGGCGTCCCCGACCTGATGGCCGAACGAATCGTTGATGTTCTTGAAATGATCGATGTCGATCATCAGGAACGAAATGGGGCGTTGATAACGTCTGGCGCGCTCCCATTCGCGATCGGCCAGATTGAGAAAATGACGCCGGTTGTAGATTCCGGTCATGCCGTCCACTGTCGCCAGGCGTTCGAGTTCTTCCGCCGCGCGGACGATATCGGTCACGTCGCTGTAGATGAGCATGCGTCCGCCTTCCGGCAGGCACGTAACATGACAGCGCACGACTTTTCCGTCGCCCATCTTGATGTCCATGGGATCGGAGCCGCCTGCCCTGACCCAGTTCAGCCGGCGTTCGACATAGTCGTCCTGTATCTCGTCGGAAATATTCTGGGCGCCGCTCAGGAGGAATTGATATTTCGGCCGCGCTTCGCGGATGAATTGGGGCGGGGCGTTCTTGAAAAGAGCGTGCAAGGCAGGATTGCCGTAACGGGCGCGCAACTCGCCGTCGAGCAGCAGAAGGCCGCTTTCGACATTGTCCAGCGCGGCATAAAGGGTCCGAAGCTCGTCCCTTGCAGCATCGAGTTGGCGGACGAGTTCCTGTTCTTCCGCCAGCCGGGATGCTGTCGATTCAAGCTCCGCTAACGGTGACGACCTTTGTGCCAAGGTTGACCTGCAGTGCCGGTTCCAGGGTTCTGCCTACACATTGCCCTCTGAAATAACGCCTAAGATGGAACTTTTTCGTTAACCGCAGGGATCGATTGGCGCGATGAAGACGTCGCGACCGCCTGTGCTCCATAGGTTCAGGGGAGGTCAAGCACCTGCCTCGCGATGGCGTCGACCAGGTCGGGCAGGACGCGGAACGTGTAGCCGTCATGCGTCCTTTCGAGCCAGTGATGATAGTCCCTCCCCCACGGTCCGACATTGATGGCCGGTATGTGGAGCGGCGCGCCGCTTTCCGGCCAGCGGATGCTCGATCCCCAGAGCGGGGTGTCGGCGGCGACGGCGCGCAGATCGTCGCGGTCGATCGGGCCGGCGAAACTCATGTCGGCGATCGCCGGGAAGAACGCATGCTTTGCGATCGTTTCGCCATGAGCCGCCGTCACCGCGGCGATCGCACGGTCGATGGCGTCTTCGATATGGGAGAAACCGTCCGGCCAGACGATCGCCGGATAGGGCATCGATCCGATGCAGAGCACGATGGCCGGGCCCTGCAATCCGGACCGGTTCCACACGAATTCGACCAGTTCGCGGCTGCGCGTCGGCAGATCGAGATCGTCGCGCTGGGCAAGAGCGGCGGCCAATGCCGCGAAATCATCGGCAAAGTTCGACGAGCGCTCGGCCTTCGCCCGCAGCGCCTGATAGGTCAATACCGGGATGTCCTGCCAGGACGGCGTCGGGACGACGCCAGCGCCAAGCTTCGAAGCTCTGTCGCGCATGCGTTCGGCCGCCCGCTTCGCCGCTCGGCCGGCGATGCCCGTGCCGGCCGCCATCACCTCGACGCCCTTGCGTCGATGCAAGAGCACGTTCCAGAACGCCCAGACGCGCGAGGGAATGGTGACGTTGTAGCCCGGCTTCAGATCCTTCATGCCTAGCACGGTCGGAGGCGAGGCGAGGCCGTTGGGGGAGATTTCGCCGAGTTCCGGCGCGTATTCCATCTCGGCGACGAGTTCCGCCGCGAGATAGGCGGCATTGACGCCGTCCAGCGGATAGCAGGCATGGGAGTCGTTGCCGACGACCAGCGCCGACAGGAGCAGCTTGCCGATACAACCCATCGCGACGACGCGGCCGGCCGCGCCGTCCTCATTGTCGCAGATGGCGTCGAGATTGACCGTCAACCGGGCGTCGAGCCCGTTTTTGGCGAGGAAGTCCGGCAGGATCTCCATGACGGAACGCATGCCGGATGAGTTCTCTTCCTCGTCCGGACAGGCGATCAGCAGCAGGTTTCCCGTCCGCTCGGGCTCGGCGGCGAATCGCTCGAGCACCGCAAGCCCCGCCGCGATGCCGGACTTCATGTCCAGCATGCCGCGTCCCGGCAGGAAGCGTCCGCTGGCAAGGTCCTCCAATGCCTGCGGATCGGCATCGCTGGCCTCGAGCTTGGCGATCAGCCCTTTTCGCAGCGCCTCCGGCTTTCCCGCCAGATGCGCGAGATCGCCATAATCATCCACCGGCACGGTGTCGAAATGCCCGACCAGAATGACCGTGTTCCTGCCTGCGCCGCGCACGAGCGCCATGACGCTGGCGCGGTCGTGCACACCGGGCGCGGGTATTTTGACGAGGTTCGCGGGATTGGCGCGGAAGATGTCCCAACGCGCCAGTTCGTCCTTCAGCCGGTCGGCAAAGCGCGCCTCCTCGGCGCTGCCGGTGACGCTCGGCCAGCCGACCAGCAGCTCCGCGAAATATCTTGCCCGCGCTTCGAACGAACCGCTTTTCTTGTCCAACATCCCTGATCCTCCCCGTTTGGTTCCGCTTGCGAGAACGCGCGAAAACCCAGACATACTTCGAGCCTCACCGCGCCGATATTGAAAACTGCTCCACGCGGCAATGAGAATTGTTCAAGTGAAGATACCTTGGGACGAGACCAGGGTGTCGCATAAATCATACTGGAGAAGCAGCTTGGACCGGGGTTGACAAATGAGTTTCCCCCTCTCCATCTCGGCTTCGCCTCGACACCTCTCCCCCACATGCGTACGGGAGAGATAGCCGGCCGCGCGTCCGGCGCCCATCCGCCACCCGCGAAGCGGGGGGAGGTGCCGAGCGAATGCGAGGCGGAGGGGGCTATCCCGCCTCGTTAACCAGGATATGCTTTTGGATTCAATCGGCGGGATTTGCGCTGAGGCGACGCCGAAATGCTACTTTGCCTTTCCCTCCGCCGCGAATGGCGGCGCGTCGCGAAAGGGCCGCACGAACTCCTCGAATAGCGCGATCCTCGGGTCCGACGTTCTGACGAGGGCCGACCATTTCACCTTGAGGCCATTGCCGGTGAGCGGCATGGTGAGGAGCTGGTCCCTTCGCGGCGACGTCTTCACAGCCCAGGAACTGACGATCGAATAGCCCAGCCCGCTCCCGACCAGATCAAGGATCGCGTCGATCGAGCCGGCCTCCATGACCCTGGGAGGCGCATGCCGGGAGGGGCGAAAGAGAAGATCATCTTCCAGCCCGTATTCCAGCACCCGCGAATAGGTGATGTAGGTATCCTGCTTCAGGTCGCTCGCCTCCACGAAAGGCTTGTTCCTTAGCGTATGGCCCTTGGGGAAAACCGCGACGAGATCGTCGACGAACACCGGCAGGCAGGAAACGGCGCGTTCATGCTGGTCGCCTCCCGCGAAAGCGATATCCAGCTCGCCTTGCGCCACCGCGCGCGCCAGTGGATAGGCATTGGTGCGATAGATGAAATCGACATGGGCGGGGGCGGCGCTCCCGCCCTGCGACAGGAACCATCGATGAACGGGATAGGCGCCGCCGCCGACCCTGATCCAGGGTTTCTCGCCCTTGCGCGAGCGCTCCAGCGCCTCTTCCGCCCGTTCGAGTTCCGTGATGATGATCCGCGCCGAGGCGAGAAGCTGCTCGCCGAGCGGCGTGAGCGAAAGTTTCCGGCCCGTCCGCTCGAAGAGGGCGACCCTGAGAGCGGCTTCCGCATCGCGGATCTGGTGGCTGAGCGCGGACGGCGTCACGTTCAGCCGGACCGCGGCCGCGGCCATGGACGGCGAATCCGCGACCGCCATGATCATGCGCAGCATGCGTGACGTGATGTGCCAAGCCATACACAGGGTCCGTTCGATGCAGTTGAGAACTTCTCATCACAATGCGGCGAAGCTTTCAATGTGTGGTTTCCATGCCTTCTTGTATCAATGAGCCCGATGCAGAGTTGGCTGAATCCGCCCGATGGCCCGGAAGGCGCAGGTATGGAAATGATGGAAGCGCGGAGCAGGCGTCGAGCCAAGACGCCCCGGACCGTCGGACCGGATCTGACGCCGATCCCGCGCCGGCTGGAAAACCCCTGGGCGCCTCTCGAAGTCCTGAGCGAGGAGGCGCTCGAGCGGATCATGAGCGCGGCCTACCGGATTCTGGAGGAAGCCGGCCTGGAATTCCGCAGCCCGCGCGCACTCGATCTTCTTGCCAGATCGGGCGCCGATGTCGATCGCTCGACCCGGATCGTCACCTTCGGCCGCGATCTGGTGGAGCATTACTGCTCTCTCGCGCCGCGTTCGTTTTCCCTTCATTCGCGCAATCCGGAGAAGGAGGTCTTCTTCGGCGGAAACATCATCAATTTCTGTTCCGCCAACGGAGCCCCGAACGCCTCCGACCTCGCGAAAGGAAGACGCTACGGAGACTACCAGACGCTCTGCGACCTCATCCGGCTCCACAACGCGCTCGGCGTGGTTCACATCTCCGGCGGAGAGGTGGTCGAGCCGATGGACATCGAGGTCGATTTGCGCCCCGTCAACATGGTCTATGCGCATATAAGGAATGGCGACCTCGTCTGGGGCGCGCGCGGCATAGGCTCGGCTCCGATCGTCGATGCTCTCGAACTGGCCAGGATCTCCCGCGGCATCACGATCGACGAACTGGCCGAGCGGCCGAGCTTCTATATCATCACCAACACCAACTCGCCGCGCCGCATCGACGAGGAATTGCTCGAAGGCGCGATGACCGCCGCGGAATACGGCCAGGCCGTCTGCGTCACGCCCTTCACGCTGGCGGGAGCCATGGCGCCGATCACGCTCGCCGGCGCGCTCGCCTTGCAGACCGCCGAGGCGCTGGCCGTCATCGCGCTGACGCAGATGGTGCGGCCCGGCGCGCCGGCGATCTATGGCGGCTTCACCTCGAATGTCGACATGCGTTCGGGATCGCCGGCCTTCGGCACGCCGGAATATGTCCGCGCCACGATCGCCGGCGGTCAAATCGCCCGCCGGATCGGTCTTCCCTATCGCACGAGCGGCGTCAACAGCTCCTGCGTCGTCGATGCGCAGGCCACTTACGAAACAGGCTTTTCGCTCTTCGCCGCGATCATGTCGCATGGCAATTTCATCAATCACGCCGCCGGGTGGCTGGAAAGCGGATTGACCAATTCGCTGGAAAAAGTCGTGGTGGATTCCGAAATGCTGCGGGGCTGGGCCGCCTCGCTGAGGAAGATCGACGTCAGCGACGACGACCTCGCGGTCGAGGCAGTGAAGGGGGTCCCGCCAGGCGGCCATTTCTTCGGGTCCTCCCATACGTTGAGCCGCTTCGAAACCGCCTTCTATCAGCCGCTCATCTCCGACTGGCGCAATTTCGAGACCTGGAAGGAAACCGGCGGGCATAGCGCGACCGAGCGCGCCCATGAGTTCTGGAAGGAAATCCTCAGGACCTATGAGCCTCCTCCGCTCGATCCGGCGATCGACGAGGCCTTGCGGGACTATATCGCGCGGCGGACGCGGCAATTCGCTCGCCGCGGAGGCGGAGCGGGAGCGAAAACGGCATGAGCGACAGGCCCGGCCCGAAGATCTGGGGGCGGCTGGTGCGCGGAGCGGACATGCTGATCGCGGAGCCGGTCGCGCCGGGCGTGACGCGCCTCAGCGAAGCGATCCTCACTCCGCCGGAGCGAAGCTATTTCTACCTGGTCGAGGGCCGGGACCGCGATTGCCTGATTGACGGAGGCTGGGGCTTCTCCCGCTCGCTCGACAAGCTGCGTCCGCATCCGGGCAAGCCGCTGGTGGCGATCGCGACGCACAGCCATTTCGATCATATCGGCATGCTGCATCTGGCGCCTGAGCGCCTTGGCCATCGCGCGGAAGCGTCCGTATTCGCCGATCCAGATCCGCTCAGGACGCAGGCTCTGCCGTTTCTGGCCGACAGACCTGTCCTCGTCGGTCATGCGTGCCTGCAGGCGGATTCGATCGAGCAGCAGCCCTGCCCCCTGACCGGTATGGTCGACGAGGGCGCGGCCGTCGATCTCGGCGGCGTCGTTCTCCGCGTCCTGCACACGCCGGGGCACTCGCCGGGGTCGCTGAGCATCCTTTGTGAGCGGCTCGGCCTCCTGTTTTGCGCCGACACGCTTCACGACGGATATGTTCACGACGCCATACCGGGAGCCGACCGCCGGTCTCTCCTGCGTTCGCATGAGCGGCTTCGCGAAACCGGATTCGCTATCGCCTGCCCCGGCCATGGAGCGGTGCTCGACCGCGCCGCCGCGGTTGAAGTCATGGACGGCTACCGCTCCGGGAACCGCATCGTATAATCATACGATCCCGCCGCCGGCGGCATGGACGGCGGGCCGCTCGTTGCTCACGCGTTGGCGATAGCCGGAGGCGCGATAGCACGCGACCGGATCGATGGCGCCGCCGGCCTCCAGCCGCGCCATCGCCAGGATCGGCTCGACATCGGTCAGATAGGCGCGCTTGACCGCCTGCGAGGCCATCAGCGCGTCATTCTCGTCCTGATAGCGGGAGAGCGCGGCCCGGTCCACCAGAAGCGCCTGCGCATAGGCGCGCCGCACCTCGGAAGCGCTCACCATCAGGCTCTCGATCGGGTCGGTCACATTATGCGACTGGTCGAGCATGTGCGCGGGATCGTAGCCCGGCGCGTTGCGCTGGCGCGCATCGACCAGCTCGTTGAAGACGAGGAACAGCCGGTAGGGATCGATCGAGCCGGTGTCGAGATCGTCGTCGCCATATTTGGAATCGTTGAAATGGAAGCCGCCGAGCTTGCCCATCTGGATGAGCCGCGCCACGATCATCTCGACATTGACCGTCGGCGCATGGTGGCCGAGATCGACGAGACAGAAGGCCTTCGGTCCCAGTTCCCGCGCGATGAGGTAGTTCGTGCCCCAATCCTGCACGACGGTCGAATAGAAGGCCGGCTCGAAGATCTTGTGCTCGGAAAAGACGCGCCAGTCGTCCGGCAGCGCGGCATAGATCGTCTTCATGCTGTCGAGATAGCGCTCGAAGGCGCGGGTGAAATGGCTCTGGCCGGGGAAGTTCGAGCCGTCGCCGATCCACACCGTCAGCGCCTTCGAGCCGAGCGCCTTGCCGATCGCGATACATTCCAGATTGTGCTCGATCGCCTGCCGCCGTGTCGCCGGATCGGTATGCGACAGCGAGCCGAACTTGTAGGAAAGCCGCTGATCGGGCTGGTCCTGGAAGGTGTTGGAGTTCATCGCGTCGAAGCCGAGGCCGAGCGCCGCGGCGCGCTGCTTCAGTTCCGAAAGGTCGTCCACCCTGTCCCAGGGAATGTGCAGCGAGACGCGCGGCGTGGCGCGCGCCAGTTCGTGGATGACGGCGCAATCGTCGAGCTTGTCGAAGATGTGGCGCGGCTCGCCCGGGCCGGGAAAGCGGGCAAAGCGGGTGCCGCCGGTGCCGACCCCCCAGGACGGGACGGCGACGCCATAGGCGGCGACGTCCGCCTTCACGGCGTCGATGTCGACGCCGCGCCGGGAAAGGCTTTCGCCAAGCGCTTCATAGTCGGCGGCAAGCGCGGCCCTGCGGCCGGCATTGTCTTTTTCGAGCACGCCCGGATCGATCATGGCTGGCATGGCGCGGTTCTCCTCGGCCCTGTGCAATCAATGAGGCTTCGCCCCCTCATCCGGCCGCCCCTTCGACAAGCTCGGGCCGGCCACCTTCCCCCCGCTGGGGAGAAGAGGAGCCGGCATCGCCACCGCACCCCCTCTCCTCTCGGGAAGAGGACGCGAGCAACGCGAGCGCGTGAGGGGGAGGCCAAGCCATATGCGATCGCCATGTTTCTCAGCGCGTGAAGGATTGCGCGTTGCCGGCATCGACATTGATGATGTTGCCGGTCGATTTCGCCGAGGCGTCGGAGGCGAGGAAACAGACCGCCTCCGCCACATCCTCGGGGAAGACGCTGCGCTTCAGCATGGAGCGTTTGCGGTAATGCTCCTCGAGCTCGTCGGGCGCCATATTGTAGGCGGCAGCGCGCTGCTCGCGCCACTCGCCGGTCCAGATCTTCGAGCCGCGCAGCACCGCGTCCGGATTGACCGTGTTGACGCGGATGCCGAACTCCGCCCCCTCCAGCGCCAGGCAGCGCGCCAGATGGATCTCGGCGGCCTTGGCGGTGCAATAGGCCGAGGCGTTCGGCGAGGCGGCGAGCCCGTTCTTCGAGGCGATGAAGACGATCGCGCCGCCGGTCTTCTGCTGCTTCATCAGCCGGAACGCCTGCCGCGCGACGAGAAAATAGCCCGTCGCCAGAATATCCATATTGCGGTTCCACAGCGAAAGCTCGGTCTCGTCCACCGGCGCGGCCGACGAGATGCCGGCATTGGAGACGAGGATGTCGAGGCCGCCATATTCCACCGCCGCATCGGCGAAAGCGGCGATCACCTCGCCTTCCGCCGTCACGTTCATGTCGACGGAGCGCACGGCGTCCTTGCCGAAATCCCCTGCCAGCTCCTTCCCGGCCTGTTCCATCGCCGCCTTGTCGATATCGGCGAGCACGACGCAGGCGCCTTCCGACAGGAGCCTCCGCGCCGTCGCCTTGCCGATGCCGCCGCCGCCGCCCGTCACCAGTGCGACGCGGCCGGCGAGCGGCTTCGGCTTCGGCATGCGTTGCAGCTTCGCCTCTTCCAGCGCCCAATATTCGATGTCGAACGCTTCCTGCTCCGGCAGGCCACGATAGGAGGAGACGCCCGAGGCGCCGCGCATGACATTGATGGCGTTGACATAGAATTCGCCGGCGATGCGCGCCGTCGCCTTGTCGCGGGCGAAGGTGATCATGCCGACGCCGGGCACCAGATAGACCACCGCGTTCGGGTCGCGCATGGCGGGGCTGTCGGGCTTGCGGCAGCGCTGGTAATAGGCGGCGTAGTCCTCGCGATAGGCGGCGATCGCTTCTGGCAGCGCGGCGATCACGGCCTCGGCGTCGAAGCCGTTCACGCCCGGCTCGATGACCAGCGGACGGATCTTCGTGCGCAGGAAATGGTCCGGGCAGCTGGTGCCGAGCGGGGCCAGCGCCTCGAACCGGTGGGAACAGATGAAGTCGAGCACGGCGGCGCTGTCGTCGAAATGGCCGATCTTGCGCTCCTCGCCGCCGATCAGGCCGCGAATGACCGGCATGAGCCGGGCCGCCGCGGCGCGGCGCTCCGAGGCGGGCAGCGGCGTCCGCTTCTCGCCGCCAAAGGCCGGGGCGGCGGCGTTCTCCTCCAGCCAGCCGATGGCGCGGTTGATGATCTCGATCGTCGTCGCGTAGCAGCTTTCCGACGTGTCGCCCCATGTGAAGAGGCCATGGCTCTCGAGCACGACGCCGCGCGCCTTCGGGTTCTCCCGGCAGAATTTCTCCAGCCACAGGCCAAGCTCGAAGCCCGGCCGCTTCCACGGCAGCCAGCCGATGTCGGAACCGAAAATGCGCTCGGTCAGGGCGCGGCTGTCCGCCGATGCGGCGATGGCGATGATCGCGTCGGGGTGCATGTGATCGACATGCGGCTTCGGCACGAAGGCATGCAGCGGCGTATCGATCGAGGCCGCGCGCGGGTTGAGGTTGAAGGCGCAATGCGGCAGATAGCCGACCATCTCGTCCTCATGCGCGACGCCGCGATAGAGGCCCTTGAGCGCGTTGAGCTTGTCCATATAGAGCGTCGCGAAGCCGTCCATGCGCATGGTGCCGACGTCGCCGCCCGATCCCTTGACCCACAGCACCTCGACCTTCTCGCCGGTCAGCGGGTCCGTCTCCATGATCTTGGACGAGGTGTTGCCGCCGCCATAATTGGTGATGCGCTTGTCCGAGCCGAGCAGATTTGAACGGTAGAGCAGCTTCTCGGCCTCGCTCATCCCCTTCGCTTTCCCGGGATCCCAGAGATTGGCAAGACGGGATGAATGCTGATGATCGGGCATGGTCGACTTCCTGAGGGTGCCGGCAATTTCGAAGTTCTTTAATCCGGCGATATGGACAAAATCCGACCGCCTGCGAATATTGTCAATCAATCACGATGGCTGGGCGGATTTTCGTAGCTTCGCCTACAGGTACGGAGCGGTCGCTACGGCCGCCCCCTCCGCCTCGCATTCGCTCGGCGCCCCCCCCGCTTCGCGGGTGGCGGATGGGCGCCGGAGCAACGGCCGTCTATCCTCGCCCCCACGAAGTGGGGGAGAGCGACTGTCTTTGGAGTCAAGCGGTTTGCCATGGCTTTTGGTCTCGGATGATGGCGTTGAGGATGGTGAGGAGCTTGCGGGCTGTTGCGATGATGGCGACGATTTTGGGTTTGCCGGCGGCGACG
>DASZUG010000031.1:0-7355 GCA_035547755.1 Rhizobiaceae bacterium
TCTCCTGCGAGACATCGATCCCCACCACAACAGCGTCCATCTTCTCCCATCCTTGCCTAATCGGGCTTCGCTTGCGGCCCAGGCGACTGTTCGGGTTCGATGGAACGGCGGACGGCGACACAGGCTCTCCCACGGGCTTCATGGCCCAGAGGTGTGTCGTGCTTCCGTCCGCCACCGCATCCCTAATCATAGCAGATCCGGCAAATGTTGAGTTACAAGGGGGTTGCGGCGGTGGCGCCGGCGCTCTTCTCCCCAGCGGGGAGAAGGTGGCCGACCCTGAGCTTGTCGAAGGGACGGCCGGATGAGGGGGGCAAAAGTTACAACCAACAGTGGGGAAGAGGTTAGGTTGCGTTGAATCGGCCCCTCACATCTCGACCGCGCCCTCAGCGCCGCCGCCGACCGGAACGGCCTCGATGCGTGCGATCTTCCGGTCGAAGCTTCCGTGATGGGCGAGCGCCAGGAGGGGAATGTCCGGCGATTCCAGCGCCCACATAAAATCGTCGGCCGCCCGGTTCATCGCGGAGACGCGCCAGAAGGCGATTTCTCCCAGATCCGGCACATGCTCGCGGTGATCGGTCTTTTGCAGAAAATCGAAATAGATCCGATCGAAGGGGATATAGAAGGCGGGTTCCTTCCCCGCCTGCCTGAGGATCTTGGCCTGGTCGGTGGACGCGATGACGGCATCCCAGAACCGCACGGTCACCGTGCCGTCGAACGGCTCGATCCGCAACGCGCTTTCGGCATTCTCTTTTTCCGGCAAAGCCAAGGGCGCCTCCTGTCGTCCACCCGCTCTTCGGCCAAACCGGCACCGGCGGCCGATGTTCCGGCGTTCAGGGAAAGCCGTGGGAACAAACCGCCAAGCGAGCGGGTTTGGCCGCACGCGACTCCCGAAAGGACGGGAAATGGCCAAGCCGGACAAGAACGAGTTCATCGAGCGCCGGGCCGACGAGCTCTGGCGGCGGACGGGGCGCGACCCCGGGCAGAAACAGGATTGCTGGGACAAGGCCGTGCATGAATACGAAGCCGGGACCTCGGAAGCCGACAGGGGCCCGGTCAAGCCGGACCCGACGGTGGGCGACGAATCCTCGCTCGATAAGTAATTCGCGATTGCATTGGGTGCGTCCTTCGAGGTTCTCCCCGCTCGCCCGAACCTGCCGAAGACTGGAGCGATCGCCTCACCAGGACGCCACGGCGGCAATGACCACGATGACGGCGATGACGATCAACAGGACGAGCCAGCGCACGGTTCTTTTCCGCTTGCGCGCGGGCATCGCGTTCATCGATTCGACGGCGGAGCTGTCCTGGTTTGGCTTTGGATCCGTCACGGCTTCGGCCTCTTCCCGCAAGGTCGCATGATCGTTGCCGATCTCCTGGGGAGCTAACGACGACCTTCCGGCGATGTTCCCGCCATGAGGCCTAACCACGGCAATCGCAGGGTGGAAACCCGCCGCGGCGGCGGCATGCCACCGCCGCCATTCGTCTGTTCAGCTGCAAGACTCCGCTTCCCGCAACAGGCGGATCACGGCCTCGTCCGTCACCTGTTCGAAATCGTCGTAATGGAGGCCGACGGCGTGGAAGGGCCGGGGCGTGCCGAGGCAGACGGTGGCGTCGGCCAGGCTCCGCATCTCAACAAGCGTGTCCTCCGGCGCGACGGGAACGGCCAATATGAGCCGCGCCGCGCCTTCTTTCCTCAGCGTTTCGAGCGCGACCTTCGCCGTCCCTCCCGTGGCGATCCCGTCATCGACGACGATCACGGTCCGGCCGGCGGCGGGTATTGCCCGCCTGTCGCCGAGATAGAGGTCCCGCCGCCGTTCGATCTCCCCGAGTTGGCGATGCTTTTCCGCCTCTATATAGCCTGGCGGGAGCTGGACGACCGCCAGGGCCTCCTCGTTGAGGACAAGGTGCGGGTTCTCTCCGCCGACCACCGCTCCGATCCCGTATTCGGGATGGCCTGGCGCGCCGATCTTGCGCACCAGCAGGATGTCGAGCGGCGCGTGCAGCGCCTTCGCGATCTCGAAGGCGACCGGAACGCCGCCGCGCGGCAGCGCCAGCACCAGAGGTTTCTCCGCCGCGAATGCCCGCAGCGCCTCGGCGAGCCGCCGCCCGGCATCGGCCCTGTCCCTGAATGTTATCGCATCGCCGCTCACGCTGCCTCATGCCGTCGATATCCCCCGCGCCGTGAAAACGGCGGGCGGCGGCAATGGTTTCCGCGATCTCCTGCCTTTGATCTCTCCCTTTGATCCCTGGGCCCTCCCGCTCCGCGCGCGACCCTCGTCCCTCTTCGACGGAACTTGAAGCGGGCGCCGGGGGTTCAACCCCCAGGTCCGGCGAGAAAGCGAGCGCCGCTATCGAACCCGATGGATGGAAGGACGAGGATTGTCTCCCGCGCCGCGCCCTTCCCGCAATCGGATTCCTGCGTGATTTTCGACATCCGGGACCTGCTGCAATTTCAAGGATCACCCTCATGGCGACATTCGCGCTGCCCCTCACCACTCATCCAATGGAGGCGAAGACGGCCGAAACCCTTCCGGTCGAGGGCGGCCCCTGGCAATACGAGCCGAAATGGGACGGCTTCCGCTGCCTCGTCTTCAAGGAAGGGGGTGCGGTGGAACTGCGCGCGAAATCGGGAAAGCCTCTCGGCCGCTACTTTCCGGAGGTCGTCGCGTTCTTCCGCGCTCTCGAGGCGGCGCGGTTCGTCGTCGATGGCGAGTTGATGATCGCGTCCGCCGGATTCGGCGCCTTGCAGATGCGCCTCCACCCGGCCGAGAGCCGTATCCGCAAACTCGCCGTGGAAACACCGGCCGCGGTCACGCTTTTCGACATGCTCGCCGGGACGGACGGGGAAAAGATGCTGCGAAAGCCGCTGGAGGAAAGGCGCGCCGCGCTCGAAGCCTTCGCGGCCGGATACGGCCTGAACCTGTCGCCGGTGACGAGGAAGGTCGACGTCGCCAAAAAATGGCTGGCGAAGGCCGGGAGCAACATGGACGGCGTGGTCGCCAAGCGTCTCTCCGCCCCCTATTCGCCCGGCGAACGGACCATGATCAAGGTCAAGAGGCTCAGGACCGCCGACTGCGTCGTCGGCGGCTTCCGCTATCTTGCCCGCAGGCGCGAGGTCGGCTCGCTGCTTCTCGGTCTTTATGACGATGCCGGCCGTCTCGACCACGTCGGCTTCACCGCCACGATCGCCGACGAGGAGCGGCCGCGGCTGACCGCCAGGCTGGAGGCGATGCGCGCGCCGCCGGGCTTCACCGGACGGGCGCCGGGCGGCCCGAGCCGCTGGGCGACGGAGCGGAGCGGCGAATGGGAGCCGGTGCGGGCGGAACTGGTCGTCGAGGTCCGCTTCGATCACGTCACGGACGAGCGCTTCCGCCACGGCACGAAGCTTCTGCGCTGGCGTCCGGACAAGGCCCCGGAACAATGCGGGATGGAGCAGATTAGGGCGTGACGTAGAGTGGGGTGCGTCCTTCGAGGCTCGCCCGTCGGGCTCGCACCTCAGGATGAGGGAGTCTGGCGCCAGCGGCCCTCATCCCGAGGCGCCCGCGAAACGGGCCTCGAAGGACGCACTGCAACAATGGCCGCAATGCTACCACTATTCGGAAACGCCGCCGATTGGCTAAACGGCCGATGAAGGTTTCCAGCCGGCAGGCGGATGAGGGGCGACGGACTGATCAAAGAGGAAGCTCATGGGAGCGCTTCGAGGGCCGGTACGGGACCGCTGGGCGCATATCTCGGTCGATATGCAACTGCTCTTCGCGCCCGATACCGAATGGGGGCTGGAGTGGATGCCGCGCGTGCTGCCCAACATCGTTGGATTGTGCGAGGCGCGGCCAGCTTCGACCATTTTCACACGCTTCATACCGGCGCGCCGCAGCGGTGACGGCGATGGCGTCTGGCGCGACTATTACCTCAAATGGCGCCGCTTCACGCTCGAGGAAGAGGGCCGCGAACTGGTTCCCCTCGTTCCGGAACTCGCCGCCTTCTGCCCGCCCGCGCAGGTAATCGACAAGCCGGTCTATTCGCCCTGGCATGGGACCGATTTTCGCGAACGGCTTCGGCGCGCGGGCTGCGACACGCTTATTATTTCAGGCGGCGAGACGGACGTGTGCGTGCTTTCGACGGTGTTGGGCGCGGTCGATTGGGGTTACCGGACGATCCTCGTCGAAGACGCGATCTGCAGCGTCTCGGACGAGGCGCACGACGCCATCCTCAACCTCTTCAGGAACCGCTACAGCGAGCAGGTCGAGACGGCTTCCACCGACGAGCTTCTGTCGGAACTGCGGTGAGTGGCTGCCGCATGTGATATCGGCCCCCTCTCCGGTTTGTGGAGCCTGTCCTCGGGCCGGCCAAAGGCCGGATCCGGGGCAAACTGGAGAGGGGTAAGGACGCGGAACTCTCCAGGCAATGCAATCGTCTCATGAGCTCCCTCGATGCGACCCATCACAAGGATCAATGCAGATAGCGTTGTCTCTGCTGCCGCAGCCAGACCTCTTCAAGTAGGCTCATGAGCCATCGGACGGTCGACGAGTAGGCCGAGCGCCGGGTGACGTCCGCAATCGCGCGCTCAAGCGCCTTCGCGACCAGATCGTCGGACTTCGTCTCGTCCGTCAGGAGGCGCGCCAGGAGACGGAGCCTCGGCAGGATCGCCGCGATCTTGTCGTCCTCGCGACGGGCGGGGGGCCTGCCCGCATTGGCGCAACTGATGACGCGCTCGGTCAGCACGGCCACGATGATGCGATCCAGTTCCTCCATCTTGCTCAGCCTTCTTACGCCGCCGAACCTGGACGGAAGGGCGACGTCGTCATAGCCGCTGAAAAAGACGAAGGGGACGCCGCGCGCCGCCAGGATGTCGGCGACCGGAAAGATGAGATCCTCGCCCAGCCTGATATCCAGCACCGCCGCTCCCAGGGCCTCGGCGAGCGTGGCCGTTTCCAACGACCCTTGGAGGGTTGCCGTGGGCCCGACGACCCTGGCGCCGCTCAACTCGAACCGCCGCGCGAGATCGTCGGCCAGCAAATATTCGTCCTCGCAGATCAGCACGTTCAGGCCGGCGAACGGCGATTCGTTTCTGCCGCCCATTTCGGCGAAATCAGGACCGGAAGCGAAGAGATTTCTCACGATCAACTCAATGGCTCCTTCGTTTTCGTTCCCTCGCGCCGGAGTCCGCCAGCCTTCGCCGTCGGGGGCCACAGAATTTTGCCTTCTCAAGAACTCCGCTTGCCTTTGGCTCGATTTAACGGCCAGACGTTTCTATTTGGCGTGATTGCGTTGCGTTTCAACCGGCATTTCCGGCGAATCGCACTCACGTAAAACTATCCTGGCGGCTGCCGGTTCCCGCGATCGGCATACGCAGGCTTGACATCGGCCGGGAACTTGACATGGGTCGGTAGCGGCTTCCGGAAAGATGATGCACGAACGAGGGAATGCCGCCCGGTGAGATGATGCTGAAGCTTTTTCGATCTTTGATGCCCAAGGAAGACAGGTTCTTCGTCCTCTTCGAGCAGCACGCAAGGACGGTCGTCGGCGGAGCCGAAAGCCTGACCCGGCTTCTCGAAGGGGGGCCGGACGTTCCGGCCTTTTGCAACGAAATCTCGGCCAAGGAGCAGGCCGCCGACGCGATCACCCGCGATGTGCTGCTCGCCGTGCGCAAAACCTTCATCACCCCGTTCGACCGCAGCGACATCCAGGCCCTGACGGTTTCTCTCGACGACGCGATCGACCAGATGCAGAAGACCGCGAAGGCGATCAGGCTGTTCGAGGTCCACGATTTCCGCCCCGCCATGCGGGAGATGGGCGGCATTATCCTGCAGGCGGCTGAGGTCACCGAAAAGGCGATGCCGCTGTTGCGGTCGATGGCTTCCAACGCCGGACGGCTCAACGGGCTCACGGAGCAGATCCTTCATCTGGAAGACCAGGCCGACGACATTTTCGACGAGGGGCTGAAGGCCCTTTACAAGGACTGCCAGAGCCGCCCCATGGACTATATCGTCAACGCGGAAATACTGGACCATCTGGAAAGCGTCATGGATCGTTTCGAGGACGTGGCCAACCGGATCAGCAGCATCCTGGTCGAACATCTCTGACCGACATCGGCCAAGATTCGGCCAGGTCCGGTCGAGCAGCAGCCCACGGAGTGGCCCTTGCATATCCCCTTCGTCCTCGTCGGCCTCATCGCGGTTGCGTTGCTTTTCGATCTCCTCAACGGGCTTCACGACGCCGCCAACTCGATCGCGACCATCGTCTCGACCCGCGTGCTCGCGCCCCGCTACGCCGTGCTGTGGGCCTCCTTCTTCAACTTCATCGCCTTCCTCGTCTTCGGCCTGCATGTGGCGCGCACCGTCGGCGCGGGCATCGTCTCGGCGGACATCATCACCGACCAGGTGATCTTCGCCGCGCTGGCCGGCGCCATCTGCTGGAACCTGATCACCTGGGCCGGCGGCATCCCTTCGAGCAGCTCGCACGCGCTTGTCGGCGGGCTCGTCGGCGCCGGCCTGATGAAGGCCGGCTTCTCGGCCATCGTCTGGCATGGCCTGATCGCCACGACCGTGGCGATCGTGCTGTCGCCGGGCCTCGGCCTGGTGCTGGCGCTCCTCCTGGTGCTTGCGGTGTCCTGGCTGTTCGTCAAATTCACTCCGCTCAAGGTGGACCAGACGTTCCGCTCGCTGCAATTCGTCTCCGCCTCGCTCTATTCGCTCGGCCATGGCGGCAACGACGCGCAGAAGACGATGGGGATCATCGCCGTCCTCCTCTATTCCCACGGCATGATGAGCGGAGATTTCCATATCCCGCTCTGGGTGGTGCTTTCCTGTCAGGCGGCCATGGCGCTCGGCACGATCGCCGGCGGCTGGCGCATCGTTCATACGATGGGCTCGAAGATCACCCGGCTTTCGCCCATGCAGGGCTTTTGCGCCGAAACGGGGGGCGCCATCACGCTCTTCCTGGCGACCTATACGGGCATTCCCGTTTCGACGACCCATACGATCACCGGGGCGATCGTCGGCGTCGGCGTATCGCGCCGGGTTTCCGCCGTCCGCTGGAATGTGGCGCGCGGCATCGTCGTCGCCTGGGTCGTGACCATGCCCGCGGCGGGCATCCTGTCCGCGCTCGCCTTCCTGGCCGCCGGGCCTTTCCTGCGATGACATGCCCGGCGGGGCACGGCTCTGAACTCGGGTTAATTTTTTTGCTTTTCTACCCCCTCTCCGCCTCGCTTTGCTCGGCACCTTGTAACTCAACATTTGCCGGATCTGCTATGATTAGGGATGCGGTGGCGGACGGAAGCACGACACACCTCTGGGCCATGAAGCCCGTGGGAGAGCCTGTGTCGCCGTCCGCCGTTCCATCGAACCCGAACAGTCGCC
>DASZUG010000032.1:0-2475 GCA_035547755.1 Rhizobiaceae bacterium
CTCATATCCTTGGCGAGGAAGGCGTCGTAGAGCGATTTGACCAGCGCGCCGCATTGCTTGGCCTGATCGCCTTTCAGTTTCAGCGCGGTCGCGATCTCGAGCCCGACATAGGGCGAGTATCCCGCGGCCGGCTCGACCTGGAACGTCTTGATCCGTTCCGGCGTCTTGTGCGCCACCTGTTCGATGTCCATGCCGCCTTCGGTGGAGGCGATGAACGCTACGCGGCTGGTGGCGCGGTCGACGAGGGCGGAGAGATAGAGCTCGCGCTCGATCGCCGAGCCGTCCTCGATGTAGAGACGCCTGACCACGCGCCCATGCGGGCCGGTCTGGTGGGTGACCAGCGTCATGCCGAGCATGCGGCGCGCTTCTTTCTCCACATCCTCGATGGATTTGACGACTTTCACGCCGCCGCCCTTGCCGCGTCCGCCGGCATGGATCTGCGCCTTGACCACCCACACAGGCCCGCCGAGTTGCTTCGCCACGGCGACGGCCTCTTCGACCGTGAACGCCGCCTGGCCGCGCGGCACGGGAACGCCGAAGCCGCGCAGGACCTCTTTGGCCTGATATTCGTGGATATTCATGGGTAAACCTTGGGCGGAGCGGGGATTTCAGTGCGCCGCACAATACCAGCCGAACCCCCATGCGCAAGCGCGGGTGCCGGCAGGACTCTAGCCTTCGGTTGTGCGCCCGGTTACGAGAAGGGGAGCGACGATTTTCGCGGCGGAAGCGACCGAGGACGCCCATTTAGCGGCGGCGATAGCCAGGACTGCGACGCCCGATCCGGCGATCACGTCGACTAGGTGATGGCCGCCCTGAATCGGCGTGGCGACGAGGACAATTGCGTCGACGGCCGCGACGGGCCAAAACACGACTTTGACCGGACGCATGTGCCAAGCGACAATCACGGCCAGCGCGGCATGATATGATGGAAATCCGACCAGGCCGCGTGCGCTTCGCGGCGAAATAAATCCTGGACCGGACGCGATCAATCCGAGCAATTCGTGCGCGTACCGGCCATCGAGCGCAAGATCGAGTCGACGCGCAAGCGAAGTCGGCAGTTCATAGACAGCGAACGCGCCGAACGACGGAAAGATCGTCCAAAAGACCACAGTGACGATGGCGGCAAGCGCGATGGCAAGGCAGGCTTCATAAACTCGTTGCTCATGACTGTTCCCGCTCAGGACCACAATGAGCAGCGCGACTTGAGGAAGCACGGAGAGATAACAGATGCGGAAAATGGAATCGAGAAGCGGATGGTCCGCCATCGCAGCCATCGTTGCCGGCCAGTAGAAGCCGATCGCGCGGTCGACGGCTGCAAGCGCAGTGTCAATGCGATGACCGGCAATGGTAAGCAATAGATAATTCAATAGGCTGAACGAGGCGGAAAAGCAGACTAAGAATGCGCACCCGAACAGCATTGCGCTCAATCTCGGATCTGGGCGCATTCGACTGTAAAATGCTCCACCTGCCACAAGTGACAAGGTTAGGGCCGCCAGCGCGAGATAGCTCTGCTTATCCAGGTCAAATCGGCCAAAGTCGGCCCAGGCAACGTCGACGAGGACAGTCGCGCCAACGATTGCGACGAGAAGGCGTTGAACGAAGATCACCGCAGAATATCCGCCTTTTCGGTTCATCCTGTCCTGCAGGCGTTAATTGAACGTTCGAAAATGCCGAAGGGCCTATGGCGTCCAAGTGGGAGCTGGCGGCGCTCCGCCGAGATCGCAGGGGGCCGCCTGGCTTCGTTCGCATTTCGGTATTCAAATAACAGGGCGGCCCCACAGCCATTGCCGACGCTGGCCCGAAATGGCACATGACGCCAAAGGTCAAAGGCGCTCCAGCGTGATCCCCATCTCGGACGACAATCCCGTCGAGCACACACCTTTCGTGACCTGGGCGATCATTCTCGCCTGCGTCGCCGCTTATGTTTGGGAATATTCCCTCGGCGAGAAGGGCATGGATGGCGCGCTCTATCTTTTGGGCTTCATCCCGAAATCGATCTTCAACGCCGAACTTGCTCCGTCGACCATGATCGGCGTGCCGGCGCCGGCCACCATCTTCACCTCGATGTTTTTGCATGGCGGCCTGCTGCACCTTGGCGGGAACATGCTTTACCTCTGGATCTTCGGGAACAACATCGAAGAGGCGATGGGGCATGCGCGTTTTACGCTGTTCTATTTCGCTTGCGGCGCCGCGGCCGCGCTGGCCATGGCGTTCGTCGATCCCGCCTCGACAGTGCCCATGGTGGGCGCTTCGGGCGCTATCTCCGGCGTGCTCGGCGCCTACATGCTGCTCTATCCGCGGGCGCGGGTGCATGTGGTGATCCCGCTCGGGATCATCTTCTATCCGCTCTGGGTGCGCGCGGTGTGGGTGGTGGGAATCTGGTTCGCGATGCAGCTGGCGAGCGCTGCGATCACGGACCCCGGCAAGCCCGGCACCGCCTTCTGGGCCCATATCGGCGGCTTCGGCGCGGGTCTG
>DASZUG010000033.1:0-9208 GCA_035547755.1 Rhizobiaceae bacterium
ATGAGGTGGCGGCGCGGATTTCCGCGCAGCCACCAAGCAGCATTCGGCGGGAATGGTAGGCGTCCGGGGTCGTGACCCTGCAGCCTCTACATGGGCAAGTCCATGCATCTGGATAAGATCAGCGAGGCAATCGCGCATTTCATCGGATTGTTCCAGATTGAGACCGAGCAGGCCCGTTTGCGCGACGATTATCTCGAATTCAAGACCATACAGGCGGCGGAGCAGCCGGTCCCGCCGGAAGACCATGCGCCGCTTTCATTCCAATCTCCCTATGATTTCGATGATCCGGAGCCGGGGCTTCACTACGTTCCGGTCGGGCCCACGCTCGAAACGCTGATATCGCCTACCGAAGTGACCGATACGCCGCTGGGGTTACCGGTGAGCGGCGGCGCCTATCTGGTATCCTATCCGGACTATGTCCCGACCATTTATCCCACTCTTTATTCAGGCATGCCGGTTTTTGAACTTCAGCCTCCTGGTTCGGTCGCCTCGCATATTGCGCAGATCAACAACCTTTCAGACAATGATTTCGTGAATGTCGGGGCGGGACAGGTCGCGTTCCATACGATCGGCACGCCGAATATCGCTCTTGACGCCTTGGTGCACGATGCGGCGCAATCGGTTCCCATTCCGTCCGCCTCCTTCGGGTCCGAGGCGGATATCGGCACCTTCGTCAGCAACACCGCAGCCGCCCTCAACGCCTTTTCAGCGGAGATCATTTCCGCCGCGCAGAACGGCGCGCCCGCCGACGCCCCCATCACAGCCGATGGAATTTCCACGCAGACGATCGTTTCGCTCGTCGACAACCCTTTGGATGATGCAACCTATGTCGACGGGCAAATAGCTGCCGAAGTGCCGAAGCTGGACGACGCGCTCCCGCCGGCATCCCCTCTGGCCAAGCAAATGGCGCAGACGTCCGCCGATCCGGCTTCAAACGGCAACAATCATGCGATCGACGGCAGCGGGACGACCGCCATCGGCAGTACGATCTTCGGCCATGGGAATTATGTGGGCGACACCTCGGTCGACCTCAACACCGGCAGCAATGCCCTGGTCAATTCCGCGACGGTGGCCAACGAAGCGCTCGAAGGCGGCGTTTTCGCCGTCGCGGGCGATCATTTCTCATTGAACGCCATCTTTCAGATCAACGCATGGAGCGATTCCGACGCCATCGGCGCCAGCCTGAGCGGCTGGAGCGGCGCGCTGCAACATTCCCCTACGACGGCATTCAACATCGCGGACATGATCCGCATCGATACCGGCGATACGGCGGGGTCCAATGATGCGACGCATCCGATATTTCCCCAAGCCTGGGCGGTCACGGAGATCAATGGTGATTTCGTTTCTCTCAACTGGCTCCAGCAGTTCAATTTCGTGACCGACAATGACTCGGTCGTCGCCGCCTCCTCCCATGGGGTGACAACGGAAGTCGGAACCGGCGGGAACCAGGCCATCAACGATCTTTCCATCGCCGATCTCGGAAAATATTACGACCTCGTGCTGGTCGGCGGGAACTATTACGACGCGAATATCATCAGCCAGACGAACGTCCTTCTCGACAATGATGTCATCGGCTCGGTCTCGGGCTTCCAGACTACCGGCCACGGTTCCATATCGACCGGCGGCAATCTGCTTTGGAACAGTGCGGCAATAACATCCGTCGGCCATGGCGGAGATGAAGGTTTGCCCGACGGCTATGCAAGGGCTCTGAAAGATTTCGCCAACGGCGACCATACGCTCTCGTCCGACGTGTTGAACGACAGCGCATTCCAGGGACTGGCTGGACTGAGGGTGCTCTATATCTCGGGCAACATCTACGACCTTCAGTATGTCCAGCAGACCAACGTGCTTGGCGATGCCGACCAGGTAGCGCTGGCGATGAACGCCGCCCAGCCGAACGTCGACGGCAACTGGTCGATAACGACGGGTTCAAATGCGCTGGTCAATTCGGCACAGATCATCGACGCCGATCCGGCGGCCAAGACCTACGCCGGCGGCGGTCACTACTCCGACGATATGCTCGTTCAAACTGACATCATCCGCACCGACCATATGCTGGAGTCGGCGAATGCCGATCATCTCGTCAACGAGGCCGTGGCTTTCCTCAGCGACGACATGATCGCTCCGCATCAAGACGACTCCGTCTCCCACCTGAGAAATCCCACCGACATCCATCCGGGATACAACGACATCATGCAGTCGGTAACGTCCTGAACTCGATATTTCGGAGCCGCAATGAACGAACGCGCCGAGGTAAATATGAGAATGGCGGTCAAGACCGACGATCCCGAGGTTGGTCAAGGCGGTTCGGACGACGCCGTGCAGAAGCCGGCTTCCAATCTCGATAAGCTTGATCGCGACTTCGATATATTCATGTCGGAAGTCGACCAGGCCGCAGCCGACCTGCGCAGATCGGCGATGTCGATATGGTTCCGTCCGGCGGAAGATGAAACGGAAGAACCCCCCGCTTCCGGCCCGGACGATAGCGGACGGAGCAAGAAGGAGCGCGCGGGTGAGGAGATAATCGAACCGGACCGC
The DNA here is from genome assembly GCA_035547755.1 of Rhizobiaceae bacterium. GTDB lineage: Bacteria > Pseudomonadota > Alphaproteobacteria > Rhizobiales > Rhizobiaceae > Mesorhizobium_L. The sequence continues at coordinate 2,539 of DASZUG010000033.1, forward strand.
CCGGGGGAATCGCAGGCAAATGGAAAGGCCGCGCCCGGCAGCCTCAAATCGGTGGATGGGGACAGCGGTCCGATCAAGGCCGAGCAGCACCTTTCCGCTTCGGCGTCGCCGCAAGGGCGGGACGGTCGGACAAACGGTAGTCCGAACGATGTTTTTCACCGGCGTCTCGGGCCGATCAATCTCGCCGACAATCTCAAAGCGGGAATACGCGCGGTCCGGCGCAATCTGATCATCGTCATGGGCTTCACTCTCGCGACCAATATCCTGGTCCTGGCCATTCCGGTCTATCTCTTCCAGATATCCGACCGGGTGCTCACGAGCCGGTCGGTCGACACGCTGGTGATGCTGACAATCCTGATCGCATCCGCGGTGGTCCTCAATGCCGTGCTCGACGCCATTCGCCGGTTCATCCTGATGCGCACGGCCGTCGAGATCGCGGCGCAGCTCGGCGCACCCATTCTGGGCGCCGCTGCGCGCGCCGCGCTCCACAGCAACGGCCGTGAATACCAGACGCTTGGCGATCTGCAGCAACTGCGTTCGTTTCTCGTCTCGGGCACGCTTCTCGCGTTTCTCGACGCGCCGCTGGCGCCGCTGTTCATGTTGGCCGTCTTCCTGGTGCATCCGCATCTCGGCTTCATTGCGGTCGTCGCCGCGCTGCTCTTGCTGGTGATTGCGTTCTTCAATCAGAAAATGACGGCCAACTCGTTCCACGAGGCGACCAATTTCCAGAGCAGGGCCAACCTGCATCTCGATTCCATGTCCCGCAATTCCCAGATCATCAATGCTCTGGCGATGATCCCGGAGGCGGTGAAGATATGGGGCCAGGACACGGCGGGATCGTTGAAAGCCCAGGTGCTCGCGCAGGACCGAAACGTCATTTCCGCTTCGCTCTCCAAAGCCGTGCGCCTGCTCGCGCAGGTCGCCATGCTGGGCTGGGGCGCCTATCTCTCGCTCGAAGGCGAATTGACCGGCGGCATGGTCATCGCCGCCTCGGTCATCGCTGGCCGCGCACTTGCGCCCGTGGAAAGCGCCATCGAAGGCTGGCACCAGTTCATCAATACCCGTGCGGCCTATGAGCGGATTTCTACCCTGCTCAAATCGTCTCCGTTGAACTTCGAGCGGTTGAAACTGCCGCGGCCGCAAGGACGGCTCGATGTCGAACGGTTGCTCTTCGTGCCCCAGGGAACCAAGCGGGTGGTACTGAACGGCGTATCGTTCACGCTGTCGCCGGGCGAATCGCTTGCCATTATCGGGGACTCTGGAGCGGGCAAGACGACGCTCGGCAAGATGCTGGTCGGCTCTCTCCTGCCGACGTCCGGCAACGTTCGGCTCGATTTGATGGATCTGCGCAATTGGGATCAGCGGCAATTCGGCGAGAATATCGGCTATCTGCCGCAGGATGTGCAACTCTTCCCCGGCACCATCAAGGCGAATATCGGCCGCATGCGCGAGGACGCCAGCGATGACGACATCTACAAGGCGGCGATGCTGGCGGATGTCCACGAACTGATTTCGACTTTTGCCCAGGGATACGAAACCATGGTCGCCGCCGACGGCTCGCCCTTGTCGGGCGGCCAGAAGCAGCGGATCGCGCTAGCCCGCGCCTTTTTCGGCAACCCACGGATGGTCGTCCTGGACGAGCCCAACTCCAACCTGGATGGCTTCGGCGACGCGGCGCTCCTGCGCGCGCTATCCCATGCCAAGCAGGAGAAGATCACGGTCATCACCATCACGCAGCGGCCGTCGCTTCTGAATTGCGTCGACAAGATCCTGCTTCTGTCCAACGGCACCGTATCGATGTTCGGCTCCCGCCAGGAGGTCCTCAAGGCACTCGCCCCCTTGAATGCCGCCAACGTCCGCCCTGCCGTGACAGGTCAAACCGCACAGGTCGCCTAATGGCTACGAGCATCGCAGAAGTTCATGACATCGAGTGGTACAATCAGGTGCCGCGCTCCATCCGCAAGCATGTCCTTATCGGGTTGGTTCTGATCATTTTGGCATTTGGCGGCTTCGGCACATGGGCGGCGACAGCGCCGCTTGCTGCCGCGGTGATCAGTGCCGGCAGCTTCGTCGCAACCGGCGAGAACAAGGTCGTCCAGCACCTCGAAGGTGGGATCATCCAGGATATACTCGTTAACGAAGGCGATCACGTCATCGCCGGCCAGCCCTTGATACGACTCGATGGGGTCGCCGCACAGGTGAAACAGCGGCAACTTTTCCTGCGCCAGGCGCGGCTGGAGGCCAATGTCGCACGCCTTTCGGCACAGATCGCCGATAAGCCCGATATTGAGTTTCCCCGCATCATCACCGACAACAAGCACGATAGCGACATCAGTTCGATCATTGATGGACAGGTTGCGAGTTTCCAGTCGGCGCAGAGCCGGAAGGAAAGTGAGATCGGGCTCCTCAAGCAGAATATGGAATCGCTGAAATACCGCGCGGAAGGCTTTCAAAAGCAGAGCACTTCCATGTCCGCCGAGCTTGCTTTCCTTAAGGACGAGAATGCTGGCAAGATGAAACTTCTCGAGGAAGGCCTCATCCGCAAGCCGGAGGTCAACTCGATCCAGCGAGCGATCGCCGACGCGGAAGGCCAGATCGGCCGGCTGGACGCGGAGGTGCTGGAGACGAATGCGCAGATCGAGAAATACCGCCAGCAGATCACGCAGACCATTACCGAGATGAACCAGAAGGCGCTCGACGAACTGCAGAGCACACAGGGCGAACTCGACGGAGTGCGCCAGGAAGGGCGTGAAGCGAAAAACGTCATGCGGCGTTCGACGATAAACGCGCCGGTGGCGGGGACGGTGGTGCGGATGTATTATCATACGTCCGGCGGCGTCATCGAGAGCGGCAAGAAAATCCTCGAGATCCTGCCCGCCGATGTTCCGCTCATCATCGAGACCCAGATCCAGCGCAAGGACATCGACGCGGTGAAACCGGGTCAGAAGGCGACGATCAAGCTGGTGGCGCTCAATCGGCGTACCACACCGGTGCTGTATGGGGATGTCTATTATGTTTCCGCCGACGCTTTATCGGACCCGAACCTCCCGAACATGGAAGTCTATCTGGCGCGCATCCGTCTGCCGGCGAGCGAGCTTAACCGCATTCCGGGCTTTACCGCGACGCCGGGCATGCCTGTCGAAGTGATGATAGAGACGGCGCAGCGCACCTTTCTCGATTATTTGACCAAACCGATCCGCGAAAGCATGTCCAGGGCCTTCACCGAACGGTGATAATCGCTCTCCAACAAGAAATCGGCAAAAAAGCTATGAAATAACCCCTCAGCGCTCGAACCGCGTCGAGAGGATGATCGAGGACATAGTCCGCTCGACGCCTTCGATCTCTCCGATCCGGTCTATGGCGGCATCGAGTTCGGCGATGGTCGATGCGGTGACGACGGCGATCATATCGAACTGGCCACTGACGGAATGGAGCGTCTTCACGTTCCTCAGGCCACGCAGTTCTTTTTCGACCTGACGCGCATATTTCGGCAAGGCCGTGATCATCACATCCGCCTTGACGAGACCGCGCTCATAGTCGCTCGCCAGCCTCAGCGTATAGCCCGCAATGATCCCTCGCCTTTCGAGGCGCTCGATGCGGCCTTGAACGGTGGTGCGCGAAAGCCCGAGTTTCCTGCCGATCCGCGCGACCGATTCCCGCGCGTTCTCGGAAAGCAGAGCAAGCAGTCGTTCATCGGTCTCATCGATCATATCGCCGATACACTTCGGCATTTTGACGAAAAATACCAGCAAATTCGTCGATATTACCTCTTCATAGCGACAGGCGAGGCTGGGAAACTGTTCCTGCGGTTCTCAGGCGGGAGAAAAAGCATGAAAAAAGATGTCGTCATTGTCGGGGCCGGCAAGATCGGAAGAACGATCGCCGACCTGCTCGGCTTGACAGGCGATTACGCGGTGACAGTCGTCGACCGGTCGGAGGCGCAACTGGCGTCCTTGGGGGGAGAAAAAGCCATTTCGATCAGGCAGATCGACATCAACGACATGGATGCGCTTTCGAGCCTGCTGCGCGGCCGGTTCGCTGTTCTCAGTGCCGCACCTTATGATTTAACGATCCGCATTGCCGAAGCTGCCGCGAAAAGCGCTGTCCACTATCTCGATCTGACGGAAGATGTCGCCAGCACGCGGGCGGTGAAAAAACTCGCGGCGACCGCGGACCGCGCTTTCGTTCCCCAATGTGGCCTCGCGCCTGGGTTCGTCTCGATCGTCGCCGCCGACCTTGCCCGACGACTGGACAGCCTCGATAGCCTGCGGCTCCGCGTCGGCGCGCTGCCGCAATATCCCTCCAACGCCCTCAACTACAATCTCACCTGGAGCACGGATGGCGTCATCAACGAATATTGCGAGCCGTGCGAGGCCATAGTGAACGGCGTACGCACGCTTGTCCCGCCCATGGAGGGCCTTGAGGAATTCTCGCTCGACGGCGTCACCTACGAGGCATTCAACACATCGGGCGGTCTCGGTTCGCTTTGCGAGAGTCTGGAAGGCAAGGTGAGGACGCTTAATTATCGTACGATCCGCTATCCCGGCCACGCCGCCATCATGAAGGCGCTCCTCAACGACCTTCGCTTGAGCGAGCGGCGCGATGTGCTGAAGGATATTTTCGAGAAGGCGCTGCCGTCGACCTTTCAGGATGTCGTCGTCGTTTTCGTGACCGCGACGGGCATGCGCGACGGCAGGTTCGTCCAGGAAACCTATGCCAACAAGATCTATAGCCGCGTGATTGGAGGCAAGGTGCGAAGCGCCATCCAGACGACAACTGCTTCTGGAATCTGCGCCGTTCTCGACCTTCTGGCCGAAGGCATTTTGCCGCAAAAGGGTTTTCTGCGTCAGGAACAGATCACACTCGAGCAGTTTCTGGCCAACCGCTTCGGCAAGGCTTTTGCCCCGCAGGATACCTACCGCCGCGCGGCGTGACGATTCGGTCCGGCTCAGATTCTTTGGAGGAAAGTTCGAGGCGGGTTCTCAGGCGATTATTTGTATGCGAAAGATATGCCGCCTTGGAGCGGGGCTGAAAAGGCAGGCTGGCGAAGCCTGATGAGGGGAGAAGAAGGGGAATGGGAGGACGCATACTCGTTGCGGAATTCATGCACGAGACCAATACGTTCAGCGTCCAGCTGACGGATGAGGCCGCTTTCCGCAATGCCGGCTGCTATGAGGACGAGGAGGTCGTCGCGGCCTTCCGGGATACCCGCACGGCGATGGGCGCGGCCTTCGAAGCGGCCGAAAAGTTCGGCTGGGATATGGTTCATCCGCTTGTCGCGCATGCCAACCCCTCCGGTCGCGTAACCGACAATGCCTTCGAGATCTTTTCGTCGCGGATCATAGCGGCGTCCCAGGGCGTCGATGGTATCCTGCTGCACCTTCACGGGGCGATGGCGACCGAAAGCAGCGACGATGGAGAAGGGCTTCTGCTCGCTCGCCTTCGGGCAGCGGTAGGCGGCGAAATACCTGTCGTCGTCATCCTCGATCTCCATGCCACTGTGACGGAGATGATGGCCGGGAACGCCAATGCGCTGATCTCCTACCGGACCTACCCGCATATTGATGAATATGAGCGGATGTGGCAGGGGGCCGAACTGCTGGAGAAAATGCTGGAAGAAGGCATCCGCCCGCGTGTCGCGCTCGCCCGCAGGCCTATCCTCTATGCGCTCGACGGCGGCCGCACGACCTCTCCCGTGTTCAAGGAACTGCTCCGCCGCGGAGACGCCATCGAGGCATCGGGAGAGGCGCTCGTCGTCAGCATGCAGGCGGGCTTTTCCTCGGCTGACGTCCACGACATAGGCCCCTCGGTGGCGGTGACGGGCGCCGATTTCCAACGCGCGCAGGCTCTCGCCGAATCCCTGATCGACTATGCCTGGGAGCAGCGGAAGGTCTCCACCATCCACTTCACGCCGCTCGACGAGGCGATCGCCAGGGCCAAGGCCGGCGAGAAGGGTGCGCGCAAGCCGCTCGTCATCGCCGATTATTCCGACAATCCCGGCTCCGGCGCCTATGGCGACGCCACGCGCCTCCTCGCCGCGATCCTCGACGCCGGCCTGACGAATGTCGGCTTCCACGCGATCTGCGATCCGGAGGCAGCGCTCGCCGCGCAGGCGGCGGGGGTCGGCAACGATGTCACGCTGAAACTCGGCGGCAAGGTCGATCCCTCGATGGGCGGCGGTCCAATCGAGGTGACCGGCCGGGTGGTATCGCTGACCGACGGCCGTTTCGTCGCCCACGGCCCGATGGGCGGCGGTGCGGTGCGCAACTACGGGCTGAGCGCGCTGCTGCGTGTCGGCGGCGTCGAGATCATCATCATCACCTATAACGGGCAGGCGACGGATCTCGCCCAGTTCACGTCTCTCGGCGTCGAACCGACGCGCAAGGCGACGCTCGTCGTCAAATCGATGCAGCATTTCCGCGCCGCCTTCGAGCCGATTGCCCGCGAGGTGCTGGAAGTGGATACCGGCGCGCTGTCGACGCGTAACTTCAAGGAACGCCCCTACCGCAAGGTGAGGCGGCCGATCTGGCCGCTGGATGACATTTGAGCGGCAGCCGATCGCCAACCGCGATGAATGAGGATTGAAGCAGGAATGACGGCAACCCCTTTTCCCAAGATCGAAGCCGACATCATCTTGCGCAACGGACCGATCTGGTGCGGCCGCAAGGAA
>DASZUG010000034.1:0-3715 GCA_035547755.1 Rhizobiaceae bacterium
GAACATTGTCGGCACGCCGTAGAGGCCGGTGCATTTCTCCTTCGAGACGGCGGCAAGCGTCGCGCCGGGTTCGAATCCTTCGCCCGGCACGACCATCGCCGCGCCCTTGGTGACGCAGCCGAGCGTGCCCATCACCATGCCGAAGCAATGATAGAAAGGCACCGGGATGCAAAGCCGGTCCTTCTCGGTGAAATGCATCGCGGCGGTGACGAAATGTGCGTTATTGAGGATGTTCCTGTGCGTCAGCGTCGCGCCCTTGGGCGAGCCGGTCGTGCCGCTGGTGAACTGTATGTTGATCGGGTCGTTGCGGTCGAGCGTGGCGGTGATGGCGTCGAGCTGGGCGAGCGAGCCTGCATCCGCCATGGCGAGCACCTCGTCGAAATTATAGGCGCCGGGCGTCTTTTCCCTGCCGGTACGGATGACGATGCGCAAATCCGGCAGCTTGGCTGATTTGAGCGCGCCAGGTTGGCTCTCCGCCAGTTCCGGCGCCAGCGTCCGGATCATGCCAAGGTAATCCGACGATTTGAAACTCGCTGCCGTGACGAGCGCCTTGCAGCCGACCTTGCGCAACGCATATTCGAGTTCGGTCAGTCTGTAGGCGGGATTGATGTTGACCATGATCAGCCCGAGCCGGGCGGTGGCGAACTGGGTCAGCAGCCATTCGGGGCGATTGGGCGCCCAGATGCCGACCCGATCGCCTTTCCGCAGGCCGAGACGATGGAAGCCTGCCGCCAACCGGTCCACTTCCCGGTCGAGTTCGGCATAGCTGTAGCGCTTGCCGTGCTCGACGAAAACCGCGCCATCCTGATGGCCGAAACGCGCAACGGTTTTCTTGAAGAAGACCGGGATCGACTCCTCGATCAGCGGCTCGCTTGTCGATCCGCGCACGAGGGAAAGTCCGCCTTGCGGCGCGAGATTTTCTTCTGACGGCTTGCGATCTAGCTCGACATTCATTTTCATTCCTCCCGTTCTTCTTCCTCGTTGCGGGCTTCGGCGTCTGGGCTTCGCCGCTGCCGTGCGTCCTTTGAGGCTCGCCCTTCGGGCCACACCTCAGGATGAGGACGGATGGCAATGACCTCCCTCATCCTGAGGTGCGAGCGAAGCGAGCCTCGAAGGACGCACCGAAACACAAGGATCAACCATAGCGCCGATGGTATGATTCCGTTCGCGTTTTTCCAATCATTAGCACAAGCGAAGCATTCATCGGAGTCTACGCCTCCGCTGCGCCGGAAACCACAATCGAATACAATCTTCGGTTGTTTCACCTGTCAGGCTGACATATACTGAAAGTTGCTTCTATGCGTATATGACAATCCTGAATAAGCCTCTCAGAACCGGATTGAAATCCGTGGCCGATGAGCACGGCACCTCGGCGGTGGAGTTTGCGATCCTCGCGCCGGTGATGCTGTTGCTGCTCTTCGGAATGATCGCCTATGGCATCTATTTCGGCGCCAGCCATTCCATCCAGCAGATTACGGCGGATGCGGCGCGGACCGCCCTTGCCGGCCTGACACCGGCGGAACGCTCCTCGCTCGCCACCGACTACATCGAGCGGAACGCCTCGGGCTATGCCTTTATCGATCCTTCCGAATTGAAGCTGTCGGTCGGCGACAATAGCGCCGACCCGGACCAGTTCAACGTCCAGATCACCTATGACGCACGCAATCTGCCGATCTGGAATCTCCTTCGCGGAATGCCGCTGCCGGGCGAGACGATCAGCCGTCATTCCACGATCCGCATCGGAGGGTTCTGATGGGCAGGCGGTTGACGAGAACCCATGCCGTCAAACGCTTTCTGCGCTCCCGGACCGGCAATCTCGCGACACTGACCGCCCTGCTCAGCCCAGCAATGCTCCTGCTCGCCGCCTTCGCAATCGATGAAGGTTCGCTCTATGTCGAGCAGCGCGAGGCGCAGGGCCTGACCGACCTCGCGGCCATCACCGCCGCCGCGCATATCGATGACGCCGAAGAGGCGGCGAGCCAAACCTTCTTCGACAATGGCTACCGCGCCCTGATCGTCGATGGTCAGAGAAGGATAAATCCCGACAGACAAGCGGGCGAAACAGGACATGTGACGGTCGAACAGGGCCGCTACAGCGCCGATCCGAGCCTGCCGGTGGGAGAGCGCTTCTCTTCAGGCGGCACGTCCCATAACGCCGTTCGCATAGGCTTCAGCAAGGTCGGAACCACCTGGTTCGGCCACAACCTGCTTCCGTCGCCGAAAATCAGCGTCAGCGCGGTCGCGGGCAGCTCCAGCGAAGCCGCCTTCTCCATCGGTTCGCGCCTCGCTAGCCTCAATGGCGGCATCGAGAACGCCCTTCTCGGGGCCCTCCTCGGCGCCAATCTGTCGCTCAGCGCGATGGACTATAACGCGCTTCTCTCCGCCGATGTGGATGCGCTCGATTTCACGAATGCGCTTGCGACGCAATTGCACCTCACCGCCGGCACTTACGACACCGTCCTCCAATCAAAGGCAACGGTGGGGCAGATCGCAGCGGCTCTGGCCTCCATGCAAGGGCTCGACACGGAGGCAAAAGCGGCCTTGGACAAGATCGCGGCCGCCTCCGTCGATGCCGCGCTGCCGATGAAGGACCTCATCAATCTCGGGCCGCTCGCGCAGCTGGCGCTCGGCGATTCCTCCAGCGATCTTCATCCGACGCTCGGCGTGATGGAGCTTTTGACCGCCGGCGCGGCGCTGGCAAGCGGCGGCCATCAAGTGGCCGTCGATCTCGGCACGACCATCCCCGGACTGCTCAAGACGACGCTTCTCCTCACCGTCGGCGAACCGCCGCAGCACTCGCCATGGTTCTCGGTCGGCGAGACAGGGGCCATCGTACGCACGGCCCAGACGAGGCTCAGTCTTGCTATCGAATTGGGCGGCGCGGGCGCTCTCCTCGGCGTCCATATCCAAGTTCCGCTCTATCTCGAAATCGCCTATGCCGAGGCGAAGCTTGCATCGATCGATTGCAGCGGCGGGAGTTCCCTCGCCTCCGGCGTGACGATCGACGCCAAGCCGGGCGTCGTCGAAGCCTGGATCGGCGCCATCAGTCCCGGCGACTTGGCCGATTTTTCCCGTTCAGTTGACGTCGCTCCCGCGACGCTGGTGAAGCTGCCGCTGGTCAGCATCTCGGCGCTGGCCCATGCCGCCATGACCAACAATGATCCGACGCAATTGCGCTATGATGCGGCGGACATCCGCGAGCACGCGATTAAGACCGTCTCGACGCGCGATTTCACCAGCTCGCTCTTCGGCTCGCTGCTCGGCGACCTGCAACTGAAAGTCGATGTGGCGGGCCTCGGCCTCGGCGTACCGCCCGGACTGACCGGCGCGCTCAATTCAACGCTCCAGGCGATCGCGCCGACCATCGACGGCCTGCTCTACAATCTGCTTGGAGCGCTTGGGGTAAAGCTCGGCCAGGCGGATGTGCAAGTCACCGGCGCCGTTTGCGGCCGTGCGGTGCTCGTCCAATAGAACGGCGGCCGGTGTTCATTCGACGATTCCGAAAGCCGCGCCAAGTCCTTCGAGACGAAGTCTTTTTCCTTCCTTTGCAGGGACGGTAAATCCCGGCGCATCCATCAATTTGACGCCGGCAAAATCACCGAGGCCGAACTCCCGCTCCTCGCGCGCGAAACTGAAGACACAAAGGATTCTCTCGCCTCGCCACTCACGCAAATAGGCAAGGATATCGTCCTCCGTGGAAAGAAACCGTATTTCG
>DASZUG010000035.1:0-2272 GCA_035547755.1 Rhizobiaceae bacterium
TGGGCTTCGACGAGGCATTGGCCGCCGAACGTAAACTCTTCGAGAAGCTGGTCGTCGGAGACCAGTCGAAGGCGCAGCGCCACCTCTTCTTCGCCGAGCGCGAGGCTGCCCGCGTCGAAGGGATCGGCAAGGACGTGAAGCCGCGCGAGATCAGGAAAGCGGCCATCATCGGCGCAGGCACCATGGGTGGCGGCATCGCCATGGCATTCGTCAATGGCGGCATTCCCGTCACCATTCTCGAAATGAACAAGGAAGCGCTCGACCGGGGGTTGGGCGTCATCGACAAGAATTACGGTATCTCGGTTTCGCGCGGGTCGCTGTCGCCCGAGGCGCACAAGAAGCGCATGGCGCTCTTCACACCGACGACCAGCTATGACGACCTCGCCGACGCCGACATCATCATCGAAGCCGTATTCGAGGAAATGGCGGTCAAGAAGGAAGTCTTCACGAAGCTCGACAAGATTGCCAAGCCTGACGCGATACTGGCGTCGAACACCTCCTATCTGAACATCGACGAAATCGCCGCCATGACCAAGCGGCCTCAGGACGTGCTCGGCCTGCATTTCTTCTCGCCGGCTAACGTGATGAAACTGCTGGAGATCGTGCGCGGCAGGAACACGGCGCCGGATGTCATCGCCACCGCGCTCGCCACCGCCAAGCGGATCGGCAAGGTGCCGGTCGTCGTCGGCGTTTGCCATGGCTTCGTCGGCAACCGCATGCTCGGCGCACGCAACGAGGACAGCGAGAGCCTGCTCCTCGAAGGGGCTTCGCCCGAGCAGGTGGATAAGGTCTTCACCGATTTCGGCTGGCCGATGGGGCCTTTTGCCATGTGGGACCTCGCCGGGCTCGACATTGGCTGGCGCAACCGCAAGGCGCAGGGAAAGACGGCGGTTATCGCGGACGCGCTTTGCGAACAGGGCCGCTACGGCCAGAAGACGGGCCGCGGTGTCTATATCTACGAGAAAGGCTCACGTACCCCTACGCCCGATCCTGAGGTTGCGCGCCTGATCGAGGACAAAGCGCGCGAACGCGGCATCGAAAGGCGCAATATCTCGGCCGAGGAGATCACGGAACGCACGCTCTACCCGATGATCAATGAAGGCGCACGCATCCTCGAGGAGAAGATCGCGGCACGGCCGTCCGATATCGATATTGTCTGGACCAATGGCTACGGGTTCCCCATCGGCAAGGGTGGACCGATGTTCTGGGCAGATCTCACCGGTCTTCGGAAAATCGTGGAGCGCTTGGACTATTGGCACGCGAAAACGGGCAAGGCGGTGTTCGCCCCCGCCCCGCTCCTGAAAAGACTCGCGGCGGAGGGAAAGACCTTCTCCAGCCTTCAGGCATCAAAGGCGTGACAGGAATCCCGCCCTTCCCTGCGCCCTGGCCGTGGGAGAAGAGCTACCCGGCGGGGCTGTCGCCGCGCGTCACGCTCCCTGCATGGCCGCTCGGCTCGATCGTGGATCGGGCGGCAAAGGAGTTTTCCGACAAGGATGCTATCATCTTCCGCGGGACGCGCCTGACCTATCGTGATCTCCGGGAGAAGGTCGATCAAGCGGCGGCGGCCTTCCTCCGCGCCGGTCTCGGCAAGGACGCGCGCATCGCGCTTTTCCTGCCCAATACGCCCTATCACCCGATCGCCTTCTTCGGCGCGATGAAGGCGGGCGCGACGGTCGTCCACCTTTCGCCGCTCGACAGCCCGCGCGTCATCCAGCACAAGCTGGCCGACAGCGGCGCGCGTATGGTCGTCACCACCAATATCGGCGAGATGGCGACCGGCGCGGCAAAGCTCGTCGAGGCTGGCATTATCGACCGGCTGGTCGTGGGAGACGATGCGGCCTTCGGCCGTTCGCCGCTCGCCGGGCCGATGCCGTCCGGGCAAGCTATCCAGACATTCGAGCAATTCGTCGCGGGGGCCGGCGCGGAGATGGATTTCCCCGCGGTCGATGTCGAGGATCTGGCGCTACTGCAATATACCGGCGGCACGACAGGCATGCCGAAAGGCGCGAAGCTGACACACCGCAACTTGTCGGCTGCCGTCATGAGCTACGATATCTGGTATGCCGGCCAGGACCTGACACGCAGGGGCGAGGATCGCATCCTGCTTTTCCTCCCGCTCTTCCATATCTATGCGCTGACCACGATCCTGCTCAGGGGCTTGAACAACGGCAACACACTCCTCATGCATACCCGCTTCGACGCGGAAACGGCGCTTTCGGAGATCGAGAACGGCGCAACCACCTTCCCCGGCGTACCGACCATGTGGATCGCG
>DASZUG010000036.1:0-27509 GCA_035547755.1 Rhizobiaceae bacterium
TGCGGAGCGCTCGCGCAGCCGCGCCACGTCTCCGCCCTGGACGATGCCGAACATCGCCTTGCCGGGCTGCTCGCCGAAGGCCGTCTTGCAGCGCTCGGCCCAGCGCAGTGAAAGCTCCATCGCCCGCTCGATATCCGGCTCCGTGCCCGGTAGGGCGACGCATTCGTCCAATTGCATCTGGATGTCCGAATCGAGCAGGCCCTGGATTTCGATCGAGCGTTCCGGCGTCAGTTCATAAGCCGCGCCGTCTATATGCGAGCGGAAGGTGACGCCATTCTCGTCGAGCTTGCGCAACTGCGCCAATGACATCACCTGAAACCCGCCGGAATCGGTCAGGATCGGATAAGGCCAGCGGGCGAATTCATGCAGGCCCCCAAGGCGCGCGACGCGCTCCGCGCCGGGCCTCAGCATCAGATGATAGGTGTTGCCGAGAATGATGTCGGCGCCGGTAGCGCGCACATCGTCGAGGAACATCGCCTTCACGGTCCCCGCCGTCCCGACCGGCATGAAGGCCGGCGTGCGCACGATACCGCGCGGCATGCTGATCTCGCCGCGCCGCGCTCTGCCGTCCGTGGCGAGGAGACGGAAGGAGAAGGCAGAGGTCATCCCAACTCCGCCCTGAACAGCAGGCTGGCGTCGCCATAGGAATAGAAGCGGTATTGCTCCGCTATGGCGTGCTCATAGGCGGCTTTCATCGTCTCAAGCCCGCAAAAGGCCGAGACCAACATGAACAGCGTCGAGCGCGGCAGGTGAAAATTGGTCATCAGGATGTCGACGGCGCGAAAGCGATAGCCCGGTGTGATGAAGATGTCGGTCGAGCCCGACCATGCCGAAAGCGTGCCGTCCTCGGCGGCCGCGCTTTCGAGCAGCCTGAGCGAGGTGGTTCCGACGGAGACGATACGTCCTCCCCGTGCCCTGACCGCATTGAGCGCGTCGGCCGTCTCGGCGGATATGTGGCCGATCTCGGCATGCATATGGTGGTTTTCGGTGTTGTCCGCCTTGACCGGCAGGAAGGTGCCGGCTCCGACATGGAGCGTCAGAAAATGCCTTTCGATGCCACGCTCATCGAGCGCCCGCATCAGCTCCGGCGTGAAATGCAAGCCGGCGGTCGGCGCAGCCACCGCCCCTTCCTCGCGCGCATAGATCGTTTGGTAGTCTGCCTGGTCCCGCTCGTCGTCCGGCCGTCTGGAAGCGATGTAAGGCGGCAGCGGCACATGGCCCGCGGCGCGAATCGCATCATCAAGGATCGGGCCGGAAAAGTCGAAGACGAGCAACGCTTCGCCGCCCTCGCCCTTTTCCGCCACGGTCGCGTCGAGCGAACCCAGAAAGCAGGCATTGCCGTCATGGCCGAAACGGATGCGCTCGCCCTCCTTGACGCGTTTCGCCGGCCTGAGAAACGCCTTCCAGCGATCGGACCCGGCGCGCATATGAAGCGTCGCTTCGATTCTGGAGGCCGAACCTTCCCGCTCGCGAAAGCCGAACAGTTGCGCCGGGATCACCTTTGTATCGTTGAAGACCAGCGCGTCGCCGGGCCGCAGAAATTCCGGCAAGCGGCTGACGACGCTGTCGGCGAATGCTTGCCCCGGCCGCACGACCAGAAGCCGCGCGGCATCGCGCGGCTCGGCTGGACGAAGCGCGATCCGCTCCTCCGGCAGATCGAAATCGAAATCGTCGACGCGCATCAGAAAAGCCGGATCATCAGCGCGCCGGCGATCAGGAGAACGGCGCCGGCGACGCGGCCGAAGGAGATTTCACGCACCGCCATGCCGAGAAAGCCGATGCGGTCGAGCAGCACGCCCGCAAGCAATTGACCGGTCACGACGAAGGCCATGACGGCTGCAGCGCCCAGACGCGGCGTCAGCACGGTAACGCTGGTCACGTAGACAGCGCCCAGCACACCGCCGGTCACGAAGAGCCAGAGCGCCGGTCCGTGCCAGTTAAGCGACGTGCCCCCGGCCCGTGTCAGCCCGAAGGCGATCAGCCCGAGCAGCACCGTTCCCGACAGGAACGAAAAGGCCGCTGCCGCTACCGGCGAGCCGATCCCCTTGGAGAGATCGGCGTTGATCGGCGCCTGGATAGCGATGAAGGTGCCGGCGATAATGGCCAGCAGCGACCAGAGGGCATTCATCATCGCCGCATCATTTCACGTCAGCGGCGACCTTCAGGGAGACGATCTTGTCGGGGTCCTGGACCGGTTCGCCGCGCTTGATCTTGTCGACGTTCTCCATGCCCTCGATCACCTGGCCCCAGACCGAATATTGCCGGTTCAGGAAGCTTGCATCGTCGAAGCAGATGAAGAACTGCGAATTCGCCGAATTCGGGTTCTGCGCGCGCGCCATCGAGCAGGTGCCGCGGCCATGGTTCATGTTGGAGAACTCGGCTTTGAGGTCCGGCTTGTCGGAGCCGCCCATTCCGGCGCGCGCCGGGTTAAAGGCGGAGCCGGTCGATTTGCCGTAGCGCACGTCGCCGGTCTGCGCCATGAAACCGTCTATGACGCGGTGGAACACCACGCCGTCATAGGCGCCTTCCCGCGTCAGTTCCTTGATGCGCTGGACGTGCCCGGGTGCGAGGTCGGGCAACATCTCGATCACCACCTTGCCCTTGGTGGTTTCCATGACGAGCGTGTTTTCCGGGTCTTTTATCTCGGCCATCAATCTTGTCCTTTGCTGTTTTTCATGTCCGCGGCGATCCGCACCTTGATCATGCGGTCCGGCGAGGAGACAGCGCCGTTCTCCGCCGGATCGCCCTTCTTGATCTTGTCGACGAATTGCATGCCGCTCACCACATTGCCGACGACGGTGTAGTTGCCTTCGAGCGACGGTGCCGGCGCGAACATGATGAAGAATTGTGAATTGGCGGAATTCGGATCCTGGGAGCGCGCCATGCCGACCGTGCCCCTGACATAGGGCGCCTTAGAGAATTCGGCAGGCAGGTTCGGGAGCTTGGAACCGCCCGTGCCGACGCGTTCGGGGTCGTAATCCTTGGCCATGTCGCCATATTCGACATCGCCCGTCTGCGCCATGAAGCCCGAGATGACCCGATGGAACGCGACGTTGTCATAGGCGTGCATGCGTACCAGTTTCTTGATCTGCGCCACGTGCTTCGGGGCAAGATCCGGGCGCAGCGCGATGACGACATTGCCATCCTTCAGCGTGATGATCATCGTGTTCTCGGGATCGGCAACCCCAGCCTGGGCGGTATGAGCCGGCCCAGCAAGGGCAATGGAGCCGAGAACAGCAAGGGCAAGCGCGGCGCGCCTTGAAAGCGGCATCATGTTCTCCTTAGTCTCTTTCAGGGAGCGAATTTCTTTTCGATCGCAACAGCGACGGCGGCGGGTACGAAGGGGCGAATATTGCCGCCCATCGAGGCGATCTGGCGCACCAATGTGGCGGTAATGGTACGGACGGATGGGCTGGCCGGCAGAAACACCGTCTGCAGATCCGGCGCCATGGTCTCGTTCATGCCCGCCATCTGCATTTCGTAGTCGAGGTCGGTGCCGTCACGCAAGCCGCGGATCAGGATCGAGGCGCCATGCTGGCGCGCCGCATCGATGATGAGATTGTCGAACGAAACCACCTCGATGCGCCCTAGCTCCGCATTGAGTTCGGCCTTCGCCGAAGCTTCGATCAGGGCCATTTTTTCCTCGAAGGAGAAGAGCGGCGCCTTGCCGGGATGAATGCCGATGGCGACGAACACCTTTTCGGCAATGGCAAGCGCACCTTTGAGAACGTCCAGATGGCCGTTGGTCAATGGATCGAAGGACCCCCCATAGATGGCGGTGCGCGTTGTCGTCATAGAGTGTGCTTCTATCACGGCTCAACGGCGTGACAAGGCCAGCCAGAGGCCACCGCCGATGAGGCAGGTACCGGCGATCCGCTCGACGATGCGGATACGCTTGCGCGAAAGCCATGAGCCGGCGCTGCCGCCAAGCACCGCGTAGCATCCGTCGAAGATGGTGGCGACGGCCATGAAGATGACCCCGTAAAGCACCGTCTGCGCAGCAGCATGGCCGAGCGCGGGGTTGACGAATTGCGGGATGAAGGCGCCGAAAAAGAAAAGCGCCTTCGGGTTAGACCAGATAACGAAAAAACCCTGCAGGACGAAGGAGCGCGGCGGACGCTGGCCGGCGCGCATCTCACCCAACTGACCATCCGAGCGCCAGAGCTTGATGCCGAGCCAGACGAGATAGGCCGCGCCCGCGAGCTTGAGCACGCTGAAAATGCCCGCCATATGCGCCACCACCGCGGAGAGGCCGAAAGCCAGGACGGTGATCATCGTCATAAGCCCGATCTCCGTGCCGAGCACATTCGCAAGACCGGCGCGCGTTCCATATTTCATGGAGTTCGCGAGGGTCAGTGTCACGGTCGGCCCGGGAACGATGACGATCACGAAACTGGCAAGCACAAAGGATAAAAGCGTCGTCAGCGTAGGCATTGTCCCTCCGAGCCAGATCAAAAAACCGCTCTCGCGGGATCAATGCACGGCAGCCGGCGCCATGCAAGCGGCCCCGATGTTGCTTGCTCCTGCGAATCGTCCTGAAAGGCCCGGTGACAGCCGCTGAATTTGCGGCTAAAGAGACGAAATCCGTTCAGGTCATTCCACAAATGCTGATCAGACAGGGCGACGCTCGTAACAGTGTCATCGACCGCCGGCTCGCCAGCGTGCTTGCCGCTGTCGCGGGTGCGATCAACGCGGCCGGTTTTCATGCGGTCGGCTTCTTTTCCGCGAACATGACGGGAAATGTCTCGTCACTGTCCGACCACATCGCCTTTGGCGATCTCGTTCTCGCGGGTGCCTATCTGGGCATCTTCGTTACGTTCATTTCAGGCGCCATGGTGTCGACTCTGCTCATCAATGCCGGACGCCGGCGCCGGATCGAGCGCATCTATGCCTTCAGCATCCTGCTTGAAGCGATCCTGCTCGCATGTCTCGGCGCCGTCGATCTCTGGCTCCCGGCGGGCCATCGCGGTCCCGTACTGATCATCGGCCTGAGCTTCCTGATGGGATTGCAGAATGCGGTCGTGACCCGCATCTCCAACGCACGCGTGCGCACCACCCATGTCTCCGGCATGTCGACCGATATCGGTATCGAACTCGGCATTCTCGCCGACATGGCGCGCGGGCGCGAACCCGAAACCGACAAGAGCGATATCCTCACCAAGCTGCGCCTGCATGGGCAGACCGTCCTGTTCTTCGTCGCGGGCGGCGTCTTCGGCGTCGCTGTCTATCGCGAGGTCGGCGGAATGCTTCTTCTCGCCTGCTCGGCGCTGCTCTTCATGCTGGCGCTGCCGGCGGTCCGCCATAGAACGCCCCAACCGGCCTGAGCCATCGACTTTTTCAATTTTCGGTTTTGACATTGGGCGCCGAGCGGTCGAATTGCGGCAGCCCGTCATCGATATCGTAATAGTCGCCCTTATCGGCAACGAAGATATGCGCCTCCGCTGTAAGTCCCGTGGGCTTCTCGAAGGCGCCGGCCATCACCGAGATATTGTCGAGTTCGTCATGCTTCCAGAAAAGGGCCGAGCCGCAAACCCGGCAAAAGCCCCTGCGCGCCTTTTCCGAGGCCCGGTACCAGGTGATGTCGCTCGTCCCCCTTATCTCGATGTTTTTGTCGGCGACATTGGTAGCGGCGTAATGATGGCCGGTCTGCTTGCGGCATTGCGAGCAGTGGCAGTAAACGACGCCGCGCAGCGGCCCATGCGTGGTGAAGCGCACCGCGCCGCACAGACAGGCGCCCTCATGAATATCGGTCATCCTAATCCCTTCGCCTGGAGTAAAGCCGGACTCCATTGTCGCGGCTTCCATCGAGGCGGACCATCGCAAAATTCTTGATGCTGCGATCAGGAAAAAACGACAAAGGCCGGATCGAGCGCGCCCGATCCGGCCTTTTTCAATAAATCGAAAATGAGCCTCAGCCGTTCACGACCTGCTTCTGCGGCGTGGCGGCCCTGTCCTTCTTCAGCCGCTCGGCAACCAGGAAAGCGAGTTCCAGCGCCTGATCCGCGTTGAGCCGGGGATCGCAATGGGTGTGATAGCGGTCCTGCAACTCTTCGTCGCGAATGGCGCGGGCCCCGCCGGTGCATTCCGTCACATTCTTTCCAGTCATCTCGATATGGATGCCGCCGGGGTGCGAGCCCTCCGCGCGATGCACGTCGAAGAAGGTCTGCACTTCCTTCAGGATGCGGTCGAACGGCCTGGTCTTGTAGCCGGCGGCGGTGATCGTGTTGCCATGCATCGGATCGCAGGACCACACCACCTTGCGGCCTTCCTTCTGAACCGCCCGCACGAGCTTGGGCAGATGGTCCGCCGCCTTGTCCGCGCCGAAGCGGGCGATGAGCGTCAGCCGGCCGGGTTCGTTTTCCGGATTGAGTATGTCAGTCAGTTGCAGCAATTCGTCCGGGGTCATGGAGGGGCCGCATTTCAGCCCGAGCGGGTTCTTGATGCCGCGGCAATATTCGACATGCGCGTGATCGGCCTGGCGGGTACGGTCTCCGACCCAGATCAGATGGCCGGAGGTGGCGTACCAGTCGCCCGAGGTCGAATCCACGCGGGTCAGCGCTTCCTCATAGCCGAGAAGCAGCGCCTCATGGCTGGTGTAAAAGTCGGTCTCGCGAATGGAATAATTGTTTTCCGAGCTGATGCCGACGGCCCGCATGAAATCCATCGTTTCGGTGATGCGGTTGGCCAGCGCCTCATAGCGCTCCGATTGCGGGCTGTCCGAGACGAAACCCAGCATCCATTTGTGCACGTTCTCGAGGCTGGCATAGCCGCCCTGGGCGAAGGCGCGCAAAAGATTGAGCGTCGCGGCAGACTGCCGGTAGGCCATGATCTGGCGCTGTGGGTCCGGCGCGCGCGATTTCTCGTCGAACTCGATGCCGTTGATGATATCGCCGCGATAGGACGGCAGCGTCACGCCATCGCGCGTCTCGCTGTCCGACGAGCGCGGCTTGGCGAACTGGCCGGCAATGCGCCCGACTTTCACGACGGGCTGCGAACCGGCAAAAGTCAGCACCACCGCCATCTGCAGGAAGACGCGGAAGAAGTCGCGGATATTGTCCGCGCCATGCTCGGCGAAACTCTCGGCGCAATCGCCACCCTGAAGCAGGAAACCGTTGCCTTCGGCGACATTGGCGAGTTGCTTCTTGAGCTTGCGGGCTTCGCCTGCGAAAACGAGCGGCGGATAGCTTGCCAATTGCCTTTCCGTCTCGGCGAGCGCGGCAGCGTCAAAATAAGCCGGCACCTGCTTAATCGGTTTAGCTCTCCATGAATTCGGCGACCATTTCTTCATTGTTGCACCTGACATGTTGAGGGCAATTGGCTTAGCCCTTTTCTCCCTTTTTTCGAGGGATGCGGCTCCATACACGAAGCGGCAGCTTCATTCTACCTTGTTTTGACCTTCCGAAAACAACCGATTCATTGCAATTTATCGAACGATTTTTACTCACCACTGACTGGTCCTGGCGCAAGATCACGAATATGTGAGGTGGCGGCAGGGGTGTGCCTTGAAACCGATTGCAATCCTTGGAGCCGGCATAGCGGGTTTGACCGCGGCCGACGATCTCAACCGGCGGGGTTTGCCCGTCATCCTGTTCGAAGCCAGCGGCGCGGTCGGCGGAATGGCGTCCTCCTTCCAGGACGAGGACGGCTTCCGCTATGACCTCGGCGGCCATTTCGTCAGCAATCGTCTGGCCAAGGCGCTCGGCGCGGAGGATATCTGCCTGACGGTGAAACGCTATGGCGAGGCCGTCTACCTGAACGGCAAGGCCTATAGCTACCCGTTCGGACTGATGCGCCAGCCGCGTTTTGTCGCCGGCGCGCTTGCGGCGCGGATGCGCCGGCAGGAGGTCAAATCCGCCGAGGACTGGTTCCGCCATGCCTACGGCAACGCGCTGGCGCAGGACGTGGCCATGCCGCTCGCCGAAGCCTGGTCGGGGGCGCCCGCAAGCGAGCTTTCGCCCGCCGTCGGCGAGAAATGGGCGCACGGCGCCTTGAAGTCGCTCTACCTGCAGGCCGCCGGCCGCGCTACCGGGCGCGCCGTTTGCAACGGCTATACGCGGACGATGCCGGAAGGCGCCGATGTCTATCACGTCTACCCGATGGGCGGGGTCGCCAAGCTTCTCGAACCCATGACCAGGCGCGTCGAGCACCTGATCCGCCTGCAATCGCCGGTTGAAAAGATCATCGTCGAGAACGAGTGCGTCACCGCCGTTCGAGTCAAGGGCGAGACCATTCCGGTTTCGGCGGCGATCAGCACGGCGCCGGTCCATGTCCTGCCCAAGCTGGTCGAGGGCACGCACACGCTCTTCCATCTCGGCGCTTTCCGCTATCGGCCGATGGTTTTCGCCAATCTGCGTTTCGAGGGCCGGCACTATCTGCCCGACACCATGCTGTGGGTGCCGGACCGCTCCTATCCCTTCTTCCGGCTGACCGAGACGACGATCTCGATGCCTTGGCTGGCGCCGGAAGGCAAGACGCTGATCACCTTCGATATCGGCTGCGAGATCGGCGATCGGTACTGGACGATGCCGGAGGACGAGATGGCGAAGCTCTGCCTCGACAATATCTGCCGCATCTTCCCTCAATTGCGCGACAAATATCTCGGCCCGGCCGGCATATTGAAGACGCCGATCTCGTATCCGGTCTATCTGTCGAAATATGAGGAGGAGCGGCGCCAGTTCGCCGTCTCGACGGGCGTCAATGGCCTCTACAGCGTCGGGCGGAACGGCGAGTTCGCCCATATCCTGATGGAGGATGTCTATTGGCGCACGCTCGCCCGCACGGCGGAAGTCGCCGCCTATGTAAGCGGCCTGCCGACGCCCGCGCAAAGCGATCCTTCGGGGCTGGTGGCGGCCTGACGAGCGCCGCCGCATGCGGCATGTTGTGCGCTCTTCCAGCTTTGCGCACTTCGCGATTGACAGCCAAAAGAACAGGTATATGGAGATTTCGCTCGGCCTTCTTCTTGCTTGGCCGACAAAACGGAAAGGGTCACGCCGCCATGCCTGGCGACAGTAGTAGCAGTCGAATGCAATCGCCGTCTGCGGCAGCCGCCTGATCCTTCCAAAAAGGCTCGCGCGTCCCGCCCCGGACGGCATAGGAGCGAGCCATGAACGAACTCCCGGTCATTGCCGGCGACGATGAGCGCATCCTCGCCGAAAGCATCGCAAGCGGCCATGTCGCCGATCTGGTCGATGTCCTCAACCATGAGACGGACGACCGCGCCGTCGAGATCATCAAGGGCCTGCCCTTCGAGCGGGCGGTAGAGGCGTTCGACCAGCCGGAACTCGAACGGCCCGAGGAACTGATCGTCCATCTGCCACATCTGCTGGCGGTAAAACTGCTCGCGGCGATGTCGACGGACCGTGCCGCCGATCTCTTCCGCGAGTTGGAGGAGCCGGTCCGCCAGGAATTGCTGCAGGACCTCGACGTCGATTCGCAAGCCGCGATCCTCCGCATCCTCGGCTATCCGGAGGGCAGCGCCGGCTCGATCATGACGACCGAGTTCGTCGCCGTGCCGCCGAGCTGGACCGTCGGCCGCACGCTGGAGCATCTGCGCGAGGTGGAGCGCACCCGCGAAACCATCTACGCCATCTATATCGTCGAGGCGAAAACCGGCAAGCTCCTGAACTCGGTCGGCCTCAGGCGGCTCGTCGTCAGCGATCCGAAGACCCGCATCCTCGACGTCGCGCCGAAGCGCCGCCCGGTCGCCGTCTCGCCGCTCATCGACCGCGAGCGCGTCGCCCAGCTCATCTCCAAATACGATCTTCTGGCCGTGCCCGTCATCGAGCATGGCCGCATCATCGGCATCGTCACCGTCGACGACGTGATCGACGGCATCCTCGAGGAGACGACGGAGGACGTGCAGAAATTCGGCGGCATGGAGGCGCTGGACGAGCCCTATATGCGCATCGGCTTCCTCGAAATGCTGCGGAAGCGCGCCGGCTGGCTTCTGGTGCTCTTCCTCTCCGAAATGCTGACCGCCACCGCCATGCAGGGCTATCAGGACGAATTGCAGAAGGCGATCGTGCTCACGCTCTTCATCCCGCTCATCATGAGTTCGGGCGGCAATTCCGGCTCGCAGGCGACGTCGCTCATCATCCGGGCGCTGGCGCTGCGCGAGATCAGGCTGGCGGACTGGTGGCGCATCGCGCTCAGGGAAATCCCGACCGGACTGGCGCTCGGCGCCATCCTCGGCGTGGTCGGCATCGGCCGCATCACGGCCTGGCAATTCCTCGGCTTCTACGATTATGGCGTGCATTGGCCGCTGGTCGCGCTCACCGTCGGCGCGGCGCTGGTCGGCATCGTCACCTTCGGCACGCTCGCCGGCTCGATGCTGCCCTTCCTCTTGAAGGCGCTGCGCTTCGACCCGGCCAGCGCGTCGGCCCCCTTCATCGCCACGCTCGTCGATGTCAGCGGGCTGGTGATCTACTTCACCGTCGCGCTGATCATTTTGCATGGGACGCTGTTGTAGGGGGCGGTATCTCCACTATTTCAGCAACTTGTCATAATCGGCATGGCTGCCGATCCAGAACCAGACGCAGTCACTATCGCGTCTCACGCAAAGGGCGCGGTGATGGAGGCCGACACGCGCCGACCAGAATCGGCCGACGCGCTTGAAGCGGAGCGAGGGGTGCTGCGGATCGGATTTCAGCAGCACAAAATTCTTGTCGGCCAGTTGTCGAACCTCCAGCTCCAGCCGGTCGTAAAGCGACCAGAAAGCGGCGTTTGCGTGATGGTTCAAAGGGGGCGAGTGTGGCCGGTGTCGAGATCGGCCAAAGCTTCGTCGGCGAGCCGGTCGAGCTTGCCGGCTTCCACATCCCTTTCCAGCTGGTTGTCCCAACGCTCCCACTGATAATCCGCAAACCAGGCGGCGAAGCGCTTCAGTTCAGCATCCGACAAGTCAGCGACGGATTGTTCGATTTTCTCGAGCTTGCTCATGTGAAGTTCATTAGCAGGAAAGCGGGAAAATAGCGAAAGAGAATTCATGCGGCATCCGCCATACCACCCGCGGGGGCAACGGCAGCAATCACTGCATCACTCGACCAATCGAGAAAATCCGAATCGCGACGCAGTTCGTCGAGCGTCCGCGGAGTAGGGTGTCCCCCCTGCCAATCCTCGAAGGCGAAGGCCAGCGCAATGCCGGCTTCGCGAAGCGCGTCGTCCAGCGTGTCGGCTACGGCCGTAACGCCCGGCACGTCCGGAAAGGAAACGCCATAGCCGCTGCCGGCTTCCTTGTGGATTAGAGCGATATAGTGTGTCACAGCCTTACCTCAGTCCTTCGCCCATCCAGCCTGCATATAGATCGAACGCACAGTACCGGAAGGGATGTCCTTGCGTGGATGCGTGACAATCACGACGCGCCCGCTTACCTGATGTCTGAACTTATGGTGCGAGCCG
Organism: Rhizobiaceae bacterium; assembly: GCA_035547755.1. Taxonomy (GTDB): domain Bacteria; phylum Pseudomonadota; class Alphaproteobacteria; order Rhizobiales; family Rhizobiaceae; genus Mesorhizobium_L. The sequence goes on from DASZUG010000036.1 coordinate 11,395, forward strand.
CGCACGGATATGGAAAGAAATCTGTTGCGCCTGATTGCGGCCTACTCGATCCCTTTATCTTTTGCCACAAACTTTGCGTATAAATCTGCTAATTCGAAAATAGATAAAGTCGTTACGAGGAACTGAAAGCAACAATATAATTGGATCGAAAAAAATACAAATAGGTATACCTTGACGCCATAATTACCAACTTCATTATGCCACCATTCTTTTCCAAAAAACAAAATCGGCATCAAAACAAAAAAGGAAACAAAATGTACGAACCCATTCCAGGCGAGAATAAATAGGAAATCCTCATAAGGTGTCTTAATCTCTTTCCTTGCGCTCAGAAATTTGATAAACGTACTATTTGGTATCGCAATAGCAAGAGCAATGGCGGTAGCAGTGAATCCGAAAACGACCGTGTTATAAGTTACGAATGCAGTTGATATGTTTTCGAAGTTCAGTGCCGAGGCAAACGGCAGGTGATCTGTTACCAACGCAAGGGCAAGACAGACACTTAAATAGGGATGAGTAGTCGCAAGCATCCGTTGACCGCGACTACAACAATGCCGTGACAAAAAGGTCCCGACTGTGTCAATCATAGCTTAGATGAACCGATTTAAAAAGTCCGTTAGGGCACTTCTTATCGATTGCTGTAAGGGAACCCCGGCCTCATCCGAATCGACTGAAACCCGTGTATGCTGTATATGTTGGCTCGCTCTGATTGTCGTTTCAGTAGTTTCGTTAGTCCGTGTTCCGGTAATTATAGCCTCATCGAGATAAGGTTGGTCATCATTTGCTACTTGCTTTATGACACGAACTATTCCACTGTTCTTCTTTAGGCTTTCCCCGCGTCCAGCACGAACATCAATTTCAACCTTTTCACCTCTTGAGTCGTCCATTAGTTCTGACAATTGAGTATAGTGATCGGTCCAGCTCGCATTTGGTTTCGTTATACGTATTGCCGCGAGTCTAATCCTTTCAAATTCCTGTATTTCTCTAACAAAATCTTCTGTAGTACGAGGTGTAAATTCTATCCGTAGCCGACGGAGCTCTTGGATATTTTGCGATAAGACGCCTTCAATTGCCGGACCGAGCATAACGGCCTTGACCCCACGCCTAACATATTCGATCGATGCGCGTCTTTCCTCTGGAGAAACAAACATATGCGTTGCTTGGCTTAGAACCTCGCTTCCACGAAGATCGGTTTCGCGCGTCTGCCCCGTCGAGCGATCAAATACCAATGCAGCCGCATCAGGATCACCTTCAGTTGCTTGAATGAAGTATCCTCCACGGTATTTAGCTACAACAGGGAAACCAACTACGTAGCCGTGGACGTCGAAGACTCGCTGCGGCGCTGGAATTTTGCTCAGCGCTTCGAACAAACGATCATAGGTAAATGTCCTCGTTTCATGAGCATGGATTGCATAGAGTTCGATTTTGCGTCTCGTTCGATTTGCCACTGGTTGCCCCCGATGATACCACCCTATCCTGGATTGCAGGGGACATCGCGTCTACAACACTTTTCGAGGAAAGAAATTTATTCCACTGATAAATCAATGAGGATCATGCATGACCACACGTCCTCGTCGCCGCGTTGGTATCAATGGCAACTTCGCCCACAGCTCCTCAAAAATACTCCTGCAGCGGCCGCACTTCCAAACTCCCCGCCTTGAGCGCCGCGATCGCCTCCGCCACCGCCCTCGCCCCGGCCAGCGTCGTGTAATACGGCACTTTCTGCATCAGCGTGGCGCGGCGCAGTGATTTGGAATCCGACAGCGCTTTCTGGCCGTCCGTGGTGTTGAAGACGATCTGCACCTGGCGGTTGCGGATGGCGTCCTCGATGTGGGGGCGACCTTCCAGAACCTTGTTGATCTTCTCCGCCTCGACGCCGTTTTCCTTAAGGAAGCGCGCCGTGCCTGAGGTCGCCAGCACCTTGAAGCCGAGAGCGGCGAGCCGCTTCACCGGCGGCAGAACGCCCGGCTTGTCGGCGTCGCGCACGGAGACGAAGAGCGTGCCCGAACGCGGCAGGTCCACCCCTGCCCCCAGCTGCGATTTGGCGAAGGCCAGCGCATAGTCGTAATCGAGCCCCATCACCTCGCCGGTCGATTTCATCTCCGGTCCGAGCAGCGTATCGACGCCGGGGAAGCGGGCGAAGGGGAAGACGGCTTCCTTGACCGCGATGTGACCCGGCCGCCTGGGGTCGGGCATGGCGCCATAATGCGCGAAAGCCTCGTCCAGCCCCTCGCCCGCCATGATGCGCGCGGCGATCTTGGCGATCGGCCTGCCGACCGTCTTGGCGACGAAGGGCACGGTGCGGCTGGCGCGCGGGTTGACCTCCAGCACATAGATCGTGCCGTCCTGGATCGCGTATTGCACGTTCATCAGCCCGCCGACCTTGAGCGCGCGGGCAAGCGCGGTGGTCTGGCGCTCCAGTTCCTCGACGATCTCGTCGGAGAGCGAATGGACCGGCAGCGAGCAGGCGCTATCGCCCGAATGGATGCCGGCCTCCTCGATATGCTCCATGATGCCGGAGACGAAGACCTCGCGCCCGTCCGAGAGGCAATCGACATCGACCTCGATCGCGTCGGTCAGATAGGTGTCGAAAAGAAGCGGGTTCTTGCCGAGCAACGTGTTGATCTGGCCGGTCTTGTCGGCGGGGTATTTCTGCTTGATGTCCTCCGGCACCAGCCCCGGCACGGTGTCGAGTAGGTAGGATTGCAACATCGCCTCGTCATGGATGATCTGCATGGCGCGGCCGCCGAGCACGTAGGAGGGACGCACGACGAGCGGGAAGCCGAGTTCGGCGGCGACGAGGCGCGCCTGCTCGACGGAATGGGCGATGCCGTTGCGCGGCTGGGTCAGCGAAAGCTTCTGCAACAGCTTCTGGAAGCGGTCGCGGTCTTCGGCGAGATCGATCGCGTCGGGCGAGGTGCCGAGGATCGGGATGCCGGCGCGCTCCAGCGCGTCCGCGAGCTTCAGCGGCGTCTGGCCGCCGAACTGGACGATGATTCCGACGAGTTCGCCGTCCTGTTGTTCGGTGCGCAGGATCTCCAGCACGTCCTCCGCCGTCAGCGGCTCGAAATAGAGCCGGTCCGACGTGTCGTAATCGGTCGAGACGGTCTCCGGATTGCAGTTGATCATGATCGATTCATAGCCGGCATCGCCGAGCGCGAAGCAGGCATGGCAGCAGCAATAATCGAACTCGATGCCCTGCCCGATGCGGTTCGGGCCGCCGCCGAGGATGACGATCTTCCTGCGGTCGGAAACCTGCGCCTCGTCGGCGAGGACGCCGGCGAAGGGCCTCTCATAGGTCGAATACATATAGGCCGTCGGCGAGGCGAATTCGGCGGCGCAGGTGTCGATGCGCTTGTAGACGGGATGGACGCCGAGCTTTTGCCGCGCTTTTTGAACGGCTTCCGCGTCGCTGTTCGTGAGAGAGGCGAGGCGCGCGTCGGAAAAGCCCATGCCCTTCAGCATGCGCAGATTTTCGGCATCCTGCGGCAGGCCGTGCTCGCGGATGCGGGATTCCATATGGACGATCTCGGCGATGCGCTCCAGGAACCACGGATCGATGCGGCACATCTGGTGCACGTCCTCGACGGAGGTTCCCATCCTGAGCGCCTGCGCCACCATGCGCAGCCGGTCGGGCGTCGGCGTGCCGAGCGCGGCGCGGATCGCGTTCTTGTCGTCGCCCTGCCCGAGACCGGGTATCTCGATCTCGTCGAGGCCGGTCAGGCCGGTTTCCAGCCCGCGCAGCGCCTTTTGCAGGCTTTCGGCGAAGGTGCGGCCGATCGCCATCACCTCGCCCACCGATTTCATCGCGGTGGTCAGCGTCGGCTCGGCGCCCGGAAACTTCTCGAAGGCGAAGCGCGGGATCTTCGTCACGACATAGTCGATTGAGGGCTCGAAGGAGGCCGGCGTGGCGCCGCCGGTGATGTCGTTCTCCAGCTCGTCCAGCGTGTAGCCGACGGCGAGTTTCGCCGCGATCTTGGCGATCGGGAAGCCGGTCGCCTTGGAGGCGAGCGCGCTGGAGCGCGACACGCGCGGATTCATCTCGATGACGACAAGGCGGCCGTCCTTCGGGTTGACGGCGAACTGGACGTTCGAGCCGCCCGTCTCCACCCCGATCTCGCGCAAGACCGCAATCGAGGCGTTGCGCATCATCTGGTATTCCTTATCGGTCAGCGTCAGCGCCGGTGCGACGGTAATGGAATCGCCGGTATGCACGCCCATCGGGTCGACGTTTTCGATGGAGCAGATGATGATGCAATTGTCGGCGCGGTCGCGCACGACCTCCATCTCATATTCCTTCCAGCCGAGCACCGATTCCTCGATCAGCACTTCGGTGGTCGGCGAGGCGTCGAGGCCGGCGCGCACGATGTCGAAGAACTCGGCCTGGTTGTAGGCGATGCCGCCGCCCGTGCCGCCGAGCGTGAACGAGGGCCGGATGATCGCCGGCAGGCCGATCACGTCGAGCGCGGTGGCGGCGATCGCCATGGCGTGGCTCAGATAGCGCTGCTTGCGGTCGCCCTCGCCCAGATTCCATTCCGTTTCGAGCGCGTCGAGCGCGGCGTCGAGGTCTTCAGGATTCGACGCCTTCAGTTCGGCGCGCCGCGCCTCGTGGCGGCGGCGGTCGGCGTCCTTCACTTCGGTGGCGTTGGCGAGCATGGAGCGCGGCGTTTCAAGCCCGATCTTTTTCATCGCCTCGCGGAAGAGCGCCCTGTCCTCGGCCTTGTCGATCGCCTCGGCATTGGCGCCGATCATCTCGACTCCGTAGCGTTCGAGCACGCCCATGCGCCTGAGCGACAGCGCCGTGTTGAGCGCAGTCTGGCCGCCCATGGTGGGCAGCAGCGCATCCGGCCGCTCGCGCGCGATGATCTTGGCGACGACTTCCGGCGTGATCGGCTCGATATAGGTGGCGTCGGCCAGCTCCGGGTCGGTCATGATCGTCGCCGGATTGGAGTTCACCAGGATGATGCGGTAGCCCTCCGCCTTCAGCGCCTTGCAGGCCTGCGTGCCGGAATAGTCGAATTCGCAGGCTTGCCCAATAACAATAGGACCTGCGCCGATGATGAGGATCGACTTGAGGTCGGTGCGTTTTGGCATGGGCGGGTTCCGTCGATTTCGGCTTGCGCAAAAAACCGGGCGGGCTGGCCCGGCCGGTGCGCTGCATGGGGAGTCATGTGTCTGGCTAGACGCGCCTTATAGGGGATGAATTGCGCCGATGTAACCCCCCAAAATGCGCCTGTTTCCATCGACTTTGCCTGACCGGCTGACGTTCAACAGAAAATATTAATCGCTGGCGGCGCATGATGGGCGAATTTCAGGCATATCCGAGTTCCGCATGTTCCGAGAGCCAGGCAATTTCAAGGGCAAATCGCTGTCCCGGCTTGGATGGGGAAAATCTCTCCGTGAAGGGAAAGCCGAACGCGACCGGATGGTCGGCAGCGAGGCCGCCCTCGTCAGAAAGCTCGAGGCCCGGATCCGGAAACAAGCGCGCCTTATCGCCGCCCAGAGAGAGGCTCTTGCCTCCAGTCGGAAGATTTTCGACCGCGCTTCCGCCGCCGCCAATATCGGCGTGTGGCAATGCAGCCTGCCGGACGAGACGCTCGACTGGACCGATGTCGTGTATGACATGTTCGATCTACCGCGCGGATCGGCGCTCGACCGCAGCGAGATCGTCAAGCTCTATTCGGAGGAATCGGCTCAGGAACTCCACAAGCGGCGCGGCAAAGCGATCGCTGACAGGACCGGCTTCAGCCTCGATGCGGAAATCATCACCGGCAAGGGGAACAGGCGCTGGATCAGGATCACCGCCAGCGTCGAGTGCCAGGACGATATTCCCATTCGCATCTTCGGCATGAAACAGGACATCACGGTCGAAAAACTGCTCGCCGATAGGACGCGCTATCTCGCCGAATTCGATGTCATGACCGGCCTGGCGAACCGTAGCCAATTCCAGACCCGCCTGTCCGAATTGGAAAGCGGCCATTCCCCTACACCTGCGGGTGCGCTGCTGCTGGTCGATCTCGACGGCTTCAAGACCATCAACGACACATTTGGTCATATCGCCGGCGACCAATGTCTCAAGGAAGCGGCGCTCAGGCTGAAGCTCGTCTATGGCGATGCGCATTTCGTCGCGAGGATCGGCGGCGACGAATTCGCCATATTGCTTGGCGCTCATCTCGACCGGAACGCCATCGTGCATCTCGCCCGCGCAACCGTGCGCGCCATGGCCCAGCCGGTCGATGTGCAGGGGCGACCGCTCGAGTTCGGCGCTTCGGTCGGGGGCGCCCTGCTTGCCGACTGCAGTCCTTGCGATCTTTTCAGCCGGGCGGACGCGGCGCTCTACGCCGCCAAAGCCGCGGGACGCAACACTTACAGCCTGTTCGAACCCGAAGCCGTGCTTGCCGAAGATAGCGCGCGGGTAGCGTGATCCGTTCCGGTACGCCGGATCCTCTTACACATCCACGCAGCCGTGCAGGATGGCGCGGCACATGTTCCGGTAGCGTCCGGCCAATTTTTCCGGCGCGACGGGAGGGCGTGCCTGGTTCACCCCACGCGCACCGTCCGCCAGCAATTGAGCGAGTTCATCGACATCGATCCCCTGTCGAAGTTGCAGTTGGCCGGATGCCTGGAGTTCGGTGAGGAATTCGCTCAATTGCTGCTGGAAGACGGTTGCGGCCTCCATCATGATTTCGTTCGCCCGGCGAAAAGCCTGGTCGTTGATTTCCAGCGCATGGGGCGAAGCGGCAAGCCTGCGCCGAGCCTCGCCGTAACGCACATTCATGATCTCGCCCATGATATCGGCAACGCTGGCATCCCGCATGGCGCGCCCCGCCGCCATACCCTCGCGTGTAGACCGCTCGTTGCCCACGCGCAGCATGTGGCGGAACGCGTCATCCTTATTGGAGAAGTGGTTGTAGAGCCCTCGCCGCGTCATGCCGCACAGCTGCGCGAGCCTGCTCATCGTCAGTTGCTCATAGCCGAAGTCCAGAAACGCCTGGCGCAGCCGCTCAAAAAGAATCTCGTCAGATGCCATCACTTCCTCATCTTCACATATTGCTCAAATTTGAGAAATATGTGAAATAAATAATCGCACCGGGCGACTGCGGCGACGCAAGGGCGGATCAAACAAGACATCAGTAAACATCGAGAGGGCAATCTTCATGAGAACTATAGTGAAAGCCGTTGCGGCATCGGCGCTTCTGTCATTTTTCGTCATACCCCCAGCCTTGGCGAACAGCGACGACGCCAAATGGATCAAGCAATGCGTCTCCGACAACAGCGACCAGCACCAGTCCGACGCGACGATCGCAAGCTATTGTTCCTGTATGAACAATAAAATGTCCGAATCGGAGACGCGCACCATCACGCAATGGGAGAAGTCCCACCCGAAAGCGGAGGAAGCGTGCGCCAGAGAAGCCGGCTGGGTCGGCAAATAACGATATTCGGCATGGCCCCCATCACCGAATGGGGGCCTGCTCCGCATGCGCGCTGGCAGCCACCAGCGGCAATTTCGTCGCGGTGGCGATCACGGAATCGAGAAACCCCGGAAAAAGGCTGTCGAGCGTTTCCCTGCGCAGCGAAATGAGCCGCGAGGTGCCGCAAGGCTCGACCCAGACCACCCCCGCCTCTCGCAGCTTTGCGAGGTGATAGCTCATATTGGTCTTGGATCCCAGATCGTAGAACTGGCCACAGGTCATGTTCGCTCCCTCGTTGCGGGCCAGAGTGCCGATGATGGCCAGCCGCGTCTCGTCGCCGAGTGCGGCGAGGACATTCGCCAGTGTGATCTGATCGGGGGTCGGATGCTGCAAGCTCATCTGCCGAAAATAAAGGCAATCGCCAACCGTTTCAATGCCATCCGCCGTCCTGACAGAGTGTTGTCAGCAGTGCATGGCTAGGATGAGGAATTGCAGATTGACACAATCGGTCCTTAAGTTCAATTGTTCAATAAGCCTTGAACTAAAGGATTTCCAATGGACAAGCGACTCTACTGGCTGGCGCTCGGCTCCTTCACGATTTCGACCGAGGGTTTCGTCATTTCCAGCCTTCTTCCCGAAATCGCCGCCGACGCCCACATCTCCGTGCCGCTGGCGGGCAGCCTCATCACCGCCTTCGCCTTCGCTTACGCGATCGGCACGCCCATTCTCGCGACGCTGACGGGCGAATGGGACCGGCGAAAGGTTATTCTGGCAACGCTGAGCCTTTTCGTCGTCGGTAATCTGACGGCCGCCTTCTCCTCGTCCTTCGCCGTCCTGCTCCTGGCCCGCATCCTCATGGCGCTCGCCGCGGGTCTGTTCGCGGCAACCGCGCAGGCAACGGCAATCGCGCTCGTCGACGAGCATCATCACGCCCGCGCCATCGCCGTCGTGGTCGGCGGAACGACCGTCGCCGTGGCCGTCGGCGCGCCCCTTGGCGCGTTGATCGGCGCGGCGGTCGGCTGGCGCGGGACTTTCTTCGCCATCGCCGCGCTGGCGGCGACCGCCGGGCTGGTGCTGGCATGGCGTTTGCCGCGCGGCCTGACCGGCTCGCGTCTGCCGATCGGCGCGCGGCTGGCCGCCGCGTTCCGTCCCGGCGTGCCGCCGATGCTGATGACGACCTTTCTTGTGCTCACGGGCGCCTTCACGGTCTTCACCTATATCGCGCCGCTCGCCATACGCGGCGGCGGCCTGAGCGAATTGGCTTTGCCTGGCATGCTGCTCGCCTTTGGCGTCGGCGCGGTCGTCGGCAACATCGCCGGCGGGCAGGCCGCCGACCGTTTCGGCGCGACGGCGACTGTCTGCTGGTCATTGGGACTGGTGGCGGTGACGCTGGCCGTGCTGTCCCTCATCCCCGCCCTCCTGCCGCATGCTTTAGCGGGGCCGGCTCTCATCGCGATGATGATCCCCTGGGGCATCATCGGCTGGGCCTTTCCGCCGGCGCAGTCGAGCCGCCTCGTCGATCTTGCGCCTGACGCGCCGGCGCTGGTTCTGTCCCTCAACGTCTCGGCGCTCTATTTCGGCGTGGCTTTCGGATCGATCGTCGGCGGCGCCGTGCTCGACTTCGGCATTCCCGCGGATCTTGGCTGGGTCGGTGCGCTCTTTCCGGTGGCAGGCCTTGCCCTGACGCTCCTTTCCATCTCCAAGCGCCGCGCGATCAGCCCCGTTCCGGCCGAATAGAGACTGGAAAATCAAAACCGCCGGTCGAGTTCTCGGCCGGCGGTTCTATCGTCTCGCGGGGGAAGGCTGTTCAATTCTCGAAATTGCCTTCATCGGAACGCTGCGCGCAAGCCAATACGATGCAATGCCGCGTGTCGGACGTCGGAATATATTCCTGCTTGGCGTAGCGGTCGGGATCGCAATAGGCGGTGTTGGCCACATAGCGGTCGAAAAGCTCGAGCCCCGGCACCTGCCTGGAGGGGTAACGCAGGATCACCGCTCCTTCACGCTGCACGATATCCTGTGCGGCCTGGCAGCTCATGCTTTCGGAATTGTAGCGCGAAATCGCCAGCGCGGGCGAAACCGCGACGACAAGCGCGGCGGAGGCGAGAAAGAACCGTTTCATTGAAAGCTCCCTGGGATCGCTCCCTTGTTCGTGGGCGCTATACCAAGGGTTCTGGTGTTGGGCCCGCAGCTGATCCTAAGCAAGATTTAAGCTGAATCCTATTGGGTAGCCAGCGTGGCCGACGCTCTGGTCATCAAAGCGGAATCAAGAATCGGTGAAAGATCGGAAAAGGCGGTTGTCCACTCATTCGATCCGCTTTCCGCTTTGCCGGTCGAAAAGATGTGTCATGCCCGGTTCGATGGCGAGCGGCAGCGTGTCGCCTGCCTTTACCGGCGCGTTCCCCGGCATGCGGACCACGAGATTGCTGGCGGAACCCTTCGAGCCTCCGATCAGGCCGTGGGCGAGCGTGTCAGCCCCAAGCGTCTCGACCGCCAGAACCTTGAGTTCGAGATCGGCATTGAGATCCTTGACCGGCACCAGATGCTCCGGCCTGACGCCCAGATAAACTTCCCTGCCAGCTTCTGGAAAATGCGCCTCGCGCGGCTTCACCATGGCGCCGTCGCCCAGTTGCAGGCCTTTGCCTGGAGCGCCTGCCACCGCAGGCAGGAGGTTCATCGCCGGCGAACCGATGAAACCGGCGACGAAGATGGTTGCCGGTCGATTGTACACATTCATCGGCGTGTCGATCTGCTCCGCCACGCCGGCATTCATGACGATCAGGCGGTCGGCGAGCGTCATCGCCTCCACCTGGTCGTGCGTGACATAGAGCGACGTGGTGTTGACGGAACGCTGCAGCTGCTTGATCTCGAGCCGCATCTGCACGCGAAGCTTGGCATCGAGATTGGAGAGCGGCTCATCGAAGAGGAAGGCGGCAGGGTTGCGCACCAGCGCGCGCCCCATCGCCACGCGCTGACGTTGTCCGCCGGAAAGCGCGCTTGGCTTTCGGCTGAGATAAGGCTTCAGCTCGAGCATAGTCGCCGCCCGATCGACGCGTTCGGCGATTTCCTGCTTCGACAATTTCGCGATCTTCAGCCCGTAGGCCATGTTGTCGTAGACGCTCATATGCGGATAGAGCGCATAGTTCTGGAACACCATGGCGATGTCGCGCTCGCGCGGCTCGAGATTGTTGACGACGCGGCCGGCGATGCTGATCTCTCCCGAACTGATCGCCTCCAGCCCCGCAACCATGCGCAACAGCGTGGACTTGCCGCAACCGGAAGGACCGACGATGACGATGAATTCGCCATCGTCCACATCCATCGTGACGCCATGGATGACCTCGGTCCGGCCATAGCTCTTCTTCACGCCGTTGAGTGCAATCGTCGCCATTATTTTTCGCTTTCGACAAGGCCCTTCACGAACCAGCGCTGCATCAGCACGACGACCAGGATCGGCGGCAGGATGGCGAAGATGCACGTGACCATGACCAGGTGCCATTGCGTATCGGCATCGGCGAAGGAAATCATCTTCCGGAGGCCGATGACGATGGTGTTCATGTCGTTCGAGTTGGTTACAAGGAGCGGCCACAAATATTGTGTCCATCCATAGATGAAAAGGATCACGAAAAGCGCCGCGATGTTCGTCCGCGACAGGGGCAGCAGGATATCGAAGAAGAACCGCGCCGGCCCTGCCCCGTCCACGCGCGCCGCTTCCAGAAGTTCCGGCGGAATCGTCATGAAGAACTGCCGGAAGAGGAGCGTCGCCGTCGCCGAGGCGATGAGCGGCAGGATCAGGCCGCCGAACGTGTCGACCAGATGCAGTTCGACCATGACCTTGTAGGTCGGCAGGATGCGAACCTCGACCGGCAGCATCAGCGTGATGAAGATGAGCCAGAAGAAGGTCATCCTGAGCGGAAAGCGAAAGAAGACGACCGCATAGGACGACAGGATCGAGATGCCGATCTTGCCCACGGCGACGCAGACCGCCACCACTGTCGTGTTCCACAACAGGCGTCCGACGCCGACGCCGCCGATCTTCGCGACCCCGCCGAAGATCGCCTCGTAGTAATTGTGCAGGAACTGGTTGCCCGGCCACAGCGGCAGCGGCGGCCGCAGAATGTCCGTCAATGAATGGGTCGAAGCCACGAAGACATAATAGATCGGGAAAACGACGATCAATATGCCGATCAAAAGCAGGATATGCGCGATGACGCGACTGGTGATGCTGGTCGTGATCATGGATGGGCTCCCGCCGTCGCCCTTGCAGCGAGCTGAAGACTGGCGTTATCCATAATGCACCTTGCGCTCGATATAACGGAACTGCACCGCCGTCAGGGCAATGACGATAGCCATCAGGATCACCGATTCCGCGGCGGAATCGCCAAGGTTGAGATTAACGAAGCCGTCCTTGTAGACCTTGTAGACCAAGGTTTCCGTCTCACGCCCCGGACCGCCCTGCGTCACCGCGTCGATGATGCCGAACGTGTCGAACAGCGCGTAGACGGTGTTGACGACCAGCAGGAAGAAGCTTGTCGGCGCCAGCAGCGGAAAGATAATCGTCCAGAAGCGCTTGGTTTCGCGGGCGCCGTCGATCGCCGCTGCCTCTATCAGGCTTTTGGGAATCGACTGCAGCCCGGCGACGAAAAACAGAAAATTGTAGCTGATCTGTTTCCAGGAAGCGGCGGCGACCAGAAGCACCATGGCCTGCGTACCGTTAAGGAGGGGATTCCAGCGCAGGCCCAGCTGGTTGAGAGGCACCGCCAGCGTCCCGAAGGACGGATTGAACAGGAAAAGCCACAACATGCCGGCGATGGCCGGAGCGACCGCATAGGGCCAGATCATCAATGTCCGGTAGAACGCCTTGCCGCGTATCACCTTCTCCGCCATCACCGCCAGAAGCAGCGCGACGGCCATCGAGATCAGCGCTGTAAAAAGCGAAAAAATGACGGTGATCCAGAGCGAATGAACGTAATTCGGGTCGGCGAGGACGTGCTTGAAGTTGGCGAAGCCGACGAAACGGCTCTTCAATCCGAACGGATCCTCCTTCAGGAAGGATTGGCGCAACGCCTGGAGCGCCGGCCAGTAGAAAAAGATGAAGGTGATCGCCAGTTGCGGCGCCAACAGCAGATAGGGCAGCAGCTTGTTGGGAAAGATGGCGCGTGACGTCAAACTGTCCTCCGTTCGCTGCCTATGCTCAAAATCCGGCCGAGCGCCGATAGGCGACACGGAATGGATTCCTCTCTGGCTGAGGCAGCGAAGCTACCCAAACACGCGAGTGGTTTACCTGGCAAGAAAGGTGAAAAGACAAAGGCGCGCCGCTCCTGTCCATCGGGAGCAGCCGCCCGGACGAAACGGAATGCCGGGAGTAAACGAACATGGTCTCCCCCGGCATTTCCAAATCGGGATTACTGGCTGATCGCCTGCTGAATGGCCGCATCGCCACGCTTGACGGCGTTGTCGAGCGCCTGCTTGGCGGTTTCCTTGCCGGCCAGCATCTTCTCGAACTCTTCGTTCTGGATGTCGCGGACCTGCGGCAGGTTGACGAGACGGACACCCTTGGAGTTCGCCGTCGGCGCCTTACCGATCATTTCAAGGATCGGAATCTCGCGGCCGGGGTTCTTCTCGTAGAAGCCCGACTTCTTGGTGGCCTCATAGGCCGCCATCGTTACCGGCAGGTAACCGGACTGCTCATGCAGATATTCCTGCACCTTCGTCTGCGAGAGATAGTGGAAGAACTCGGCGACACCCTTGTATTCCGCCTTCGACTTGCCGGCGAAGACCCAGAGGCTGGCGCCGCCCGGAATGGTGTTCTGCGGCGCGTTCTTGTCGGTGGCGACATAGGGCAGCGGCCCGGTACCGAAATTTATCCCGGCCTTGACGATGTCGCCGATGCCGCCGGAGGATTCCGTCATGATGCCACAGGTTCCGGCGAGGAAGATCTGCTTCGCCTCGGAGGTGCGCCCGCCATATTTGAACGTACCATCCTTGGCCAGGTCGGCGATCGCCTGGAAATGCTTCACATAGATCGGCGCGTTGATCTCGAGCTTGACGTCCTTGCCGGCGAGGCCGTTCTCGTGCGTGCCATAAGGCACGTCATTCCACGCCGCGAAATTCTCAAGCTGGATCCAGGTCAGCCAAGTCGAGGTGAAGCCGCAGGGCGCCGCGCCGCTCGACTTGATTTTCTTGGCGTCGGCCCAGACCTCGTCCCAGGTCTTCGGCGGATTGTTCACGTCGAGCCCGGCCTTCTTGAAGATGTCCTTGTTGTAATAGAGGATCGGTGAGGAGGAATTGTACGGGAAGGACAGCATCGTGCCGTCGGGCTTGGAATAATAAGCGGCGATGCCCGGAATGTACTGGCTCTTGTCGAACTTGTAGCCGCCCTCGGTCAGCACGTCCGCAACCGGCTTGACGGCGCCCTCGGCGTTCATCATCACGCCGGTGCCGACGTCGAAAACCTGAATGATGTCGGGCGCCTGGCCGGCGCGGAACGCCGCGATGCCCGCGTTCAGCGTCTCGTTATAGGTGCCCTTGAATACCGGAACGACTTCGTAATCATTCTGGCTGGCGTTGAAGTCCTTCGTCAGCTTGTCGACCACAGCGGAGTTGGCGCCCGTCATGGCATGCCACCAGCTGATCTGGGTCTTCGCCGCGGCCGTCCCGCCGAAGGCCGGAAACGCAGCGGCGAGGATCGTTGCTGCCGCCAGAAGCTTCGTAATTTTCATTTTGTTTCTCCCTTGGAAGTCGCCGTTTTGGACGCGACCTTATTGTTGGCTTTTGTTACCGGCTGATGACAACATCCGCCTTGGACTATGTCCAGCCCCGTCGCTGCGCAGCTGTGCAATATTTTTTCGCCGGCTAACATGACGGCACGAACCATGTCAACGGGGAAGCCACGTCATCGGAACATGGCCGGGCTGAGCTTCAATACGGTCGAGCCATGTCGATATGGCGGGAAAGCGATCCATCTCGAAGCCCGCATAGCGTGCGTCGCGCGTATAGGGATAGAGAGCGATATCGGCGACGGTACAAGTCTCTCCTGTCATGAACCGGTTGGCGGCAAGCCGCCTTTCCATCACCGCAAGCGCATGATGGCCTTTGTCAAGCGTGCTCGAAAGTCTTGCCGGCGTCGCCTCCGCAGCGCGCTCGGGATAGCGGATCAGCGCCCTTCTGACGGCGATATAGGGCTCGTGGCTATATTGCTCGAAAAAGAGCCATTGGCAGACGATGGCGCGCAGATAGGGTTCATCCGGCAGAAAGGCCGTCCCCTCCGCGAGATAAAGCAGGATTGCGTTGGATTCCCACAGAAGCCGGCCATCTTCGAGTTCGAGCAACGGCACCTGCCCGTTGGGATTCCTGGCGAGGAAATCCGGCTGGCGGGTCGAACCGTCGAGCGCGTTGATTTCGACGTGACGGAAGGGCCGGTTCAACAAGGCGAGCAAGAGACGCGGCTTGTAGCAATTGCCGCTGTCGGACATACCGTAGAGTGTGAGCATGGCTTCTCCGACGTTTTGCAACGGTTTAGTGGGTTGCGGCACAGTGCCCGCGAACATGCCGCTTGAAAAGCCAGGCCGATCGGGACGGGCAGGCAAATTTCACCGTTTGAAAAGCCGGATCACCTTGCCGTCGGATTCGATGCGTCGGTCACGGCCGAGAAATTCGTCGACGGAACGCGGCCGGTCGTCGATGACCGTTCCGGCAAGCTCGGGTTCGCCGAACATATGACCCTGCAGATAATCCACTCCCGCATCCATGCAGATGGCAAGCTGATGCGGCATCTCGATGCCGGACACCAGGATCTTCGTGCCCATCGCCTGCAGCCCGGCAACGAGAGGGCCGAAAAGCCGTGACGTCTCGGGCTTGTCCGTCACCTGCCGGAACCACCCGCCATCGATCTTGACGATGTCCGGCCGCAAGGCCTCGACCCTTTCGGGCGTCGAATCGCGAGCGCCGAAATCGTCGATCGCGAGCCCGACGCCGCCACGATGGATTTCCGCGGCGATTTCGGCCAGAAGCGCCTGGTCCTGGCTGGAGGTCTCCGTGATCCGGCAGATCAAATGCTTGCGGTCGAGGCTCCTGTCGTCTGCCCGTTCGACGAGCGCCTTTATTTCGCGCGCGATTGTGTCGAAGGGTCCGTCGATCGTTGGATCAAAGCCGAAGACAAGTTTCAGCCCGTCGGCGCCGACATTGCGGAAATTGCGCAGATGGAGCATCCGGCACATCCGTTCGATGAAAGCTTCGTCGCCCGGTCGCCAATTGCGGAAAAGCTGCGCAACCGGTACGCGCTTACCTTCACGAAACGGCACCACGAAACCTTCTACCGCGAAGGGACGCAGGAAACCACCCGCCGTCCTGAAAATCGGCTGATACGCGGTCTTGAGGATGAAATCCTGATAGCGCCCGAATTCGATGCCGATTTCATCGACGATGATGGAGTCGCTGACCCTCGGCGGATGCGTCATGAAGCTTACCTTGTTATCCGGCGCGTAAGCGCTGCCAACCGCCCCCGCGGAAACATCACATCAAAGCTTTTATCGGCGGTTAATAGCCCGCGCCACGCCAAAGGCGACCCACGGCTCTGAACTCGGGTTAATTTTTGCTTTTCTACCCCCTCTCCGTCCGCTTCGCGGACACCTCTCCCCCACTTCGTGAGGGAGAGGATAGGCCCTGGCCGCCGGCTCGGCGCCCATCCGCCACCCGCGAAGCGGG
>DASZUG010000037.1:0-85271 GCA_035547755.1 Rhizobiaceae bacterium
AGCCTTTCATGGTTAGCTGGAAACAGTTCTGTTTCTCCGATGGCGCGGCGATCCGCGCGGAGGACGGTGCAGGTCGTACCGGTGGTACGGCCAAGTCCGTCCGACAAAGCGGGCGCCCGCCAGCGGGAAACCCTTACGGGCCGGGTCAATTCGGGGCCCAATTCCTGCGGCGAGCCTCTTGGCCGTACCACCGGTACGACCGGCGATGCTCCCCTTGGCCTTGGACCGATTTGCCTCCGGCAGAACGATTCCATCTAATCATGAAAGGCTCTAACCCAAAAGAAAAGGGCGGCCCGAAAGCCGCCCTGAACTCATCTCATCAGCGTTCCGTTCAGCGGCGATCGCCCATGAACTGCAACAGGAACATGAAGAGGTTGATGAAGTCGAGATAGAGCCGCAATGCGCCCATGATGGCCTTGCGACCAGCGACGACTTCCGCATCGCCCTCGTAATACATCTCCTTGATCTGCTGCGTGTCGAAGGCAGTCAGGCCGGCGAAAACCAGCACACCGATCACCGAAATGGCGAACTGCAGCGCCGAAGACACCAGGAAGATGTTGACGATCGAGGCGATGATGATGCCGAACACGCCCATGATCAGGAATGAGCCCATCCCCGACAGGTCGCGCTTTGTCGTATAGCCGTAGAGCGACAATGCGCCGAAGGCGGCGGCTGTGATGAAGAACGTCCTGACGATACTGGTCTGCGTATAGACCAGGAACAGCACCGACAGGGATAGCCCGACAAGCGCCGCGTAGACCCAGAACGTCGTTTGCGCCGCCGAAACGCTCATGCTGCCGATCCTGAAACTCAGGAAGAACACCAGCGCGAGCGGGGCGAAGATCACCACCCAGCGGAACGCCGTCTGGAAAATCAGATGCCCGAACGGCGTGAGTTGTCCGTTCGAGACTGCGAAGTCGAATGCGCCCCACGCCGCAAGCCCGGTGATAACGAGGCCGACGGCCATCAGATTGTAGACGCGGATCATATAGGCCCGGAGGCCCTGATCGATATAGGTATCCGCCCGGCTGGAAGCGGAGCCGGCTCGCGCCTGATAATTGCGAAGGTCAGCCATGGATTTCCTCTTGCTCTGTCCCGTCCGGTGTCGGGCACTCGCCCAGGCGCCGCTGGCGGGACTCCAGCATGCCTTCACGAAATATGAGACTTCTTTTCGTCAAGAACAAGACCCGTGATGGACGCGACGATGCGCCGCGCTGAAATTCTCCCGGGATCACAGCTCGCGCAGCACCGGGCCCGCCTTCTGGCCGAGGACCCGCCAGGTTCCGAGAAGTCCGCACCCGACTGTCAGAATGAGCGCGACCAGGATGGTCGTCACCGCCACGTCGGGGAGGAAATGCGAGGGAAGCTTCATCACATGCGCCTCCACATACCAAGCCGCGATCCAGCCGGCGAAAAGCGCGAAAACGGCGGTCGCAAGCCCGATCAGCATATATTCGAGCGTATAGGCCAGAATAAGCGTGCGCCGCGTCGCTCCAACTGTCTTGAGGACGACCGCGTCATGGATGCGGGCGCGGTTTCCCGCCGCAAGCGCCCCCGCAAGAACCAGCACCGAGGCGGCGAGCGCGACCACCGCCGCGGCGCGGATAGCCGCGGCAAGCTTCGCCACGAGATCGTTGACGACATCGAGGGCGTCCTTCACGCGCACGGTCGTGATGGTAGGGTAGCGGCGCGTGACCGCATTCAGGATGCGTCCCTCCTCAGCCGAGGTCGCGTTCGGCATGGTGAGCGTGGCGATCCAGGCATGCGGCGCGCCGGCAAGGGTGTTCGGCGAGAACACCATCACAAAATTGATGCCGAGCGTCTCCCACTCCACCTTGCGCAAATTGGCGACCTTGGTGACGATGTTGCGTCCGAGCACGTTGACCGTGATCGTGTCACCCACTTTCAGCCCCAGGTCATGCGCTTCGTCCTGCGAAAACGAGACGAGCGGTGGGCCGGAATAGTCCTTCGGCCACCATTTCCCCGACGTCAGCGTGGCATTGTCCGGCTTCGCCTCGGCATAGGTCAGGCCGCGGTCGCCGCGCAGCACCCAGGCGCCTTCCGGCTTCACCTTCAGATCCTTCGACGGCACGCCGTTCACCGCCATGATGCGGCCGCGCAGCATCGGCACCTTCTCGAATTTCGCTTTCGGCGCTTCCTGCCGGATCAGAGCGGAAAAGGGGCCGATCTCCGCGCCCTGTATGTCGACGAAGAAGAAATTCGGCGCTTTTTTCGGGATATTGACCCCGACCTGCTGCCTGAGATTGCCGTCGATCAGCGCCAGCGTCGATAGAAGCGTGAGTCCCAGCCCCAACGCAAGCACGACGGAAGGCGTCAACGCGCCCGGCCGATGGATATTGCCGATCGCCAGCCTGAGCGCGGTCGACCGGACTCGCGGGCTCCTGCGGGCGATAGCCTGCACGGCGATGCCGACGGCGCGCAGGATGAGAAAGGAAAAGGCCGAAGCCGCGACGAAGGTCACAGCCAGCCGGCGCTGGTCGGCGAAAAGGACTGAAAGGACCGCGAGAAGCGCGGTGATGAGCACTGTGGCAGCGACGTAGCGCAGGCGCGGCCAACCGCGCGCCTCGAACCCCATTTCGCGGAAAAGCGCCGTCGCCGGCACGTCGCGCGCCCTGCCGAGCGGCAGGACCGCGAAGGCCAGCGTCACCAGGATACCGAAGAGCGCCGCCATGGCCAGCGGGCCGGGATAGAGGCCAAGCTGCGCCGGCACCGGAATCTCGGATGACAAGGCGGCGCTCGCCGCATAAGGCATCGCCGCCGCAATGACGAGGCCGGCGAGGATGCCGAGACAGGCGATGACGAGGATCTGCGTCAGATAGACCGTGAAGACGAAGCCGCCCGAGGCGCCGAGGCTCTTGAACGTGGCGATGACGCCGCGCTTGCCGTCAAGATAGGCACGTACGGCGTTGGCCACGCCGACGCCGCCGACCAGCAGCGCGGAAAGCCCCACCAATGTGAGAAATTGCGAGAATTGCTCGATATTCGCCGAAAGCGCCGGCGCGGCGTTAAGGCGCGAGCGGATATTCCAGCCGGCGGCGGGAAATTTTTGGCCCGCTTCCTGCTGGATCGCCTTCAGCCGTTTTTCGCTCGAACCGGCGGGAAGCCGCACCTTGTAGACATGTTTCACCAGACTGCCGGGCTGGACAAGGCCGGAGGCCGTCAGCGCATCGAGCGAGATCAGCAGACGCGGCGCGAAGGCAAAGCCTTCGGATACCGCATCCGGCTCGCTCACCAGCCGAGCGCGAAGCGCGATCGTCGCCTTGCCGAGTGTGATATGGTCGCCGATCTTGAGATGAAGCCTGTCGAAGAGCAGGTCGGGCGCGGCGGCCCCGTAAACGCCATTTCTTTCACCGAAAAGCGCCTGATGGCCAAGCGCGGGCGACGTTTCGAGCTTGCCATAGAGCGGATAGGCCTCATCGACCGCCTTCGCATCCACCAACGCCTGGTCCGAGCCGTCCGGCAGGCGCGCCATGGACCGCATGATCGCGCTTTCCGAAAGCCTTCCAAGGCCGGCGAGATAAGCGCGTTCGGCCGGATCAGCCGCACGCTGGATCAACTCGAAGCGCAGATCGCCGCCGAGCAGAACCTGTCCCTGGTCGGCAACGCCCGCAGTGATCGCTTCCGCCACCGAATTGACGCCGCCGATTGCGCCGACGCCGAGCGCTATGCAGGCCAGGAAAACGGCAAACCCCCTCAATCCGCCCCGCATTTCCCTCAACGAGAAGCGAAACGCGAGCAAGAGCGTTCGCAAAAAGCCTGTTTCGGATCGTTTGCCGGCGGCGCTCCTTTCCCTGAAAGCATCGACGCCGGATATCAATTCCGTCATTGCGCCGCCGCCAGAGCCGCTTCCGCCGCCTCGATCCGGCCGGATCGCATCGTCACCTGACGCCGGCAGCGGAGGGCAAGCGCCGGATCATGCGTCACCAGAACCAGCGTCGTTCCCCTCGCCTCGACGGTCGAGAAGAGCAGGTCGGCGATCTGACGGCCCGTTGCCTGGTCGAGATTGCCGGTCGGTTCGTCGGCGATCAGGATGCTCGGCTGCGGCGCCAGTGCCCGGGCGATGGCGACGCGCTGCTGCTCGCCGCCCGAAAGTTCGCCCGGATAATGGCTCAGGCGGTCGCCGAGGCCGACCGCGGCAAGTTCTTGCTCGGCTACCTGAAAAGCATCCGCCCGGCCCGCGAGTTCAAGCGGCACGGCGACGTTTTCGAGCGCCGTCATGTTCGGGATGAGGTGGAAGGACTGGAACACGATACCGATCGTACGGCCGCGAAACGCAGCCACCTGATCCTCGCTTTTCCCCGTCAGCATCTCTCCGGCGACTGTTACCGTGCCGGTATCGACGCGCTCCAGTCCGGCGATGACCATCAGAAGCGTCGATTTCCCGGAACCCGATGGGCCAATGATGCCCGTCGTCTCCTGCCGCATCACCTCCAGGCGGACATCCTTCAAGACATGCACCGTCGATGCGCCCTGCCCGAGCGTCAGGGAGACGTCCTTCAAAGCAATAACGGCATCTGTCACGTTTCGGCCCTATATGGGAGGAGTAAAACGCAGATTGCTTTCGTCATATGGGTTTTTGTACATGGCTTTCAAACGCTTTGTCGCAGCCATCCTTGTCGGGATTGCGACGTTTTTTCCAGCTGTTCCCTCCTACGCGAAGACGTTCAGGATCGTCGGCTTTGGCGACAGCCTGATGGCCGGCTATCAGCTCGGGCCCGGCCAGTCCTTCACCGATCAGTTGCAGGCCGCGCTCAGGAAGGACGGCTTCGGCGTTGCGATCGCCAATGCCGGCGTTTCGGGCGATACCACGAGTGATGGCCTCGCGCGCCTCGACTGGTCGGTCCCGGACGGAACCGACATGGTGTTGCTCGAACTCGGCTCGAACGACATGCTGCGCGGCATCAACCCGGCGGTCACGAAGAAGAACCTGGATGAGATGATTCAAAGGTTGAAGGCGCGAGGGATCGGCGTCGTCCTGATGGGGATGCTGGCCGCTCCCAATCTCGGCAGCGCCTATACGTCGGCCTTCGACGCCATCTATCCCGATCTCGCCAAGCAATATGGCCTTCCGCTTTATCCGTTCTTTCTCAAGGGCGTGGCGGGCCACCCCGATCTGCAGCTTTCCGACGGTATGCACCCCACCGCCAAAGGGGTTGCGGTGATGGTGAAAGGCGCCCTCCCGATCATCGAAAAGGCGATAAGGATCCAGGAAAAACAATCCTGACTTCGGCCAATGGCGCCTTTTTCGAGAACCGGATCGACCTTAAGGAGTTCTGGAAGGATAGAACAAACCGCTTGCCCTGCCCGCAAATCGATGATTCGCTGCGATCAGGGATATCGATTCGAGGAGGGCTTCCACATGCCGCGACTCTTCACCGCCCTCGAGATTCCGCGTGACGCCACGCTTTCCCTCTCCCTTTTGCGTGGCGGCCTTCCAGGCGCACGCTGGGTCGATGTCGAGAATTATCATCTCACCTTGCGTTTCATCGGCGATGTCGAGGGGCATGTGGCGGACGAAATCGCGAACGCTCTCGACCGGGTCCGCCGCCCGGCCTTCCAGCTGACCCTGTCGGGCGTCGGCACGTTCGGATCGAAGAAGCCTCATGCCTTGTGGGCCGGGTGCGTCGCCTCACCCGATCTCATGGCGTTGCAATCTGAAATCGAGCGTATTTGCCAGCGTATCGGCGTGCCGCGCGATCCACGCAAATTCATGCCCCATGTCACGCTGGCGCGCCTGAAAAACGCCAATCCGCTCGAAGTGGCGGCTTATCTTTCCTCACGAGGTAATTTCCGCGCCGCGCCTTTCCGCGTCGGCCGCTTCGTGCTGATGTCATCGCGCGAATCCGTCGGTGGCGGCCCCTACGTGATAGAGGAAGCCTGGCCGCTCCGCGGCGCCGAAGGCGTCCGGGGCGTGGCGGCTTCACCGAGGGCGGACGCCTCCGGCCTCATGCGCTGAGGAGAGAACTGCCCTGACGAGTGCGCGGGCATGCACTTGCGTACGCTTCTCCCGCACTCCACATCTTGCCCATGAACAAGGCGACGATCGACGAAATCCTTTCCCCCTCGGATGCGCGCTCTTCGGAAGAGCGGGCACGCCGCGTCCGCGAAAAATTCTGGCGGACGCTAAAACGGGCCGCGCGGCAGATTCCCTTCATGGAGGATCTCGTCGCGGCTTACTACTGCGCGTTCGATACGCAGACGCCGACCAGGGTACGCGGCATTCTCCTGGCAGCCCTTGCCTATTTCGTCTTGCCGGTTGACATCATTCCGGATTTCATCGCCGGCTTTGGCTTTACCGACGATGTAGCGGTGCTGTCGGCTGCGATCACGGCGGTCCGCACCCATATAACGCCCGCCCATTACGCCGCCGCCCGCGCCTCGCTGGCCGGGAAAGATTGATCCCGCGCAATTGCGATGTGCGGCATTCGGCACGAATCGCGCACGTGCCTATGCCGCCGCAGTCAAACTCTTGCCGTTTTCCTAGCCTTGAACGGAATCGGGTCGGGAGAACGGTGGAAACCGGATCCGGGGCGCGGTGGCTTTTGCGGAATTTCGCTGGAATCGTGTCCTTTCTCCCGGATTTGCGCGGGCGTCAGCCACGGATTCGTCCGAGTCCGGTCCGATGTTCGCGTGGATGAGGCGGCGGGCTATCGGGGTATCTTGCGGCATTCTTGCCGAAATTCATCCTTTGATAACCCAAATTAAATCAAAATGAATGAATTCGGACCCGTTGGAGAACTGAGCCCGATCACCGTTACACGATTGCAGACAAGGATAACGGAGAAGATGAACTCTGCGAGACTTTCCATCATTTCAGCCCTCCTATTGCTCGCTTTTGCCGTTCCGGCGGCTGCTCAGTCCGCCACCAAGATCGGGCAACACAACGCGTGGGGCACCTATTCCTACCAGTCCAAGACCGGAAAGGTCTGTTACGTCCTGACCGTTCCGACGCAGAAGGAACCCGCCAATCTCGATCATGGCGACATTTTCTTCTTCGTCAGCCAGAAGCCGGGGCAAAACATCTCCTACGAGCCGCAATTCATCGCGGGCTATGATTTGCAGGCGAACACGAAGGTGATCGTCACGGTCGGCAAGAACAGCTATTCGATGTTCACCCGCGGCAAGTCGGCCTGGATGGAGAATGCGGCGCAGGAGCCGCAGCTTATCGCCGACATGAAGGGAGGAAGCGACATGAAGGTGGCGGCGCATTCCAGCCGCGGAAACCCCACCTCATACGTGTTTTCCCTCAAAGGCATCACGGCGGCGCTCGATTCGATCAAGAATTGCAAATAGTAGTTTGCTGTCGGCCGATGAGGCGAAGCTATCTGAATGGGCGGGCTTGTGTCCGCCCGTTTTCGCTTTCGCCTTTTGCAATGGGCGCAGCGGGAAGCAGATGTCCCGATATTGTGCCCGGAGGTGACGCACCCCATCTGACTGTGCTATCAGCGCCGCAAGATAGCGGCCGCCGCGAACCAAGCTAGCACTGCGCCATCCGCCAAGCCTGACAGACACCATACCCGATGACCGTTTCGCTCGACCTTGCCACCAATGATGCCCGCGCAGCGCTTGCCCATCAGGCGCGCACGCGCTTTATGGCGAAGCCGTCGCTGATCGGCCTCTCCCGCACCGAACTCGGCGCGGCGCTCGTCGCCGCCGGCGTGCCGGAACGCCAGGCCAGGATGCGCACTGAGCAACTCTGGCATTGGCTCTATGTGCGCGGCGCTTCCGATTTCGCCGGCATGTTCAATATCTCCAAGGATCTGCGCGCCCTGCTTTCGGAGCGCTTTTCCATCTCCCGGCCGGAAATCGTCGAGGAACAGGTTTCGAACGACGGCACGCGCAAATGGCTCTTCCGCTTTCCCGCCCTCGGCGCCGGCAGGCCGGTCGAGATCGAGACCGTCTATATCCCGGAGGAAGGCCGCGGAACGCTTTGCATTTCGAGCCAGGTGGGTTGCTCGCTCACCTGTTCCTTCTGCCATACCGGCACGCAGACGCTTGTGCGCAATTTGACGGCGGAGGAAATCCTCGGCCAGCTTCTCGCCGCGCGAGACCGGCTGGGAGACTTCCCCGACCGCGACACGCCGGCCGGCGCGATCGTTCCTGCAGAGGGCCGCAAGGTGTCCAACATCGTCATGATGGGCATGGGCGAGCCGCTTTACAATTTCGAAAACGTCAAAGAGGCCCTCCTGATCGCGGCTGACGGCGATGGCCTGTCTCTGTCGAAGCGCCGTATCACGCTCTCGACCTCCGGCGTGGTGCCGGGCATCGCCCGTACCGGCGCGGAGATCGGCGTCATGCTGGCGATCTCGCTTCATGCGGTGCGCGACGATCTGCGCGACATGCTCGTGCCGATCAACAAGAAGTACCCGTTGAAGGAACTGCTCGACGCCTGCCGCGCCTATCCCGGCCTTTCCAACGCCAGGCGCATCACCTTCGAATATGTCATGCTGAAGGACGTCAATGACAGCCTCGCCGACGCCAAGGAACTGGTGCGCCTTCTGAAGGGCATCCCGGCGAAGATCAATCTCATCCCGTTCAATCCCTGGCCGGGAACGAACTACCAGTGCTCCGACTGGGCGACGATCGAGAAATTCGCCGATTATATCAATGCTGCTGGCTACGCCTCACCGATCCGCACGCCGCGCGGCCGCGACATCCTCGCCGCCTGCGGGCAGCTGAAGTCGGAATCGGAGCGGTTGAAGAAGACGGAGCGGCTGGCGCTCGAGGCGATGATGATCGCCGGACATGGCGAGGCGTGACGGATATCTTCCAGCTTATCGGTCGCCTCTTTACCATCCTCGGGGGCTATATCGCGGCGGCGCTTGCCGCCAGCGCCATGCTGCATGTCCTTCTCCTCCCCGCCCTCGGCTTCACGCCTGACGAAGTAGGCTTCATCCTCGCCGGGGGCGCCATGGTGTCTATCCCTTTTGTCGCCATCCTCGTCGCCTATTTCGCGTTTTTGCCTTTTTTGGTTGTCGTTCTCGTCGCCGAGTTCCTCGGCGCCAGAAGCTGGCTCTACTATGCGTTGGCAGGAGGTCTCGCCGGACTCGCCGTCGACGGATTCGCCTGGCGGAGCGCCGACCCCGCCGCGACATTGGCGACGGAGCCACGCTTCATCGCGGTTCTCGTCGCTGCCGGCATCATCGGCGGCAGCGCCTATTGGCTCGTCGCGGGCAGGCCCGCTATCGCGAATGGGCGCTCAGGATCTTGAGCGCGAAGGCGGAAAAAACACCAGCGAAGAGATAATCCACGATCCGCGTAACGCGCGGGCTCTTCTTCATGAGCCCGGCGAAACGGTCGGCCGCCAGCACCATCGGGACCGTCAGCGGCAGGGAAAGCGGAATGAAGGACAGGCCGAGAAAGAAGAGCTTGCCCGGCGCATGCGGATCATGCGCCGAGACGAATTGCGGCAGGAAGGTCATGAAAAACAGGATGATCTTCGGGTTGAGCAGGTTGATGCCGATCCCCGTCGCCCAGTTGCGGAAGAAGGAATGGCTCGGCCCCGCGTCCCTGACAGGCTTGAATGCCGAACCGTGCCGGAGGGCGTGGTAGGCAAGCCAGACGAGGTAGCCGGCGCCGCCGACCTTCAGTGCCAGGAAGGCGACCGGCGAAGCGATGATCAAAGCCGAAAGCCCGAGCGCCACAAGCGACGTGTGGATGACACAGCCCGTCATGGCGCCGACCATGCATGCGAAGCCGGCCGAACGCCCCTCCGAAAGCGCGCGACCGACGAACAAGGTCATGTCCGGTCCCGGCGTTATGGCGATGATGAAGGTCGCGATCGCGAACTGGAGAAGTGTGGCGAGATCGGGAACGAAAGTCATCGGGGGCTCTTGTCGGCAGGAATGCTCCTGCCTAACGCAACATTGGCTTTGTTGCCAGAGCCAAGAGAGGATAGAACAGCCGAGGCGGCTGCCGCGTTCGAACAGCCGATTCCCGAAAAGGAAGAGAGACAGATGGCCGGCGACGAACTCAAGATCGAACGAGAGGACAACGACTCCAAGGGCCGTTATGTCTATCGCGCCAGCGGCAACGAGGCCGAAATGACCTTCAGCAAGGCCGGCGTCCACCAGATCATCATCGACCATACCGAGGTGCCGGAAGCCTTTCGCGGGCAAGGGATCGGCTTGCGGCTCGTGGAACGAGCCGTCGCCGATGCGCGTTCGGAGGGGAAAACGATCATCCCGCTGTGCCCTTTCGCGGCGGCGCAGTTCCGCCGTCATCCTGAATGGGCCGATGTCCTGAAGAAGTGACGCCGCAATGGTCACCGAAGCCGACATCAAATTCGAGGAAAAGGACGGCCGAGGCCGCTATTCCATCCTTATGCCGAATGGCGAGGAATCACGGTTGACCTACGCGACGCGCGCTCCCGGGCACATCGTCGCCGACCATACTTTCGTGCCGGTGCCCTATCGCGGCGACGGCGTCGCCGAGATGCTTGTCGAGAGGCTGTTCGCCGACGCGAGGGCAAAAGGCGTGAAGATCACGCCGGCCTGCTGGTTCGTCGCCGACGAATTCGCCCGACACAGCCCCGCCTGGGACGACGTGCGGGAAATGTGATCTTCGCCAGTTCCGTCAGCCGGCGAAGATATCGCGATAACGCTCCCTCAAGATATTCTTCTGCACCTTGCCCATCGTGTTGCGCGGCAGTTCGTCGACGACGAAAACGCGCTTCGGCTGTTTGAAGCGGGCAAGTTTGCCGGAAAGGGCGGCGATCACCTCACCTTCGGAAGGCGCCGCGCCGGGCTTCGCCACGATAGCGGCGACGACCCCTTCACCAAAATCGGGATGCTGGACGCCGAACACGGCCGATTCGATCACGCCCGGCATTTCGTCGATCAGAAGCTCGATCTCCTTCGGATAGATGTTGTAGCCGCCGGAGATGATAAGATCCTTGGCGCGGCCGACGATGGAGACATAGCCGTCAGCATCGATCGTCGCCACGTCGCCGGTTATGAAGAAGCCGTCCGGCCTGAACTCCGCCGCCGTTTTCTCCGGCATCTTCCAATAGCCCTTGAAGACATTGCGGCCTTTCACTTCGATGATCCCTATGCCGCCCTGGGGCAAAATTTCCCCGCTTTCCGCTTCCGCGATCCGCAGTTCCACGCCCGGCAGCGGAAAGCCGACGGTGCCGGCGCGCCGCTCGCCATCATACGGGTTGGAGGTGTTCATGTTGGTTTCGGTCATGCCGTAGCGTTCGAGGATGCGATGACCCGTTCTGCCCTCGAATTCGCGATGCGTTTCGGCAAGCAGCGGCGCGCTGCCGGAAACGAAGAGCCGCATATGTCCGACGAGGTCGCGCGTGAAGCGGGAGTCGGCGAGAAGCCTCGTATAATAGGTCGGCACGCCCATCATCGTCGTCGCGCGTGGCAAAGCGGCGATGATGTCGTCCATGACGACGCCCGGCAGGAAGATCATCGAGCCGCCGGCAAGCAGGATCACATTCGTGGCGACGAAAAGCCCATGCGTGTGGAAGATCGGCAGGGCATGCAGCAGCACGTCGCTCTCGGCAAAGCGCCAATAGTCGACGAGCGCCTCCGCGTTGGAGAGCAGATTGTCTTGGGTGAGCATCGCCCCTTTCGAGCGGCCGGTCGTGCCGGAGGTGTAGAGAAAAGCGGCAAGATCACCCGCCCCGCGCGCCGCGGCTTCGCCTTCGGATGGCATCGATGTGGCCAGATCCATCAGGCTGCCGGTCCCGTCGCCATTGAGCGTCATGATCGCTGCGTCAGCCGTCTCCGCCACCGGTTCGAGCGCCTGCCGGTTGCTCTCGTCGCAGACCAGAAGGCGTGCCTCGGCATCGGCGACGAAATATTCGACCTCGGGCGCGGTATAAGCCGTGTTGAGCGGCAGGAAGACCAGTCCGGCCTTGACGCAAGCGGCGTAGAGCGCCAGTGCTTCAGGCGACTTTTTCACCTGTACCGCAACGCGATCGCCTGCTGTCAGGCCCTTCCCCGCGAGTGCGTTCGCGATACGCGCCGCAAGGGCAAGAAAGTCGCGATAGCTGATTTGCCGCCCGTCCCTGAGGATCAGAAAAGGCCTGTCGCTTTCCTCATGCCGGAGGAAAAGGGCGTCATAGAGCGTGTTGGGCATGTTCGGGCTCGTTGCGGCTTCCAGATGCGGATTTCTATGCAGCACAAGACGCCCTGCCTGCAAGGGTGGTCATTCCATCGCCATTTGCCCTGCCGGTTCTAATTGCCTAGAGATATGGGATACGTCATCGAAACGAGCCGCGCGAGAATGGACAAACCAGAGCCCGTTCCCGTCTTCGACGGGCACAACGATTTTCTCCTCAAGCTCTATCTGAGTGGCGAGCCCTCCCCTGAAAAGCTGTTCCTGGAGGGCAATCAGAAAACCCATATCGATCTGCCACGGGCGCGCGCCGGAGGATTTGCAGGCGGTTTCTTCGCGATCTTCCCGCCGCCCGCACGGAACGAAACGCCCGATAAGTCGCGCGCGCGGCACGACGCCGAGGCCCAACTGCCACCGGACCTTTCCCGCCCCGACGCGCTTGCTTCCACGCTCGCCATGGCCGCGATCCTGTTTCGGCTGGAGCGCGCTTCGGGCGGTGCGCTCAGCGTCTGCCGCAGCGCCGCCGACATCCGCGCCGCCATGGAGCGCAAGTCGATCGCGGCATTGTTTCATATCGAGGGCGCGGAAGCGCTGGACGAAGGGCTGGACCTTCTGGAGGTTCTTCATGCTGCGGGGCTGCGTTCGCTGGGACCGGTCTGGAGCCGGAAGAACATCTTCGCCGAGGGCGTACCGTTCCGTTTTCCCTCGTCGCCGGATACCGGACCGGGTCTGACGGATGCGGGCAGGCGGCTGGTCAAGGCCTGCAACAGGCTCGGAATCCTCGTCGACCTGTCTCACCTGAACGAGAAAGGTTTTCGCGACGTGGCGGCGCTGAGCGACGCACCTTTGGTCGCCACCCATTCCAACGTGCATGCCCTCTGCCCGCATGCGCGCAACCTGACCGATTGGCAGCTCGGCGCCATCCGCGACAGCGGCGGCATGGTCGGCCTCAATTTCGCGACGAGCTTTCTACGCGAGGACGGCCAGATGAACCGCGAAACCGATCTCGCCATCATGGTCCGCCATATCGACGCGCTGATCGAAAGACTGGGCGAGGATCATGTCGGGCTCGGCTCCGACTTCGATGGCGCCATCATTCCCGGAGAAATCGGCGATGTCGCCGGCCTGCCGAAATTGATCGATGCCATGGCCGCTCATGGTTTCGGGCGGGAGTTGATCGAGAAGATCGCCTGGCGCAACTGGCTCAGCGTGCTGGAGCGCACGATCGGCTGATCAGGGCATGCGCGGATCAATCGGCGTCCGGCCACGGAAGCCGATGACATCCTCCAGCGCTTTGGCGACCGCGAGCAGCTTCGCTTCGCCGCGCGGCGGCCCGATGAGCTGGATGCCGACCGGCATGCCGCTCGCCGTAAGCCCGACCGGAAGCGACAGCGCCGGCAGCGCCGTCGTGGTGGCGAGGAAGGAAAAGCGGAGCCAGTCGAGATAGTCGGCCATCGGCATCTCCGCGACCGATGTGGGATATTCGACTTCCGCCAATGTCGGCTCCAGCCCGGCCACCGCACAGGCGAGAACGTCGTAGCCTTCGAGGAAAGACTGCATGTTGGCGTAGAGCGCCGAACGGCTGCGCTGCGCGTCGTAGATCCGCTCGGCGGTCAAATTCTTTCCGAGACCGATGTTCTCGGACAAGGTGCGCTTGAAATAGCGCTGAACGGCTTCGGGATAGCGTCCCGCGCCCGCGGCCCAGTTCGCAGCCCGGATCGTTATGTAAGTGTCGTAAAGGTTCGGCAGTTGCGGACAGGCTTCCTCGACCGTCGCGCCATGCCGCTCCGCCCTTTCGAGCGCGCGGCGCATGATCGTCTCGATCTCCCTTTCCACCGGCGCAAAGCCGCCAAGGTCCGGCGCATAGGCGATCCTCACCTTCCGCGAGGCGCGGCGCACGGCCTCCTGGAACGGCTCGCGCGGCGCCTCGAGCGACAGGGGCTGGCGCGGATCGAACCCTGTCATCGCATCGAGAAAGAGCGCCGTATCCATGACCGTCCGCGCCATCGGTCCCTGGACGCTTTCGATCGCGAAGGCGTTGGCCGGCCCGGCGCCGCCTGCCCGGCCGGGCGTCGGCCGCAAGCCGACGATGCCGCAATAGGCGGCAGGCGTCCTGAGAGAGCCGCCCAGGTCCGACCCATGGCTCAGCCACACTTCTCCCGTCGCAAGCGATGCGGCAGCTCCGCCCGAAGACCCGCCGGCGCTCTTGCGCAGGTCCCAGGGGTTGCGCGTCCGCCCGAAGACCTCGTTGAAGGTGTTGCCGCCAGCTCCAAATTCGGGCGTATTGGTCTTGCCGACGACCACTGCGCCTCTTGCTTCCAGCTTTTCCACCAGCGGATCGCTTTGCAGCGGGACGAAATCCTTGAGACCTATGGTTCCGTAGGTGGTGCGCACGCCCTTGACCGGCATGAGGTCCTTGATGCCGATCGGCAGCCCCGCCAGCCAGCCGGGTTCGCCGCCGTTTGTTTTGCGTCTCTCATCGATCGATCTGGCGGCTTCCCGCGCCCTTTCCTCGCAAAGGGTCGGGATGGCGTTCACGTCGGGTTCAACCACGGCAATGCGGGAAAAAGCCGCGTCCAGAACCTCGGAAGGAGAAACCTCGCCCTTTTTCAGGAGTGCGACGACTTCATGCGCATCCATGCCCGACAGTGCGGGTCCCGAAAATCCATCGACCATTTTCTCCCCCATGATTGCCTGCGAAAGCAGCGGCCGATATTCAGCCGGATGTGTCCCTGTCCCCGTTTGCGCGAATGAAGGCGTGAATATAGGCAAAGGAAGGCAAAAGCCCGTTCTCAGGCAACCTCAATCCGGCGACGGAGCCGAGACCGGCGGCGAAATGGTTGCAGTTGGACGCTTCCATTTGCCAGACCGGTGGATGGGCGATCGCGGCGCGAACCTTGGCGAGAAGCGCCCTGTACTGGCTCGCCGTCAGCGAAACCCTGTATGCCGCGCCCGGCTTGTAGGTGCAGTCACGCACGCTCGGATGCACCTCCGCCGGCACCGGAAGGATAGCGCCGCCGTAAAGGCCGAGAATGCCGCCTTCCGGGAAGAGTCCTATATATTGGCGTGTGATGGGATTGCCGTTGGCGTCGAGCCTGCCGAACACGTCATACATATGCCCCGAGATGATGGCGTATGAAAAGCGGTAGCGGAATTCGATGTAGTAGGGATCGCCCTTGCGCACGCGGCTTGCCGTCAGCGGAGCGTCGACCCCCATCGGCCTGCCAAACTTGGCACAGGTGAGTTCCGGAAATTCGACAACCGGCGTGGCGCGAACCGGAGCGGACGCTGGCTTCGGCGTCTTCCGGACATGATGGCTGCTCACCTTGTGCGTCTCTTTTCGATGAGTTGGAGCGGCGGAAGACGCCACAATCTGAAGACCGGCGATCGCCGCTCCGAGGAGCAGCGCGGCAAAACTTCTCAAAACAAGATGCACGATGCACTTCCATGTCGTTATTGCGATTGCGAAGGCGTTATAGCCGCCACGCGGAAAAATTGCAGCACAGGGCAACTCATAAGAATGTGACTGGGAGCCGCAGGCAGAGGAACCCCTCAATAGACGAACGGCATGATCCGCCACGTGCGCTTGCGATAAGCCCTGTATTCATCGCCGAAGGCTTCTTCCATCATGCGTTCCTCCGGCCCGATCCTGAGCGCGAAAAGCAACCCGAAGCCGACCAGTCCCGCGAGTCCGCCCAGCAGATTCGGCAGGAGGAGCGCCTGCGCGATCGCCATCAGCCAAAAGGCGGAATACATGGGATGCCGCAGATGGCGGTAGATGCCGGTCGTTATCAATTTGTGATCCTGCTTCAGCTGCAGCGATACCGACCACATCTTTCCCAATGCCTTGTGCGTCATCCGGAACAGGATGAGTGCGCCGACAGCCGCGATGACGCCGAGCGAGAACAAGATCGGCCGCGGCGGATAAGAGAGCGATCGCGGCCAGTTCGATACGACATAGATGAATGGCAGGATACCAAGGCCCAAGGTCGACACGGAAAGCCTTGCCCATTCCGCCGCGTTCTTATTGTCGCGCGACAGCCCCGCGCGCCGGGCGCGACGTTCGAACGGACGCCGCAGCACGTACCAGGCGACGACGAGCACGACCCAGGCGATCTTCCCGGCGGCTGCGAGTGTCATCGGCTTTTTTCCGTATTGCAGAAAGGCGGCCAGCTTTCCGAAAGCTTGCCGCGCTCGGCGAAGGCGGCGAATGGTTCGGGTCCGCACAGAATGGCATGGAAGGAATACGGGTTGCGCTTCTCGACCCCATAGACGAACTGCCGATGGACGCGGAAGAAATCATGCTTGATCGCCCGATAGGTCTCGGGCTTCAACTGCGTACGAAAACGGACATGAACGGTTCGCGCCTCCCGTCCCTCGCCGATCCCGAGCGTGTGAAGCGGCTTGCTGCCATAGAAATTCATCGGATCGGTGAGCGATTGGCAATCCACCCATGCGACCGGGCTTTTGGCGATGATGCCGACGGCCTGCCGCAATCGGGAGGCGGCGGGATGCAGCGCGACCTTGAGCAGGCTCGAGCCGACCGTCAGCAATCCAGCGCCGCGCATGTCGCGCCCTTTCGAGAGCAAGGAAGCCATCGCAAGCATCACTGTGATGGCGCCGAAGCTATGCGCAGCGAGAACAATCTCTTCCAGATCGGGCGCCGACAGCCGTCTTTCCATGTCGGCTGCGACCGCCGCGATGCGTTCCGCCACGTCGGGCCGCTTTTCCCGCGCCATATCGCGCGCAAAAGCCCAATCGTCCATCATCAGCAGGAAATACATCCGCTTCGAGGCCAGCCAGAGCAGCCCGATGAAAACCAGCGCCGCGGCACACCAACGGATGGCAGCCGATACCGGCAGGAAAAGACCGATCGCGACCGCGATGGCCAGAACGCCGAAAAGCGTGATCAATGGATAGAGGAAGAAGAGACTGTAGCGCCAGCTTGTCCAGACGAAACGGAAGAACGTGCCCGTCAGAATGAAATCGGCCAGCGCACTAAGCCCCGTCAGAAGCCGCATCACCGGATTGCGCGCGGCATAGGCGGCGTTGAGATCGCCGAGCCCATAGACGACGATTTCGGTTTGCGTATGCCAACCTTCGCCCGAGGCGTCGGCCGCGATCGTTCCCACGCGGAGCCCTGCCTCGGAATAGACGGGGTCGCTCATCGAAAGCGTCATGGAATAGGCGGCCGCCGTCCTTTTCGCCTCACGAATGAAGCGGGCGCAATGGGCCTCTACGGGCAGCGGCTCGAAGCCGGGAAAGACGAGCGCGAGGCGGCGGCGCACCGGCATCCGCACTTGTCTCCTATCCGTTTTTGCGGTTCCGCGCGGCGAGCGTCCTGAGCCTCAGCGCATTCAGCCGGATGAACCCGGCGGCGTCTTTCTGATCGTAAGCGCCACGGTCGTCCTCGAAAGTGACGAGCGCGTCGGAATAGAGCGATTTCGGCGATTGACGTCCCGTCACGATGACATTGCCTTTGTAGAGCTTCAGCCGGACCGTGCCTTCGACCTCTTCCTGGCTCTTGTCGATAAGCGCCTGCAGCAACTCGCGTTCGGGCGAGAACCAGAAACCGTTATAGATCAGTTCCGCATAGCGCGGCATCAGCTCATCCTTGAGATGCGCCGCGCCGCGGTCCAGCGTAATCGATTCGACCGCCCGGTGCGCGGCGATCAGGATCGTGCCACCCGGCGTTTCATAGACCCCGCGCGATTTCATGCCGACGAAGCGGTTCTCGACCAGATCGATGCGGCCGATGCCGTTGTCGCGACCGAGATCGTTGAGCGCGGCGAGCATGGAGGCCGGCGAAAGCGGCTTGCCGTTCAGCGCGACCGCGTCGCCACGTTTGAAGTCCATGCTGATTTCCGTCACCTTGTCGGGCGCATCCATCGGCGAAATCGTCCGCTGATGGACATATTCCGGCGGCTCGCTCCACGGATCCTCCAGCACCTTTCCTTCGGAGGAAGAATGCAGCAGGTTGGCGTCGACGGAGAAGGGCGCCTCGCCGCGCTTGTCCTTCGGCACCGGAATCTGGTGCTGCTCGGCGAAGTTCAAGAGATCGGTGCGCGATTTGAAGGACCAATCGCGCCATGGCGCGATCACCTTGATGTCGGGATTGAGCGCGTAGGCAGAGAGTTCGAACCGCACCTGGTCGTTACCCTTGCCGGTTGCGCCATGCGCGATGGCATCGGCGCCGGTCTCCCTGGCGATCTCGACCAGATGCTTGGAGATCAGCGGCCGCGCGATCGAGGTGCCGAGGAGGTAAACCCCCTCATAAAGCGCATTGGCGCGGAACATCGGGAAGACGAAATCCTTCACGAATTCCTCGCGCACATCGACAATGCGGATATCTTTGATGCCGAGCATCTCGGCCTTCTTGCGCGCCGGTTCGAGTTCGCCGCCCTGGCCGAGATCGGCGGTGAAGGTGACGACTTCGGCGCCCAGCTCGGTTTGCAGCCATTTCAGGATGATGGATGTGTCGAGTCCGCCGGAATAGGCGAGGACAACCTTCTTCACGTCGCTGTGCTTGGCCATTTCGTCTCCGCTACGCGCAAGAGCATTCATGTCGATCGGCGCACACATATCAGGAATGGATGGACGGGCAAGAGGCTGAAGGGAATCCGCGGAGCCGGCAACCTTGTCACGGCCGGAAGATTACCGCGCGTTCAACATGAAAGCGGTGGCATGGCGCCCCCATCCCCGCTCGCTTTGCCGCAACTCAAGGCTCGAACCTTATTGGACCGTCATGCGCATCTTGTTGCGATTGGCGGCATAGGTCGCCTTGTCATAGGTCGGCTGCTTCTGCAATTGGTCCTTGGTGAGCGGCGTATAGAGATATTTCCTGCCGTTTTTGTCGGCGAGGAATTGCAGATTGGTCATGCCGATGGCGACCCTTTTGGTACCCATGCCGAGAAACCCGCCGACATCGACGACGATCGCATCGATTTTGCCTTGCTTGTCGAGCACCACGTCGCTGATCGAGCCGAGATCGGCATTGTTGGCGCCATAGACTTTTGTCCCGATCAGGTCGTTGGCGCTGATGGTGCCGACATCCACTTTCTTGAGCGAATTTTTGTCGATGGCGCCGGTGGTATCGCCGGTATCAGGCGAGATATTCGCGGCGTTGGAGCCTGGCGCGGTGGCCGTGACGCCGGACCCCGACGCCGTCATTCCGCCATTGGCGAGACCAGGATTGTTGCGGGCGGTCCCCGTGCCCGCCACGGGACCTGCTTCATAAGCCGAGCGGTCGAAATCGGGCAGCGATTTCAACTGATCGGCCGTCGTGGGGACCACGATCGTCCAGGCGCCGTTGTGCTGTTCCCATTTCACCTGGTTATAATCGATGGCGACGTTTTTGGCGCCCATTCCGAGAAAACCCCCTACGCCGACGACGACCGACCGGACCTTGCCGTCCTTGCCTATAACGATATCGGTCACGTCGCCGATGTTCCTCGCGTTCTTGCCATTGCCGTTATAGACCGCCTTGCCCATCAACTGTGTCGCCAGATGATCCCCCTCCTGGCCCGTGCTCTTGGGCCGCATCTCGGTCGCGGGTTTCGTTCCCGGAGGGTTCGCGGGCTGGTTCTGCTGCTGTGTGGGCGACGCGGCAGGTGCATTTGTGGTTTGGGCAATCGCGCCGGTCGCGATCATGGAAGCGACGGCGGTGGCCGCAAAAAGAATCCGGATCATCCTCTTCGCTCCTGCTCCTGGCTGCCGGCAACCTCCGGTCGCGTGACGAATAGGCGACCGGAGCGCGTCCCGTATCGTGACCGAACTCCGCTCCCCGGTGCGGGTTCCCGCCCGCTTCCATCCATTCCAAGGAACCTTCCTCGCCAAGCTGCGTTTGCGCGGCGCGGGAGGCGTGAAGAAAAGCAGGGGACATCATGATATCTGGACACATGCGGCGATGCGGTTTCTGGCTGTCTTGAACAAGGACGGCGGCACGCTCCGCACGACCGGCCTGCACGCCTTTTCCGGGCGAATGAAGACGATCCTGGAAGGGCACGGGCATTCGGTGGCCATCAGGATCGTTTCGGGTAAGGAGGTGACGGGCGTGCTTGCAAAAGCCGCCGCGGACGACGCGGCCGATGTCCTTCTCGCCGGCGGCGGCGACGGGACCATCTCCGCCGCAGCAAGTTCCGTCATGAACAGCGAGATGGCCCTGGCGGTCCTGCCGGCGGGCACCATGAACCTCTTTGCAAGATCGCTTGGCATACCGCTCGGGCTCGACCAGGCGATGGAAGTTTTCGCAACGGGAAGGATCAGGGCCGTCGATATGGGAAGCGCGAACGGCCGCCCCTTCGTGCATCAGTTCTCCATCGGAATGCATGCCCGTCTGGTCGAACTGCGCTCCCGCATGGAATTTTCATCCAAGCTCGGCAAGATGCATGCATCGTTGAAGGCGATGATCGACACGCTCCGCAGCCCTTCCTCGCTCCGCATAACGCTGCGCATGGACGATGCGGAGATCATCGCCACGACCGCCGGCATATCCGTCTCGAACAATCTTTATGGCGAAGGTCATCTGCCTTTCGCCGACGATCCGGATGCCGGCGTGCTCGGCATCTATGTCAGCAATGCGAGGCGGAGGCGGGATCTCCTGCGCCTGTGTTTCAATATCGGCATTGGCCGCTGGAAGGAAAACGAACACGTTGAAATCCATCAATCCGACGCCGTCACCTTGCGCGTCGAAACCATGAAGCGGGCACGCTCGGCGGTCATAGACGGAGAGCTTTGTCCGCTCGCAAGGGAAACGATTCTGAGAATTCATCCAAAATCGTTGAAGGTGCTCGTTCCCGCCGACCCCATGCCGTGAACCAGCAGGATCGTGGCGCAACTCACTGGCCTTGCTGCAGCGTCCTGCCTGGCTGGCGCGGTGTCGTGTCGTGGTTATATCTGGCCGCGCCCCACAGGACCGCAATGGCCAGAATGGTGCCGACCACCAGGACGATAAGAATATGCACGCCCCACCGGCCTTGTTTGGCCCTTTCTCCCTTGATCTGCTTGTCCATCGGCTCAACCTCGTATGCGTGGTGTCGAATGGGCGGACTTTCTTCAACGGAAGCCGCAAGGACGGCCGATGTTCCCGAAAATCGACCTGCACGGGGGTTTTCAAGCCCGTCTGTCACGCCTAGTTAGAGGATGGAATAGTGGGTTTGGCGTCATTGGCTCGGGAAATCGGAAATCTTGCCTCCTTGCCGGAAGAGGTGCGTACAGCCGTCCTCGACCCGGCTCGGCTGGACATGCTACGGCAAATCGACGAATCCGACGGCGTAAAAGATTTGGACTTCGAGGCTTTGACGGGGCTCGCCGCGTCGGTCTTCGGCTCCTCCAGCGCCTTTATCAGCCTCGTCGGAGCGGACCGGCAGCAATTTCGGTCGTCCCATGGGCTGGATCTGGACGACACTCCCGTCTCGCTCTCATTCTGCGCCTACACGGTCAGCCAGTCTGGTTTGATGATCGTCGAGGATGCCCATTCCGATCCCAGGTTCTCCGCCAATCCTTTCGTAACAGGGGAACCGTTCATCCGCTTCTACGCCGGCGCGCCGATAACCGCCCGAGGGCAAAGGATCGGAACGATTTGCGCCGTCGACAGCAAACCGCGTTCATCCCCCTCCCCTATACAACTCGAACAGTTGGCAAACCTCGCGACCGTCGCAGCAAGCCTCTTCGATCTGAAGGAAACAAAGCGAAGGGGTGAAAAAGCGCAGCGCGATCTTTTGAGGGAGGAGAAGCGTCATGCGCTTGCCCTCAAAGCCGCTTCCGTTGCGAGCTGGGTATGGGATGTCAGGAGCGGCACGATCGAGTGCGACGATCTTCTTCCCAAGCTTTTCAACCTGCCGCCGGCCGGCAAGATAGCGGCTTCGGATATTTTTCGCCGCGTCGATCCCCGTGATGCGCGCAAGACGGAGGAGCGGCTGCGCGAGGCATTGGCGAGCGAAGAGGATTACGCCGCCGAGTTCAGGCTGCGCCGCTCCGATCCGCCGCGCTGGATCGCCGGCCGGGGCCGGGTCGTGGAACGTGATGAAGCGGGCAAGCCGCTTCTCATCATCGGCGTGAACTTCGATGTCTCAGAGCAGAAATCGGCGGAGGAACGCCAAAGGCTGCTGCTTCGCGAGCTTAACCATCGAGTCAAGAACACATTGGCGACGGTTCAGGCGCTCGCCTCCCAAACGGTGCGGCACGCAAGGGAGCCGCAGCAGTTTCTGGAAGGCTTCGGCAATCGGCTGCAGGCACTCGGCGCCGCGCACAATCTTTTGACCGACCGCGAATGGCGCGACATCGAACTTGGGGACCTTATCAACCTGGAGGTCATGCCCTTCCTCAAGGATGAAGAAAGCCGCATTCGCATCCGCGGGCATCGGGTTTTCCTGTCGCCCGATCAGGCCGTCGCCATAGGCCTCATCCTTCACGAACTCGCCGACAACGCCATCAAATACGGCGCGCTTTCGACGGCCGACGGCCATGTCGATCTCGGCTGGCACATCGCGCGCGTGGAGGAAGGCGAGCGCCTCGTCCTCGCCTGGC
The DNA here is from genome assembly GCA_035547755.1 of Rhizobiaceae bacterium. GTDB lineage: Bacteria > Pseudomonadota > Alphaproteobacteria > Rhizobiales > Rhizobiaceae > Mesorhizobium_L. Next base: position 22,618 of record DASZUG010000037.1, read on the forward strand.
GCGAGCGGGGCGGCCCATCCGTCACGCCGCCCGAAAGATATGGCTTCGGCTCGATCCTGATCCAGAGAAGCCTCGGCAAGGTTCTCTCCTCGGGTGTCAGACACGATTTCGCCCCGGGGGGCGTGGAGGCCGAAATCTCTCTTCTCCTGGAAAGAAACTGACCCGAAAGGCGTTGGCGCGCTCACGCCTCCGAATCCATTCCCCCGTCGTCGGACGAGCCGCCGGTATTTTCCTTGTAGATCATATAGGCGACGAGCGCGACGACCGGCGCAAGAAGCTCCGCCAGGCCGGCGCGCGAGCGCAAGAGCGTCGGCAGGAGCGCCAGCGCCGCCGCGAGGAGGCTGGACATCTGCGCCGCGCGCTTTTCCCGGGCCCTTCGCTTTTCCGAAATCGCGCTGGCGATCTCGTAAATCCCGAAGATCAGGATCGCCAGGATGACGAAGCCGATGCCAAACCCGAGCGAGGCCGTGAAACTGCCGTATCGATCAGCAGCGGCGATATAGCCGGCGCCGATCAGGAACCCGACGCCGCACAGGAGCGCCGCCAGCGCCACCCCATACGCGATCGCGGCGTTTCTTGCACGTTTGAGAAAAAGCGAGGGCTCCAGATTGATGATGCTGGAAAGCAGCGTCCCCCACATATCGCCTTACCTGCGGGTGAGGAGGGCGAGCAGGAAGCCGGCGCCAAGCGCGCATGCCATCGCCGTCACGGGCTTCTCCCGCACGGTGGCCACCATTTGCGCCTCGATGTCGTTGGCGTTGGCCTTGAGATCGTCGAAGGTAATCTCGCCTTGTGATTTCAAATGGTCGACACCGGCCGACGCGGCCCTCTTCGCCGCATCGAAGGAGTGGCCTCCCGAACGGGCGATCTGCTCCTTCAGACTGGCGATCTCCTCCTTGAGCACATCGATCTGGGCATTGAAATTTTCCGCCGCGGCGTCGCGGCGCTGCTCCGCTTCGGCGCGTTTTGCCGCGTTCGCAAGTGTTTCGCTCGCGGCGCTCGCCTTTGATGTACCGGATCCTTGCGTAGGCATAAATCGCTCCCTTGTTTGTCAGTGATGAACGCAAGCCCCACGTGCAGGTTCCATACAGGAACAAAGCGAATGAAAAAGCGTTCCTAACCGCGTGTCCAGCCGGAATTTACCCGCTCTCATGAACAGGCCCCTTCGCAAGCGACCTCCGGTGGTGCGCCTTCCGCCGAAATCGAATGCGGAGCGGGTTCTTGGCATTTCCTCCCAACTCGCAGCAATCCTCATCGGCTTCGTGGCGTTGGTCGCGGCGCTGCAATATGGCAAGCTCGTGCTCGAGCCGCTGATGCTCGGCATCGTGCTCGGCCTGATGTTCGGCCCCGTCGCGACAAAAATGGAACGTCACGGGCTCCCCGAAGCGGCCGCGGCACTGGTCATCGTTTTCATTTTTCTCGTGGTGCTCGCCATATTCGCCCTGGCGCTGGCCGCGCCGCTGTCGTTCTGGATCGGAAAGCTGCCGCAGATATGGAAACAGCTTCAGTTCCACCTGTCGCAGCTGAAGGAACCGCTCGACGCCTTCCGCCACATGCGCGAGCAACTGCGCGGCGCAACCGGCGGATCGAATGTCACGGTGAACGTGGATCAGGGCCTGCCGTTCGGCAGCGTGGCGGAACTCGCACCCGCCGTGGTCGCGCAGATCCTCATTTTCTTCGCCAGTCTCTACTTTTTCGTCGCCACCCGCCACGCCACGCGAAAGGCCATCCTCGCATTGTGCATGACGCGTCGCCTGCGCTGGCGCGCGGCTCACATCTTCCGCGATGTCGAACACCTCGTCTCGCGTTATCTTCTCTCGATAACGGCGATCAATTTCTGCATGGGGATAGCCGTTGCGCTGGCTCTGTGGGCGATCGGCGTGCCGCAGGCGGCGATGTGGGGCGCGCTGGCCGGGCTTCTGAATTTCGTCATCTACGTCGGGCCGGCTCTCATGGCGATCATCCTGCTCGGCGTCGGCATCGTCACCTATGACACTTTTCTCGCTGGCCTCCTGCCGCCGGCGGTCTTCCTTCTCCTCCATCTCACGGAATCGCAATTCGTGACGCCAACCGTGCTGGGCCGCACCCTGACGATGAACCCGTTTGGTATTTTCCTTGCCCTTGCTTTCTGGATCTGGATATGGGGGCCGATCGGTGGGTTCATCGCCATCCCGGCGCTCCTCATCATCTATGCGATCACCGGCAACATCCTACCCGGCGCGGCCTGGGAGGCGGAGGACGAGCGGATCGAACGCATCATCGAAGAAAAACACCTTCGCCGGTCATGATCTGGAAAGGCGGCGATCGATTTCAGAAGGACATTCGCCGCGAGGCGAGACAGGAACGCCGCGATCCTGGCGTGCGCGGAGATCAGAGGATCGGGCGCTTCTCGTGGAGATCGGGAGACCAGCCCGCCATTTGCGTGAGCTTTTCGAACTCCAGCACCTGGCACCCGTCGAGCCAACGGATAAGTTTGGCATTGATCAACTTGCGGATCGTCTTGTTGGTGTGAACCAGCGAGAGGCCGAGCGTATCGGCCATATGCTGTTGGGTGATCGGAATCGTGACGGCGCCCTTGGTATCGACGCCGATCGTTATCGCCCGGTGGTGCAGGAAGGCGATCAGATAGGCGGCGCGTTCGAGCGCCGTGCGCCTGCCGACGCTCAGCATGTTCTCGTCGAGCATCTGTTCTTCGCGCGCGGCGAGCCAGGTGATATCATAGGCGAGCCCTGGATAATTGCGGTAAAGATCATCCAACTGGTCGCGCTCGAAGACACAAAGAAGCATCGGCGACAGCGCTTCCACCGAGTGCTGCATCTCATCCATGACCGCGCTCTGCAAGCCGATCAGATCGCCCGGAAGCGCATAGTTCAGGATTTGGCGCCGGCCATCCGGGAGAAGCTTGTAACGGAATCCCCAACCTTGAAGCACAGTGTAGAGATGGGGGCTATGCGTTCCTTCCACGAGAACGGTCGCTCCCTTGTCCACCGTCAATTCGCCGGACTTGAAATGTCCGATATAGGAAAGCTCCTTTTCGTTGAAGTCCCGGAAGATCGATCGCCTGCGCAATGGGCAGGCAGCGCATTCATACCGGCGCGTCGCCGTGCCACCCTTCATTCCTGTCGCCTCCGGCGTAACGCGGCGGCCGATGGGGGAATAAGCGGCGCCATGTGCTATTCTGATACGTGTCTTTTTTAAATGACAGATTTCCCCGTCTCAGTCATGAAGAAACTCCGTCAGCCGATTCAGAGGTCTTATGGTGCCATCTCATTCGCTCAAGGGCCTGCGCGTCCTCATTCTGGAGGACGAATATCTGATCGCCCTCGATGTCGAGCAGCTTTGCCGCGACCATGGAGCGGAAGATGTCTCCATTTCCCGTGGAATACCGGACGTTCCCGAGGGTATTCCCACCCCTTTTGACATCGCCATCCTCGATCTGATGCTGAACGGTGAGACCACGCTTCCTTTCGCCGAAAGACTCCATGCCCGCGGCGTTCCCTTCATCTTTGCCACCGGCTATGCGGACGCCACCGAAAAATTCGCGATGTTTTCCGGTGTTCCCGTGGTCGGAAAGCCTTACAGTTCGGAGGAATTGATCGGGGCGCTTGTCGAGGCGACGAACACCGCGTCAGCGTGAGGTGTTGGAGCCGAGCACCTGAGCGGCTATGGCGTCGGGACCGTAATCCGCTTCTCCCGATATCCCCAGAAGTTCCTGCAGGCGGGTACGCGCGCGGCTGACGCGGCTCTTGATCGTACCGACCGCGCAATCGCATATGGCGGCGGCTTCCTCATAGGAAAATCCGCTGGCGCCGATCAGTATGATCGCTTCGCGCTGGTCCTCCGGCAATTGCTGGAGAGCCAGGCGGAAATCCTCCAGATCCAGCGAACCCTGCTGGCTCGGATGAACGGCAAGACGGGAGGTCATGATCCCGTCGCTGTCCTGGACTTCGCGTCCGCGCTTGCGCATCTGGGAATAGAATTCGTTGCGCAAAATCGTGAACAGCCACGCCTTCAGATTGGTCCCTTCCTGGAAGCTTGCTTGTTTGTCCCACGCCTTGACCAACGTCTCCTGCACGAGATCGTCGGCCTTGTCCGCATTCTGCGACAATGACACGGCAAAAGCCCGCAAACTCGGGATGGCCAACAGCAAATCCTGCCTGAAGCCCTGGCTTGGAACCATGATGGCCTAGTTCCTGTTCGCCGAAGGATCGGCCTTTTCAAGCGCTGTCAGCAACTCGGTGAATCGATCCGGAATCTCGTCGGAAACGATTTCCTCGTAATATTGTTTGAGCTTGCGCGCGATCTCGGAGTTTGAGCCCAGTATGTCTGCACTCGCAGTGCCGTCCCCCGGACGGCCGTGCGCCGGTCTGTTTTCTTTTGTCATTCTTGTCTTTCACCCCAACGATCGAACACCGAGTTCAGGACGAGCTTCTTCCGCTTGTCCAGATGCTACTTCGGCGTTCGCTTTCCCTTCCACAGGTTCCCTCCACCTGAAGCAGCGACCAAAAAAACGCGTTTGTCCGTAAAGAGTTCCATCGGCATGGGAACTTTTTATGGCTAAGTTCGTTTAAAAAGAGCATTACGCGTCCAAACGTCGGTTGAGGGAGACGGAATTCCATGAGTTTATCGGCAACGATTGCGCCGCAGCTACCTTTCCTGAGGCGCTATTCGCGCGCGGTGTCCGGGTCGCAAACGAGCGGCGACGCGCTCGTCGCGGCGGTACTGGAAGCGATTATTGCGGATGTGAATATCTTCCCGCAGGCTTCATCGCCGCGTGTCGCCCTTTATAAGGCGTTCGCGAAACTATATTCCTCGATAGCAATCAAGGTGCCGCATATAAGCGCGGCCTCGCAATGGGAACAACGTGCGGCCGCCAATTTGGCGGCCATCGCGCCGCGGCCGCGGCAAGCCTTTCTCCTCGTCGCCGTCGAAGGCTTCAGCGACGATGAGGCGGCGGAGATCCTCGATGCGAACGAAGAGGAATTTTCGGGTCTCCTGCAGGAAGCCAGCAGCGAAATCTCCAGGCAGGTCGCGACCGATATCCTCATCATCGAGGACGAACCGCTGATCGCCATGGATATCGAACAGATGGTGGAAAGCCTCGGTCACAGGGTCGTGGGCACCGCCCGCACCCAGAAGGAAGCGATCGCGCTGTTCCACAAGACCAATCCCAAGATGGTGCTCGCCGACATCCAGTTGGCCGATGGCAGCTCCGGCATCGACGCGGTGAACGAGATTCTGTCCAGCACGGCGGTTCCCGTGATTTTCATCACCGCCTTCCCTGAGCGGTTGCTGACGGGAGAACGTCCCGAGCCTGCCTTCCTCGTCACCAAGCCCTTCAACCCCGACATGGTGAAGGCTCTGATCAGTCAGGCCCTCTTCTTCGACCGGCAGGCCAGGGCGGCCGCCTGAGGGCATCTGCCGCATAACTGAACAAAAAATGGCTGCCCTCCGGCGGCCATTTTTCTTTCCACGGAACAAATCGGTTCGGCTCCCGTTCATAATTCACACGCTAGATGAAGTCTCATAGCGGGCTGGAAACAGTTCCGAAGCCGCTTTTCTCACGTTTTTGGCAGGTTCCCAAATGTTGTATTGGTCTTTGGTTTTTCTGGTCGTAGCCGTCATCGCGGGGGCCCTTGGCTTGGGTGGCGTGGCAGGGGCTTCGGCAGGCATGGCGCAGGTTCTGTTTTTCATCTTCCTTGCGTTGCTCGGCCTGTCGCTGCTCGCGAGCGTGATGCGCCGCGCCCGATAGAACTAGTCAGAACGCGCTGTTGGAAACCGCCCCCTCAAACGGTTTCCGGACACCGCCGGGATACAAGCCAAACGGCATGGTCCCGGCGGCGTTTTGTGTGATGGCAGGATGCTTCACGTTTGCAGGTAAATTTGCGCTGAGCTTCCGTCAGCCCCACCAACCTACGTCTGGCCGCTCATCCCGGCAGGAACCCAATCATCCGCCGCTCGTTCTAGCAGGAACACTGGAAACCGGGATGAATTCAGACGATTTCCGCGACAGCAGAAGGGGCATGACAACGAAGGGACGACCCGCACCGGGCGCTGCTCGCAACGTGTCGTCGAGTCTCAAGCGCGCCCTTAAGAACATTGGCGTTCTGGTGATCTACCAGGACAAGGACCTCAATGTCCTGTGGAGCGAAAACATTCCCCTCCTGTGGTCGCGTAAGGATCTGGTCGGTCACAAGGGCGACGGTTATCTTCCGGGATCAGAGGCAGAGCGCCTGACCGAGGCTAAAGCCGCCGTCCTGCGGACAAACAAGCCCGAAACCCTGCAAATATCGATCAGCGGCGAAGAAGGCATCAGGTGGTTCGATGTATGGGTCGACGCCGATCGCCGGAATGGAGTGACGCATGGCCTCGTCACCACTGCGATAGACGTAACGGAGCACCGGCGCCGGGAACAGACCCTGCGGGCGTTGTTGCGCGAGGTCAGCCATCGTTCCAAGAACCTGTTGTCCATCATTCAGAGCATCGCAACCCAGACGGGCCGGTATTCACGGGGGATAGACAGCTTTCTTGCACGCTTTCGTGGCCGCTTGCAGTCGCTGGCCTCCTCGCAGGATCTGGTGACGTCGTCGAACTGGCACGGCGCCGGTTTCCGCGAATTGGTCGCGGGCCAACTCCTGCGCTATTGCGCCAGCCCCGAGCAGAACTTTCGCCTGCAGGGGGAGGATCCCTATCTGAGCCCGAACGCCGCGCTTCACATCGGTTTGGCGGTTCACGAATTGACGGTCAATTCAGTCAGCTTCGGCGCCCTTTCCAAGCCCGACGGGACGGTCGTCGTTTCGGCGCTGCTTCGTCCAGAAAACGATGGCGCGCTCGAACTTGTTTGGACGGAAAAGGTCGCCCTGGACATTGAGACCCTCAAGGAGAAGGAGGAGCGCTTCGGGACGGTTGCCTTGAAGAGAGTCGTGCCGGCATCATTGAACGGCAACGCGACGCTTACGATCGACGCGCACGGGCTGGAATATCGTCTTTTGATCCCGAGAGGCAATTTCGAGATGAGATAGTCGGGCTGCCGCTGACTTCGCCGAACCAGGTTCTTCGATGGAGAAAAGAGAAGCCGGCATGAAGCCGGCTTCCAACCTGATCCGTATCGGTTCGGGGAAAACCGACCGGAAGTCAGTCGTGGATGCCGGGTATGGGGGCGTCGGGGGTTTAGCATCCGCGACCATCCCACAAACGACGGGCAGGCGGGAAAGTTCCAAGGGAGGCATCAAATATTTCGGGCTCGCTTCGGAACCGAAATCCCGGCTAAAAGTTAAATCGCGAAGGGATTTGTCAACGGCTGGATATTCTCGCCGGGTTTCCGCATACCGGAAAGCGTCGTGGGCTCGTGACGAAGCTCACAAAAGGGAGGATAACCATCTGCGCTGATGACACCGGTAATCGTCCCTCCGGTGTGATAGATAGCAGTTGGGGGACGTTATTGAGGAGCAATTGCATGAAAATACTGCTTATTGCACTGGCCATTATAGGCATGGTGACGGCGGTTTCCGGCTGCACCACGGCGGAGCAGACGGGAGTGGGTGGCGCGGCAGTCGGCGCGGCGGTAGGCGGTCTTGCGACCGGGCGCACCAGCGGAGCGCTGGCGGGCGCCTTGATAGGCGGCACGGCTGGCTATCTCATCGGACGGTCGGCGGATCATCCCGGCTATTGCCGCTACCGCTATCGCAGGCATGGCCACTGGCACTATTACGAGGACCGCTGCTAGGCGCGGTCTGAAACAGAGTGAAGGAGCCGGATTTCCGGCTCCTTCGTCCTTTTCGGGTTAGCGGTCGAAGCGCCACGCGGAATCAGCTGCCTCTCACGCGAGAACGCGGCTTAAAATCCCATTATCGATGCCGATTCTCGTCCGGTTTGGCGGATATTTCTTTTTTCGTTTCGAAAAAGAATGACACCTTTCAGGAAGTATGGTCCTAAAGTCTTCTCAGGGCGGCAGCACGCAACGGGAGGACAATGAAGTCATGACGGCGGGAATCCGTCACGAGGATCTGCGCAGGCGCAATCGCGCGATGGTTCTGTCCTCCATGCGCAGGATGGGACAGCCCTCCCGCACCGAAATCGCCGCTGCGACAGGCCTCAGCAATTCCACGATTTCGGCGATTTCGGCAGGGCTCATCCAGGAGGGCCTTCTTCTCGAAGGCAAAAGCGAAACCGCGAATGCCAGGCGCGGCCGGCCACAGGTGGCGCTGGAGCTCAATCCCTGTGCGTGCTCCATCATTGCCGTGGTGCTCTCACTCAATTCGCTCTCGGCCGCGCTGATCGACTATGCCGGTTCGGTGATCATGGAGGATCACAAGCGCATCCCGACCCTTACTCTCGAAAAGGATGCGTTGGTCGCCGCGCTCCTCGACGTCATCCGATCGCTTCTGAGACATCGGAAGGAAAAGACGCATAGGGTGATCCGCATCTCCATCGCCATACAGGGCATCACCGATTGTGCCGAAGGCACGATGCTGTGGTCGCCTATCACCGCGCACACCGACATTCCGTTCGGCAGGATCGTCGAAGCGGAGTTCGGCATCCCCTGCACGATCGAAAACGACTGCAACATGATCGCCGTCGCCCTGCGATGGCGCGCGCCGGAGCGGTTCCGGGAGAATTTCGTCTCGCTCCTGCTTTCCAACGGCATCGGCATGGGGCTCTTCCTCAAGGGTCAGTTGTTCACCGGAACGCGGTCGTCCGGCGGCGAATTCGGTCATATGATGCACAGGCCCGGAGGCGCGCTTTGCCGCTGTGGGCAGCGTGGATGCATCGAGGCTTATGCCGGCAATTACGGCATCTGGCGCAATGCCCGGCGCGGCGGCGACGAGGATCTGCCGATGGCCGATATCAGCCAGTCGGAAATGCAGCATCTGGCGGATGCCGCGCGCGATCATGACGGCCCCGAACGGGAGGCCTACCGCCGCGCCGGCGAAGCCATAGGCTATGGTCTGGGGAGTCTCTTCGCGCTTGTCGATCCGGCGCCGGTCATGATCGTGGGGGCAGGCGCCGAAGCCTTCGATCTCCTCGAACAGCCCCTGCGCGAAGCAATCTCCCGGACGGTCGGCGGGCAACATGCCTCCGATCTCACCTTCGATACCGAGCCCGATGAACTGCCTCTGACCCGCGAAGGCTGCGCTATGCACGCGCTGACCTTCGTTGATCATGAGATTTTCTCGAACGGCCCGTTGCCGATGGAACAGACAAAGGCGGCGTGAGGCGGACGCGGCGAATTATTCTTCCTGGATGGCGTAGCCCGCCCCACGGATGGTGCGGATGACATCGGGCATGCGGCCGTTGTTCACTGCTTTTCTCAGACGCCCCACATGCACGTCCACTGTGCGTTCGTCGATATAGATGGTCTCGCCCCAGACATTGTCGAGCAACTGTCCGCGGGAAAAGACCCGGCCGGGATGACGCATCATGAATTCGAGAAGGCGGAACTCCGTCGGCCCGAGCTTTATCTCCATCTTCTTGCGATAGACGCGATGGGATTCCCGGTCGAGCACCACGTCGCCGACCTTGAGCACGCTCGACAGGACCTCCGGCTTGGCGCGGCGAAGCAGCGCTCTGACGCGCGCCATGAATTCCGGCATGGAAAAAGGCTTCACCAGATAATCGTCCGCGCCCGTCGAGAGACCGCGGACGCGATCGCTTTCCTCACCGCGCGCCGTCAGCATGATGACAGGCAGCCGCTCGGTTTCCGGACGCAGCCGCAACCGCCGGCAAAGCTCGATCCCCGACACCGCCGGCACCATCCAGTCGAGCACCAGGAGATCGGGAATGTTTTCCCTGAGCCGCATTTCGGCTTCATCGCCTCTGTTGATGATCTCGACCTGATAGCCTTCGGCTTCGAGATTATATTGCAGCAGGACGCAGAGCGGTTCCTCGTCCTCGACCACCATGATCTTCGGTGCGATCATTCCGGCTCCCTCATTCCGCGAGAACGGCCGTCGTCTCGTCCTGCTTCGGGCGATAAGGCGGCAATTGCGATCCCGTGATCACATAATAGGCGTTTTCGGCGATGTTGGTCACGTGGTCGCCGATGCGTTCCAGATTCTTGGCGCAGAAGAGAAGATGGGTACAGGCGGTGATATTGCGTGGATCCTCCATCATATAGGTCAGAAGTTCGCGGAAGATCGCCGTATACTGGATGTCGATCTTCTCGTCTTCGGCCCGCATTTCGCGCAGGCCCTCGACATCTTTCCTCTCATAATGTGCGATGACGCCGGCGGCCTGCGTAAGCACCATCTCCGCCATGGTCTCGATGCTGTGTGAATAGTGCCGAGGCGCTACCGTCTCGCCCACGGCGCCGACGCGCTTGGCGATATTCTTCGCGAGATCGCCGATGCGCTCGAGGTCGGCAGCCATGCGGATCGCGCCAACGACGGCCCGCAGATCGGCGGCCATGGGTTGGCGTCTCGCGATCAGCCTGATCGCTCTGTCATCGAGTTCGCGCTGGCGCGCATCCATGACCGCGTCCTCGCTGATCACATGCTGCGACAGGATTTCATCGGAATCGATCAGCGCACGTGTCGCCCTCCCGACCATTTCGGACGCCATCGCGCCCATGGAACGGATCAACCCATCGATCTCGTTGAGATCGTCGTCGAATGACGTGACGATATGCTCGGCCATTTTCGATCCCCTTGGTGAACGTCAGCCGAAACGGCCGGTGATGTAGTCCTGGGTCCGCTTGTCGCGCGGAGCGGTGAAAATCTGCTCCGTATCGCCGAACTCAATCAGTTCGCCGAGATACATGAAGGCGGTCTGTTCGGAGACGCGCGCCGCCTGCTGCATGTTGTGCGTGACGATGACGATCGTGTATTCGGCCTTCAGTTCGTCGATCAGCTCCTCGATCTTCGAGGTCGAGATCGGATCGAGCGCCGAGGCGGGTTCATCGAGCAGGATCACTTCGGGCTTTACCGCGACGGTACGCGCGATGCAGAGCCGCTGCTGCTGTCCTCCCGAAAGGCTGAGGCCGCTTGCATGGAGCTTGTCTTTCACCTCGCTCCACAGCGCCGCGCGCCTGAGCGCCTCCTCGACGCGGTTGTCCATCTCCGCCTTTGGGATGCGCTCGGAAAGCCTGATGCCGAAGGCGATGTTTTCATAGATCGACATCGGGAACGGCGTCGGTTTCTGGAACACCATGCCGACGCGTGTTCTGAGAAGGTTGAGGTCCTGCACGCGATCGAGAATGTTCCTGCCGTCGAGCAGCACCTCGCCTTCGGCGCGCTGGTTCGGGTAAAGGTCGTAAATGCGGTTGAGAACGCGCAGAAGCGTCGATTTCCCGCAGCCCGACGGACCGATGAAGGCCGTGACCTTGCGATCGCCGAGCGCCAGCGTGATCCCCTTCAGCGCCAGCGTCTCGGCGTAGTAGAATCGGAGATTCCTGATTTCCATCTTGGCGGCGGGCGCGATGCCGGTCATGACCATGCCACCGTCCAAAACGGCTCCGGATTGGGCGAGATCGTTCATTTGGACGCTCCGATGTTGGAAAGAAGACGGGCCGCGACGTTGAGAACCAGGATGGCGGCGGTGATAATCAACGCGCCGCCCCAGGCCAGGCGTTGCCAGTCTGCGTAAGGGCTCATGGCGAACTGGAAGATGACGACCGGCAGATTGGCGATCGGCCGCGACAGATCGGTGCTCCAGAACTGATTGTTGAGCGCGGTGAACAGCAGCGGCGCTGTTTCGCCGGTGACGCGGGCGACGGCAAGGAGGACGCCGGTCAGGATACCGCTGCTCGCGGCGCGATAGACGATATGGGTCATAGTCTTCCAGCGCGGCGTGCCGAGGGCGGCCGCGGCTTCGCGCAAGGCATTCGGAACGAGGCCGAGCATGTCCTGTGTCGTGCGATTGATCACCGGAAGCGCGATGAGGCCGAGCGACGCCGCGCCCGCCCATGCGGAGAAATGGCCGAAAGGAACGACCAGCACCGTATAGATGAACAGGCCGATGATGATCGACGGCGCCGAAAGGAGGATGTCGTTGATGAATTTTGCTGCTTCGCCGAGCTTGCTGCCGCGGGAATATTCGGCGAGGTAGGTCCCCGCGAGAATGCCGACCGGCGTCGCCACGAGGATAGCCGCGACGGTCATCGCGACCGAGCCGAAGATGGCGTTGGCGAGCCCGCCGTCGGAACCGGGCGGCGGCGTGTTCTGGAGAAAGATTTTCGGCGTGATCGCCGGCGCCCCATAGACGATCAGCGTTACCAGGATCGCCGCGAGGAAGAAGAGCCCGATGAAAGTCGCGAAGCCGGCGAGGCCGAGAGCGACGATATTGGTGGCGCGGCGGCGGGAAGCGGAAGCCATCGGTGGTCCTATTTGAGTTCCGTTCGGATGAGCAGCCATTTGGCCGCCGCCAGTACCGTGAAGGTAATGACGAAGAGAATGAGGCCGAGAGCGACAAGGCTCGACGTGTAGAGTTGTCCCGTCGCTTCGGTGAATTCATTGGCGATCGCGGCGGAGATCGTCGTCGAGGGCGATAAAAGCGAGGCGGAGATTCTGTGCGAATTGCCGATGACGAAGGTGACGGCCATGGTTTCGCCGAGCGCCCGCCCGAGCCCGAGCATAATCCCGCCGACCAGGCCGACGCGCGAATAGGGGATGACGATGTTGCAGACGACCTCCCAGGTGGTCATGCCCATGCCATAGGCGCTTTCTCTCAGGAGCACCGGCACGGTCAGGAAGACGTCGCGGGTGATGGAGGTGATGAAGGGCAGCACCATGATGGCGAGAACGATGCCGGCCGTCAGAAGGCCGATGCCATAGGGCGCGCCGCCGAAAAGGGCGCCGATGACCGGGACGTCGCCCAGCGTGTTGATGAGGAAGGGCTGGACGGTCGTCTGCAGAAAGGGCGCCAGGACGAAGAAGCCCCAAAGGCCGTAGATGATGGAAGGAATGCCGGCGAGGAGTTCGATGGCGATCCCGATCGGCCGGCGCAGCCTTTGCGGGCAGATCTCCGTCAGGAAGATGGCGATGCCGAAGCTCACCGGAACGCCGATCGCCATGGCGATCGCCGAGGTGACGAGCGTTCCGTAGATCGGCGCGAGCGCGCCGAAGATTTCCTTCACCGGGCTCCAGCGTTCGGTCCAGATGAAGGAAAAGCCGAATTTCGCAAGCGCGGGCCATGCGCCGATCACGAGCGAGACCATGACGCCCAGAAGCATCACGACCACCAGCGTCGCAGAACCGAGCGTCAGGAGGAAAAAGACCCTGTCGGCGCGGATGGACCGGCGCGCCTCTTTCTCTGGCGCAAGAGCGGCAGGCGCGGGCATGTCGAGCGAAGCGGCCATCGCGGTTCCTCTGATCGGGGATGAGGAGCGCAAATCTCGGCTTGCGCTCCTTCTTGGTTCCGAAGGCGTCAGTCGGCCGCGTAGACCGGCTTGCCGCTCGCCGTGACGTTGGACCAGCTCTTTTCGATCAGCTTCACCACATTGTCCGGAATGGCGACGTAATCGAGCGCCTTGGCTTCATCCCCGCCGTTCTTGTAGGCCCAGGAGAAGAACTTCAGCGCCGTTGCCGCCGCTTTTGCATCGTCGGGCTGCTTATGGATCAGCACCCAGGTCGAAGCGGCGATCGGCCAGCTCTTGTCGCCCGGCTGGTTGGTGATGACGACATGGAAATTCTTGGCGCCGGCCCAGTCAGCGTTGGAAGCGGCGGAAGCGAACGTATCGAGCGAGGGCGCCACGATCTTTCCGGCGGCGTTCACCATCCTGGCGTAGGAAAGGTGGTTCTGCTCGGCATAGGCATATTCGTCATAACCGATACCGCCCGCCGTCTGCTTCACCGTGTTGGCGACGCCTTCGCTGCCTTTCGCACCGACGCCGACCGGCCATTCCACCGCCGTATCCGAACCGATCTGGTCCTTCCAATCGGCCGATTCCTTGCTGAGGTAATCAGTGAAATTGAAGGTCGTGCCCGAACCGTCGGAACGGTGCACGACGACGATTGCCATCGCGGGCAGCTTGAGGTCCGGATTGAGCTTGGCGATAGCCGGATCGTCCCATTTGATGATCTTGCCCATGTAGATTTCGGCAAGCGTCTTGCCGTCGAGCACCAGCTCGCCCGGCTTGACGCCCTCGACATTGTAGATCGGGACGATGCCGCCCATGATCATCGGAAACTGGACGAGGCCGTTCTTGCTGAGCTCGGCATCGGAAAGCGGCTTATCGGTCGCGCCGAAGGTCACGGTCTTGGCCTCGACCTGCTTGATGCCGCCGCCCGAGCCGATCGACTGGTAATTGAGACCGATGCCCGTGCTGGTCTTGTAGGTGGCCGCCCATTTGGCGAAAACGGGATAGATGAAGGTGGAACCCGCGCCGGAAATATCGGCAGCGGATGCGGCCGGCACCATCGCCGTCGATGCGGCGACAGCCGTCACCGCCACGATCGTCGAACGAATGAAATTCATCATGAGGGCTGCTCCTGTTCGGAATTCGATCCTGGCGCCTTCTGCGCCCGGAGAGCCCCTTAAAGACGGTATGTAACAGTTGGATGACAGTTTTACGTCACGCAAATAAAGATGTCCGGCAATCATAGCCGGCAAATCAAAGTGCACGCGGGTGCAAATTTTGCTTGATCAGGAATCCATCAAGAAAATCGTCACCTTGGCTTCGGTGAAGACGCCGAGAATGGTGACGAGCGAATTCTAAACTGCCTGGATAATTTATACCAGCGGTTCCTATATCCGACTCTTCTATTGGGTGCGTCCTTCGAGGCTCGCCCTTTGGGCGAGCACCTCAGGATGAGGGAGTCAGGCGCTATCGGTCCTCATCCTGAGGTGGCCGCGAGGCGGGCCTCGAAGGACGCACTGGAGTGACGAAGGGTCAAACGTCAGGGCCTTTGGTATTATTCGGTCAGCCAGACTATTGTTGGGCGGTATGAGATCGAGGGGACTTTTGGCCAGATTCCAATCCAGCGGCCAAAAACGAAAAACCGGCCGCGAGGGCCGGTCCTTCAATTCGGATAAGAAGGAAAGGCTCAGCTTTCCTTTGGCGTCAGCACCTGGCGTCCGCGATACATGCCCGTCTTCAGGTCGATGTGATGCGGGCGGCGCAGTTCGCCGGAATTCTTGTCCTCGACATAGGTCGGCGCCTTCAGCGCGTCGGCCGAACGGCGCATGCCGCGCTTCGACGGCGAGGTCTTTCGTTTCGGTACAGCCATGATCCTGCTCCAATGATCTGCCAAGCACCCGGCGGTCCATCGAAAGGACGGAGCAAGCCGAGGCTGAATGTGAAAGTCGCGTGCCTATACACGCAACCGTATCATTTGACCAGCGTCACCGCGTAAAAAATTCCTTAGCCCGTCAAAAAGCGTCCGTTCAATCGAGGCAGGTCACATGGCTGCTGGCGTAGCGCGCCGTGCGGCGTTCGATCAGGGTCGCAAGCCTTCTCAGACCGGGCGTCGGCCTTTCGGGATGCCTAAGATAGGGATTGGGCAGGGTGACGGCCAGAAGCGCTCCCTGCCTTTTGCTGAGCGTACTCGCGGGCCGCTTGAAATGATATTCCGCCGCCGCCTGCGCGCCATAGATTCCTGGCCCCCAGCGTGCGATGTTGAGATAGATTTCGAGGATCCGGCGTTTCGACAGGACGGCATCGAAATAAAGGGCCAGCGGCGCCTCGAGCGCCTTGCGCAGATAGGAACGCCCTCCCCAGAGGAACAGGTTCTTTACCGTCTGCATGGTGATCGTCGACGCGCCCCGCGTATCCTCCCCCGCGAGCGTGCCGTCGACGATTTTGCGCATCTGTCCCCAATCGATTCCGTCATGGCGACAGAACTGCCCGTCTTCGGACATGATCACGGAGCGGATGAGATTGGGCGATATCTGGTCGAGCGAAACCCATTCTCGCTTGTAAGGACGCGAAAAGACGAGGTCGCGCAGCATAGGGGTCGAGATCGGGTGGACGGAAGGGATGGCGTAAACGAAGGTAAGCGCGAGCGGAACAAGAGCGAGAACGACCAGAAAAGCCGTGATCCGGATCAACCAGCGGGTGGTTTTGCCGCGAGCCCGGTATTTTCCGCGACCACGGAGTCGGACGCCAACTGTCATCTGCGGCTCGGTTTTGTTCTCGGCGTGCGCACTCACGATCCCCGCCCCTCATTCTCCCTGACATAAAGTCCATCGCCGGTCAGCGCAACTTCAGCCCTATGGACAGGCTTGACCAGGAGGGGATTTGACGCCATCGCTGCGGAGATGAACGAAGACGCATCACAGAAGTTCCTGGAGGCTCTGGCCCGGAATGCGCTGAGAGTAGAAGCCTTTCTCCGGGCCGCACTCGAAGACCGGCCGGAGGGAGGGGAAATAATGCGGCCGGCGCGGCTGATGCAGGCGGTGAGACATGGCGTGCTGAATGGCGGCAAGCGCTTCCGGCCCTTTCTCGTGATGGAAAGCGCGGCTCTTTTCGAGGCCGACGGAAATGCGGCTGTACGAGCGGCCGCGGCGCTCGAATGCGTCCATTGCTATTCGCTTATTCACGACGATCTGCCGGCGATGGATGACGACGATCTCCGGCGCGGCCTGCCCACGGTCCACAAGGCGTTCGACGAAGCGACCGCGATCCTTGCAGGCGACAGCCTGCTCACCTTCGCCTTCTCGCTCCTTGCGGACGCGCGAACCGAACTTCCGCCCGCTGCCGTTCTTGAACTCGTCGGCCGCCTCGCTTCCGCAGCCGGCATGGGAGGCATGGCCGGCGGACAGGCGCTTGATCTCGATGCCGAGTCCAGCCCTCCCGACGAAGCGGGCATCATCACATTGCAGGCGATGAAGACGGGCGCTCTGATCCGTTATGCCTGCGAGGCCGGTCCCATTATCGCGGGAGCGGGCGAAGGGCACCGCGAACGGCTTTCGGCCTTCGGCTCCGCGATCGGCCTTGCGTTCCAGTTGGCCGACGACCTTCTCGATCTTGAGGCCAGTTCCGAGACGATGGGGAAGGCGACCGGCAAGGACGCGGCGCGAGGCAAGGCGACGCTTGTGGCGCTTCACGGCGTGGAATGGGCGCGAAAGCAGCTCAACGGCTTGGTCGATCAGGCAAAGGAGCTTCTCGAACCCTATGGCGAGCGCGCGCAATTGCTTCGGCAGGCTGCCGGCTTTGTCGCCAACCGCGACAACTGACCTCCCGGCGCAAGAGCCTTCCGCTCTGCAATCGATTGCACGATTTTTTAACGTTAATCGGGCGTAGTTCGGCCGACGCAGTTTCTCAGCAGTTTCCTTCACGCGGAGCAGTCGTGTGCCGGCCTACGCAACCTTCATTCGTTCCATACGGATACGCTATCTCTCGGGCCTGCTGATCTTCGCGGTTGCCGCCACCCTCGTGCTGTTCATGCTCAACCAGAACGCGGCGCTGCGGCGCGCGATCGACGGTTTTGCGGCACATCTGAGCCATCTTCTCGTCGATGAAAGAAACGCGCTCAATTTCGCCGGATATTCGACCTCCGCCTGGGCGACGGCCGATCGCGCGCAACTGCAGCATGCCGCGAAAGCCCATGCCAAGCGCCTGCGCGACGATATCGCATCGCTGGAAGCGGAAAACGCGGCCCTCCGTCCTCGGCTGTCGAAGGCCGGCAAGGATGCGATCGCAGCTGCTTCCATCAATGACGATTTGTTCTGGACCTCGCGCGATATCGCCTCCAACCTGGACAAACTTGCGGAAGCGGACACCTCGGGAGACCAGCTCTACCGCGCCATCCGCAATCAATTCGACTGGTTCGCACAGCCCATGCTGGGAAAGGCCCGAGACGCCATCGAGGAGGAACGCAAAGCGGCCGAATGGGACAACAACCGTCTTCTGACGTTCGGAAGCCTGCTCATCATTCTCGCGATCGGGCTTGTCGGACTATGGATATTCCGGCCGATGGAAGCGGCGATACGCCGCGCCTTCCGGACGGCGGATCTTGCGATCAAGCGGGCGGAAGCCGCCGACAGGGCGAAATCGGAATTCCTCGCCAATATGAGCCACGAGATCCGCACGCCGATGAACGGCGTGCTTGGCATGGCTGAACTCCTGACCAAGACAGACCTCAATTCACGCCAGAGAATGTTCACCGATGTCATCGTGAAATCGGGAAACGCGCTTTTGACGATCATCAACGACATTCTCGATTTCTCCAAGATTGACGCCGAACAGCTCACGCTCGAGAAAGCGCCGTTCAACCTTTCGGAAGCGGTCGAGGATGTCGCGACGCTGATCTCGGCCAAGGTCGCGGAAAAGGATCTGGAACTGATCGTCCGGATCGACCCGAAACTTCCGCAGGAAGTCATCGGCGACGTCGGCCGCTTCCGGCAGATCATCACGAACCTTCTCGGCAATGCGGTGAAATTCACCGAAAGGGGGCACGTTCTCATCGACGTATCGGGCACGAGCCGGGACGGATCGGTTGCGCTTGCCGTACGTGTCGAGGATACCGGCATCGGCATTCCCGACGAAAAGCTGAAGACGGTGTTCGAGAAATTCGCGCAGGTCGACAGCACCTCGACCCGGCGCTACGAAGGAACGGGTCTCGGCCTCGCCATTGCCTCCAGGCTGGTCCAGTTGATGGGCGGCAGGATCGAAGTCGAAAGCGTCCTCGGGCGTGGATCGGTCTTCCGCTTCACCATCGTCCTGCAGGCGCATGAAACGGGCGAGCGCAAGGAAGTGGTTCCCGTCGATATCAGTGGCGCGCGCGTGCTGATCATCGACGACAATACGGTGAACAGGCAGATCCTCTCGGAGCAGGTCCGCAGCTGGGGATTCGATTGCGCCGCCGCGGAAAGCGGGCTTGTCGCGCTTGCGTTCCTTCAGAAATGTATCGAAATAAACGCACGCGTCGACTGCGTGATCCTCGACTACCAGATGCCTGCCATGAACGGCGCCGAGGTCGCAAGGGAGATGCGCAGGATCCGCGGCATGGAGCAGATACCGATCCTGCTCCTTACCTCGGTTGATCAGATCGATTTCGGCCGGTTCTCGGTCGAGTTTGGAATGGCGGCCTATCTCACCAAGCCTGCCCGCTCGGCGGTCCTTTTCGACACGCTCGTTTCGGTCATCCAGAAGGGGAGGCAGCAGCAGAGCCAAACACTCACGCTGGCCCCCGCCCGAACGGCGGCGGCTCCGGCAGCGCAAAAGGTCGCCGAAATCATCCCCGCCGCACGTCCGAAACCGGTGGACATCCTTGTCGCCGAGGACAACGAGGTCAATCAGCTGGTTTTCAGCCAGATTCTCGACGATCTGAAGCTCTCCTACCGGATCGCGGCGAACGGAAGGACCGCGCTCGAACTCTATCGCGCGCTGTCGCCCAAGCTCATTCTCATGGACGTCTCCATGCCGGAAATGAACGGTTTCGAAGCGACGAAGGCCATTCGCCGGGAAGAGAACGGCAGGATGATCCGCACCCCGATCATCGGCATAACGGCGCACGCGCTGAAGGGCGACCGGGAAAAATGCCTCGACGCCGGCATGGACGATTATCTGTCGAAGCCTATCTCCCCCGACAGGCTGGCCCAGAAGATCGCGACATGGACGGAAGATTCGCCGGCGTCGCTGAGTGCCTGAACATTCTTGAAGACGCGTCCGTGAGAGGCGGCGCTTCCCGCGCTAGGGCACTTCCGTTTTTCCGAATCACGGAAATGCTCTATCTCCTTGTTTGCACGCAATTCCGGACGCAAAACCGCTGCGCACTTCGCTGGAACTGCTTTAACGGTTTCTCAGCACGACGCAGGAGCCACCGGCGTTGTGCAGTGCCTCGCAGATCGTATTCGCCTCGCTGCGGCTGTCGGCGCCGATCCTGACGGCATAGATGCCGCGCCGGCCCATCGGCGTCCGCACCCGGCTGACGACCGGCTCATATTGGGCCAGAAGCTTGGGATAGCGCGCCTTGACGCGCGTCCAGTGCGCCACGGCCGCCGAACGGCGGAAATTGCCGGCGACCTGGATCCCCCATGGCTTGATGTTGATACGGGCCATGGGAACGGTCGCCGCCATGATGACCGGCAGCTTGCGGCAGGACTGCTCGAAGGAAAGCTTGGCGTCCAGAGGCGTGATTGTCGCGTGATGCGAACGATCGGTGAAATTGTCGACCGGTTCACCGAGGATATCCAGCACGTAATCCTCCGTCTCGATGGGGAGGAAGCCGCCGGACGAAAGCCAGCGCGAAACCCGGTTCTCGCCGGCATTGTAGGCAGCAGCAGCCAGCCCGAGATTGCCGTAGCTCTTGCGCAATGCCGCAAGATAGACGGCGGAAGCCGGCAGCGCCTGATCGAGATCGAAAGGATCGACCAAGCCGCGCAATTTTGCCGTGCCGGGCATGAATTGCGCAATTCCCTCGGCTCCCACCGGACTGACCGCATTGGCGTCGAAGCGGCTTTCCTTCCAGATCAGCCGGGCGAAGAAGGCTCGTGGCAGGTCGTTTGCGTCGGCTTCCTGCGCGATAAGATCACAAATGTGGCCGATGCTCTTGTCCGCCGCGCGCGGGGCAGCAGGATCGGCGGCGGCATGGCCGATCGATCGGGCGAGCGCCAGGGCCGTAATAAGGAGAGCCGTGGCAAGATGGCTTTTATTGTGCCGCCGCCGACGCGCCACGGCCAAACCGCTGCTCGATATAATCGGCGACCATCTTCTGGAAGTCTTCCGCGATCGCCGATCCACGCAAGGTCGTCACCTTGCGGCCGTCGACGAAGACCGGCGCGGCAGGCGTCTCGCCCGTTCCCGGCAGCGAAATGCCGATATCGGCATGCTTGGATTCGCCGGGTCCGTTGACGATACAGCCCATCACCGCGACATGAAGCGCTTCGACGCCCGGATATCGCGCGCGCCATATCGGCATGTTGTCGCGAATGTCGCCCTGGATCTTCTGTGCCAATTCCTGGAAGACGGTGGAGGTCGTGCGGCCGCAACCGGGACAGGCCGCGACGATCGGCACGAATTGGCGGAAGCCCATGGTCTGCAGGAGTTCCTGCGCGACCTGCACCTCGCGCGTGCGGTCGCCACCCGGCTCGGGCGTGAGAGAAATACGGATCGTATCGCCGATACCCTGCTGCAAGAGGATACCCATCGCCGCGGAGGACGCAACGATGCCCTTCGTGCCCATGCCGGCTTCCGTGAGCCCGAGATGCAGCGCATGGTCCGACCGCTTCGCCAATTCCGCATAGACCGCGATAAGATCCTGCACCTGGCTGACCTTGGCGGAAAGGATGATGCGATCGCGCGGCAGGCCGATCTCCTCGGCAAGCGAGGCCGATATCAGCGCCGACTGGACGATCGCCTCGCGCGTGACCTCCTGCGCGGTCAACGGCGAACCCTTCTTCTGGTTGTCGTCCATCAGCCGCGTCAAAAGTTCCTGGTCGAGCGATCCCCAGTTCACGCCGATCCTGACCGGCTTGCCATAGCGGATCGCCATTTCGATGATGGCGCCGAACTGCCGGTCGCGCTTTTCCCGGAAGCCGACATTCCCCGGATTGATGCGGTATTTGGCAAGCGCTTCCGCACAGGCCGGATGCTCGGCGAGGAGCTTGTGCCCGATATAATGGAAATCGCCGATCAGCGGCACGTTGACCCCGAGCCGGTTGAGGCGCTCCCTTATGCGCGGAACGGCGGCCGCGCTCTCGTCGCGATCGACCGTTATGCGAACAAGTTCCGAGCCGGCGCGATGGAGCGCCGCGACCTGCGCCACGGTCTGGTCGACGTCCGCCGTGTCCGTATTCGTCATCGACTGGACGACGACGGGCGCATCGCCGCCGACCATGACGCCCCCGACATCGACGGCGACGGATCGTCTGCGCGGGAAGGGAAGAGGCTGATAATCTGTCATGGGATCGAACTCGCGGTGCTGCCTGTCGGTCGAAATGGATCACATGCACCCGGATTTCAATAAACGTCGCCGCTCATTCGAACAAGGATTTTGGCTACGAAGCGGGCACGAGCATCCTGCGCAACGTGCCGTCCTTCAGCCAGAACTGATGGAAGAGCGCCGCCGCCGCATGAATGGAGATCAGGATGATGAGAAGCGGCTTTCCCCAGGAATGGATGTCACCATAGGGATCGCCGAGATAATAGCCGAGCAGGCCGAGCACGGGCATCGCCAGGAGGACGACATAGAAGAGTGCGTGGCTTGCCGCCGCGGCCTTTTTCATCCAGTGCGGTCCTGATGCTCCGGGCAGCGGCACCTTTCGGCTAAGCCGGAGCAGGAGGCGCAGAAGGACAAGCGCGAGAATCGCAAGGCCGACCCAATAATGATAGGCCGCCCAGGACCGGACGGACGCGCCGATCGGCAGGCCGCGATGCTGGAGATGCAGAAAATGCGACATGCTGTCGCCAAACACGAGCTGGAACAGAACGAGCAGCGCGATCAGCCAATGCAGAAGGATCTGTGATGCGGAGTAGCCGGAACGGAAAGGGGAAGCCATTTGATTTCTCTTGGCGTTGAAAGCAGGATAGGCTGAGACCGTCATAACTTGGAATCGTTCCAATTTATGGCATCCATCGGAATAGGACGATAGCGCTCGCCGCCAGCCCCCATGCGCATCGTTCGATCTGTTCCGGTTGACGCGCCGCCGGACCTGTGTGAAGGCTGCTGCACTGCACAATGACCGAGCGAAGGGAAGGCGCCATGGATAATGTCAGAACAGCTGTCATCACCGGCTCGAATTCGGGCATCGGGCTGGCGATTGCCCAGGCATTGGCCGGCGTCGGGCACAATGTGGTGCTGAATTCCTTCACCGACAGCAAGGAGGATCATGCGCTGGCGGCGGAAATCGGCAGGAAGAACGGCGCCGATGCCATCTATATCAAGGCCGATATGACGAAGCCGGAAGAATGCCGGCAACTGATCGAAAAAGCCGCCGATCGCTTCGGTTCGGTGGACATTCTCGTCAACAATGCCGGCATCCAGCATGTCGCGCCTGTCGAGGAATTCCCCACCGAAAAATGGGACGCGATCATCGCCATCAATCTGACTTCGGCATTCCACACCACGGCGGCGGCGATCCCGCATATGAAGAAGGCGGGCTGGGGACGGATCATCAATATCGCCTCCGCGCACGGTCTCCGCGCATCGCCATTCAAGTCGGCCTATGTCGCGGCGAAGCACGGCATCGTCGGCTTCACCAAGACGGTGGCGCTGGAAGTGGCCGAGCACGGCGTCACCTCCAATGCGATATGCCCGGGCTATGTGCTGACCCCTCTGGTCGAAGCGCAGATTCCCGACCAGATGAAGGCGCATAACATGGACCGAGAGACCGTCGTCCGCGACGTGATGTTGGCAAAGCAGCCGACCAAGGAATTCGTCACCGTCGAGCAGGTCGGGGCGCTGGCCGTTTTCCTCGCTTCGGAAGCCGCGGCTTCCATCAACGGCACGCCCGTTTCCATCGACGGGGGTTGGACCGCCGAATAGGTCTAAAAACGCGCCTGATTTCCGGGCCCGACAATATCTGCTAGAATGGATGGTTGGCTTTGAGGCCGAGTTCCTGGGGGGCCTCATCGTCGATCATGCGTTCTTCTATTCGGGAGGAAATAAGGGGGAACCGGAAATGACGCTCGGCACCATCCTTCTCATCATATTGATCCTCATCGTACTCGGCTCCATTCCGACATGGCCCTATTCGCGGGGCTGGGGATACGGGCCATCCGGCATCGTCGGCATCATCCTCGTCATCGTCATCATCCTGATCCTCGTCGGCAGGATTTGAAGGCGGCGTTTTTCGGATGTTTCAGGCGGCTTTCCTCGCGGAAAGCGGCGCAATCCCGAGTTCGGCGATCGCGTTGACGACCGCCGTCCCGAGCGGCGTGTGCGGCACCTGCCCGATTATTCCGGCCAGCCGGCCCGGCGCCAATCTGTGGGCTTCGAAACGCAGATAGGCCATGGAGAGGATGGCGCGCCACATCGAATTGAACGGGCTGCCCAGCCGAAGCACCCACCAGGGCATCGACTGCAGATAGAGGCATTCCCCCATTGCGCTTTGCGCCGCCGCCTTCATTTCCAGATCAGTGACGGCATGGCCGGCGAAATTGAGGTTCTCGAAAGCGCCGAGTTTCTCCTGATTGTCCGCCAGGGCGACGAAAGCACGCGCAAGATCGGGCAGATAGGCCCATTCATGGACGAGATCGATCTTGCCCGGCGCTGTATAGATGCCTTTCGGGAGCTTTGAAGCCACCACGAGATCGAACCACGAGCCAGTCCCCTTCCCGCCGAAGAAATCGCCGGCGCGCAGAATGGCGGTTCTGACGCGGCCGGCGTCGGCTTCGCGCCGGAAAAGCGCCTCCATGGCGACGCGGATGCGGCCCTTTTCGGTGGTCGGATGCTGGGGCGTCTCCTCCGTCAGCACGGCGGGGATCGGCGAGCCGAAATTATAGACCGTACCGGGGAAAAAATGATGCGCGCCGGCGGCGGCACAGGCCGCCATGACGTTTTCGGCCATCGGCAGGCAGGACGTCCAGTCCGAGTAGATTGGGCTCAACCCGTTGAAGACGATCTCCGATCCAGCAACGGCGGCGATGAGCGCATCTTGGTCGAGCGCATCGGCGATGGCGATTTCCGCGCCGGCGAGTTCGGCTGGAATCCTGCCGTCGCGCGTGACCGCCCGCACGTCATAACCCGCATCGAGAAAGGCCTTGGCGATGGCGCGGCCGATACGGCCCTTCGCACCCAGAACGGCAATCCGTGTCATTTCTAATCTCCATAATCGGATGTTGACGATCGGAATATCGCGCATTCAAAATCGGATTTGAATTGACAGAATACGAGCCATTGATATTCAATAATGAATATATGCAAGATCTGGACTGGAATCTCATCAAAGCTTTTCTCGCGGTTGCCCGGACCGGCAGCCTCTCCGCCGCGGCGCGGATGCTCGGCGCCAGCCAGCCGACGCTCGGCCGCCATATCGCCGAACTGGAGACCGTGACGGGACTGGTTCTCTTCCGGCGCGGCCGTGCCGGCTATGAACTGACGGAAAGCGGCATCGCGCTGATGGCGCGCGCCGAGGAGGTTGCCGACCGGGCGACGGCTTTCTCCCGCCTGGCGCTCGGCCAGACGACGGAAACCGTTTCCGGCACGGTCCGCATCGCCGCGAGCGAAATCGTTTCGGCCTATGTGCTGCCTCGGATGCTGGAGCGCTTCCTCCACGACGAACCGTCGATCGAGATCGAACTGGTGGCGAGCAATCAGGTGGAAAACCTGCTCAGGCGCGATGCCGATATCGCGATCCGCATGGTCGAGCCCGCGCAACTCGATCTCATCGCCCGGCATGTCACGGACATACCGCTGGTCGCCTGCGCGGCGAAATCCTATCTCGCCGGACGCACCGCGCCACGCACGCTTGCCGATCTTGCCGGCCACGAACTCGCCGGCTTCGATCGCGGCGCCGACATCATCGCCGCCTTCGGCCGATACGGCCTTAACGTCGACCGGCACGCCTTTCGTTTCCGTTGCGACAACCAGATCGTCTTGTGGGAAGCGGTACGCGCGGGGAACGGCATCGGCTTCGGCCAGGAACCGCTCGCCCGCCGCGATCCGGCGATCGAGATCATCCTGCCCGACCTGAAGCTGCCGTCTCTACCCGTCTGGCTCGCAATGCACCGCGACGTGCGCAACTCGGCGCGCATCAGGCGGGTAGCGGATTTCCTCCACGCCGAGCTGAAGCGCTATGCCTCGCTTTGAAAAGGCGGCCGGTCTGCGGCGCGCGCCAGCCCGGCAAAGAGGAAGACAATGAGAAGCAGCAAAGGCAGCGCCGTGAAGACGGCGGCGAAACCGAAATGGCCGCCGGCAAGCCCGATGATCGACGGGGCGAAGAGCAGCCCGGCATAGCCCATCAGCGTCACCGTGCTGATGCCCGCGCCCGCCGAAAGACCCTCCTGGTTTCCAGCCGTCGAGAAGGCGATGGGCACCATGTTGGCGATGCCGAAACCGGCAAGCGCGAAGGCCGCGATCGCCAGCATGGGATCACGTAGGAGGCCGGCGCCGAGCATCGCAAGGGCGGCGAGAAGGCTCGATATCCTAAGCGTCATGACGGCCCCGTAAAGATTGCGCAGCCAGTCGCCGGCGAAACGCGTCAAGGCCATCGTCCCCGAAAAGGCGGCAAAGGCGAAGCTCGCGGCGGCGATGCTCGCGCCCCTCTCCTGTTTCAGGTAAAGCGCCGCCCAGTCCAGGATCGCGCCTTCCGGCACCATGGAAAAAAGCGCCATGATCCCGACCAGATAGATGGCGGGTTTGCGCGGCAGCGAGAGGCGAAGCTTGCTTTTGACGGCGAGCGAGTGCTCCGAAATCATGCCACGGACGGCGACCGTCGCGATGAGAGCGGCGATAATCGTCACGGCAATGGCGTGGCCGACGGAACCCCAATGCTCGACGACCAGACCGCCAAGCCCGCCGCCGGCGAAGCCGCCGAGGCTCCAGAAGCCGTGGCAGGAAGAGGTGACGGCGCGCCCGAGCCGCCGTTCGACCTCGACCGCATTCGCGTTCATGGCCACATCCATGCCGCCGACCGTCGCACCGAAAGCGAAAAGCGCCAGCGCGGCGAGCGGCAGGACTGGCGAAAGCACGATGAAGAGCAGGCCGAACACGGCATAAGAGGCGAAGGCGCCGGCGACCCGTTTCGAACCGAACCTGCCGAGCAGATGGCCGCACCACATCATGGAGGAAATAGCGCCGGCGCCAAAAAGGAGAAGCAGCAGACCGAGCGTGAAGCTCGTCAGGTGGAACCGCCCGAGCAACAGGGGAATCTGAGGCACCCAGCTTCCGACGAGGAAGCCATTGGCAAAAAAGACGCCGGCAACGGACCATCGCCCTCGGCGGAGAACGGAAAAAGGCTGACTGGCGTCCATGCACGGGTCCCTAGAAATTAAATCGATTAGATAGCTCTGCTCCAGCCAAAAGCAAGGAAACTTGTTCCGGTACAGGATCGCCTTCCAAGTCACTGATTTGGCCTATCTCAGCCGAGGCGGACCAAGCCTGTAATTCAAATCGGGGTTCTGGCCAAGGCAGCCAGATCGACAAGAAATCTGTCCAACAAAAACAATCTGGGATAAGCAGCATTGTGGCATCCGGAACAAGGTGTCGATGCAGGAAAGCAGCTACATCGCCTGGTTTTTGGTCGGGCTTCATATCGCGCTCCAGGTTCTTTTCATTGTGAGGGCGCTTCTGAGGACCCATCGGGAGCCGTCGGCCCGCATGGCCTGGGTGCTGGCGATCGTCACCGTACCGGTCGTCGGCATCGTGGCTTACGTCCTGTTCGGCGACACCAATATCGGCCGACGCCGGATCGCCCGCATGCGCGCGGCGCTGAAGAGACTGCCTTCCTTCCATGATTTCGGGCCGAGCCACAATGCGGACGACCCGATGCCGGAACGTTACGAGTCGCTGTTCAAGGTCGGGCACTCGATCAGCCTCTATCCAGCGGTTGGCGGAAACCAGGGCGCTCTGCTTGCCGACTCGGATGCGGCCATCGACGCGATGGTCGCCGACATCGATGCGGCAACCGACCATGTGCATGTGCTCTTCTATATCTGGCTCGTCGACAATAACGGCGTGAAGATGATCGCCGCATTGAAGCGCGCCGCCGAGCGGGGCGTGACTTGCCGCGTCATGGTGGACGACATCGGCTCGCGCGCCCTCATCCGCTCGGTGCATTGGCGCGACATGGCCTCGGCCGGCGTAAAGCTGGCGATTGCGCTCCCGGTCGGCAACCCATTGCTGCGGCCGCTCAAGGGGCGCATCGACATGCGCAACCACCGCAAGATCGTCGTCATCGACAACCGCATCACCTATTGCGGCAGCCAGAACTGCGCCGATCCCGCCTTCGCGATAAAGGCGCGCTACGCGCCCTGGGTTGACGTGATGGTGCGCTTCAAGGGCCCGATCGTCAGGCAGAACCAGCACCTTTTCGCCAGCGACTGGATGGGACATGTGAATGAGGATCTGAGCGGCCTTTTGCGCCATTCCGAAGAGGAGAGGGATCCTGGCTTCACGGCGCAGGTCATCGGGACTGGCGCGACGACACGCTATTCCGCCATGCCGGAGATGTTCGTCTCCCTGATGAATGCCGCGACGCAGGAATTGGTCATAACCACTCCCTACTATATCCCAGACGAACCGATCCAGGCGGCGCTCTGCGCCAGCGCTCATCGCGGCGTGGCGACGACGGTGATCTTCCCCAGGCACAACGATTCATGGTTCGTCGCGGCGGCGAGCAGAAGCTATTACAGGGAACTGCTGGAGGCCGGCGTCCGCATCTTCGAATATCCTCAGGGCCTGTTGCACGCCAAGACGCTTACCGTCGACGGCGAAATAGGCCTCATTGGCTCGGCCAATGTCGACCGCCGCAGCTTCGAACTCAATTTCGAGAACAACATTCTTTTTTATGATCCCGCACTTGCCGCCGATATCCGGGGGCGTCAGCAAAATTATATCGACGCTTCCCGAGCGGTGAACCTCGACGCGGTCAAGGAATGGTCGCGGCCAAGAAGGCTGCTGAACAACGCCATGGCGATGATCGGGCCGCTGCTTTAACTGTTGCCAATTCAAGCCGTGCGGCGAGGGGCCGGGCCCCGGGCCACTCAACACCTTCGCCGAAGGCATATATATCCGCATAGAGACGCTCCCACCAAGGATCTTCGATAATGGCCGACAACGGCGCGAACGCCTCGGGAAAGCAGCACCCGAACGAGGACGGCAACCTCTGGGATCAGTTGCGGATGATGAGGGCCGCCTTCATGCACTCGCCGGTCAGGGGCAAGATCTTCCTGCTCGGCGGGACCATCTTCCTCCTGATCGTCGCCACCTCCCTGGCGCAAATTCTCCTCAATCGCTGGAATCAGCCCTTCTACGATGCTGTCGCGCGTCGTGACCTGGCGGATTTCTTCCATCAGCTCCTCGTATTTGCGGCAATCGCGGTCGCACTCCTCGTGCTCAATATCGGCCAGACCTGGTTCAACTGGCTCCTGCGCCTGAAATTGCGCGAGGGACTGACGTTGGATCTGATTGAGCAATGGATGGTGCCCGGCCGCGCCTTCAAGCTGGCCCATGCGGGCGTGATCGGCGTCAATCCCGACCAGCGCATGCAGCAGGATGCGGATCATCTGACCGATCTGTCGAGCAGTCTCGGCGTCGGCCTGCTCCAATCGACGATCCTGCTTTTTTCCTTCGTCGGCGTCCTGTGGAGCCTGTCCGCCGGATTCACCTTTCAATTCCACGGCCGCTCCTTCGCCATTCCCGGCTATATGGTCTGGGCGGCGATCATTTATGCGGGCTCGGCCTCCTGGCTGAGCTGGCTCGTCGGTCGGCCCCTGATCCGGCTGAACGCCGAGCGCTACCAGCGCGAGTCCGAACTTCGCTTTTCCATGATGCGCGTCAACGAGGACGTCGATGCGATCTCGCTCGCCCGCGGCGAAGCCGACGAGCGCCGCCGGCTGGAACTCGACCTGACCGACGTTCTTCAGGCTCTCAGGCGGATATTCGTCGGCCAGGTCCATCTCCTATGGGTCACGGACAGCTATGGCTGGGTGACGGTCGTCGCCCCCATCATCATCGCCGCGCCGGTCTACTTTTCGGGCGACCTGACCTTCGGCGGCCTGATGATGGCCGTCGGCGCGTTCAACCAGGTTCATTCGTCGCTGCGCTGGTTCATCAACAACATCAACGCCATCGCCGATTGGCGCGCCACCCTGCTGAGGGTCGCCGATTTCCGTTCCGCCATCGTCAAGACGGATGTCCTTCACGGCAACGAAAAACGCATCGAATTCGCGCCCTCGGAGGAAGACCGGATCACGTTCGAGAACTTGCGGGTCTCCTCGCCCGGAGGCTGTATCAAGCTTGCCGACACGCATGTGGTGGTCGCTCCCGGCGAAAAAGTCATCATGATCGGCGACCCCGGCGTCGGGAAGACGCTTTTCTTCCGGGCAATAGCCGGGCTGTGGCCCTGGGGCAGCGGCAGGATCGAGATGCCGGCGTCGGACAAGATCGCCTTCGTGCCGCGAACGCCCTATTTCCCGCCCGGAACGCTCCGTTCCGTCCTTTGCTACCCGCGCGGCGAGACAAGCTTCAATGACGAAGCACTGGTGGCCGCGCTGGACAGGATAGGCCTGAAGCGCCTGAAGACATCGCTTGACCGCGTCGCCCGCTGGGACCGGGAACTGAGCGACGGGGACCAGCGCCTACTGGCTTTCGCCCGGCTTTATCTCCACAAGCCGCGTTTTGTCATCATCGACGAAGCGCTCGACATGATGGAAACCGGGGAACGCGACCGCGTCTTGGCCCTGCTTTCCGGCGATCTCTCCGATTCCGCCGTCATAAATATCGGCCGGGGAGAGCGGAACGGGCATTTCTTCACCCGCAAGCTCCACCTGGTGAAGGACGTCGAGGGGCGAGCGCTGCGTCCGGTGCGGCTCAAGCATGCCGGGCCGGAGGCGCCGACATTGGCCGAAGCCGATGCCGCGACCTGATGACGTGTCTCCCGCTCAGGCGGCCGGCTTCATCGGTTTTTGCCAATCGGTCCGTTGCCGCACAATCGACGCCATTCCAGCCAGCTGTCTTCTCCCCGCCTGGCGGGGAGAAGTGCTCGGCATGGCCATGAAGGCCGGTGCGCAACGGTCGATTACCGTCATCGCCGCCGTTAATTCTTCGGGCAACGGCAAGGCGGCGCGCCTCGCGGATGACATGAGATCGTGCCGATTGCGTCGTAGTGGCGACATGATTGACCGCTATCGTCCCTTTGCTCGGAAATGCCGGGCACGGGAAAATTCCCGCCTGAGAATCCAAGGGCGAAGGCCGGCTCGATTATCAGCGGCCTCCGATGGGAAGGAATGTTCGATGAAGTCGATCCATGTGGTTTATGGCTCCGCCTACCCGCAGACGGCGGTTCGGGCGCACAAGCTGGCTGTCGAGGAACGTGACGCCTTCGTTCACGAAATCGAGCGCACCGAGGACATCCGCCTCGTGCTCGCCAGCCATTATGAACGCTGCATCGCCATCCTTTCGGCCGGCGACGAGGACAATGCGCGCGACCAGCTTCATCAGATGGCGGCGGCGGCCCATGCCGACCTTTGCGCCGTCACTTTCGAGCAGGCGCCGCTGCACAATTGACGCATGACCCGGAAAGCGGGAAGCCACCTTCCGGGAAAATCAGGCGCGGGTACGGCGCACCATCTCCAATCTCACGTCATGCGTCTCGGAGGCCGTTTTGAGAAACCATCAGGCCGAGGCGAAAACGTGGGCGGCGAGCGCCGGAGCACAGCCGGAGGCCGTTTTGCGGACCGGCCTCACGGATTTCTTCAAATGGCCTCTCAGGCCTTGCCCTTCGCGCGCTCTATGGCCTTGATGATATATTCCCGCGCCGTCGCGGCATCATGCCAGTCGCCGATCTTCACCCATTTGCCGGGCTCGAGATCCTTGTAGTGCTGGAAGAAATGCTCGATCTGCTGGCGGGTGATCTCCGGCAGATCGGTATGCTCCCGCACATCCTCATAGCGCCGTGTCAGATGCGGCGACGGGACCGCGATGATCTTCTCGTCCCCGCCCGACTGGTCCTCCATCATGAGGACGCCGATCGGACGGACATTGATGACGCAGCCGGGCACGAGGGCGCGCGTGTTGCAGATCAGGACGTCGATCGGGTCGCCGTCGTCCGACAACGTATGCGGAACGAAGCCATAGTTCCCGGGATAGGTCATCGGCGTATAGAGAAAGCGGTCGACGATGAGCGTGCCCGCCTCCTTGTCCATCTCGTATTTGATGGGCTGGCCGCCGACCGGCACCTCGATGATGACGTTGACGTCTTCTGGTGGGTTGTCGCCGATGGCGATCGCGTCTATGCGCATGGGGTACTCCTTCGGGAGCAATTCCAGCCAAAGTGTGATGCGGTTTTGCATCCGGAATTGCGTGAAAACGAGAAAATTGAGCATTTCCGTGAATCGGAGAAAACGGAAATGCCCTGATCGGCGAACCGATAGCGGCGCTTTGCGTGCACTGCAATATCGAACAGCGGAAGAAGCGCTGAAAATGCGCGCCGAAGCGGGCAAAGCCGCCGGTCAGTCCCAGACGAAGGCGACCTTCTTCAGCGCTTTATGGTCGAATACCTCGACCCCCTCCGCCACGTCGCGGCCGCCCGCGCCCTGATAGAAGGCCAGAGCATTTTCGTTTTCTTCCAGCGCCCAGACGACGAGCCCCTTGAAATGGTGCGCGTTCAGCCTTTGCCGAGCCGCCTTGAACAGGCGGCTTCCAAGCCCGAGTCCCTGATATTCCGGCTTGATGTAGAGTTCGTAGATCTCGCCCTGCTGCTTGAGATCGCGCGACCTGTTGCGGCCGAGAGTGGCATAGCCCGCCACCGTGCCTCCGACATCGATGACGAGAATCATGGCCGCGCGGCGCACCGCATTGGCCCACCAGCCGGGACCGCGGCGGTTGATCATGCCGTTGAGCGCGCGGTGCGGAATGATGCCGCAATAGGCGCCGCGCCAGGCTTCCAGATGCACCGCTGCGATCGCTTCGGCGTCCGTTGCTTCCGCCCGGCGGATATCAATGGTCAACGTGTTCATCGTTCGTTAACCATAGCTGCGTCGCGGTATGTGCCGCAAGCGCTTATCCGTAGCTGGAGGCTGCTCTTTCAGCGGTATTTTCGAGCTTGCGGATATTCCACCGGAGGGAGGGCGGCGTCCGAACGGATGTGCACCGTCGCCCTTCAGATTTCGACGAGATGGTCGTCGAGTTCGTTCCGGTCGTCGGGCCGTGGCGGGAAATGCGCCGCCAGGAATGCGCCGACCTTGTCGACGGATGCGCAGAACCCCTCCGCGATGTCGCCGCGGCTGGCATGGCCGATCAGTTCTTCCACGACACCGTTCCAGTCTTCCTGGGCGACATGCAAATCTATGCCGCCGTCGGCGACGATTTCGGCATAGCGCTCCTCGAGCGACAGGAAGATGAGAACCCCGGTGCGCTCCGCCGTAAGATGGATATTGCGCGCAAGAAACTGCGTCACCGCCTTGTTATGAGCGCGCAGATGCCGCAGCCGATGAGGAACGAATCGGATCCGGGCTGCCGGGAAGAATTTCAGCACCGCCAAGGCCGAAAGGATCGCCAGCATCTGGGCCACCACGAAAAACGGAAGGCGGATCGTCAGCCACAATTCCTCGACAATGACGGCGGCGATCAGGCTGCCGATGAGAATCCCCACCGTTGCGATGAAAGCGGCCGGGAAGAAATAATCATCGCTCGATCGCGCCAGGACACAGACGATCTCGCCCGATGTCGATTGCTCCGCCCGCCGGATGGCGGCCGCGATGCGGTCATGGTCCTCGGACGTCATCAAGCCCTTTGTCATACGCGCCCTACCAGCTGCCCGATGCGCCGCCGCCGCCGGAGGAACCACCGCCTCCCGAAAAGCCGCCGCCGCCCGAGAAACCGCCGCCCGACGACCAGCCGCCGCCGCCTCCTCCAAATCCTCCCACAAGGATATTCATGCCGAGCCAGCGATAGCGGTTGCGGCCGATCCTGCGGCCGAAAATCGGGGCAAGGAGGGAACTGCCCAGCCCGAAAAAGAAGATGGAACCCCAGATGATGAAGAAAAGGATCGTGACGAAAGACGATCCGCCGTGGCCATGGCTATGCTGGTTGCGCGCGGCCCTCGCCTGGAGTTCGGCGGCATTGCCGGACAGGACGGCGACGATGTCGTCTACCGCCTTGGAGATGCCGCCGGAGAAATCGCCGGCCCGGAAGGCCGGAACGAGATCGTTCTCGATGATGAGCTTCGACTGAAGGTCGGTCAGCGTTCCCTCCAGCCCGTAGCCGACCTCGATGCGCATCTTCCGGTCGTTCTTGGCGATGAGAAGCAGAATGCCGTTGTTCTCCTTCGCCTGGCCGATTTTCCAGGCCCGGAAGAGCCGATTGGCGTAGGGCTCGATTTCTTCGCCGCCGAGACTGTCTATGGTCGCGACGACGATCTGGTCGGATGATTTCTTTTCATAGTCGGCAAGCTTCTCTTCGATCGCCTGGCGGGTCGCGGGATCGATCATGTGCGCATCGTCGACGACGCGGCCGGTCAAAGCAGGGAGCGGGGCAGCGCCGATCGCCGGCCCTGTCAAAAGGAAAAGCGCTGCCGCGATGGAAAGAAACGCCGCCCGCAATGCCGTAAGTCCTGCCCGCTTAAACATATTTCCGATCAGCTCTTGGAGCCGAAATTCACCTTCGGCGTCTCCATCTTCTGTTCGGGGATGGTGAAGGTCTGCATCGGCTTGGCGTCGGTATACCAGAACTTCGCCCATAATGCCGTCGGGTAGGTCCTGAGCGATGTGTTGTAGACCCGGACCGCCTCGATATAGTCACGCCTTGCGACGGCAATGCGGTTTTCCGTCCCCTCCAATTGCGCCTGCAGCGCCAGGAAGTTCTGGTTCGACTTCAGGTCGGGATAGTTCTCGACCACGGCGAGCAGGCGCGAAAGAGCACTGGTCAATCCGGCCTGGTTCTCCTGGAAGGCCTTGAAGGCGTCGGGATTGGACGGTGTGTTGACGTTCACCTGCGTCTGTGTCGCCTTGGCGCGCGCCTGGACGACGGAGGTCAGCACGTCCTTTTCCTGCGCCGCATAACCCTTCACCGTCTCGACCAGATTGGGGATGAGATCGGCGCGGCGCTGATACTGGTTGAGCACTTCGCTCCAGGCCGCCTTTGCCTGCTCCTGTTGCGTCGGAATTGTGTTGATGCCGCAGGCCGACAGCAGCGGCAGCACGAACAGAAGCAGCAGGATGCCCGGCAGAAGACGCCGCGCTGGCAGGGTGGCCGACATGAATATCTCCCTCCTCGGCAAAAGATGGTCGGAGCATTAGCATATTCGCTTGCGAAGAACATCCTGCCCCGCCGCGCAAACGCTTGCCTGGACGCCGAAGCAAGAGCTAAGGATTGGCTTCCAGGGAGGCATGCGGCACATGGACGGTCCGGAGAAGGACGGCGCGCGGAGCGTGATCGTGATCTCGAGCCATGTGGCGCGCGGCTCGGTCGGTAATCGCGCCGCCGTCTTTGCGCTGGAAACGCTCGGTTTTCCGGTCTGGGCGGTGCCGACAGTCATCCTTCCCTGGCATCCCGGCCATGGCCGCGCGACAAGGATCGTGCCGGAAGCGGAACAATTCGCCGCTTTCCTGAAGGATCTGGAAGGCTCGCCCCGGCTGAGCGAGGTCGGAGCCGTATTGTCCGGCTATCTCGGCGATGCAAGGCAAGCGGAAGCGATAGCCGCCCTCGTTCGCAAAATCCGCTCGGTCAATCCCGAAGCGCATTATCTCTGCGACCCCGTCATCGGCGATGCCGGCGGCCTCTACGTCCCGCCGGCGACGGCCGAGGCCATCCGTGACCTTCTCATGCCGCTTGCCGACATCGCGACGCCGAACCGCTTCGAACTCGCATGGATGACGGGCCGCGGCTGCGACGATGTGGAGGACATTCTTGCCGCGGCTTCCGCTCTCGGGCCGCGAATGATGCTCGTCACTTCAGCGAAGGGACCGTCTCCCGGCCGCATCGGCAATCTGCTGGTAACGGACTCGGATGTCCTGCTCGCGGAGCATGGCACGATCGACAAGCCGCCCAATGGGCCGGGCGACCTTGTGGCCTCCGTCTTTCTCGCACGCCTGATGCAGGGCCTCGATCCCGCAAAGGCGTTGCAGCTCGCGACGGCCACGGTGTTCGAAATCCTGGCGCGCGCCAAAAAGCGCGGCGCGGACGATCTGATGCTGGAGACCGATGCCGCGAGCCTTTCCGGCCCGGCGGCGATGGTCCATCTGAAGCATCTGCCTCACCCTGAACGGGATCGGCGCGCATGAGCCGAACCAGCGCGCCGAAAAATTGTTGATCGGCGGCCGCATTTGCCGTTAATTGCCGGCCGATGACACACCTCCCCGATCACCTCATCGCCGGCTATCGCAGCTTCATCAAGGGCCGTTACATCTCGGAAAGCAGCCGTTTCCGATCTTTGGCGCGCGAAGGGCAGGCGCCGGAATCTCTGGTGATCGCCTGTTGCGATTCCCGCACGGCGCCCGAAATCATCTTCGACGCCCATCCGGGCGAGCTTTTTGTCGTGCGCAACATCGCCAATCTCGTACCGCCCTATCAGCCGGACGGCGAATTCCATTCGACCTCCGCCTCGCTGGAATTCGCGGTCATGAGCCTGAAGGTGAAGAACATCGTCGTCATGGGCCATGGCCGCTGCGGCGGCATCCGGGCGGCGCTCGACCCCGACGCCGAGCCGCTTTCGCCGGGCGATTTCATCGGCAAATGGATGAGCCTGGTCGCGCCGGCCGCGGAGAAGGTCTCCGAAAACAGTATGATGACCAGCGGCGAGCGGCAGACGGCGCTGGAGCGGATATCGATCCGCCACTCGATCGCCAATCTCCGCACCTTTCCCCGCATCCGGGAATTGGAGGAAAAAGGCCAGATTGCGCTGCTTGGCTGCTGGTTCGACGTCTATTCCGGGGAATTGTGGGTGATGAACCCCGAAACCGGCGATTTCGAACGGCCCGACATCGATTGATGTTGGGTCGTCGTCGTTGCCGTGCGTCCTTCGAGGCTCGCTTCGCTCGCACCTCAGGATGAGGGAGTCAGGAACCTGTTTCCGGCGCAGTTGCGGCGCGCGTGCTTCGCCTGCGCGTCAGGATTGACGGAGACAGGCGCCAGCGATCCTCATCCTGAGGTGCGAGCGAAGCGAGCCTCGAAGGACGCACCCGATAAAAAAGTCGAATACAGGACCGTGGTTGTTCAACGGCCTGTTCCCGCAGCTATCGCTTTTTCAAAGGCTACGCCATGCCTTCAATATCCAGCATCGATCTTACCTCCCATCCCCTGACGGCATGGTCGGGGTCGCTCAACCTGCCGGACTATGGCCATATCGACGAAGCGGAATTCGCGCCGGTCTTCGACGCCGCGCTCGCGGCGCATGACAGGGAAATCGAGGCGATCGCCTCGAACGCGGAAGCGCCTTCTATCGAAA
Source organism: Rhizobiaceae bacterium (assembly GCA_035547755.1). Taxonomy (GTDB): domain Bacteria; phylum Pseudomonadota; class Alphaproteobacteria; order Rhizobiales; family Rhizobiaceae; genus Mesorhizobium_L. The sequence continues at coordinate 59,542 of DASZUG010000037.1, forward strand.
ATACGCTTGCCGCTCTGGAGCTGGCCGGCGACCCGCTCGGCCGCGTCTCCGCCATCTTCTGGTGCCGCGCCGGCGCCCATACGAGCGACGCCATTCAGGCGCTCGAGCGCGAGATCGCGCCGAAAATGGCGCGTCATTCTTCCGCGATTTTCATGAACGAGGCGCTTTTTACCCGCATCGATGCGCTTTACCGCGAACGCGATAAACTCGCGCTCGACGCGGAAACGGCGCGGGTGCTGGAAAAGACCTGGAAACGCTTCGTGCGCGCCGGCGCGAAACTCGACGCGGCCGCCAAGAATCGGCTGGCCGGGATCAATGCCGAGCTTGCTTCGCTCGGCGCAGCCTTCGGGCAGAACGTGCTGGCGGACGAAAAGGACTGGGCGCTCTTCCTGACCGGAAATGACCTTGCCGGCCTGCCGGATTTCCTGCGCGATTCGATGGCCGAGGCGTCGGAGGAGCGTGGCCGGAAGGGCGAATACGCCGTCACCTTGTCGCGTTCCATCGTCATCCCCTTCCTCACCTTCTCCGACAGACGAGACCTCAGGGAAAAGGCGTTCCAGGCCTTCATCCATCGCGGCCAGAATGGCGGCGCTACGGACAATGGCGAGATCGTCAGGAAGACGCTCGCGCTCAGGGCGGAGAAGGCGAAGCTTCTCGGCTACGACAACTATGCCGCCTTCAAGCTCGATGACACGATGGCCAAGATGCCCGATGCGGTGATGGGCCTCCTCGAGCCGGTTTGGCAAAAGGCGTTGGAAAAGGCTGCCGCCGACCAGGCCGAGTTGCAGGCGGTCGCCGCAGAAGCCGGCCGCAATGATCCGATCGCCCCTTGGGACTGGCGCTATTACGCCGAGAAGCTGAGAGCGCAAAAATTCGCTTTCGACGAGGCCGCGCTCAAGCCCTATCTGCAGCTTGACCGCGTGATCGATGCCTGTTTCGACGTGGCGGGGCGTCTTTTCGGGCTGCGCTTCGAGGAAAAGAAAGGCATCGCCGCCTGGCATCCGGATGTACGCATATTCGAAGTGAAGGACGCCGACGGAGCCTATCGCGCCACCTTCCTCGCCGATTATTTCGCCCGGTCGACCAAGCGCTCGTGCGCATGGATGTCGAGCCTGGAATCCGGCTACCGTCTCGGCGACGGCGCGCATCCCGTCATCTACAACATCATGAATTTCGCCAAGCCCGCCCAAGGCGAACCGGCGCTTCTATCGCTGGACGAGGCGCGGACGCTGTTCCACGAATTCGGCCATGCGTTGCACGGCATGCTGACCGACGTGACCTGGCCGTCCGTCTCGGGCACGTCGGTGGCGCGCGATTTCGTCGAACTGCCTTCGCAGCTCTACGAGCATTGGCTGACCGTGCCGGAGATTCTCGGCAAACACGCCCGCCACTACAAGACGGGCGAGCCGATGCCTGCCGCCCTGATTGACAAGATGCGCGCTGCGGAGACATTCGACGCCGGCTTCGCGACGGTCGAATTCACCGCTTCGGCGCTTGTCGATATGGCTTACCACCAGCAGCCGGAAACGCCCGACGAGCCGCTTCGTTTCGAAGCCGAAACACTTGCCAAGCTGAATATGCCCGACGCGATCGTCATGCGCCACCGTACGCCGCATTTCCAGCATGTCTTTGCCGGCGATGGTTATTCCGCCGGCTATTATTCCTATATGTGGTCCGAGGTGCTCGATGCCGACGCTTTCGCCGCCTTCGAGGAAAGCGGCGATCCGTTCGATCCAGAACTCGCCGAAAGGCTGCGCAGGAACATCTATGCCGCCGGCGGCTCGGCCGATCCCGAAGCGCTCTACACCGCCTTCCGCGGCAGGATGCCGACGCCGGAAGCCATGATGGTGAAGCGCGGCCTCGCCTGAGGCCGCTTGACAAGTCCGTGAGGCCTTGCTGCAAACGGCGTTCAACCGCGCTCTGGTGCTCACGTACTTCATGTACGCTCCGCTCCGGTGCTCGCTGAACGCCGTTTTCGCGTCGGCCTGACGGTTTCTCAAACAGCCTCTAGAGCCTTTCATGGTTAGATGGAATCGTTCTGCCGGAAGGAATTCGGGTCAAGGTCAAGACCTCCGGCGCCGGTCGTACCGGTGGTACGGCCAAGCCGGGGACGAAGGATTTGGCCCGAATTCATCCGGCCCGTAAGGGTTTCCCGCTGGCGGGCGCCCGCTTTGTCGGACGGATTTGGCCGTACCACCGGTACGACCCGCACCGTCCTCCGCGCGGCTCGCCGCGCCATCGAGGAAACAGAACCGTTTCCAGCTAACCATGAAAGGCTCTAGAGTCTGCTCAGTCGCCCTTATTTGTCGGCGGGCGCATTCATGCCCCAGACGATACCGAACGGATCGCGAAGCTGGCCCCAGCGGTCGCCCCAGAACATCACGTCGACCGGCATCAGGACCTCGCAGCCGGCTTCCGTGGCGCGCTTCCACCATTTGTCGATATCGTCGACGATGAGCTGCATCGAGAAACCCTGATGCTCCGTCTTCGGATGGCCATGCTCGGGATAGAAATCCGACAACATGACCGAACTGCCGTTGAGATGGAGATGGATGTGCATGGTCCGGCCCTGCTCGTCGGGCGGGTAGCGGAACACCTCTTTCGCGCCAAAAGCCTTTTGGTAGAATTCGGAGGCCTTCGCGGCCCCGTCAATGCTGAGATAGGCCACCACGCCACCCAGCGTCGCGGGCATTTCCTGTTTCGTCGCTGTCTTTTCGGCTGACATATGCTTTATCTCCCATCCGCGCTGGACATTCCGATCTGCGTTCCAAGGACGTGGCGCCAGCGTACCAACCGACATCGCGACCTAACATTTTCTACGCTTTCGCTGTTGTCCGGCGCTTCGTCTCGCGAGCGCCGCCGAGCCGGTCGAGATGCATGCGGATATGCGCCGCTTCGGCCGGCGTGCGCGCAAGCGAGATCGCACGGTCGAAGGCGGCCCTGGCTTCGCCATTGCGGCCAAGCTGCATCAGCAGGTTGCCCTTGACGCCGAAGAAATAGAAATAGCCGGAAAGCCGCTCCGCCAGCGGTTCGATGAGGTCGAGCGCGACCTCCGGCCCGTCCGCCTTGGCGACGGCGACGGCGCGGTTGAGCGTCACGACCGGCGAGGGCTGGAGCTGCTCGAGCGCGCGATAGAGAAGGCTGATCTCCGCCCAGTCCGTCTCTTCCGCGCGGGCGGCGCGGGCATGGAGCGCGGCGATCGCCGCCTGAATCTGATAAGCGCCTGGGCGGCGATGGCGCATGGCCTTGTCGACCAGCGCCAGACCCTCGGCGATCATGGCGCGGTTCCAGAGCGTCCGGTCCTGTTCGTCGAGAAGAACGGCCGTTCCGTCGGCATCGAAGCGCGCATCGGCGCGCGCGTGCTGCAACAGGAGAAGCGCCGTCAGGCCCATGATCTCCGGTTCCGTCGGGAAAAGCCTGAGCAGGAGCCGCGACAGTCGGATCGCCTCGTCGCAAAGCGGCCGACGCTGGGCGGTCGTATCGGCTTCGGCGGAATAGCCTTCATTGAAGACGAGATAGATCATGGCGGCGACGGCGGCCAGCCGCTCCGCCCGCTCCACCGCTCCCGGCGTACCGAAAGGGATGCCCGCCTTGGCGATCCGGGCCTTGGCGCGGGTGATGCGCTGTTCCATGGCGCTTTCGCCGACAAGAAAAGCGCGCGCGATCTGCGGCACCGTCAGGCCGGAGACGATCCTGAGCGCCAGTGCGATCTGTTGCGTGGCGGGAAGCTCGGGATGGCAGCAGACGAAGAGCAGGCGCAGCACGTCGTCGCGGTAATCGCTGTTGTCCAGCCGCTCGACCATATCCCCCTCGACATCGTCGAGGTCGGAGATTTTCTCCTCCGGCGGCAGTTCCTCCTGTCGGCTGCCGCGCCGGACGGAATCGATCGCGGCATTGCGGCCGACGAAGATCAGCCAGGCCGTCGGATCGCGCGGCGGGCCGTTCTTCGGCCAGTTTTTCAGGGCGCGCAGGCAGGCTTCCTGGAACGCCTCCTCGGCCGTGTCGAGATCGCGGAAATAACGCAGGAGCGCCGCCACCGCCTGCGGCCGGGCGGCGGTCAAAGCTTGCTCTATCCAGGAAAGATCGGTCACGCGGGAAGCACTCCGGGCCGGAAGAGACGAACCGGCCTGATTTCATAGGAGCCGGGAGCCGGGTTGGCGGCGGCAAGCTCTTTCGCGAAATCGATCGCCTCGTCGAGCGAAGCACAATCGATCGTGTAGAAGCCGAGCAATTGTTCCTTCGTCTCCGCGAAGGGACCGTCTATGACGAGCGGCTCCTCCCGGCCTTTCCTGAGCGTCGTCGCGGCGGTCGTCGGAACCAGACGCGCGACCGGACCCATTCGGCCCTCCACGGCGACCCGGTCCTGCACGACTTTCAACCGCGCCAGGCATGCATCGTCCTCTTCCTTGGTCCAGGAGCCGACGACGTTTTCGTCACTGTAGCAAAGGATGGCGTAAAGCATGGAATGCTCCTTCTGTACGAGGACGCGCGGACGGACGTCCTGCCGACATCCCCCATCAAAAAATACCGGAAATGTCTGGCGAAGGCTTGGTGAAACTTGCCTTAAGCGCAAGAGCGAAATTGCAGCAGGGAACGTCAGACCCGGGCAAGCTTCTTCGAGTAGAAGAAAAGAGTGGGAAATGCTGTTCTTCGAGCGGGGGCTCAGTGCGCAAGACCATCGAGGATAATGCCAAGCGGCGGTTGACCGAGCCGCTTGAAATCAAGGCCGCAATCAACATCTTGCGCGATCGCGGTTGTCGAAACGAGGATCTGCCGGTCCTCATGACGCGATATTTTTACGTCGATCTCGACCAGTTCAACGCCGTCATGAACTCGATCTGGATTTCGGAACCGATGGCTTCATAGGCTGGCTTCGATCAGCCGGTCGGCATTCTCGGCCACCGCCGCGGCGGGACCGCCCGGCCCAAACAATTGCCCCGAAATATAGGCGCCTTCGATGAGAAGCAGCAGCCCATCGCCCAAGACATCGGGCCGCTTGGCGCCCATCTCGGCCGCCATCGCCCGCAGTCGCCGTCGCAATTCTTGCTTGTTCTCCTCGCTGACGAGGCGGGCAGGATGTTCCTTCTCGGGATATTCGACCGCCGCATTGGTCATGCCGCAGCCGCGATAGCCGGGTTTGACGGCGCGCTTGCCGACGCGGGTGAGAAAAGCCCCGATCTGCGCCCGTGGATTGCCGGGATGCTGCGCCACCGCCGCGTCGAAGCGCTCCCAGAACTCCTTGTCGTAAACCCGCAGATAGGAGGCGGCCAGTTCGTCCTTCGAGGAGAAGCTTCGGTAGAGGCTGGGTTTGGTGACGCCCGCCTTGCGCACGATCTCGTCCACGCCGATGGCGCGGATACCGTTGCGGTAGAAGAGATCGCGCGCCACGTCGAGAATCCGGTCGGCGGCGCGCGGCGCCGAACCATTCGCATCCTTGATGCGGGGATCAATATTATTGTCGCCTGACATTCCCACACTCGATTGACATGTTACCGATCGGTACGTATGAATCGCAACAACGAAACGTACCGGTCAGTAACATGATAGCCCAGTCCCGCCCGTTTGGCCAGCGTTATGCCTTTGTCGTGGTCGCGGTCATCTTCCTGTCGCTGCTGATCGCCGCCGGAATGCGTTCCGCGCCGGGCGTGATGATGATTCCGCTCCAGAACGCCTTTGGCTGGGGGCGCGACACCATTTCTTTCGCCGCCGCCGTCGGTATCTTCCTCTACGGGCTTGCCGGTCCCTTCGCCGCATCGCTGATGGATCGGTTCGGCCTTCGTCGCACGGTGCTCATCGCCCTTCTTCTGATGTCTAGCTCGACGGCGGCCAGCCTGATGATGACGGAGCCCTGGCATCTCGTCCTGACCTGGGGCGTTCTCTCCGGCATCGGTTCGGGAGCCATCCAGACGGTGCTCGGCGCGACGATCGCCAATCGCTGGTTCAAGACCAATCGCGGTCTCGTGATGGGGCTCATGTCCGCGTCGAGCGCGACGGGAATGCTGATTTTCCTGCCGTTCCTGGCGGCGCTCGCCGAGAGCGGCGGCTGGAAGCCGGTCGCCATCGCGGTGGCGGTTGCGACGGCGGCGCTGATCCCGCTCGTCTATTTCCTCGTGCCGGAAAAGCCGGCCTCGATCGGCCTCACCCGCTTCGGCGCCGATGAAGCGGATGTTCCACCAGCGCCGGTTTCCGGCAATTTCCTGCTCAACACCTTCGGGATATTGCGCCGCTCCGCCGGCACGCGTGTCTTCTGGTTCCTGTTTGCAACCTTCTTCATCTGCGGCTTCACCACCAACGGGCTGGTCGGCACGCATCTCATCGCCTTTTGCGGCGACGAAGGCATTCCGGAAGTCCAGGCCGCGAGCCTTCTGGCGCTGATGGGCGTTTTCGACCTGATCGGAACGACGGGATCGGGCTGGCTGACCGACCGCTTCGATCCGCGCAAGCTGCTTGCCGTCTATTACGGCGTGCGAGGGCTGTCGCTTATCTATCTGCCCTATTCCGGCTTTTCAGGCCCAGCGCTGACCGTGTTCGCGATCTTCTACGGCCTTGACTGGATCGCGACGGTGCCTCCGACGCTGCGCCTGACGAACGAGAGCTTTGGCGACCGCACCGCTCCCGTCGTGTTCGGCTGGGTCGTCGCCGGCCATCAGGTCGGCGCGGCGAGTGCTGCCTATTTCGGCGGCATCATGCGCGATCTCCAGGGCAGCTATGACACCGCTTTCGAGATCGCCGGGATGCTGGGCGTCGCCGCTGCCGCCCTTTCCATGCTGATCGACCGGGCGGAACCCGGAGACATCAAGCCGGAACCGCAGCCGGCATAGAGCATGATCCGGAAAAGTGGGCGCCGGTTTTCCGAAAAGATAATGCTCAAGGGAATAAGAGCAATTCCAGCAAAAGTATGCGGCGGTTTCGCGTCAGGAACTGCGTGAAACGAGGAACCTATTTCATTATGCCCGAAGCCGTGCCGGACGTCGGCTTGCCGCGGGTCAGGCAATGCCTGGGAATATAAGGCCATGTCGCGTCGTTGCAGTCCTTCGCGACATGACGGTCCTGGTTGACGAGCCGGACAGGATCGCCGACCGGGTTCATTCCGTTTTCGGATATGGCCGCGGTCGGGGCTTTCATCGGCTCCTTGAGGAGATTGGGATGCATTTCCGATCCAGCGAAGGCGGTTGCCGGAACAAGCGACAGGAAAAGGACGATCAGCGTTTTCATTGGATCACGGCGCTTACTGGATCACTGAACGTAACAAGCCGACACGAAATTCCATGATTTTGTGAAGATTGTAAGGCGGTCCGGTTCACGCTCGGGTTAGCGCGTTGACAGCCCATCGGATTTCATCTATCCGGCCACCGAACAAGTCTCCCGCCAATCATGGAACGGAAACCGAACGGCAAGCATAACATATTGCCGATTGGAAATTTCTTCCTGTAACTACATAAAGCGACAATGCTTATAATCCGTCTTTCCAAAACCGCCATCGTTGCTGCAATCGCATTGTTCGCTACGCTCGTTTCTTGGGAAAACATAATCTACCCATCGATCAATTTTGCCTTTGTCCATCATGTCTTCCTGATGGATACGGTGTTTCCGGATGCGCCGACGCGGAGCCGCGCGATTGATAACGAAACGATCCAATGGCTCGGATACGCTGCGATCGTCCTATGCGAAACGCTGACGGCCATCCTGTGCTGGATTGGCGCCATCATGATGCTTTCCAAAATAAAACGGTCAAAGGCGGAATTTCAGCTTGCAAAACGGGTGGCAATCGCTGGCTTGACCCTTGGATTTCTGGTCTGGCAGGTGGCATTTGCTTCCATTGGCGGCGAGTGGTTCGGCATGTGGATGTCGAAGCAATGGAACGGTGTGCCTGATGCAACCCGGTTTTTTCTGACAATTCTCGGCGTCCTGATCTACGTCGTTATGCCCGAATATGAAGTAACTGAAAAAGGCTCCGATCCAGCGCGGTAAGCGGCGGGACGCGAACCTTCCGGCAACATCCGCGCAGACGCCTTGGAGCCTGGTGGAGGCTTGGCGCACCTGCGGCCGGTCTTTAGAGCCCCCGCATCGGTGTGCGTCTGTCGACGCCCCTTTCGCAATTGCAAAAAATCCGTTAAGAGCGCGCCCATGATCGTGCCGTTCCCTCTCGCGGAAGCGGCCAACCAAGACCACGGTAGTTCATGAATCTCCGCAATATCGCGATTATCGCCCATGTCGATCATGGGAAAACCACTCTTGTCGATGCGCTTCTGAAACAGTCCGGCGCGGTGCGCGAGAACCAGCGCGTCGCCGAGCGGGCGCTCGATTCCAACGATCTTGAGAAGGAGCGCGGCATCACCATTCTCGCCAAGGCGACTTCCGTCGTCTGGAACGACTGCCGCATCAACATCGTCGACACGCCGGGCCACGCCGATTTCGGCGGCGAGGTCGAGCGCATCCTCAACATGGTGGACGGCGCCATCGTGCTGGTCGATGCGGCCGAAGGGCCGATGCCGCAGACCAAATTCGTCGTCGGCAAGGCGCTCAAGGTCGGCTTGCGGCCGATCGTCGCGATCAACAAGATCGACCGGCCGGACGCGCGCGCCAACGAAGTCATCAACGAGGTCTTCGACCTGTTCGCCGCGCTCGACGCGACGGACGAGCAGCTCGATTTTCCGATCCTCTATGGATCGGGCCGCGACGGCTGGATGGCCGACAGCCCCGAGGGGCCGAGCGACGAGGGCCTGGCGCCGCTTTTCGAACTGGTGCTGAAACATGTGCCGGAGCCCAAGGTCGGCGGCGGCCTTTTCCGCATGATCGGCACCATTCTTGAAGCCAATCCCTTCCTCGGGCGCATCATCACCGGCCGTATCGAGGCCGGTTCGGTGAAGCCCAACCAGGCGGTCAAGGTTCTCTCCCGCCATGGCGACCTGATCGAGAACGGCCGCGTTTCCAAGGTGCTCGCCTTCCGCGGCCTCGAACGCCAGCCGATCGACGAGGCGAGCGCGGGCGACATCGTCGCCATTGCCGGCCTGCAGAAAGGCACCGTCGCCGACACGTTCTGCGATCCGTCCGTCACCGAAGCCCTTCCCGCGCAGCCGATCGATCCGCCGACCGTCACCATGTCCTTCCTCGTCAACGATTCGCCGCTGGCCGGCACCGAAGGCGACAAGGTGACGAGCCGCGTCATCCGCGACCGGCTGCTGCGCGAGGCGGAAGGCAATGTGGCGCTTAAGATCGAGGAATCGCCCGACAAGGATTCCTTCTTCGTCTCCGGCCGTGGCGAATTGCAACTTGCCGTGCTGATCGAGACGATGCGCCGCGAAGGCTTCGAGCTTGCCGTGTCGCGCCCGCGCGTCGTCATGAAGACGGACGAGAACGGCCAATTGCTGGAGCCGGTCGAGGAAGTCGTCATCGACGTCGATGAGGAACATGCCGGCGTCGTCGTGCAGAAGATGTCGGAGCGCAAGGGCGAGATGATCGAGTTGCGCCCCTCCGGCGGCAACCGCCAGAGGCTCGTCTTCCATGCCCCGACGCGTGGCCTGATCGGCTATCAGTCGGAGCTTCTGACCGATACGCGCGGCAGCGCCGTGCTGAACAGGCTTTTTCACGCCTATGAACCCTGGAAGGGCGAGATCGGCGGCCGCGTCAACGGCGTGCTGATCTCCAACGATCAGGGCGAGTCGGTTGCCTACGCCCTCTGGAACCTGGAGGATCGCGGCCCGATGGTCATCGATCCCGGCGTCAAGGTCTATCAGGGCATGATCGTCGGCATCCACAGCCGTGACAACGACCTCGAAGTGAATGTGCTGAAGGGCAAGAAGCTCACCAATATCCGCGCCGCCGGCAAGGACGAGGCGGTGAAACTGACGCCGCCGATCCGCATGACGCTGGAGCGGGCGCTGGCCTGGATCCAGGACGATGAACTGGTCGAGGTGACGCCGAAATCGATCCGCCTGAGGAAGATGTATCTCGATCCCAACGAGCGCAAACGCGTCGAGCGCGGCAAGACCGCCGGCGCGGCCTGAGGCCCGATGGAAGACAGGGTCCGCATCATATCCGCGGAAACCCTCTATAAGGGGTGGGGCACGCTGAAGAAGGTCGTGCTCGACTATCGCCGCAATGACGGGGAATGGGAAAACCAGACCCGCGAAGTGACGGGCCACGGCCACGGCGCCGCCGTCCTGCCCCATGACCCGGATCGCGGCACGGTGCTGCTCGTCCGCCAGTTCCGCTTCGCGGCTTTCGATTCGGGTCATCCAGAAGCGTTGCTCGAAGTCTGTGCCGGCCTGCTCGATGGCGACGCGCCGGAGGAATGCGCCCGCCGCGAAGCCGAGGAGGAACTGGGCTACCGGCCGACGGATTTCCGCTTTCTTTCCAATCCCTTCATGTCGCCCGGCAGCCTGACCGAGCGGGTGGCGCTCTTCACCGCGCGCTATACGCCGGCCGACAGGGTATCGGACGGCGGCGGCAGGGCCGACGAGACGGAAGACATCGAGATCGTCGAGATGCCCTTGAAGGACGCCTATGCGGCGACGCAGGACGGCCGCATCATCGACGCCAAGACCATCATCCTCATCCAGCATCTGATGCTGAAACAGACCGGTTGACGCTAGCATCCGAGCCTGACCGCCATCCAACGCGGCTCGCCCGATCCCGGCTCCGCCCTACCTCCTCGCCAAAGGAAAGGCGACAATGCCGAGCCGTACCTACGAACTGTTTGCCGAGGCGATGCGGGACCGCAAACAGATCCTTTGCCTCTATGACGGCTATCGGCGTGAGTTGTGTCCGATCATTCTCGGCCATTCGGGAGGCGAGGAAAAAGCGCTGACCTTCCAGTTCGCCGGCCAAAGCCGTTCGGGCCTGCCGCGTGGCGGCGAATGGCGCTGCCTGTTCCTGCAGAAGGTGCGCGACGTGCAGCTTCGCGATGGACCCTGGCGCAACGGCGACAGCCATACGCAACCACAAGGCTGCGTCGAAATCGTCGATCTCGACGTCAACCCGGATAGCCCATACAATCCGAAGCGCCGCGGCTGACGATTCACAGACAAACCGGCGACGGATTCCACGCCCATGACACTCGCTTCCCTCCTGATCTTCGCCGGTACGCTTTTCCTGGTCGCCGGTTCGCCCGGCCCGAGCGTCGCGGCGCTGGTCGCGCGCGTGCTTTCGCGCGGCGTGCGGGATGTGCTTCCGTTTCTCCTCGCCATGTGGATCGGCGAGGCGGTCTGGCTCTCCTGCGCGGTGTTCGGGCTGGCTGTGATCGCCCAGACCTTTCATCTGGTCTTCACCGCGCTGAAATGGCTGGGCGTCGCCTATCTCCTCTACCTCGCCTGGAAAATGTGGCGGGCGCCGGCGGAGACGAATAAGGAGTCCCTGCCCGACGAGCGTCAACCCTTGAAGCTCTTCCTTGCCGGCATGGGCGTCACGCTCGGGAACCCCAAGATCATGGTCTTCTACATGGCGTTGCTGCCGACCATCATCGATCTCAAGGCGACAAGCCTCGCCGGCTGCCTGGAACTGACCGCCACAATGGCGGCCGTCCTCATCATTGTCGATCTCTCATGGGCTGTCGCCGCCTCGCAGGCGCGCCGGCTTCTGAAGAGTCCCCGCGCCATGCGGATCGCCAATCGGGTGAGCGCCGCGACGATGGCCGGAGCGGCCGCCGCGATCGCAACGCGCTGATCGGGTCGCAAGTCTGGAGCATGATCTTGTCGGAAAACCGGTGTTCCCTTTTCCGGATCATGCTCTACCGCGCCATGGCGTGATATTCGCCATTCGGCCGCATATCGACGGCGGCGGCGACGCGGTTCGACATGTTGAAGAAGCCGGCGACCGAGGCGATGTCCCAGATGTCGCGGTCGGAGAAGCCCGCCTCGCGCAGCGCCTCTCGATCCTTCTCCTCGATCGTGTCGGGTCGCTCCGTCAGCTTGACGGCGAAGTCGAGCATCGCTTTCTGCCTCGGCGAAAGCGCCGCGGCGCGATAGTTCATCACCATCATCTCGCCGAGTTCCGCATCGCCAGAGAGCTGGCGGACCGCCGCCCCGTGCGCCGTCAGGCAGTAATAGCAGTGATTGACCGAGGAAACGGCGACCGCGATCATTTCACGCTCGAGCTTGGAAAGCCCGGAATCGCCCAGCATCAGGTCGTTGTACATGTCGGTGAAGGCGCGCAGCTTCTTCTCGTCGAAGGCGTAGGCGAGAAGCACGTTCGGTATGAGCCCCAGCTTCTCCTTGCATTTCTGGAAATAGGCTTCAGTCGCCTCGCTCAAGGGATCGGCCGGCTTGAGCGCGAGAGCGGTCGTCTTTTCTGTCATGACGTCATGTCTCCTTCACATTCCCAGTCAAAATGGCGCGAAAAGGATTCCAGATTGTGTCGCCAGACGCCATTTGTCTGCTACGATACAGAAAATAGCGGGCGTGAGGGAGAACGCGATGTCGGCCAATGCGAAGACGGAGGAGCCGGCCGCCGGATCGGCTCTTCGATCCAGAACGACCGGAGACCGTTTCCAGCACCTTTTGCTCCAGCACGCACCCGCAGAGGACACAGGGGCCTATGACAAACCTGCCTTGAAGGAGGCGGCTGCGCTCGCCTGGCAGGCGCTCAAGGGCCACCGCAAGGGCGACAGCATCATCTCGATCGACGGGCGTCAGGTCGTGAGGCAGGATCGGCCCGTAACGGTCGTCACCGTCGTCAACGACAACATGCCCTTCCTTTTCGATTCGGTTTTGGCCGAAATCACCGAGCAGGCCGGCGAGCCGCTTCTGGTCGTTCACCCCGTCTTCGCCGTCAAACACGGCAAAACAGGCGTCACCACGTTGCTGGAGGAGAAAGATGCCGGCGAGGAGCATGATCGCGTCAGCGTCATCCATGTCCATGTGGCCGCGCTCTCCGACCGCGACGCCGGCGCGCTGGAAAAGAAGCTTTCCGCCATTCTCGCCCAGGTGAAATCAGCTGTGCAGGACTGGCGTCCCATGCTCGCCCGGCTGGACCAGGCGATCGGCGAATACCGCTATTCCGACACCACGCTGAAGAAGGAGACCGTCGCCGAGACCGTCGCCTTCCTCGAATGGCTCAGGGACGACAATTTCACCTTCCTCGGCATGCGCGAATATCGCTACACCGGTGGCGCCAAAAGCGGCTCCATGGAGCGCGCCGACAAGCCGGGCCTTGGCATATTGAAGGACCCGAATGTGCGGGTGCTGCGGCGAGGCAAGGAAACCGTCGTCACGACGCCGGAAATCCGCGCCTTCCTGACCGGTCCAGACCCGCTCATCGTGACGAAAGCGAATGTGAAATCCGTCATCCATCGCCGCATCTATCTCGACTATATCGGCATCAAGACTTTCGACGAGAAGGGAAAGCTCAAGGGCGAGCTCAGGATCGTCGGCCTGTTCACCTCGACCGCCTATACCCGCTCGGTCATGACCATCCCCTATCTTCGTTTCAAGGTGAAGGCGGTGGTGGCCGGGTCCGGCTTCGACCCGGCCGATCATTCCGGCAAGGCGCTCATCAACGTGCTGGAATCCTATCCTCGCGACGAACTCTTTCAGATCGACGTCCCGCTCCTGCGGAAAAATGCGGAAATCATCGTCGCGCTCGGCGAGCGGCCGCGGGTGCGCGTTCTCGTCCGCACCGATCCCTTCGACCGCTTCGTTTCCGCGATCGTCTACGTCCCGCGCGACAATTACGATTCTCACATTCGCGAGCGCATCGGCGATTATCTCAGGACCGTCTTCGATGGCCACGTGTCGGCCTATTACCCGGCCTTCCCCGAAGGCAGTCTGACCAGGGTGCATTTCATCATCGGCCGCACCAGCGGTCCGACGCCCGTCGTCCCCGTGCAGACGCTCGAAGCGGCGATCCGCGACATCGTCAGGACCTGGGAGGATGCGCTCAGGCAGGCGGCGGCCGAAAACGGCGTTGACAGCCATCTCGTCGCCATCGCGCGGAAATTCCCCGGTTCCTACCGCGACAGCTTCCCGGCGTCGGAGGCGCTGCGCGATGCGGCCCGCATCAGGAAAACCGACGCCGCCCATCCGATTGATGTCGATTTTCGCCGCCGCGACGATCTGCCGGTCAATATGGCGGTGCTCAAGATCTACCACCATGGCGCGGCGGTGGCGCTCTCAAGGCGCGTGCCGATCCTCGAACATATGGGTTTCCGCGTCATCAGCGAGCGGACCTTCGAGATTCCGGTGGAGGATGGTTCGACCATCTTCCTGCACGACATGGAACTGGAAAGCGCCGATGGCGGGGAGATAAGGCTCCAGGACGCCGGCATGCTGTTCACCGAGGTCTTCCTGTCGGTCTGGTCGGGCGCGAGCGACAATGACGGCTATAATGCTCTGGCCTATCGGGCCGGCCTGACCGCCGCCGATATCATGATCCTGCGCGCCTATGGCCGCTATCTGCAGCAGGCCGGCATTCCGCAAAGCCAGGACTATATCGCGGCCGTGCTCGCCCGCCACGCCGAGATCACGCGCGACCTTCACCGCCTCTTTGTCGCACGGTTCGATCCGAAGGGCGCCCAAAAGGCCGAAGGACCGGCGATCGTCGCGGAAATCGAGAAGGCTCTGGAGGACGTGCCCAATCTCGACGAGGACACGATCCTCCGGCGATTCCTGAATCTTGTCCACAGCACGCTGAGGACCAATCATTTCATGCCGGTGCCGGAAGACGAGCCGCGCTCGCTGGCGCTGAAGCTCGATTCCACCACCGTCGAGGGCCTGCCCAGCCCGCGGCCATGGCGCGAAATCTTCGTCTACGGCCCCGAAGTGGAAGGCGTGCATCTGCGCTTCGGGCCGGTGGCGCGCGGCGGCATACGCTGGTCGGACCGGGCGCAGGACTACCGCACGGAGATCCTCGGCCTCGTCAAGGCGCAGCAGGTCAAGAACGCCTGCATCGTGCCGGTCGGCGCCAAGGGAGGCTTTTATCCCAAGCGTCTTCCCTCCGGCGACCGCGACGCCATCTTCGAAGCCGGACGCCACGCCTATATCAATTTCATTTCGAGCCTGCTTTCCGTCACCGACAACCTCCACGGCGCGAAGGTCGTGCCGCCGAAGGACGTCGTGCGCCATGACGGCGATGATCCCTATTTCGTCGTCGCCGCCGACAAGGGCACCGCGACCTTCTCCGACACGGCGAACGCGATCAGCCAGACGCATCAATTCTGGCTCGACGACGCTTTCGCCTCCGGCGGCTCGGCCGGCTACGACCACAAGAAGATCGGCATTACAGCGCGCGGCGCCTGGGAGGCGGTCAAGCGGCATTTCCGCGAGATGGACCGCGACATCCAGAGCGAGCCCTTCACCGTCACCGGCGTCGGCGACATGTCGGGGGACGTGTTCGGCAACGGCATGCTGCTTTCCGAAAAGATCAGGCTGATCGCCGCCTTCGACCATCGCGACATCTTCATCGATCCCGATCCGGATACCGCGCTCTCCTTCGCCGAACGGAGGCGGCTCTTCGACCTGCCGCGATCGAGCTGGCAGAGCTACGACAAGACGAAG
Organism: Rhizobiaceae bacterium; assembly: GCA_035547755.1. Taxonomy (GTDB): domain Bacteria; phylum Pseudomonadota; class Alphaproteobacteria; order Rhizobiales; family Rhizobiaceae; genus Mesorhizobium_L. The sequence goes on from DASZUG010000037.1 coordinate 75,033, forward strand.
ATTTCCGAGGGCGGCGGCATCTACCCACGTACCTTGAAATCCATCAAGCTGTCGACGCAAGCCGCTGCCGCCATCGGCCTCGACAGGACGACTGCGACGCCATCTGAGATCATGAGCGCGATCCTGAAAGCGCCCGTCGATCTTCTCTGGTTCGGCGGTATCGGCACCTATATCCGCGCATCGAGCGAGAGCAACGCGGATGCCGGCGACCGCTCGAACGACGCGATCCGCATCACCGCCGCGGAAGTCCGCGCCAAGGTGGTCGGCGAAGGCGCCAATCTCGGCGTCACGCAGCGCGCGCGCATCGAATACGGCCTGCTTGGCGGCCGCTGTAACTCCGATGCCATTGACAATTCCGGCGGCGTCAACTGCTCCGACGTCGAGGTCAATATCAAGATCGGGCTGGCGGCCGCGATGCGGGCGAAAAAGCTTTCGCGCGAGAACCGCAACGCGCTTCTGGTCGATATGACGGACAATGTCGCCGCGCTCGTGCTCGCCAACAATTACCAGCAGACGCTGGCGCTCTCCATGGCCGAACGGCGCGGTATCGCCGACCTCGCCGTGCAGCGCCGTTTCATGCATGGGCTGGAGGAACGCCATCTCCTCAATCGCAAGGTCGAGTTCCTGCCGGACGAAAAGGCTCTGAGGGAGCGCGAAACGAAAAACGAGCCGCTGACGCGTGCCGAACTCGGCGTTCTTCTCGCCTATGGCAAGCTCGCCCTTTTCCAGGATTTCGTCGCCAGCGGCCTGCCCGACGATCCTTATCTGGAGGAGGATTTGTTCCGCTATTTTCCGCGCCGCATGGCCGAGGAATTCGCCCCGGAAATCGCCGGGCACAGGCTAAGGCGGGAAATCATCGCCACCGAACTCGTCAACGATCTGGTCAACCGCGGCGGCCCCGCTTTCGTCGCCAGGCTCCAGGATCTGACTGGACAGACGGCGGCGGCGGTCGGCGCCGCCTTCGTCATCGTCAGGGACGGCTTCGAGCTTAACCGGCATTATGCCGGTATCGACGCGCTCGATGCGAAAATCGACGGCCACGTCCAGCTCGATCTCTATGCCGAAGTGTGGAGGCTCCTGCAAAACACGGCGACTTGGTTCCTCAAGAACAGTGTCGGCGCCGCGCTGTCGGTGGAAATTACCCAGTTGAGGGAGGCACGGGCGGCGCTCGAACCTCGCCTTTTGGAGCTGATGCCGGCATTCATGCGCGAAGCGCATGAGGAAAGATTGCATCGCTTCCGCAAACTGGGCGCGCCTGACGCCCTCGCCCAGGAACTGGCGCTTCTGCCCTTCAGCGAATTGGTCCCCGATATCGCCCTTGTCGCCCGCACGGCCAAGGCCGATCTCGACAGGGCGGCGCATGTCTTCTTCGCCGTCACGGATTTCTTCCGCATCGGGCGCATCGACGAGGCCGCGCGCACCATTCAGACGAACGATTATTATGACGGCCTCGCGCTTGCCCGCGCCGCCGACACGATCGGGCAGGCAAGGCGCGGCATCGCCGTTTCGGCGCTCAGGCGCTTCGGCAAGGAGGCGGACCCTCTCGCGGCCTGGATCGACGCAGGCGGCGAGCGCGTCGCCCGCACCCGCGAGAAGCTTTTGACGCTGACGGAAAGCGGCGACGCATCGGTTTCTCGCCTGTCGGTGGCATCGGGACTTGTGGCCGACCTCACCCTAGCTTCGTGATCGATTCCGGCGGAGCGTCCATGCAGGAAAGGAGGAACGCTCCGCTCGATCGCGGCATCTGGGGCTGGATGTTCTTCGATTGGGCGGCGCAACCCTTCTTCACGGTCGTCACCACCTTCATCTTCGGTCCCTATTTCGTTTCGCGCATGGCTTCAAATCCGGCCGTGGGGCAGGCGGCCTGGGGCTACGCCATCGCGGTCGCGGGTCTTTTTATCGCAATGCTGTCGCCGGTCCTCGGTTCGATCGCCGACCAGACCGGCGGCCGCAAGCCCTGGATCGCCGGTTTCGCCGTCCTCCAGATCGCCAGCATGTCGCTCCTCTGGTTGGCCGCGCCGGGTTCTCCTCTTCTGCCGATCCTCATTCTCTTTTCGCTCGCCTCCGTCGCGGCTGAATTCTCGATCGTCTTCAACGATTCCATGATGCCGCGCCTCCTGAGCGAACGCGAGATCGGCCGCGTCTCGAACCTCGCCTGGGGCCTTGGCTATGTCGGCGGCATGATCGTCCTGATCTTTGTCGTCGCCTTCATCGCCGGGTCGCCCACAACCGGTCAGACCATTCTCGGTCTCCATCCGCTGTTCGGGCTCGATCCGGCGCGAGGTCAAGACGCCCGCATCACCGGCCCGATCGCGGCGGCCTGGTATTTCCTGTTCATCCTGCCGATGTTCTTCTTCACGCCCGACGCCGAGCGCGGATTGCCCATAGGGACGGCGGTCGGAAAGGGGCTGAGGGAACTCGGATCGACTTTGAACGAAGTCCGCCGGAAGCCGGGAATCTTTCGCTTCCTGCTCGCCCGCATGACTTATCAGGATGGCGTCAACGCGCTGCTGGCGCTGGGCGGCGCCTTCGCGGCGCAGATGTTCGGCTGGACGATCACGGAGATCGGGCTTTACGGCATCATCCTCAATGTCGTCGCGATTTTCGGCTGCCTTGCGGCAAGCCGGCTGGATCAGGCGCTCGGCTCGAAGAGCGTCGTCATCCTCGCGCTCATATTGCTTGCGGTCGCGACCGTCGGCATGATCTCGACCGGGCCGGGCTACGCGCTTTTTGGCCTGCTCGACCTCGGAACGACGCATTCCGGCGGACTTTTCGGCACCCCCGCGGAAAAAGCCTACATCCTGTTCGGGCTTCTGGTCGGTTTGGCTTTCGGACCGGTGCAGGCCTCGTCACGTTCCTATCTGGCCCGCAGCGTCAGCGCCGCCGAGGCGGGCCGCTATTTCGGCATCTATGCCCTCGCCGGCCGTGCGACGAGTTTCGTCGCGCCGTTGGCGGTCGCTGCAATCACGCAACTCAGCGGATCGCCGCGCCTCGGCATGGCGGCGATCGTCTTCTTCCTGATCGGCGGGCTCGCCCTTCTGCTCCCTGTTCCCTATCCGGCGAGCAAACCAGGCGGGTGAGGCCCTATTCTTCCTCGTCTGCGGGCGCCTTGGACTTCAGGGATGAAAGCTTGGCGAAGACGGCATCCGGATCGAGTTCCTGTTCTTCGGGCTTCTTCTCGTCCGCGGCCGGCAGTCTTTCCGTCACAGAGGCCGGAAGCAGCGTATCGCCGGTCGGCTGCGGCTGTGCCGGCTGGCCGCGCGAGGCGCGCTGCACTTCGAGGTCGAGGTCGATCTGCGAACAAAGGCCGAGCGTCACCGGGTCCATCGGCGTCAGGTTGGCCGAGTTCCAGTGCGAGCGGTTGCGGATCTGCTCGATCGTCGATTTGGTCGTGCCGACGAGACGCGAAATCTGCGCGTCCTTGAGCTCGGGATGGTTGCGCACCAGCCAGAGGATGGCATTCGGCCGGTCCTGCCGCTTGGAGAGCGGTGTGTAGCGCGGACCCTTCCGCTTGGTTTCCGGCACGCGCACCTTGGGCTCGGAGAGCTTCAGACGGTAATTGGTGTCTGCCTCGCCGCGCGCGATCTCGTCACGGGTGAGCTGGCCGTTCATGATCGGGTCCATGCCCTTGATGCCCTGTGCCGACTCGCCATCGGCGATCGCCTTCACCTCAAGCGGATGAAGACCGCAGAACTGGGCGATCTGGTCGAAGCTGAGCGCAGTGTTGTCGACGAGCCAGACGGCGGTCGCCTTGGGCATCAGAAGGTTATTAGTCATTCGAAATATCCTCTTCCTCGCCCGCGTCCCTGTCGCGGGCGGTGGTCAGAACCACCATTTTTGGGAAATCACATCCGATATAGAGGCATTTGGCGCGGTCCGCAATGAATTCCGTACGCGCCGCACGGCTGTGAATTCGGGTTAACAGACATTATCCCCCCTCCGTCTCGGGCTTCGCTCGAGCCACCTCCCCCCCGCTTCGCGGGTGCGGATGGGCGCCGAGCCGGCGGCCAGGGCCTATCCTCTCCCTCACGCAGTGGGGGCGAGGTGTCCGCGAAGCGGACGGAGAGGGGGTGGAAAAGCAAAAATTAACCCGAGTTCAGAGCCGTGGTACGCGCCGTTGATGTCACGCCACGTCGAGGACGATCTTGCCGATATTGTCGCCTTCCTCCATGCGCTCATGCGCGCGCCAGGCCTCCTTGAGCGGGAAGATCATGTCCATGACCGGGGCGATGCGGCGCTGGGCCAGAAGCGGCCAGACATTCTGCTCCAGCGCCGCGGCGATCTCCGCCTTGAAGGCGACCGGTCGGGGCCTCAAGGTCGAGCCGGTATGGACGAGGCGTTTTCGCATCAGGATGGAGAAATTGGCCGTGGCCTTGGCGCCATTGAGATGCGCGATCTGCACGATCCGTCCATCCTCCGCCGCGACCTCGTAATTACGGTTGACATAATCGCCGCCGACCATGTCGAGGATTACGTTGACGCCCTTGCCGCCGGTCGCCTCCTTGACGACGGGGACGAAATCCGCCTCGCGGTAATCCACCACCCGGTCGGCGCCGATCTTCAGGCAGGCGTCGCATTTATCGGCCGTGCCGGCGGTGGCGATGACAGTGGCGCCGAAGGCCGAGGCGAGTTGGATGGCGGTTGTGCCGATGCCTGACGATCCGCCATGCACCAGAAAGCTTTCGCCCTTCTTCAGTCCGCCGCGCTGGAAGACATTGTGCCAGACCGTGAAGAAAGTTTCCGGCAGCGCCGCCGCCTCGGTGAAGGTGAAGCCCGGCGGCACCGGCAGCGCATTCGTCCCGTGGACGGCGACATATTCGGCATAGCCGCCGCCGGCGACCAGAGCCGTCACCGCATCGCCCGTTCGCCAGCGTTCGGTCCCTTCCCCGATCGCCGCCACCTCGCCTGAAACTTCCAATCCCGGCAGGTCCGATGCGCCGGGCGGAGGCGGATAGGCTCCCTGGCGTTGCAGCACGTCCGGCCGGTTCACGCCCGCCGCGCGGACGCGGACGAGAATCTCGCCCGCTTTCGGCTGCGGCACGTCGCGCTTCTCCGCCTTGAGCACGAGCGGGCCGCCAGGCTGTGTGATGGCCACCACCGTCATCTTTTCGGGAATGGATGCTGGGTTGCTCATAGGCGTCTCCTGGCAGGCTTGCCGCTTGTTCCGCCCCGATTGGTTTCGGCGGCGGGAAAGATTAGTCTCTGTTTCTCATAATCGTTGGGGATAGAGACGTAAACGAAGGAGAGCCCGGATGAGCCTATTCGACGACGAACCAGTCAAGCGGGCAGAGCCGTATCGCATCGGACAGGACCTGTCCTTTCTCTCAATCGATGAATTGAAGCTCCGCATAACGGAACTCCGTGAGGAAATCGGTCGGTTGGAAAAGGAGATCGACGCGAAAGGTTCGACGCGAAGCGCCGCCGAATCCTTCTTCCGCAAGCCATGATGCGAAGAAATCCTCTCGGGAAAGCGGTATTTTGCGGAATAACGACATGGAAATGCGCTCTTTGTATCGGGAAAGCAGGACAAAGCGCATTTTCTGATTCTGTTTTCTGATTCCCTCGCTCTCTGGATCGCCGGCCCTCCATGTTCGCATCCTTCGTTCCCGTCATTGCCTTGCTGCGCGGCACCGCCTTTCTGCTGGCTGCATCCGGGCTGCATTCGCTTCTCCTGCCCTTGAGAGGGCAGGCGGAAGGCTTCTCAACGACCTCCCTCGGCCTGCTCGGCACAGCCTGGGCCGGGGGGTTCGTGCTCGGATGCTTCTTCGCGCCGCGCGTGGTGCAGCGGGCGGGACATGTGCGCGCTTTCGGCACCTTCGCTTCGATCGGCGCCATTATCGCGCTTATGACCGGTCTGATCATCGAGCCGAATGTCTGGATCGCGCTGCGCGCCGTCACCGGCTTCACCATGGCGGGCGCCTACATGGTCATCGAAAGCTGGCTCAACGAACGCGCCACCAACAAGAACCGCGGCACGATCTTCGGCCTTTACATGCTTGTCACCTATGGCGGCCTCATGGCCGGGCAGATGATCGTGGCGGCCGGCAATGTGCGGACAGCTTCGCTTTTCATGATGACGGGCATCCTCTATTGCCTGTCCCTCATCCCGACCGCCGTCTCGACGGCGGCGAGCCCGGCGCCGATCAAGGAAGTTTCGCTCGACATCAAGGCGCTTTACGCCCATTCACCCGTCGCGCTCATCGGATGTCTGCTGGTCGGCGTCGCCAACGGCGCATGGGGCACGCTCGGCGCCGTTTATGGCGCGCGCGTCAGCATATCCACCTTCGAGATCGCGCTGATGATGAGCCTGACGGGCATAGCTGGCGCGTTGATGCAAATTCCCGTCGGCCGTGTCTCGGACAGGACCGACAGGCGGCTCGTCCTTGCCGCAGCCGCCTGTCTGGCGGCTGTATTCGGCGTCCTCGTGTTCCTCGTCGAACCGCGCAGCGGCCTTTCCGTCATTATCATGACGGCTTGCTACGGCGCCTTTGCCTACACCCTCTATGCGCTCGCGGTCGCGCATGCGAACGACCACGCCGAACCGGATGAATTCGTCAAGGTTTCCGGCGGCCTGCTCCTGATGTACGGCTTCGGCACGATGGTCGGGCCGCTGATCGGCAGCACGCTGATGAGCCTGATGCGTCCCGAAAGCCTGTTTCTCGCCACCGCCTTCGCCCACGCCCTGCTCGCGGCCTACGCGATGCTGCGCATCAAGGCGCGCGCGCCGGTCCCGATCGAGGATCGCGAGGCCTTCCAGACGGTTCCGGCCGAACGGGCGATGACGCCGCAATCCGTACAACTCGATCCCCGTACAAGCGACAATGAAGATGCGGCGCAAAGGGACGAAGCCGCCTGACGCTTCGATGAGTTGGGTCGCGGCGGGATAAAATCGTCGCAGCCACCGACAATACGGCGCGCTGCGTGCACCGTTCCAACTGGCTGGTTCAATTCCGGAGATTGGCCGGACAGACGGATCGTTATCGCCTGTCCGGCGGAAACGTCGGTTTTGCCGCCGTCAATGCCTCGTTTCTTGTGAGGTGAGCTTTTCTATTTCGTCTTTCAGGGCGAGCTTGCGTCGCTTCAGCGTCGCTACCTCGAGGTCGTCGGTCGATGGGTGTGCCATTGCGTCGGTGATCTCGCGATCGAGTTCACCATGCTTTCTCTTCAACTCAGAGAGATGAGAAGCAAGCGGCATTACTGTTCTCCCTTTTCCGGTTCCTCGTCGAACTGGCCGCCTTGGCAACGCGGTTCCTCGATGTTCCGCAGCTTACCGGGCAACCGCCAGTGAGTGTGCCACCAGAATGTGGCAATGTCGAACCTCTTCATGAAGATTTCAATGCCCGGCAAAATATGATATAGGACGACGCCGGCCTTGATTTACCGCCGGTCCCGCCCAAAGGGCGCTTTTGGGCGCCGGAGAATTTACAGACGGTCACAGATGTCGGAACAGGATCAGGCCGAGATTCGCCTTGAGTTCGCGCGGTTGAAGCAGGAGCATGCCGATTTCGATGCGGCCATCAACGCGATGATCGCGACGAGTTGCGACCCGCTGCAGATCCAGCGCATGAAGAAGAAGAAACTGGCGCTCAAGGACAAGATGATGCGCCTGGAAGACAAGATCATCCCCGACATCATAGCATGACCCTTGTGGAATACCCATCTATGATGGGTGGAGATGGGGCGGAAGGCACAGGCATTGTATGCGTACGCTCACCGCTTACTTGATCGGCGTGATTGTTGTTCTCGCCATACTCAATGGCATCCTATGGAAATTGGGAATGCCTCGGCTGCACAACGTAAATGTGTTTTCCGCCGGCTTTGCCCTCGGGGTTCTTGGAACATACATTTCAGCCTGGCTGTACGGATATCGCCGGATCACCTGATTTCAAGCTGAGTTACCGCCGACCTTTGCCATGCCTTGCACCGGCCGCGACATTCCTCTATGCGGCGGATGAAGGATGGGCAGGATGAAACAGGCCGATATCGCCATCATCATGGGCAGCCAGTCGGACTGGCCGACCATGCGTCACGCCGCCGAAACGCTGGAAGCCCTCGGCATATCCTTCGCCAAGCGAATCGTCTCTGCTCACCGTACGCCGGAGCGGCTTTATGACTTCGCGAAAGGCGCCAGGGCCGCGGGTTTCAAGGTCGTCATTGCCGGTGCGGGCGGCGCGGCGCACCTGCCGGGTATGACCGCGGCGCTGACGCCCCTCCCCGTCTTCGGCGTCCCCATCGAATCGAAAGCGCTTTCGGGCCAGGATTCATTGCTTTCGATCGTCCAGATGCCGGCCGGCATTCCGGTCGGAACACTGGCGATCGGCCGTTCCGGAGCGGTCAATGCGGCATTGCTTGCCGCCGCCGTGCTTGCCCTTTCCGATGCAGATCTCGCGAAGCGGCTCGATGCCTACCGGGCGAAGCAGACTGCCGAAGTCGGCGAGATGCCGGTCGATTCGGCATGAACCCGCTCCCGCCCGGAAGCACGATCGGTATCATCGGCGGCGGCCAACTCGGCCGCATGCTCGCCATGGCCTCGGCGCGTCTGGGCTACAGGACGGTGATCCTGGAGCCCGAACCCGATTGCCCAGCCGCGCAAATCGCCAACCGGCAGATCGCCGCGCCCTATGCGGATCCGGCGGCGCTGGACGAACTGGCCGGCCTCGCCGATGTCGTCACCTATGAGTTCGAGAACGTTCCGGTCGACGCGGCCCAACGCCTGGCGGGGCAATTGCCGGTCTTCCCGCCGCCCAGGGCTCTCGACGTGTCGCAGGACCGGCTGACGGAAAAGCGCTTTCTGAACGGCTGCGGCATATCCACAGCCCGGTTCCATCCTGTGGACAATGACGGGGATATAGGGGAAGCGCTGGTCCTTTTCGGCGGCAATGGCGTCTTGAAGACCCGGCGGCTCGGCTATGACGGCAAGGGCCAGCGTGTCTTTCGGGCCTCCGCGCCCGGCGCTGTGGATGGCGCCTACGCCGCAGTGGGCGGCGTGCCGCTCATCATGGAGGAATTCGTTCCCTTCAGCCGCGAGATATCGATCATCGCCGCGCGCGGGCAGGATGGCGCGGTGGCCGCCTTCGATGCCGCGGAGAACGTCCATCGCGACGGCATTTTGCGGCGCTCCACCGTTCCGGCCGGGGCCGGCGAGGCAATCGCCGCCGAAGCCCGCAACGCCGCGTTCCAGCTTCTCGATGCGCTCGCCTATGTCGGCGTGATCGGCGTCGAATTCTTCGTGACGGAGGACGGAAGGCTTCTCGCCAACGAATTCGCCCCGCGCGTCCACAATTCCGGTCATTGGACGGAGGCGGCCTGCACCATCTCGCAATTCGAGCAGCATATACGGGCCGTCGCCGGCCTGCCGCTCGGCTCGCCGGAGCGGCATTCCGACTGTGTGATGGAGAACCTGATCGGCGACGACGTGGCGAAAGTCGGCGCCTTGCTCGAGGAACCGGACCTGCTGCTCCATCTCTACGGCAAGAAGGACGTCCGGCCCGGCCGCAAGATGGGGCATTTCACCCGCATTTCGCCGAAGGAATGACCGCGTCTTATTGTGCCGGAACCGGACAGCTCGGGTCCCCTTCCCCGCAATGGAGATAGGCATCGAGCGCCTTCGTGCGTTCCTCTGTCAAATCCCGGAGGCATAGCGAGACTTCCATCGGATAGATCGACCCCTCTTTGCTCGCATTGGTCCGGAAATTGCATTCCGCGTCACGGAACGCGATCCAGGCGCGCTGGGAGGCTTGCAGCAGCTTGGCTGTATCGTGATCGCCCGCAAGCCGCTTCATGATCTGACCATATGTCCGGTTGAGCTTCTGGTCGGCGGCTTTGTAATCCGTGTCGGCGCAGACATCGAGCCCGAACTGGGTCTGGTCCTTGCGGTTGCATTCCACCGCAAACGCATTCTGCACGGCAAATGGCAGGATGAACCACAAGAAAACGAAGAATAATGGACGCATGCCTCTCTCCCTGCGCCCCCCTTGTACGGCATTATCCCGACCGATAAGGATCGTGCAAGGCGCAGGTCCAACGCCAGTCCAACGCTGCACGGCTCTGAACTCGGGTTAATTTTTGCTTTTCTACCCCCTCTCCGTCCGCTTCGCGGACACCTTGTAACTCAACATTTGCCGGATCTGCTATGATTAGGGATGCGGTGGCGGACGGAAGCACGACACACCTCTGGGCCGTGAAGCCCGTGGGAGAGCCTGTGTCGCCGTCCGCCGTTCCATCGAACCCGAACAGTCG
>DASZUG010000038.1:0-1700 GCA_035547755.1 Rhizobiaceae bacterium
GATGAAGCTCGGCGGGCCGGAGCTGACCGCGATCGCGATCGATCGCGCCACCGCCGCGACCTGCGCGGAGATGCTCGGCATGGCCGAAAGCGTGTTCGCGCGGACCAACGATTACCTCAAGACGCGCGTGCAGTTCGGCCAGCCGCTCTCGACCTTCCAGGCGCTCCAGCACCGCATGGCCAAGATGTTCACCGAATTGGAGTTGATGCGCTCCACGGTCGAGGCCGCGCTGGAGGCGATCGACGCCGGCCGCAGCGACGTGGCCGAGGCGGCGAGTCTCGCCAAGGCTTTAGCCGGCGACACGCTCCACCTCGTCAGTCGCGAGATGATCCAGCTCCACGGCGGCATCGGCATGACCGACGAGCACGACGCCGGCCTCTACCTGAAACGCGCGCAGGTGCTGGAGACACTATGGGGCAACGCCGCCTGGCACCGCGAACGCTTCGCGCGGGTGAATGGGTATTGAAAGTGTCGATCGATTTTTGGGTTCTTTCGTATGCAATTGGGCTAGGTCCTGTCTGTATTCAGCGTAACCAGATGACGGCGCAGGCGAGGTGGACGAAGCCCATGAAGGCGGTGAGGGTTTTCTCGCAGCGCAGGGCGATACGGCGGAAGCGTTTGAGCTTGTTGAAGAAGCATTCGACTTGATGGCGTTCCTTGTAGAGCCGCCAGTCGATCGGCGGCTTTGTGGTGCGGCTGGGATTGGCCTTGATGTGGGCCGTGGCGCCGAGGTCGTTGGCGATGAAGGCGCGTAGCGGATCGGCGTCATAGGCGGCATCGGCAATGACGTGGCCGACGCCTTTGAGGCCGGCCAGCAGCACCTCGGCCTGCGGACGGTCGCCATATTGCCCCGGCGTCGGGTGGATGCGGATCGGCAGGCCGATCGCATCGACGGCGGCGTGCAGCTTGGTCGTCAGCCCGCCGCGGGAGCGACCGATTGCGGCAGCCTCAGCCCCCCTTTTGCGCCGCTCGCGTCGGCGTGAACCTTCGAGATGGTGCTGTCGATCAGGACATATTCGAAGTCCGGCGTGTCAGCCAAAGCATGGAACAGTCGTTCCCAGACACCGGCATGCGACCAGCGCCGGAACCGCGCATGCACCGCCGTCTACTTGCCGAACACCTCCGGCAGGTCACGCCAATGCGCCGCATTCCCCGCCATCCACAGGATCGCATCCACGAACAGCCGGTTGTCCACGCCGCTCCGACCCGGCGTTCCCTCCCGGCCAGGAAGATATCCCTCGATCCGTTCCCATTGCTCGTCCGTCAGCATTCTTCTGCAAGGCCCTTCTCCTTCGACAACCTTGAATCAGACCTCAACTCAAAATGAAATCCCCTGAATGCAGACAGGACCTAGCCCTCCGTTGCCATCGTCAAGGGCGCTTGCCGGCCCGAGGCGGCGGCTATGTTCAGCTCGCGCCTACGATCAGCGATGCGCGATCACCGGGCTCAAGCTGATCAACGGCGGTGGCCGTGCCGAGATCGACCGCATCCGCATTTTCTGCAGTGGCATCGCGAACATTGCTTCAAGCATTGACGAGCGCTCAGCCGAGAGCAGCTTCGATATCGGTCTGGGAGAAATCCCCCCCGACATAGAGCAGCGGGCATCCATGCTCTTTCGCCAACTCATAGGCGAAGCAGTCCCCGAAATTAAGCGCTGCCGGGTGAACGCCCTTTCCCCATTTTTCATAGGCCTCCGCAAT